>JBAVOL010000075.1:0-4651 GCA_049692035.1 Rhizomicrobium sp.
TCCCAGGCTGCCCGCGTGAAGCCGGGCTGCTTGGCCCTTATTGTCATGCCCGTGATGAAATCGGCATATTGCCAGGCCTTTCCGGCCAGCGTGTCAGGGCTTGGAAGCCCTGCTGTTGCATCGCTCATGGTGTGTTCTCTCCCAATTACGGTATTTCGTAATGATGCAGACCCCACCCTAAGGTCATCGACGGTGTTGTCAAAGCTGTAGACCATGATCCCTGTCACCATGGGCGCAAGGCCCGACGCCAGCCGTGGCGGTCGCCACGACGGCGAAGTTCGTCGATCAGCCTCGCGCCTCGACGAATGTGGCTAGCCGCGCGCCGACTTGCGGCATCAAGGCGCTCCAGTCGCCGAACTTCTCCGGGCTAAGCACGCGCGTGTTCGCATACCAGGGATAGCGGTCGGTGCCGAGTTGCGGCCAGGTGCGCCCGGCGGTGAGGAACCACACTTCGGTGCCGACGCTCGCCGCCGCTGCGGCCGCCGCCGTCGGCGCCGACACCACCAGATCGAGTGCGGCGGACAGCGCCACCGCCCCGTCGACGTCGTTCTTGAGGTCGAGATCGTCGAAGCCGGCAATGTCAACGCCATGCAGCGCGCGCGCCTGAATGAGTTCGTCGCGGCAATCGCCATATTGGACGTTGACGAAACGCGCGCCTTGCGTTTGCAGGATCGGGCCCCAGGCATCGAGCGCGCTGAAATATTTCTTGCGCTTGACGTCGGGCATCATCGAACGCCAGCAAATGCCGACAAACGGGCCATCGCCTTGGGCCTGCAGCCTTTGACGGAACTGCGCGACACGCGCCGGATCGGGAATGATGAAAGGCCGGCCCGGAAAATCCTCGAGCCTTTTGCGCAGGAATTGCAGCGGCGTTCCCATCGGCGCGAAGAAGTCGGGCTCGCCATTCTCCACCGCCCAGGGAACGAAGCGGATTTCGTGCGTGCCGTCGGGTCCGATCAGCTTGCGGTCGTCATACGCGCCGATTTGAGCCTCTGGGAACGAGCGCGCGAAAAGACCGACCAGCCGCGGATCGACTGCGATCTGCAGGCGTCCGGCGGGGCCCACGGCTTCCACGAGATCGGGCAGAATATTCGCGAACATGAATTCGTCGCCCACCCCCTGTTCACCCACGACCAGAAGGCGCTTGCCGTGCAGCGCTTCGCCGTTCCAGCGCGGTGCCCTGAGCATATGGTGCACATAGGAGCGGAAGCGCTCCGTGTTGCGGATCTCGTATTCGCGAAACCCTTCTTCAAGTTGCCCCATGCCGATCAGACAGACGCCGCGCGAATGGCGTCCTTCCATCACTTCGGTGGGATCGACCGCGCGGGCGAGCGCGTTGTCATAGGCTGCGAGCGCCTCGTCAAGACGGCCGAGATGGGAATAGGCGAAGCCCAGATTGTGCCAGGGCCGCGCGAATTGCGGGTTCAAGCGGATCGCTTCTTCGTAAAACACGATGCTCTCGTCGGCGCGGCCGGTTTCGGCGAGCACGGTCGCGATCGAGTTCCACAGCACCGCTTCTGCCGGCATGCGATAGATCGCGGCGCGCAGCGTCTCGATCGCGGCGCTCGCGTGGCCGAGTCCGCAGAGAATCGTTCCGAGATTGTTGTAGCCGAGCGGCGAATCGGGACGGACTTCAATGAACCGGCGGAACATGTTAGCGGCGCCGTCGGTCATCTTGAGGCTCCAGGCCGTGAGACCGAGATTGATCAACAGATCGGGATCGTCGGGGTCGAGATCAAAGGCGCGTTCGTAGGTAACCAGCGCCTTGTGCAGATGGCCCATCCGTTCGAGCGCCATCGCGAGTACATGATAGGCTTGCGCGTTGGTGTCGTCGGCCTTCGTTGCTTCGAGCGCCAGACGGCCCGCGCGCGCAAAATCGCCCGATCGCCAGGCCTTGATCGCCCGCCGGAGAATGCCGTTCGACGCGCGCCGCTGATGTGCAAGATCGAGGATGCCGTCCTCATTTTCGAAACGCGCAAGGGCAGTTTCCTGCGCTCCGATCCCGGCAAGGCAATCCAGTCTCGGCGCAACCGCCATTTGGGCCATGATCTTTCGAACTCCCTCGATGTAACTCCTATCAAACGCGGAACAGGCTTAATCTTCCGTGAAGGCGAAATTGATCGTTGAAAGCAGATTGTTAAGAAGTGGGCCTTACCGTGCGTTGCGAAGGCGGGGAGGTCGCCGGCGGGAGTGTCCGCCGCAGTCCCGTCGGACCGAGGAGTTTGACGATGCCGCTCAAGCTGTCCCTGAAGCCGGGGGAAAAGTTCGTGCTGAACGGCGCGGTGCTGGCGAATGGCGACAAGCGCACCAGTCTCATCATCCAGAACAAGGCTTGCGTGTTGCGCGAGAAAGACATCATGCAGCCGGACCAGGCGACGACGCCGGCACGCCGCATCTATTTTCCGATCATGATGATGTACCTTGAACCGAACGAGGACTATTATAACGACTTTGCGTTGCGGATGACCGAGTTCATGGGCGCAATACGCAACCAGATGACCTTGGCGCAATGCGTCGAGATCAGCCGGGATGTCATGAGCGGCAACTACTACAAGGCCCTCATGCTTTGCAAAAAGCTTTTCGAATTCGAACAGGAGCGTCTCAATTATGACGATCAAAGCGTACCAAAGCACGCAACGCATTACTGAAGATCCGCGCGCAACGGAGTACCGGCTGTTCGGCCAGGTCACCGGTGCGTTGATGGATGTGCGCAAGAACGGTACCAAGGGCGGACCGCTCGCGGAAGTGCTCGATTGGAATCGCAGGATCTGGCGCTCGCTGGCATCCGATTGCCTCGACGACCGCAACCGGTTGCCGAAGGGGGTCCGCGCGCAAATCGTTTCACTGTCGCTGTGGATCACCAAATATTCCAAGAGCGTGATGCGCGAAGGTGCGCCGGTCGATCCGTTGATCGAAATCAACCGCACGATCATGCAGGGATTGCAAGACGCCGCCTGACGCGCGCCGCAATTCCCGTCGTCGCCGACTTGAACGCCGGTTCCTTGATGCAGGGACCGGCGTTTTCATTTGGCTGCCGATCCTTCCCGGGGCAGTTATGCCGACCGGCAAAAAATACCCTGATTGGTCGTTTCTTCACCAATTAATCTCCAATAGAAACAACATGTTATACAAAGATGCCACCACGGGGCGCTGGCATGGAGATTGCGCGATAGGGCGCGGAGCAGCGTGCTTCCGCTGAGCGCAGCAGAACACCGCCTGAAGCAGCAAACTGGGATGGAGAAACAATCATGCTGAGCGTCAATACGAACAACAACGCGATGACCGCGTTGGAATATCTTAACCAGACACAGGGCCAGTTGGCCGCAACCGAAACTGCGATCAGCACCGGCGAGACCGTGTCATCCGCGAAGGACAATGGCGCCGTCTACGCAATCGCGCAGAACATGCGCGGCGACGTTGCCGGCTATACCGCAGTCGGCGAGAGCCTCAACAACGGCTCTTCGACAGTCGACGTGGCCTTGTCGGCCGGTCAGTCGATCTCCGACCTCTTGATCCAGATGAAACAACAGGCGCTGTCGGCATCCGATCAGTCGCTCGACACAACGAGCCGTCAGGCGCTGAATGCAAGCTTTCAAGCCCTGATGCAGCAAATCACCACGGTGGTTCAGAACGCCCAGTTCAACGGCGTCAATTTGATCGACGGCACGACCAATCAGATCACGGCGCTTGCGTCGGCCGACGGCCAGCATCGCATCACGGTCGCTGCCGAAAACATGAGTCTGAGCGGTCCGATCGTCACCATCACCTCGACCAGTTCGATCTCGACCCAGGCCAACGCGTCGGCGATGATTTCTGCCGTCGAAAACTCTCTCACCAATGTCGACTCGGCTCTGGCCAAACTCGGTAGCGGCTCGGCGAAGTTTTCGATCCAGTCGACCTTTGTGATGAACCTGTCCGACACGCTGACGGCCGGTATCGGAAACCTGGTCGATGCCAACATGGCGACCGAGAGCGCCCAGCTGACCGCGCTGCAGACCAAGCAGCAACTCGGCGTACAGGCTTTGTCCATCGCCAACCAGGCGCCGCAGACCATCCTGTCGCTGTTCCACTAGATGGCCTGGTCAAACTGGTAAACTGAAAAAAGACGACGAAGGGACGGCCCCTTCGTCGTCTTAACCTTTATGCAAGCCGGCAAGTTCTGCCCCACGACGCGGCAAATTCTTCCCAGCACCGGCAATTTGTACCCTGCAAAAACGTAAACGATACATTGCCGGCCCTTGGCCGGTCTCAATCCGCCCCCCGAAATTGATCGTTAGCAATCCGTGAATGAATTGCGGCACGCCTGTTGCGTTTGGCACGACGGGGCAAAACGCCCCTTGAGCAAAAAGCTCGTCGACACGAGCCAGAACGGAGGCGTACATGCTTAGCATCAACACCAACAACAACGCGATGACTGCGTTGGAATACCTTAACCAGACACAGGGCCAGTTGGCCGCAACCGAAAACGCGATCAGCACGGGCGAGACCGTGTCATCCGCGAAGGACAATGGCGCCGTCTTCGCCATCGCGCAGAACATGCGCGGTGACGTTGCCGGCTATACCGCAGTCGGCGAGAGCCTCAGCAACGGCACCTCGACAATCGACGTGGCCATGTCGGCCGGCCAGTCGATCTCCGACCTGTTGATCCAGA
>JBAVOL010000076.1:0-49533 GCA_049692035.1 Rhizomicrobium sp.
TCTGGATCAACAGGTCGGAGATCGACTGGCCGGCCGACATGGCCACGTCGATTGTCGAGGTGCCGTTGCTGAGGCTCTCGCCGACTGCGGTATAGCCGGCAACGTCACCGCGCATGTTCTGCGCGATAGCGAAGACGGCGCCATTGTCCTTCGCGGATGACACGGTCTCGCCCGTGCTGATCGCGTTTTCGGTTTGCGCCAACTGGCCCTGCGTCTGATTGAGGTATTCCAACGCGGTCATCGCGTTGTTGTTAGTGTTGATGCTAAGCATTTATGCCTCCATTCTGGTTCGTACTTTGAGCGTTTTGCACTGAGGGCGTTTTGCCCCAACAGACAATTGGCAATCCGCATGCCGGAAAACGTTCAGAATCGTTAGCAATAGTTGTCGAGATGTTTGCAGGAAGAATTTTCCTAGCGAATTCTTGCCGAATTCAAATAGCAGCCGGCAAGATTTGCCCAATCCGGCAATTTTTGCCGACACATCGGCAGAAATTGCCGCTTTTCGACGAGGCAAAACCTCACGTGTAGTTACGGTTTTTTTGTTAATATGCGCGGAAACCGCGTTGGCGATGCTCTGCGCATCGAGGCTCGCGGCAGCATATTGCTTCGCCTGATCGCCGCGATCCTGGAACAACTCGGAAAGCGCCAGGCTACGGATTTCAAGACCGCGTGTGGCAGGCCTTTATTCGCCAGGAATTGCAACACGTGGGCGCCGAATCTGCCTACGAGCAGGCCGACACAGGAAACCCATTTTTTCGGAGATCGTCACAGGGATCTTCGGGAGACGCTGCAAATCGCTCGGCAGTTCGATCGTGTCGAGAAGAGGCGCGGGCAACGGCGGCATCACGACTCCCGATCGACGATAAAGCGGGGCAATTCCTGCAGAAGGGCGGACGCCTCGCCATCGGCCGCAAGAACGTCCGCCGCACTTTGGGCAAGTTTCGTTGCTTCGGCCCGTGCGCCCTCGATGCCGTAAACGGAAACAAGCGTTGCCTTGCCCTGCTCGACGTCCTTGCCGGCCGTTTTGCCAAGCTTTTCCGTCGTACCTGTGACATCCAGGAGATCGTCCGCGATCTGGAAGGCGAGCCCCAGGTCGCGGGCGTAGTGGCGCATTCGTTCTTCTTCGGCCGGTCCCGCCTCGCCCAGAATGGCACCCGCTTCGCAGGCATATTCGAACAGTGCGCCGGTCTTGAGACGCTGCAACTGGATCACGTCAGCGGGACCAAAGGTCCGCGTCGGTGCCTCCATATCGATCATCTGCCCACCGATCATGCCATTGCTGCCGGCGGCTTCGGCAAGATGGGCGATCAGACGGCAGCGCACATTGCCGGAAGGGTGAGTTTTTTCGTCCGCCAGAATTTCGAATGCGATGGTGAGGAGCGCATCGCCGGCGAGCACGGCGGTGGCTTCATCGAATGCCTTGTGTGCAGTCGGCCGACCACGTCGTAGATCGTCATCATCCATGCAGGGGAGATCGTCATGGACCAGGGAGTATGTGTGCACAACTTCGATGGCCGCAGCCGCCCGTAATGCATGTTGTTGGTCCACGCCGAACAGCGCAGCGCAATGGAGCACAAGGAAGGGCCGCAGGCGCTTGCCACCCGCAAAGGTCGCGTAGCGCATGGCCTCATGAACCCGCGCGTGCAATCCGTGCGGCCGCGGGAGAAGCGCGTCGAGGGTCGCTTCGACATCTTGTGCCGCTTTGGTCATCGCCGCCGAAAGATGGGCACGCCGGGGTGACGGGGCGGGCGGGTTCGCGGCCGTTTCGGAAGAATTATCCATACTGGTTTGCGGGTCTTTGTTCGTGTGGGCGGGCACTGCAAACCACATTCGCGGCGGTTTCAACGACAAATTGACCGAATGGGCTCAATTGAGGAGGATTTTTGCGCTATTGTTGCAGATGTCTCAGCGTCATGCGCGGCGAATGGCCTTGGCGGACCGAAAAAAAGGGGCTCTGCGGCTCGCGTTGGGTTTCATGGTTAACCAGGGCGCCGGAGGGCGGGCCATGATTTTGTATCGCGTGGGGTGGTTGCACAAGGCTACCGTTAGTTTCTATACGTTAAACTTGTAAGATTGGTGGTTTAGCGGGCCTTTTGGCAATTGGAACGAATTCGATGAAAGTTATTCTCGCACAGCCGCGGGGCTTTTGTGCCGGTGTCATCCGGGCCATCGACATCGTCGAGCGCGCGCTCGAGAAATATGGCGCGCCGGTGTATGTACGACATGAAATCGTTCACAATCGGCATGTCGTGGAAACGCTGAAGGCCAAGGGTGCCCGTTTCGTTGACGAATTGTCGGAAGTTCCCGAGGGAGCCGTCACGGTGTTCAGCGCGCACGGGGTTCCCAAACTCGTCGTCCACGAAGCCAAATCGCGCGGCCTGCCGATCCTGGATGCGACCTGCCCGCTCGTTTCCAAAGTGCATGCGCAGGGCAAGCGTTATGCGGGGCAGGGGCGAGCGCTAATCCTGATCGGTCATGCCGGCCATCCCGAAGTCGAGGGCACCATGGGGCAGGTCGATGCACCCGTGCATCTCGTGTCGTCAGAAGAGGACGTCGAGACGCTCGATCTCGATGACCACATTCCGGTCGCTTATGTGACCCAGACGACGCTGAGCATCGACGACACGCGCAACATCATCGCCGCGCTCAAGCGCCGGTTTTCGAATATTGTGGGGCCGGATACCTCTGACATCTGTTACGCTACACAGAACCGTCAATCGGCCGTGCGCGACCTGTGCAAGGTGGCCGACCTTATTCTGGTCGTCGGCGCAAAGAACAGCTCTAATTCCAATCGATTGCGCGAAATCGGTCGCGAGGAGGGCGTTCCGTCCTACCTGATCGCCGACGCCGGCGAACTCGACCCGTCGTGGATCGTGGGCAAGAAGACAGTCGGCCTCACGGCCGGCGCCTCCGCGCCCGAGGAACTCGTCGGGGAAGTCATCGAGGCGCTGCGCCGCATAAACGGCGGCGTCGAGGTTTCGCAAATGGACGGGAAAAAAGAGCACATCGAATTCCGGCTTCCCGCCGAATTGAGGTATTAGGAATAACAGCGCGGCCATACGGCTCGCACGGATCGACGAGGCATTGCGTGGGTATTCCAGTTCAGCAAGCGGCCCGTATCGGGACCTATATCTTCAAGCAGCACGTGATGGGTCGCAAACGCTATCCGCTCGTACTGATGCTCGAGCCCCTGTTCCGGTGCAATCTCGCCTGTGCGGGGTGCGGAAAAATCGATTATCCCGACGAAATACTGAATCAACGGCTCAGCTTCGACGAATGCATGGAAGCGATCGACGAATGCGGCGCGCCCGTGGTTTCGATTGCCGGTGGCGAGCCGCTGCTACACCGCGAATTGCCACAGATTGTCGAAGGGTTCATTGCACGCAGGAAATACGTCATCCTGTGCACAAACGCGCTGTTGCTAGCCAAGAAGATCGATCAGTATCGGCCGCATCCGAACTTCACGTGGTCGGTTCATCTCGACGGCGACAAGCCGATGCACGACAAGTCTGTCTGCCTCGACGGTACCTACGAAAAGGCCGTCGATGCGATCAAATTGGCCAAGGCGAAGGGCTTCCGCGTCAGCATCAATTGCACGTTGTTCAACGACGCCGAGCCCGCCCGCGTTGCAGCCTTCTTTGACGAGATGAAGGCGATCGGCCTCGACGGCATGACGGTGTCGCCGGGCTATGCTTACGAGCGCGCGCCCAATCAGCAGCATTTCCTCGACCGCCAGAAGACCAAGAATCTGTTCCGCGGAATCCTTGCGCGCGGCAAGGGTGGCAAGGCGTGGCCCATTACGCAATCCGTGCTGTTCCTCGATTTCCTGGCAGGCAACCAGACCTATCATTGTACGCCTTGGGGCAATCCTACCCGCACCGTGTTCGGCTGGCAGCGGCCCTGCTATTTGCTCGGCGAAGGCTATGCCAAGACCTTCAAGGAGTTGATGGAAGAAACCGATTGGGATTCTTACGGCGTCGGGAATTACGAGAAATGCGCCAATTGCATGGTGCATAGCGGCTTCGAGGCGACATCGGTCATCGACATGGTCAAGCATCCGCTGAAAGCGGCGGTCGTGGCCCTGCGTGGGGTGAAGACGGACGCTCCCATGGCGCCGGAGATAGCACTCGACAAGCAGCGTCCGGCGCAATTCGTGTTCTCGCGCCATGTCGAGAGCAAGTTAGCCGAGATACGGGAACGCAAGGCTGGGGCCGAGCAGGCTGCGGCAGCGGAATAGGGCCGCGAACGCGCGCTCCGATTCGCGTGCTGTACGGATCAGGCCAGGGATCTGCGCCGGCTGCGCGAGGAGCGAGCGCGCCAGAGCCGGAAAATCGATCCGTCCATCGGGTTTGAGTGCGACCAGCGCCGCCGGCGGCAGCGTATGGTCCGCACCGTCCGAAATCGTCCGCACGGCGACGAAAGGCAGGCCATGGTCGCGCGCGGCGCGGGCGGCAATGTGCGATTCCATGTCGACGGCCGCGGCGCCGGTTCGGCGATGGAGCGCTGCCTTGGCGTCGACGTCGGCCAAAATTGTGCGCGAGCCGGCTATGGCCGCCACATGGGCGTCGGGCAGCCACGACACGATTGCCTTCAGCCATTTCGCATCGCAGGCAATAATTTCGCTGCCATCGATAATATGTGACGCGACGACGCAATCGCCGGGCATGAGCGCGGGCGCCAGCGCGCCTGCGATGCCGAAGCTGACGACGCCACGGGCAGTGCCCCGCAGAGCGATGGCAATTTGCTGTGTCAGGCTCGGCTGATTGCCGCCGCTGCTGATCGTCGTCATATCGTCGCTTTCGACGATGCGCGCTTCGCGCCGCAACCCCGTGACGGCGAGCAGCATCACAACCCGTAGGCAACGTGGCGCGCATTGCCCGCTTTGAGATTGCGGTAGCGCGCAACGGCCCAGAGCGGGAAGAATTTCGGATAGCCGTGATAGCGCAGGTAGAACACGCGCGGGAATCCGCCGCCCGTGTAATGCTCTTGCGGCCACAATCCGTCTTCGCTCTGGGTGTGCTGCAGATAGTGAATGCCGCGCGCCACGGACGGATGATCGACTTCGCCGGCTGCCATCAGCGCGAGAAGCGCCCAGGCCGTCTGCGACGCCGTCGACGGCGCGGGCTCGTAACCTTTGTAGCTGAGCTTGTAGCTGTCGCAATCCTCGCCCCACCCGCCGTCTTCGTTCTGGATTGCGATCAGCCAGTCGGCGGCACGCCGGATCATGGGGTCTTTTGAATCGAGACCGGCGGCATTGAGACCCGCGAGCGCCGACCATGTGCCGTAGATGTAATTGACCCCCCAGCGGCCGAACCAGCTGCCGTCTTTTTCCTGAACACCGGCCATGTAGGCGAGGGCCGCTTTCATGCGCGGAGAATCGAGCGGCTCGCCCAATTGCGCCAGCATGCCGATGCAGCGCGCGCTCACATCGGCTGTCGGCGGATCGAGCAGCGCGCCGTGATCGGCGAACGGAATATTGTTGAGATAATAATAGGCATTGTCGGCGTCGAAGGCGCCCCAGCCGCCGTTGCGGCTCTGCAAGCCTTCCACCCATTCGCGGCCGCGCGCGATGGCGATATCGGCTTCCGGCGTGTGCTGCTTCAGGCCGCGTGCGCGATCAAGCGCCATCACGACAACGGCGGTGTCGTCAAGATCGGGATAATGGGCATTGTTGTATTGAAACGCCCAGCCGCCCGGGCGGACGCCGGGCCGTTCTTCCGCCCAATCGCCTTTGACGTCGAGCACCTGCCTGGGCTTCAGCCATTCCAGTCCGCGTCCGACCTGTGCCTCTGTGGCCTCGCCCTTCGCTTCCAGCAGCGCGTGGCAGGCGAGCGCCGTATCCCAGATGGGCGAGACGCATGGTTGGCAATAGGCCTCATTGTCCTTGACGACCAGAAGCTTTTCGATCGATTTGCGCGCAATGGCGCGGTCGGGATGGTCTTCTTTGTAAGCGAGCGCGTCGAACATCATCACGCTGTTGGCCATGGCCGGATAGATCGCGCCCAATCCGTCTTCGCCGTTCAGCCGTTCGGTAACGAAAGCGACGCAACGATCGATCGCCCGCTTGCGCAATGCCCTAGGCCAGAACGGATCGAAGCGTTTGAGCACCACGTCGAGACCGTGGAAGAACGCATACCAATAGCGGTTCTGGTGGGGTGCGCGCGCTGGCGGTTGAGCGACGCCGGCGGCGAACAGTTCCGGCACATGGACGCCGCGCGGGTTGCGCGCGACCGGCTTCAGCACGGCAAGCACGAGGAGCGGCACGATCACCGTGCGCGCCCAATAGGACATTTTCGACAGATGGATCGGAAACCAGCGCGGCGCAAGGATCAGTTCCACGGGAACGGTCGGGACCGTGTTCCATGACGTCTCGCCATAGAGCGCCAGAAGGATGCGCGTGAACACGTTGGTTCGTCCGGCACCACCGCGGGCGAGGATCGCTTCGCGCGCCCGCACCATATGGGGCGCCTGAACGGGGTCGCCGATCATCTTGAGCGCGAAATAGGCTTTAACGGTGGCGCTGATATCCGTGGCGCCCGCGTGATAAAGCGGCCAGCCGCCATCCTCTCCCTGGATGCGGCGCAGATAAGCGCCGATCTTGCGTTCGAGCTCGAGGTTCGACGTCTCGGCCAGATAATGGACGAGCAGCACATATTCCGAAGGGATCGTCGCATCCGCTTCGAGTTCGAAGACCCAGTGGCCGTCGGGACGCTGCTGGTCCAGGAGGGCCTGCGTGGCACGCCCGATCAGGTCTTCGACCTCGATGCCGGCGCTCAAGCTCATGTCGTTCATATGGGGATCCCTATGCGGCCACAGGATTATACGGTTCTTCGTCGGATCGCCAATTCCGCGGCCCGGTGACCGGAGCGGATTGTCCCTTCGATCATGGCCGGCAGGCCCGTATCGGTCCAGTCGCCCGCGAGGAGCAGATTGGCCCACCGCGTCCGCGGCTTGGCGGGCTTGGCGAGACGTTGCTGCTCGATGCCGGCTGCCGCGTTGTCCGGGCGAGCACAACGATCGCGTATATGCCATCATCGTCGATGCCAAGAACGAGTGCGCGCAAGCGTTCTATGAGCGCTATGGATTTCGCGCCATTGCCAGCGAGCCGCGCCGTCTTTTCCTCCCTTGGAAATCTTCGAGAAGCTCGGGCTGTAGTCCAGTTATAGGAGGAGAAATAGCGCACCGGAGAAGATTCGAACTCCTGCCCCCAAGATTCGTAGTCTAGAATGGTTTCGTTGTTTTTCAACGGATTAGAAAATTCCTGTTAGCAAATTCCGAGTGTAAAAATTGCACGTACAGTATCCGTGCGCTGGGCACAGGTTACACAGCGAGGGGTTGCCTCAAAGTTCGCTTTTTGGAGCCTTGTCAAGCAACGATGTTCCCGATATGTTCTTTCCGCTCGACGCGAAAGGCATGCCATGAATACCCAAACGATCCGCGAATTCCGGCTGTCGCCGCCTGGAGGTGGTCGCGGCATTTCTTGTAATGCCAACGGCGCGTTCGTAGGTTCTGTCCCGCTATTGAAGCGGGCGCGTGTGAACGGCAAAGAAGTTTGGGAGCCGCGCGATTGTGACGAACTGTCCAAACGGATCGGTTCAAATTACGGCCTCCCGATCGATATTTCGTCGAAGGCCGGCGGCTTGCATGCGATCTCACACGCACTTAACGAAGGCGATATCGCGCGCGCGCAAGTCGCGACGGTGCTCTTGGCAATTCCAGAGCCGCCCAACCTCTCGAAAGGTGCGCACTCGCGTGGCGACCTAATCAAATTCGTCCGCGATCTCTATTGGAGTGGGATGATCAAAGCCGATTGGAAGCCAGACGAACATCCGCGCTGGCCCGCCGGTGCGCCCGACAGTCAAGGCGGACAATTCGCGCCGAAGGGAACCGATCCAACGACATTGCCGCGCTCATACGCATTAAGCGGAGAAGAGGGTAAGGCCAAAGAGATCAACGACCTGTTGATACCTGTTGCGGCCAATGTGAACGAAGCTCGTAGCCGCGGGCCGAGCCGCAAGCGCGAAGCGGAGTGCCAAGCGCTGATGGACTCGGACATGTACGTTTGTGGATCTCTGCGAGACAGACGGGAACGCGAAATATGCAGAGCTAGCGCGAATGAGAGATACTCTGCATGTCTCAGAGGAAAGCCACTGCCGCCGTTGGCGCTACCCAATCCGGAATATGAATTTCAACCCCATCCCGCTTCTCCTATCGCTCCCTAAGCCGCCGCCAAGTCCGCCTTGGTGGTTGTTTTTGCCAAGGCTTCTTCCCGAGATTCCACTGCCCGCATAATCACCGGTTACAATTGAAAATCAGTCTAAGTGCAATTTGAAAGCGGAGACATCGATGATGAAGCTAGAAAATGTTGGAGTCGTTATCGCATCGCGAGAGTTGACGCTCGATAGAAATCAAAAGGTCGAAGTTCTCATAGGAAAACCGGAAGCATGTCCGGATGGAGTCGATTGGTATTGTCCCTACCAAAAGCACGGAGTCGGTCTGGAGCATGTGAAATACGCAATGGGTGTCGATTCGGTCTCGGCACTCATTCGTGCGCTTACGATGGTAGGTGCCGAGCTTTATTGCTCCGAGGAATATGAGAATGGCCGCCTGACCTGGGATTGCGGCGCGGTGAAGGGTGATCTCGGCTTTCCTGTTCCGGAAAACATTCGAGACGTGTTGCCGGCAAGTCAGAGCGGAGATCAGAATGAGGGAAAACAAGAGGGCTGAATCGATCTGTGGAAGCACGATGCGATCAATTGGGAGTCCCTTGGCGGGCGCTCCCAGAGAGAACCCCAGACTCCCGCTGTAACAACGCCCTCTGTCTCACGAAAAACGCTGGCGCACCGAAGAAGATTCGAACTCCTGCCCCCAGATTCGTAGTCTAGAATGGGTTCGGTGTTTTTCAATGGGTTAGCAAATTCCCGTTAGCAAATTCCGAGTGTAAAAATTGCACGTACAGTACCCGTGCGCTGGGTACAGGTTACACAGCGAGGGGTTGCCTCAAAGTTAGCTTTTTTGAAGCCTGGGGCTGGGGACTTCACCGCGCATGTGGTGATGCATGGGATGCCACGATTCATCCGTTCTTCAAAGAATGCGAAAAGAAAAGCTGGGGCGAAATTGATAACGAGCGAACCGGAAAGGGTGAGCACCGGCGTCAGAAGCATCGCTACTATAATTTTTCACAGATAATTCGCGAGGCGTTTGATAGGGGCGTCGCGTTGGAGCTGGGATGATTTTGCGGACAGCATTTTTCGCTTTCGTCTCTCTGGGAAGAAGCGTGTCTACGGGTTCCGTCCGGCGCATGTTTTCTATTTTTCGTGGTATGACGCTGAGCATCAGATTTATCCGCTAGCGGATCGCTAGACCATGCCCAAGGGACCCCAAGGCCAGAAGCGCCCCGCCGATGTCATCGGCAACGCCGTCCATGTCATGAAGATCGCGACCGGACAATTAACCGCAACACCAACGGGCATCCTGCTTCGCCCCAAGGTGCGTGGCAAATCCTGCACAGCGCGTAGCAGGATGGCTGGGGCGGGAGGATTATACGGTTCTTCGCCGGATCGCCAATTCCGCGGCCCGGTGACCGGAGCGGATTGTCCCTTCGATCGTGGCCGGCAGGCCCGTATCGGTCCAGTCGCCCGCGAGGAGCAGATTGGCCCACCGCGTCCGCGGCTTCGCGCGTTTGGCGACTTGCGCGGGCGTGGCCGCGAAGGTGGCGCGCTTCTCTTTGACGATCTGCCACGGCGGCAGGGCCATCGGCAGGCCATGGACGGTGGCTACGTCGCGCCAGAGGATATCGGCGAGCGCTTCGCGCCCCATGTCAATCAGCCGGTCCGCGCCCGAGACTGTAACCGAAATGCGGTCGGGAAACGAAAAGACCCATTCTGCCGTACCGCCCAGAATGCCGAGCATGAGGTGGACACGAGGCGGGGGGGCGACCTTGAAGTGCGCATTGACGATGGCGCTGAACGCATCGGGCACCTTGATGTCCGGCAGGAGTTCGCCTGTCACCCAGGGCGGCGTGGCCAGGACCACGACATCGTTGTGCCCGAGCGCGATCATCTGCTCCGCCGTTTCGAGGGCGGTCACGCGGGCCGTGTCCAATACAATGCGCCGTAACCGCTCGCCCAGCCGCAGGCGCGCGTGCGTTTGGCCAAGATAGCGCAGCGCGGGGTCGACGAAGGCGGCGGCCAGCGTAGGATTGGCAATACGCGGGCGATAGGCGCGGCCGCCCTTTGCGAAAGTCTCCCGGAACAATTTTGCCGCCAGCGCGGCGGAGCCGATCTCCGGCTGCGTGTTGAGCGCCGCCAGAAAAAACGGCTGGAGCAGGCGCTCCCACAGCGGCCCCTTGCACGACAAGACATCGCCGATCGTGCGGTCCGGACCGGCAGTCAAGAGTTTGGCGAGTTCGAAATAGTCTGCCGGTCGCGTTCCCGGAACGCGCTTCGCCGTGTTGAACAGCCAGAACGGGAGCGGCCCGTCATTCGGCGCGATCGTCCAGCGCTCTCCCGTCCGGATGTCGACGAACGAAGCGTTGGCATTATCGGGCCCGGCGAGTGCGCCCTCCGCTCCGATTATGCGGAGATATTTCATCGTGGCATGGTTGCCGGACAACACCAGGTGATTGCCGTTGTCGATGACTTGTCCGAGCGTGGCGTCGAAATAAGAACGGCAGCGCCCGCCCGCCTGACCGGTGGATTCGATGAGTTCGACCTTGAACCCGGCTTGTGCAAGCGCCACGGAGGCGGACAGCCCCGCGAGCCCGGCGCCGATGACATACGCTTTTGCAGTACTCATCCCGCGAGCCCGTGCCTCAGCACGATCATCAGAAGTTCGGCCTTGCCGATCTTCGCGCGCCTGCGCGGCGGCACCCAGCCTTGCTTTTCCATCTTGGACAGAATGGTCGAATAGACCGCACCCATCAGCCGTGGTGCGCGCAGCTGGCCGCGCGGTCGTTGGGTGAGCAGCTGTGCCGTTTTGCGGTAATGATCGTGCGCAAGATGCGCGACGGCGCGGGCAGTCCGATCGACTGCGGCGGCTGTGATGGCAAGATTTGGATCGTCGGTCACAATTCCCGCTTCGGCAAGATATTCGCGCGGCAGATAGAGCCGGCCGATCGCCGCGTCCTCGTCAAGATCGCGCAGGATGTTGGTCAGTTGCAGCGCGCGGCCCAGATGATGCGCCAGTGTGAACCCCGGGTCCTCATCCATTCCGAACACTTTGATCGACAGCCGTCCGACCGCACTCGCTACCCTTTCGCAGTAAAGATCGAGTGTTGCGAGATCGGGTGCACGAATGTCGCGTTCCACGTCCATCTCCATACCGTCGATGACGGCAAGGAAGTCCGCCTTGCGCAATCCATAGGCCTTAACGTGAGGCGCAAGGAAGGTGCTGAGCATGGTTCTCTGACCGGTATAAAGCGCATCAATGTCCCGGCGCCAGGCAGCAAGCCGCTCGGCACGATCGTCACGCGTGCCATGGCCGTCGTCGGCAATATCGTCGACGGCACGGCAGAACGCATAGATCGCGAACATCGCATCGCGTTCCGCCTTCGGCATCAGGCGCATGGCCGAATAGAAGGAGCTGCCGGCGACCTTCTGTGCGAGCGCGTCGCTGTCGGGTACGGCGGGGTCGGTTGTGGCGCTCGGCGGGGTTTCCAAATTCATCGTCATGGTTCGAGGGCGGGCCTGATTGTCGGCTTTCTGCGTGCGGACCTTGCCCAGAGGAAGCCTGCCACGGCGCCCAATGCAAGGCCCGCCGTTTCTCCCCTGCTATGATGCACGCGCTCGGACAGCGGATCCTTGTTCATCAGGCCGCGATTAAGGCTCTCCGCCAGCGCCTGGATGACGCTCACTTCAAGGCCCAGCCGGAAATCCGAAATCTGTCCGGCGAAGGGTTTCGCCTCGGCCAAGAGGCGGGCAGTGCGATCCGCCAATTGCACGATCACCCGGCGAAGCGCGGGGCTGGCGCGCTCGGCGGCCAATGCATCCGGTACGATGTCCGCGGCGGAAAGATCGTCGAGGGGAAGATAGACGCGGTTCAGGTTGCGATAATCCTTCGCGCAATCCTGCAGATGATTGATCACCTGCAGCGCTGCGCAGAGCGCGTCCGAATAAGGCCAGGTGCTGCGGTCCTCGCCGTGGACATCGAGTACGAAGCGGCCAACCGGCATTGCCGAATAGCGGCAATAATCCATCAGTTCGTCCCAATTCGCGTAACGCAGCTTCGTCACATCGCGGCGGAAAGCCTCCAGCAGATCGAGCGCGTGTTGCGTGGAAAGACCGCCTGCGGCGAGGGCTTGCCACAAGGCTACCGCCTCATGCGACTCCCGGCTTTTTCCCGTCAGACCTTCCTCCATGATCTGGAGCAACCGCAGTTTTTGGTCAGGCGTGGCGGTCGCATGGTCAGCCACATCGTCCGCTGTGCGCGCAAAGCGGTAGAAGGCGAGGATCACGGTGCGATGACGCGGCTGAATCAGGAACGACGCGACGGGAAAATTCTCGTCGTTATGTCCCTTGCCCGAACTCAAGGCGCCTGCGTTCTCAGTCATCCCTTTGTCATCGCCTGCGCGCGACCCTTCCACATGCCACCGCGACCGCGCCAGAATTGCAACGCGGAGTCGAACGTGAACGCCGTATAGACGAGGCCAATCACGGGCAACGCGATGCCCCAAAGCGGCGATACGCGATAGAAGCGCAGTATCGGCTGAAACGAAACAACCATGGCAAACCACGCCAACAGCCCCGCGAGGCCCGCCGGCCCCGACAGATCAAGCGCGGCGATGGGGGGAACTGCATAAAGGAGCAGCATCCCGGCCACGGTTCCGGCAAGAAGAATGGGAGAATATTGCAGCTGAGCGTAGGCGGAACGCGAGACCATGCGGCCGATTTCGCCGACATTCTCATAGGGTCGGATGCTCTGCGCCAGTTCGGTAAGCCCGAGCCAAATGCCGCCTTGTGCTTTCATCAGCCGGGCCAGTGCGCAATCGTCGATAATCTCCCGGCGGATCGCCGCGATGCCGCCCGCCGCTTCAAGCGCTTCGCGCCGCACCAGCATCGAGCCGCCCGCGGCCGCCGCAGTCTTGTTCCGGGGATCATTCACCCATGCGAACGGGTAGAGCATGTCGAAGAAGAACACGAAGGCAGGTATGAGGAAGCGCTCGGTCCACGTCCCGCAATGGAGCTTCGCCATTTCAGAAACGAGCACGAGATTGAAATTTTCGGCACGCGCGGCCAGCATCCGCAGATTGTCCGGTGCATGCGCGATATCCGCATCGGTCAGCCACAGATAATCGGTGGCGCCCGTTTCTTTTGCATATGCGACGCCTTGGGCGACCGCCCACAATTTTCCGGTCCAGCCCGGCGAACACGGGGAGCCGTTCAAGATATCGAGACGGCTCCTGCCGCCGAGCGATTTGGCTATTGCAGCAGTCTCGTCTGTGCTCTGGTCATCCACGAGAATGACGCGGAAGGGGCCCGGGTAGTCCTGCTGCAGGAGAGAACCGATCGTGCGCGCGATGACATCGGCTTCGTTGCGCGCCGGCACCACGGCGGTGACCGTTGGCCAGACGCCTGGCGCCGGGAGGTTTGCGTCGTTGCGTTCGCGCGCGAGCCAGAACCCTCCGTGCGCAACGAGGAGATAAATCCAGATCACGAAGGACAGGACGCAAAGGGCGAGCCAAACCTGCATCATCTCAAGATTCCCGCCTGCCGGAACCAGACGATGGCATCGGCGATGCCTTGGGCAAACGGGCGGGCCCTGTAACCCAACTCTTTCGCCGCCTTCGCGGAGCTGAAGAACATGTGATGCTTTGCCATCTTGAGCGCATCGACCGTGAGAAACGGTTCCTTGCCTGTCAGTGTCGCCGCAATTTCGGCAGCGTAGGCAAGCGGGTAGAGCGGCAGGCGCGGCAATTCGATCCCTGGCGCGCGGCGGCCGGTCAGTTCGGCGATGACAGCGAGCATGGTCTTCAAGCTCACATCCTCGCCGCCCAGCACATAGGATTGTCCGATTCGACCGCGTTCAAGTGCCAGCAGATGTCCATCTGCCACGTCGTCGACATGGACGAGGTTGAGCCCCGTGTCGAGAAAGGCCGGCATCCGGCCCGATGCAGCCTCGACGATGATTCGCCCGGTCGGCGTGGGCTTCACATCGCGCGGGCCGATCGGCGTCGAAGGATGAACGATAACGGCCGCAAGCCCGGCCGAGACGATCATGTCTTCGACCAGGCGTTCCGCCACGACTTTGCTGCGCTTGTAAGCGCCGATGGCGCTCGCCGCATCGTGGCGCGACGTCTCGTCCGCCGCGAAACCGGCGATGGGCTTCAGCGTGGCGACACTGCTGGTGTAGACGATGCGTTCGATCTGCGCGGCAAGGGCAGCCTGCATTGTCGTGCGTGTACCCTCCAGATTGTTGCGAACAATATCCTCCGGGTCGCGGGCCCAGAGACGGTAATCGGCCGCGACGTGAAATAGATAACGGGCTCCCGCCGCTGCGCGCGTCATTGAGGAAAGGTCGCGCATGTCGCCTTCGACAATTTCGCAAGGAAGGTCGGTGAGGTTCGTGCGCGGACTCGTGTTGCGTACCAGGACGCGAACCGCGAAGCCGCGCTCGGCAAGCTTGCGTGCAACGGCGGAGCCCACGAAACCGGACGCGCCTGTCACAAGGACAAGATCGCCCATGCTTAGTTCTCCGACAGGCGTTCGGCGCGCGTTTCGAGGGCAATGGCCTGGCGGCCTTCCATGCCCTGCCATGTGAGAAGCACCGGTATGCCGATCGCGATGTCGCGTGCCCGCTTGAGAAGGGACAGCGCCAGGCCGATCTCTGGCCCGACGCCGAATAACGGCATCAGCATGGCGTAGGTTGCTTCCTGAATACCCATGGCCGACGGTACGATCACTGCGGCGCCGCGGATCGCCGAGAGTGCGCTTTCGATTGCAACCATCGACAGGTAGTCGATATGGCCGCCGATGAGCCGTATGGCTGTCCAACTGACAAACGCACTCGACATCCAGCCGCAAAAATGGACCGCGATCGCCGTCATGATGCGCCTCGGCTCGGCGTAGATTCTGGCGAGAGAGCGCGCGAAGGCGCCGGCATGGCCGATCGCCTGGGGCAAAAGGCGCGCGGCGAGCTTTTCGGCGACGACCGGGCCGCGCTGTTGCACGATGATGAAACCTGCAGCCGCGAAGGCGGCCAGAACGGCGCCAACCGCCAGCGGCACAAACAGATGGTTGTGCGACGAGTGGAACCCCAGATGGCGCACGAACAGTATAATTCCAAGCGTGACGAAGAGTATCTGCGCCAGCATTTCCGTCGTAACGTCGACGACGGTCGACGCATAGGCGTCGGCGGCGGATATGCCGTGCAGGGCGATGGCGCGCGCGCCGATCACGAAGCCGCCGAATTGCGAAAGCGGCAGGACCTCGCCGGCAGAATCCCGAACCGCCCGTCCCCAGAAGAAGGTCGGCCACCTTTTCGCGGGATTGCCGGGGATAAGGACGAACCAGCCAACGGACAACAACGCATACAGCGCCAAGCCCAATCCGCACAGGAGTGCGAATCCGCTCCACCCCAGCGAACCGATCGCCGAAAAGACGGAACCAAGTCCGACATAGAAGACCAGGTAGACGGCCGTGGCTAAGCCTAGGACGGCGGCGAGGACGACTCCGATTTTCATCGCTGAAGCCGCGTCACGCGGAAGCGAATTTTTTGGGGCGGCGCGGGATCAGGCTGCGCACCAGCCGCACCACGCCGGGAATGAACCGCGGCCGGATGAGCCGTTTGTCGTAGATGCCGAGCCGGCGCTCATTCTCCGCGATGCAGATGTCCACCAAGTCGATGATATCGATATCGATGCTCACATCCTTTGCGCCGGTGATCGTGAAATTGTTGTCCTGGGCTGTGCCGTTCACGTCGTAGACGAGCCCCAACCGTTCCCAGATCAGGAACGCCCAGACAGCGATGATCTTCAGCGCAAAATAGGGTTTCCGCCATAGCGGCATATTGCGGCGATGCCAGGCGATCCAATTGACGAAGAACAGTATGTGGCGGCCTTCCTCCTGCATCACGGGTTCGAAAGTGTCGACCAGCTCGGACGGAAAAAAACCGGACCGTTTGGCGGTCTCGAACAGCCCGAAGGCGAAGAAGCTGTCGATGCATTCGCTGTAGCCGGTGACCATGAAGGCCCATTCGGCATCACGCGGACGCAGATAGGCGGGCTCGGATGCGAGCTTGATTCCGTATGCTTCGACAAGATTCGACAGGACGTATTTGTGTCGGCCCTCTTCGAACGCATCGAGTTCGATCGCCTTTTTGAGTAGCGGGTCGGTGACCTCCTCGCCATAGGTTGCGACACGAATCTTGGCTTTGCCTTCCGCCTGAACGGCCATGTTCCAGATCGGCAGGCTTACGACCCGGGCGCGCGCTTCCGGCTCGAGCTTCGGCCAATCGATCACGGCGGGCTTGTAAGGATTGAACGTCGTCAGCAACGTCCGGCAAAAGAGATTCTTATGCGCGTCGCTGCCGAGCTTGATCGGGCCGCCGGGAGGCGGCTGGCCCGTGTCGACGGACAGGTCGGGGAGAGGCAGTGTCGCGGCACTCATGTCGTATGTTCCCGAATTGGCGTTACGCTGCTTGCTTCTGCCGTTCGCGCAGAAACTGGAAAAACTCCACGCCCTCGCGCAGGCGGCGCTTCATCATGTCCGGGCTCATGATCATCTCGCCGACAATCGAGGCGATTTTGCCCGAGCGGAAATAGAAGCGTTTGTAGAAGACCTCGAGCGAATCGAAGATTTGCTCGTGGCTCAGATGCGGATAATGAAGCGGCGCGATCTGAATACCGTTGTCGTCGACCAGTTCGGCATTGTCCGCGTCGAGCCAACCGTTCTCAACCGCCTGGTTGTAGAGAAACGTACCGGGGTAGGGCGCCGCGAGCGACACCTGAATCGTGTGCGGATTGATCCGGTTGGCAAAGCGGATGGTCTGCTCGATCGTCTCTTTTGTCTCGCCGGGAAGGCCGAGAATGAAGGTGCCGTGGATCGTAATGCCGAGGTCATGACAGTCCTTGGTAAAGCGTTCGGCTACCTCGACGCGCATGCCCTTCTTGATGTTGTGCAGAATTTGTTGATTGCCGGATTCGTAGCCAACAAGCAGTAACCTGAGTCCATTTTCGCGCATCACCTTGAGAGAATCGCGCGGCACATTGGCCTTGGCGTTGCATGACCAGGTGACGCCGAGCTTGCCGAGTTCCTTCGCGATCGCTTCGGCGCGCGGCAAATCGTCGGTGAAGGTATCGTCGTCGAAGAAAAATTCCTTCACTTGGGGGAATGCCTTCTTCGCCCATGCGATTTCTTCGACGACATGCGCTACGCTGCGGGTGCGATAACGGTGTCCGCCGACTGTTTGCGGCCACAAGCAGAACGTGCAGCGCGATTTGCAGCCGCGTCCCGTGTACATCGAGATGTACGGATGTTTCAGATAGCCGATGAAGTACTTCTCGATCTCAAGGTCGCGCTTGTAGACGGGTGTGACGAAGGGCAGCGAATCCATGTTTTCGAGGATAGGCCGATCGTCATTGTGGACGATTACACCTTCCGAATTGCGATAGCTGAGCCCCGCGATCTTGTCCCACGCGACGCCGTCGGCAACCTCCTTGATCGTAAAATCGAATTCGTTGCGGGCGACGAAATCAATGGGCGATGCATTGCGCAGGCTGCCGTCCGCGTCGACCGCGACTTTGGCCCCGATCAGCCCCGCCTTCAGCTTCGGATTCACATCCTTGAGTGCGGCCACGGTTTTCACGTCGGACTGAAATGAGGGTACCGAGGTGTGCAGGACGATGAGGTCGTAATCCTTGGCGAGCGGCAGGATGTCGGCCAGCGTCTGGCCGTGCGCGGGGGCATCGATCAGGCGGCTGTTTTCGACAAGCGCCGCGGGTTGGGCGAGCCAGGTCGGATACCAGAAGGATTTGATCTCGCGCTTGGCCTGATAGCGTGAGCCCGCCCCCCCGTCGAAACCATCGAATGACGGCGCTTGCAGAAATAGTGTTTTCAGCATTATCCAACTCTCACGCTTGCTTGCCATTGCCGGTGGCGACCGTGATCGGCCGGCCCCCTCGAAAGCAGCCCCCCAACGACCACCGAGAATAGCGCCCGCGGACAGCCCCGGCCATAGCCTCGTCTTCGCGGCCACTCTTTCCCCGATTTAGGAGTGCGTGGGAAGAGGATAAAAGGGTGTCCGTCCGGAATGATAAATAAGACAACAAGTTTACAGAAAATTCAGGGTCAATCAAGCTCTTAGACCAAGCCGGCCGCGCCCGCTTCGGCCGCCTTTTTGGAGGCCTGTGTTGCAGTTGGGCAGCAGGGCAAAATTATCGGGCGCAACGATCGCCAAGGCCGAGCGCGTCGATTTGGCCCATTCCGCGAAAGGGGTTGACGTCACGCCTGAAAACCCTGCCCACGAAAGGGGGCATTCGAATTGGTCCGGACCCAGCGCGCGGTCTGCGCGGCATTGTGCATGGGTTGTGCACATGTGAACCGAATTTTCATCGAATGCGAAGGCGATTTATTACAGAAAAACAATGTTTCGCTGCCATGATGCCGCCGATGAGCGCACAAACTATAGGAGCAACCATGAAAGCGAAATTTCTCCAATTTCTTCGTAACGATTCCGGTGCGACAGCAATCGAATACGGGCTGATCGCGGCAGGAATTGCTGTTGTTATCATTGGCGCGGTGACGGCGGTGGGCTCAAGCCTGAACGCAACATTCAGTGACGTTGCGGTGGCCGTGTAGCGCGGGAATATCTCGAACGTTGCGGCGCGTCCACACGGTGGCGGATCGCCGAAGCCTCAAGCGCTTACGGCGATCTGTCGCCGTCCGATAATGCAACGCCATCCGGTTTAATGTCGTCTCAGAAGTCGGCGGAGCTCGCCGAGGCTTCGCGTGTTCGCCACGTCGGCGGCTTCGAGCCAACCGCGGCGGGCCTGATCGACGCCGAAGCGCATGAACTCCAGTGTTTCCGCCGAATGGGCATCGGTCGAGATCGCGAGCTTGGCGCCAAATTCTTTCGCCATTCGGCAGTGCGCGTCCGTTAGATCGAGGCGCGAGGGTTGCGCGTTGACTTCAAGGGCGCAATTCCGTTCGACCGCGGCCTTCATCAGCCGTTCGATGTCGATCGCGCAGGGTTCACGCTCTCCGATCAGGCGCCCTGTCGGATGAGCGATGATTGTTACGTAAGGATTATCCATCGCCCGAATGATGCGTTCGGTTTGCCGTTCGGAATCAAGATCGAATTTTGAATGGACGGCGGCGACGACGAGATCGAGATCGCGGAGAATATCGTCACCCAGGTCGAGTGTGCCATCGGAGAGGATATCCACTTCGGCGGATTTGAGCACGTGGAGCCCTTTAAGCCGCGCGTTCAGGCGGTCGATGCTCGCCATTTGCTTGCGCAGCCGCGCCGCATCAAGGCCATGGGTAATGCCGAGCCGCTTGCTGTGATCGGTGATCGCCAGATATTCATAGCCGCTTTCCTGCGCTGCGGCGGCCATTTCCTCCAGCGTGGAATTGCCGTCGCTCGCATCGGTGTGCACATGCAGATCGCCCTTGATGTCGGCTAAAGTCACCAAATGCGGCAGGCGTCCTTCCGCCGCAGCCTCCAACTCACCCTGATTTTCGCGCAGTTCCGGTTCGATATAGGCAAGTTGCAGGCAGGCATAAACGTCCTTCTCCGTCTTGCCTGCGATCCATTCGTTTTTGCGATAGACGCCATATTCGTTGAGCTTGAGCCCGCGTTTCATGCCGAGCGCCCGCAGCGCGATGTTGTGAGCCTTCGAGCCGGTGAAGTAGAGCAGCGCCGAACCATAGCTCTTTTGCGCGACCACGCGCAGGTCGATTTGAAGGCCCGAATGCAGGCGCACGGTTGCGCGGGTCGTTCCCTGTGAAACGATTTGCGCCACTTCGCCATAGGCCAGAAATCGCGCGATCGCACGCGAGCCATTGCGACACACCGCCAGAATGTCGAGATCGCCGACGGTTTCCTTGCGCCGCCGGAAACTGCCGGCGGCGGCCACTTTCTCGACTCCGGGAATTTGTTCCAGATACGCGATGAGCGCCATGGCGACCGGTTCGACCGTGAATAGTTTGAGGCGCTGTTCGGAAGGAATCTGGCGTTCTGCGGCTTCGCGGATGCTCTTTTCGATCTTGGGTCCGAAGCCCCGCACCATATGCAGTCGACCGGCCCGCACGACGGCGGCCAGATCGGCCAACGACGTGATCTTGAAAGAGTCGAAGAGCGTTTTGACCCGCTTGGGACCGAGGCCGGGTATGCGGGTCAGATCGACCAGCGCGGCCGGCAGACGCTTTTCGAGTTCTTCCAGATCGTGAAAACGACCGGTCGCAGAAATTTCGGCAATCTTGCCGGCCAGGTCCTTGCCGATTCCGGGCAGGTCGTCGAGGTCGCCTCCTTCGGCAATGATTGTGCCGACGTCGCGCGGAAGATTTTCAATTGTGCGCGCGGCATTGCGATAGGCGCGAACCCGGAAAGGATTAGCTCCGTCGATCTCAAGGAGCACCGCGTACCGCTCGAAGCGATCAGCGATGTCAGTATTGTGCGCCGCGACGGCCGGCCGCAGGCGGACATCGGCCGGACGACGATCCACCGCATTCGGAGCGATGGCGGTGGATTTCGCGACGCGACGCCCCGATGCCGTCGCCATAAGAAAAAACACCTAATGTTACGGAGAATACTGTTACGCGTGAACGCAGCGGCGGGCATTGACCCAGGTCAACGCTCTACAGGGCTGGCGAACACAAAATGCTGCAGTCGAGTTTCACTTTTGGCGATTGAAGGCTGAAGAAAATCACCATTGAGGCAGCGAGAATGAGGGCGCGGGAGAATCACCATGCCCTCAGCGGCATGTCTTTTTGTACCGGCGCTTCTCAACGCATGCTTACGCCTTCTCGCTCCATTCGCGCGGAATCGGTATGGCCCGCTGGTTGTAAAGGAGCTTCGCCCGCCGCGCCTTTTCCTCTTCCGACAGTTTGCTCATGTCTTCCTGATATTCCGCGCCTGCCGCCATCGCCTTCAGCACGGCCGGCCTGGAACCGAGTTCTTCCATCCACCGTTTGACGTTGGGGAATTCGTCGAGATCGATCTTGCGCATCTCCCAGCTCGCCGCCCAGGGATAGCAGATCATGTCGGCGATCGTGTACTCGCCGGCCGCGAGATAGCGCTTGTTGAACAGGCCGAGATTCATCACGCCATAAAGGCGATGCACCTCGTCGCCAAACCGTTTGTTGGCGTAAGTGAAGTCGCCGTTTTTCGGGTCCGCGCGCAAGAAATGGCCCTGTTCGCCGAATTTCGGTCCCTGGTTGCCCATCTGCCACATCACCCACTGCACCACGTCGTATTTGGCGTGGATTTCCTGCGGCCAGAACCGGCCGAATTTCTCGGCGAGGTAGAGCATGATCGCGCCGGATTCGAACAGCGTTACGGCCGAGCCGCCGCCCTTGGGTTCGGTGTCGACGAAGGCCGGCATGCGGTTGTTGGGTGAAATCCTCAGATAGTCGGGCGCAAACTGGTCGCCGCGGCCGATGTTGAGGGGCTTGATGGTGTAAGGGACGCCCAGTTCCTCCAGCAGGATCGTCACCTTCTTGCCGTTGGGCGTCGGCCAAAAATAGAGTTCCAGCATCGTCGGTCTCCGCAAGATGGCTTCTTGCGCAGTTTAGCAAGATGCGTCTGCTGGCGCCACGAAGGCTGGTGGCGACGACGCTCGGCAGTGAGACAAGCGGCCGCAAATTGCGAGTTACAGCTTTTGGCCGCTCGTAAAATCTTCCCGCGCCTTCAGCACGTCGAAGATCGCCCCCGTCAGCGTGTCGAGGTCTTGTTCGTCGATCGTCAACGCCGGTGTGAGGTAAACGATGTTGCGGAACGGGCGGATGAAAACTCCCGCTTCGACGAAGCGCCGCTTGAGATCGTTCAGATCGCCGATCGAATCGAGTTCGACGACCCCGATCGCGCCGCGTACGCGGACGTCCCTAACGCCGGGCAGGGTCAGGCAATGGCCGAGTGCCGGCGCCATCCGTTTACCGATTTCGGCGGCCTGGAGCAGGCGCGGTTCGCGCTCGAACAAGTCGAGTGAAGCATTCGCCGCGGCGCAGGCGAGCGCATTGCCCATGAAGGTCGGCCCGTGCATCAGGGCATGCGCGGCATCGTCGGACCAGAACGCGTCGGATATCTTGTTGCTGGCAATGGTCGCGGCCAAGGGCAGTGTGCCGCCCGAGAGGCCCTTGCCGAGCGTGATGATATCGGGCGTGACTTGTGCCGCCTCGCAGGCGAACAGCGTGCCGGTGCGGCCGAAGCCGGTGAAGATTTCGTCGAAGATCAGGATCAGATCGTATTTGTCGGCGGCGCGCCGCAAGCGCTGCAGGCAGGCTTCGTCGTGGAACAGCATGCCGCCCGCGCCTTGCACCAGCGGCTCGACGACAATGCCGGCCAGCGTGTCGGCGTGGGCGGCGAGAAACGCGTCGAGGCGCGCGGCCGTTTCCTCGTCGCGCGGGAGGTCGATGATGGGGTGCTCCGGCAGCAGACCGGCGAACAGCGCATGCATGCCTTCCTCGGGATCGCACACCGCCATCGTCGCAATGGTGTCGCCGTGATAGCCGCCCTTGAAGGCGAGGAATTTCGTGCGGCCGCGCACCTCGCGGTTGAGCCAATATTGCGTTGCCATCTTCATGGCGACTTCGACGGCGACCGAACCCGAATCCGAAAAGAATACGCGTTCGAGGCCCGACGGAAGCATCGCCGCAAGGCGGCGCGCCAGCGTCAGGGCTTGCTCATGCACCAGCCCGCCCATCATGACATGCGGCATCAGATGCAATTGCCGCGCAACCGCTTGCGCGATGTGGGGGTGGTTATAGCCGTGGCAGGCAGTCCACCATGACGCGTTGCCGTCGACGAGTTCGCGCCCGTCGGCGAGGATGATGCGCGAGCCTTGCGTCGCCGCGGCGGCGAGCGGCCGCGTCGTCTTCATCTGCGTGTAGGGCAGCCAGATATGGGCCAGCCCGTCTGCGTACCAATCCGGCTCGTGCGCGCTCATCGCAATCGTGGCACTTCAGAGCGTCATCGGATGCAAACCGAGCTGCGCGAACAGGCGCTGATCCTTGTCCTCGGCCGGATTGGGCGTGGTGAGCAGTTTGGGACCGCTGAAGATGGAGTTGGCGCCGGCGAGAAAACACAGGGCTTGCGTCTCCACGCTCATTTGTTCGCGCCCCGCGGAGAGCCGGACCATGGATTTCGGCATGGCAAGGCGCGCCACCGCGACGGTGCGGACGAACTCGATTGCGTCGAGCGCTTGGCCGCGGGCAACCGGTGTCCCCTCGACCTGCACCAGCATGTTGATCGGCACGCTTTCGGGATGAGGGGCGAGCGTGGCGAGCGCATGGATCATGCCGACGCGGTCTTCGCGCGCCTCGCCCATGCCAACAATGCCGCCGCAGCACACGTTGATCCCGGCGCTGCGCACCTCCTCCAGCGTATCGAGGCGGTCCTCGTAAGTCCGTGTGCTGATGATTTCGCCGTAATATTCGGGCGAGGTGTCGAGATTATGGTTGTAATAGTCGAGACCGGCCTCCTTCAGGCGCACGGCTTGGACGCCGGTGAGCATGCCGAGGGTGACGCATGTTTCCAGGCCCAGCGCCTTGACGCCTTCCACCATTCGGCAGACCGCATCGAGATCGCGGTCCTTGGGGGAACGCCAGGCGGCGCCCATGCAAAACCGCGTGGCGCCGCGCGCGCGTGCGGCCTCGGCGTCGGCAAGAACGGCGTCGACATCCATCAGTTTCGAGGCTTCTACGCCGGTTTCGTGATGGGCGCTTTGCGGGCAATAGCCGCAATCTTCCGGACAGCCGCCCGTCTTGATCGACAGCAGCGTCGATATCTGTATCGCACAGGGGTCGAAATGCATCCGGTGGACTACCTGCGCCCGATGCACAAGGTCGGCAAAGGGCAAGGCGAACAGGCACCACAGTTCGTCTCGAGTCCAGTCATGGCGCACGGCGCCGTCGCGAAATTCCGGGTGGACGGCAGGGGCGTTCATGCGCGGCTGGTCCTCTTGTCTCATTTGTGCCATGGGCTTAACCCCGCGTGTTGCAGGGTGCAAGACCGAATGGGAAGCGAGGCCCAAGGATGCGCGCGTTCTTCGTTACCGCGACCGGGACCGACATCGGCAAGACGTTCGTTACCGCCGGCCTCGTCCGCCTGCTGCGCGAGGACGGCGAGCGCGCTGCGGCGCTCAAGCCGATTGTCAGCGGCTTCGCGATGGCGCGCGCCGGTGAAAGCGATCCGGGAATTCTGCTCGCTGCGCTGGGCGAGGCGATGACATCCGAGGCAGTGGCGCGGATTTCGCCGTGGCGCTTTTCGGCGCCGCTCTCGCCCGACATGGCGGCGGCACGCGAAGGCCGCGCCATCGACTTCGGCGAACTTGTCGCCTTTTGCCGGGCGGGCATGGCGCACGCGGCCGGACCGCTCTTCATCGAGGGTGTGGGCGGCGTCATGGTGCCGCTCGACGACCACCATACGGTGCTCGATTGGATGGAAGCACTCGGTTTGCCGATCATTCTCGTCGCTGGATCCTATCTCGGCACGTTCAGCCACACGCTGACAGCGCTCGAAGCGATTGTGCGGCGCAGGCTCAAGCTTGCAGCTCTGGTCGTCAACGATTCGGGCGATGGCGCGGTGCCGCTCGATGAGACGATCGCAACCCTTGCCCGCTTTGCTGCGACCGCGCCCATCGTCGCGTTGCGGCGCGCGAAGGATGAAGCCGATATCCGGGCCGGTTTTGCGGCGCTTTGGCATGTCCTCGAGGCGGGCCGATAGGGACTTTTCCCGACCGGCGTTTTTCAGGCTCGCGGCGGGGCAGAAAGCGGCCGCGGTCATTTGTTGACGCCGGAAAGTCCCCGGCTATTATCCCCGCCTCCATTCGCAAACCCTCCTCGTGCCCCTGTGGCGGAATGGTAGACGCGGCAGACTCAAAATCTGTTGTTGGCGACAACGTGCTGGTTCAAGTCCGGCCAGGGGCACCAACCTGCGCGGCGGAGCCGGGCAGGTTGTCCACCGAAGCCTTGGCGTAGGTGGACTGGTGAAATGTCCGCCGCTTCGGTTGGCAGGCCACGCTACGCGCGACGCGCTTCGGCTGGCAGGCCAGCCGGCGTCGCGAAGCGGGTGTAGGCTGCGGAAATCTGGGCCGGGAGGTTGCGATACGCTTTGCTCCGTTCGTGAATCTGGTGGCCGGCAAGGGCGCCGGCGCCTGGGCGGTCCATAATGAAGCGCTCGAAGCACGCGCGGCGGGCCGCGACATTACATTCTTGACCGTCGGCGATCCCGATCAGCCGCCAGCGCGTCGCGTCATCGATGCGACGATCCGGGCGCTGCGCGACGGTCACACGGGATATCCGCCCACCCTCGGTTATCCGGAAGTGCGCGCCGCCGTGGCGCAACGGGTGGAGCGACGTACGGGCCAGAAATGTTCGGCCGCCAACGTCGCCATCGTCCCGGGCACGCAGGCTGCACTTTTTTCCACCGTTCGCTGCATCATCGGCGAGGGCGACGAGGTGATCCTGCCCGAGCCGATGTATGCCACATACGAGGCCGTCGGCCGTTCGACCGGCGCGCATATCGTCAATGTGCCGCTCACTTCGGAGAACCGTTTTCATGTCGATCCGGAAACGGTCGCGCAAGCGATAACGCCGCGCACGCGCGCGATCTGGATCAACAGCCCGCACAATCCCACCGGCGCGGTCATGACCGGCGCGGAGATCGCGGCAATCGCAGAACTCTGCGTGCGCAACGATTTATGGCTGCTGTCCGACGAGGTCTACGAGGACATCGCCTTTGCGCGCGCGCATGTGAGCCCGTGGAGCCTGCCCGGTATGGCGCAACGCACGATCGTCGTCGCGAGCCTTTCGAAATCGCATGCCTTGCCGGGATTCCGCATGGGGTGGGTTGTCGGCCCGACATGCCTGATGGAACATTTGTCCAATGTGATCGTCGCGATGTTTTATGCGACATCGGGATTCATCCAGCTTGGCGCTCTCGAAGCCCTGAAAAGCGATCTGCCGGAGGTGGATGCGCTGCGTCGGGATTACCAGCGGCGCGCGGAACTGGTCGGGCGGATTCTCGGCGACGCGCCCAACTGCAAATTCGTGCCTCCCGAAGGCGGCATGTTTCTGCTTCTCGACATTCGCGGGTTGGGTCTCGGTTCGGACGAATTCGCGCGCGGACTGTTGCACGAAAAAGACGTTGCCGTGTTGCCCTGCGACGGGCTCGGGCCCAGCGTGGCCGGCCATCTGCGGATTGCGCTGACGACGAACGACGACCGCCTCGCGAAGGCGGCAAAGCAGATCGTCGACTATGCGAGGGAACTATCGAGCGCGCGGCCGGGTTCGTGACGATGCCGCCGTCGAACGATGGACGGTTGCGCGAAACCAACATTCCGTTTCGTCGCCGGGCGAATCCGTGTAAGCGGGACGCCGGAGGTGCCCTGTGGCTGCTTTGTACAATTGCTCGAAATGTCCCGGTTATTGCTGTTCCTATCCGCTCATCGCCCTGACCAGGAAGGACGTGGAGCGGCTGGCGAAGCATTTCGGGCTGAGCTTCAAAGCCGCCAAGGCGAAGTTCACCAAGAAGCAGGAAAACGAAGAATATACCCTGCGCCGCAAGTCGGACGAGCATTTCGGGCGTATCTGCCGCTTCTTCGACACCGAGAAGCGCTGCTGCTCGATCTACAAGGTACGGCCGTCGATCTGCCGCAGCTTTCCCGGCGGCGGTCGCTGCGGCTATTACGATTTCCTGACCTTCGAACGCCGCGCCCAGGAAGACCCGGAATACGTCGCTACCACCTGGGGCGGCTGATGGCCACGCGGCGCGCTATTGCGTGCTGTCGGCCGTATCCGATGCGCCCTGCTGGGGCGCGGCGTTTTCCGCCTTGACGACGGCGACGCTGATGATGATCGAGCCTGCAAACATTGCCGTCACCGCCACGACGCAGGCAAGGGCGATATAAAGGGGCTTGACGGGTTGCGGTTTGGCAGGCGGCATCGGGTTCCTCCGATTTGGCGAGAGGACACTATCACGGCGCGGGCGCCGAGGGGCACACGGATTATCTTCTCCCCGCTGCTTTTCGCCACACCGGCCGGGGCGGGCCATGCCAGGAAGATGGGAGCCCGGAACCCAAGGGTTTTTGCCATGCCGCTCGAGATGCGCGGGGCCTGCGAACGTTGCGCCGCACCGGCGCCGCGGCGCCGCAAATGAATTATCGTCATGCCTTCCATGCCGGCAATTTCGCCGACGTGATCAAGCATGTGGCGCTCGTCGCCATCCTTCTGCATCTCAAAAAGAAGGACAAGCCGTTCCGCGTGATCGATACGCATGCGGGACGGGGTCTGTACGACCTGGAAAGCGACGAAGCGGTGCGCACCGGCGAAGCGGCGCAAGGCATCGCGCGGCTGGACGATCTTCGCGCCGATGCGTCCCTGCCGGCGGCGCTGGCCGTCTATCTCGATCTGGTACGCGGCTGCGGCGCAGGGCGCTATCCGGGTTCGCCGCTCATCGCCGCGCTCTCTTTGCGCGAAACCGACCGATTGATCGCAATCGAACGTCATGCGGACGAGGCCAGGGCTTTGACCGCCGTGCTGGCGCGGTTCCGCAATGCCAAGGTCGCCTGCGCGGACGGTTATGCGCGGCTGCCTGCCCTGCTGCCGCCGCCGGAGCGGCGGGGCCTCGTGGTGCTCGATCCGCCTTACGAAGCGCCGGATGAATTTGCGCGGGTGGCGGCCGCCCTTGCCGCGGCGCGGCGGCGCTTCGCCACCGGCATCTATCTCCTGTGGTTTCCGGCCAAATCGCCGGCCGCCGCAGACGCCCTCTGTGGCGAGGTGCTGGCAGGCGGTGCGAACGGGGCACTGCGCATCACGATCGATGCGGGCGCCCGCAGCGCCGGACAGGATGGCAAGGAACGCCTGACGGCGGCGGGGCTGCTCGTCGTCAATCCGCCATTCGGCCTTGCCGGAGAGATGCACGCCGTGGCGGCGATCCTCGCGCCCCGGCTCGGGTATCTGCCCCAATCGCCCGCCTGCATCTCCGTGACGCAATTCTAGGTTGATCCCGCGCTGGATCGACGCTTGCGGTGAGGTAAGCTTGGCGAATTCGAGGCACCCCGCCGACGAGGGAGAAACACAACCGTGCCCACCATGATTCGCAGAGCCGCCGAAGCCGACAGCGAAGCCGCCGCCGAAATCTTCCTCGCAGCGCGCGCCACCATGAGCTATCTGCCCCGCCTTCACACCGACGAGGAGATGCGCGCATCTATCGGCGATGCGGTGAGGGAATCCGAAACCTGGGTCGCAGAGCGCAACGGCAAGGTCGTCGGTTTCGCGGTGATCGACGGCGGCTGGCTGGAACATCTCTATGTGCACCCTTCCCGCTTCGACACCGCCACGGGCAGCAGATTGTTCAAACAGGTAACGCAGCGGCATCCGAACGGATTCCAGATATTGGTATTCCAGCAGAACACGGGCGCGCGGCGATTCTACGAACGCCATGGCTGTGCGCTGGTGCGGCTCACCGACGGCGAGAACAACGAGGAACAATTGCCGGATGCGCTCTATGTCTGGCCGGCGTGAGAGGGGCGCGATAAGCCGCCGGGACCGGCCGGCCGGCCCGGCTTGCTATCGGAGCCCGGCTTAAGTATTTGAACCGGCCCGACGGACAGGTGGTCGAGTGGTTGAAGGCACCGCACTCGAAATGCGGCATACGGGCAACCGTATCGAGGGTTCGAATCCCTCCCTGTCCGCCACTTTAGAACAGAACTGCGAACGCCGGGGGTAGCCGATTTTACGCCCGAGGCGGCGGCAAGGGTTCTGAGCAGATCGCCTTTCAATCCCATGATGCGGACCTCGCCGTCCGCGACCTCGACGCGCTGGGCAAGGGCGCGAAGGTGGTCGCGCCGATAGCCGCCGCCGTCGATCTTGATCCGCTCCCGCGCCGTTCTGGCGAACTTCTGGACCATTTGCGGTGTGATGGCGTGGTGAGCTGACGACTCCAACATCGCGGCCGCGCGCTCGGCGTCGGCCTGGGCCTGATCGCGGATGGCTTTGAGGCTGCCGATACGCTCTTTCAGCGCCGGATCGTCTAGCTTGGCGACACCGGCCTCGATGGCGTCATAGAGCCGCTTGAGACGCAGATCGGTCTCGGCCGCGCGCTTGTTCAATTCCGCGATGTGTTCGCGGCGGCGCTCGGCCCGTTCCTGCCGGCGGTCGAGGACGGACGCTAGAACTTCCTCGATCCGCTCCGGCTGAAGCAGGCGATTTGCGATGTGCTCCGCAACCAGGTTATCCAGCTTCTCCATCGGGATCGAGCGGCCTTTGCAGCCGGTCTCGCCCTGCCGAGCTTTGATTGAGCAGGTGTAGTAGCGATACCGCCCTCCCTTCCCGGTCCTGAGCGTCATGGCGCCCCCGCAATCGGCGCAGAAACAAATGCCGGTAAGGAGGGTTGGGCCGCTTACGACGCGCGCCGGCGTCACCTTCGGATTGCGCGCACGCAGATGGGCCTGCACGGCGTCAAACGTTGCTTGGTCGATGAGTGGCGGAACAGCCACGACCACGATCTCGCTAGTGGGCTTCAGCGCCTTGTTCTTGGCGCGTTTGTTGAACTCGTGCTCGCCGACATAGGTCTTGCGAGTCAGGATGCGGTGAACCTGACCAATGCCCCACCGCCCGCCGTCACGGGTGAAGATGCGTCGTTGGTTGAGATGAGTGGCAATATTCTTGACGCCCATCGGACCGCTCGTTCCGTCACCTACCAAGGCGAGCCGATAAATTAGCCGCACTGTGTCGGCGTGCAGCGGATCGATTTCGAGCTTCTTCTTGACCTTGGCGCCGCGCTGCTCGGCCGCGACGACGCGATAGCCGATCGGCGGCAGTGAACCGTTCCAGAATCCTTGCCGCGCATTCTCCTTCAAGGCGCGAAGAACATGCTTCGCGTTTTCCTTGGACTGGTACTCGTCGAAAAGCGCCATGATCTGCCGCATCATGACGTGCATGGGATCGTCGCCCATTTCTTGCGTGATCGAGACGAGCCTGACGCCATTCTTGGCGAGCCTGCGGACGTAGAATTCCAGCTCGAAGTGATCGCGGAAGAAGCGCGAGAAGCTGTGGACGATGACAATATCGAATGGGGTAGGCTTGCTCGTCCCGGCCTCGATCATGCGCTGGAATTCGGGCCGGCGATCATTGGTCGCCGATGCGCCCGGCTCCACATAGGTCTCGACAAGCTGATAGCCGCGCGACGTGCAATAGGCTTCGCCTTGCCGCTTCTGGTCGGGGATGGAGACATCATGCTCGGCTTGCCGCGCCGTCGAGACGCGCAGGTAGAGGGCGGCGCGCAACGGCACGGTCATGGCAAGTGTCTCCTCAAATCATCGGCGTGGCCCGAACAATTCATCGAATAGGTCGCCGAACCATGCCTCGAATACGTCGAGCTCGGCGTTGGTGATCGGCACGCGGTCGGGCCAATCGTCGGTGACAGCCCAAGTCTCGACATCATGCTTGACGGGCCGGCCGAGGCGCGGCCACGGGCCAGGAACGATGTAAAGATCATCGGGCACAACGCCGAGGCTGACGCGCTGTCTGGACATTCCGCCAGCATCGCGCCGCTGGGCTCCCAGACGAACGGCCTTTCTCTATCCGGCAACACCCTTCTCCCTCCCGGCAAATCGGTGATGAAGGGAGCGACTTCGCTCACTTTGAGCCTTGATCGCTTGCGGGCCATCTGCCGGGCCGGCGACAGGCGGTCAAGGCCGCAAGCCGCGAAGCGGTGGCGCGATAGCGCCAGCCTTGACGGGCTGGCGGCGGTCCGGCCTGCTCGCGTCCAAGCGATCATGGCTCAGCTCGCCTTGCGCGAGAGGGTGAGCGGCAAGTCCAGCTCCACGCGGTCGTGCATGACCTTGGGCGTGATGCGTCCGCGCTCGCCGCGTTCGAGGCGGACCAGGCCATAGCCTTCCATCGTCCTCAACGTCCGTGACAGGTTGGATTTCGCCTTGCCGGTGATCCGCGCCAGTTCGTCGAGCGAGCCAGGCGCTTTCTCGGCGATGACGCGTAGCAATTCACGATTGCCGGCCGACAAGACTTTGGCGAAAGACTCCGTCGAGGTGAACCACACCTTCGGCTCCTCGGCTTTGACGCGCCGTTCGCCTCGCGCCACCGCCAGTGTGCGCGCCTTCATCTCCTCGTAGCTGGCGATGCCGACCTTCAACGTGGTCATGGGATCACTCCTCTCTCGCGCAATACCGCGTCCACCGTCGTCCAAAAATCGGCGAGCAAGGTCGCCGCGTCCTGATACTCGTAAACCCTGATCGTCCGCAGGCGGTGGCGATGGTCCCGCGGCTCGCCGCGCTTCCGCTTCGCCACTGGATGCGCGTTGTCGAAGCCAACCAGCCGCGCGCCATCCGGCCCATGCAGCGTGAGCGAATAGTCGATGCCGTGCGGCTTCTCCGGTGACACTGGCACTCGCGTCACGACGAAGCGGACCCAATGACCGCCTTCCGGGTCCACCACGAAAACCTGCCCGTCGAGGTCGAGAAGCACATCGAGGGTCGGGTCGCGAGGTTCCGTCACGGCTTACTGTTATCATACTGAAGCAACGCAAGCAAGATAGCGCATTCGGCGACTGCGGCGTGGATGGCTGGCGTTCGAAGCATTGATATTGTTGAGGAATTGGCGAGATACGCCAGCAAAAAACGTTGCCGCGATAGCCAAAAAGCTTAACTACGCCAACCACATGCGCCCGGCCGACGGTGGCGCTTTTATCTTGCGCTCCTAATTCCACCCCATCCCCCTGTCAACGCTGCCGTTTCTCCGACGATCTCCGGATCCCGTTCCGTTCCAACGTCGCGCCGCTCGCCGATGGTTTGCCAGGCAGCAAAATCCACGCGCAAAACATGTCGCCGTTGCCTTGATTCAGCACCGGATTCGTGTCGGCCAGAATGCCGATCGCGTGCGGATTCAAAAGTAATCGACGGTCAAAACCTGCACGGGAATCGCGCGCGCCAACATGCAAAATCGGTACTTACGACAGGCAGCCACGGCGATTTGAAGGCCAGGTCTGTACGGCGAACGACGTCGCTCAACGGACATGACTCAAGAAGTGATAAGCAATAGCCACACACATCAGCATGCCGATGATCGTGACCCTGAACTAGAACCAATATGCAATTGGATTGCGTTCCCGTGTTGCTCCAACCGTGCGGCTGCCACGCATCGGTATCAACAATCTGCCCATTCTCAGTGCCGCCACAGCGATCACATGCTCTTCAACGTGCGCGCATCGAGGAATACGGGATCAGGCTGGCGCAACTCGACGGAAACTACACTGACTCTGTCGCGTGTGATCCCCTGTTTGACGGCAGCATGACGTTGCCATTGAAAGTGGACTGGTTGGCCAGGCCGAATGCGGCCCGGTTATGCACGCGCCGGTCCAGTGCGACGAACATCCGAAGGTGGCGCAACCAAGGCCAATTCCAAACGGCAGGTGTCGCCGCGAGAGTGGACGTAGGCCGTTCGGCGAAGTTGCGCCATTCGCAGTCATTCGACTGGGCTACTGGGAAGAACCGCTTGTTATGCTGGTGCCCGATCTAGCGGCTGCAGATTTCAGCCGCTCAATCAAACTACATGCCGATAAACATCCCAGCTACAGAAAGTGTGGTACAGCCAGCATCGCGATGTGCGCGCCGTTTCCAGACGTCTCTATCGCAGACTCAACTCGGCGGCAGGGCGGAGAGGACGAAGTTTGTGATGTCCCCAGGTCTATCGGCTACCACATCGCCGAACGTGAGCGTGGTGTTGATATTTTGCGGCGGAGTGTTGATCGCCCAGCCGACGGCGAGGATCACGGGCCCATTCGGAGCCTTCATATCCGCTGCAAGCTCGGAGCATTCCAGATCGTAAGCGATGATCGGAAAGACAATACCATATTGACCCGCCTTGTTCTTCTTGCAACGGACGAAAACGATCGTCCGGGCCACGTCAATGGAATCCGCCCGCGCTGACGAGGGCAACTGGCCCTGGATTTCGTCATACTGCCCCCGGTCCAGATCGACTACGGCGATCGGAAGAGGAAGGCGTTTGGCCCAGCTATGTGGCAGAGCGTGCCACGACGAACCCGCCATGAAGTCCTTCACGACGACTGCGAATCCGGCGGGATCGGGGTCGATTGCCAGATCGCGCTTGAGCGGTTCGGCAAGGCGGTTCGTCTTTGCCGCCGCCTCGACGCGCTTGGTGTAGGCTGCCAGATTCTCCACCGGCTTGCCGCGCGTGAAATAGCCGTAGAGAAACCATACCGATCCCCCGAGAACGACCAGGACCAGAAGCGACAATAATGTCGAGCCGGAGTTTCGATTCACGATTAGTCTCCATGAAATTCGCGCTGCGGCGGCAGCATGGAGGTGCGACGAGGATGGCAGAAAGGGACGTTGGGCCTGCCGCCCCTAGGTAGTGGGTCAGTTTGGGTCGATCTCCACCTAAGAAACGTGGTGTAGTGGGTCGGGTCGAACGCTTAAAAACTCACTCGCCAGGATTACACATCAAAGCTTCCTGCTTGGTCAAATCGTCCAGTTCGCTCGCCATAGCATCAACGCCCTCCTGATATCTGGATGGGTCAGCCAAGCAACCGGGGCTTGCATACGTCTGCATACCAATTAAAGCGCTGACGTTGTTTTTTAAGGCACGACAAACTGCATGACGTTGCTGGTCGCGGCTGTTGGATGCCATTGACTCATAGCTGGTTTGCTCACGATCCAGCGTCGCAGAGGTATCCTGATATTCTTTCAGTACGTCTCGATATAAACTGCAATCTTCCGCCTGCGCGGAATACAGACTTATCACCGAGCATAAGACTCCAACCCCCAAAACTTGTCTGAGATTGGCCATACTTCACCCCTCAAGTTGTTAAATTACCATTCCTCCACCACCTTCACAATATCACCATTCTCCCAAAGGCGGGACACGACGCCTGCGGCCATTGCCGGGGTCATGCGGTGAGCGTTACTAATCTTCACGAAGTTATGGTACATCGTGTGACGGGCGAAGGCCTAGACGTGGTTTTCGAGCTTCTTTGAGAATGCTTGCGTGAGGCGCGCATAGCGCTTGCAATGCTGACGGATAATGCCGTTGTTCGCTCTACATAGCTGGTCGAAACCTTCGATTTGCCGGGCTTTCCTTCGGCTCGCCTCTTGTCAGGCTTGTTAGGTGTACGCCAACAATATAGCATCATTTTGAGCATCCTGGTGGCGGTCCGTCGAACCGGCGGATGGGTGGGGTGCGACACGAACAAGCCCGCAAGCAGCAAGAGTGTTTTGCTGCGCGCCACGCCGGACCAAGCGTTGCTACAGTTTGAATTTCTGGCACATGACCGCCAGACGGTTGAGTAGGATCAGCGGCCGCAACCGGCCGTGGGAGGGATTGATTGTGACTCGTATGACTTGTGCGGCCTTCGCGGCCGCAGTGATTCTGTCAATCATACCGGCGCGCGCGGACGATCTTGACACGTGCAATAATCGGTATGGGGCGGTCGCTATTGACGCCTGCACACGCCTGATCGAATCGGGCAGCCTGAGCGGGGATAAAAGGGCCGCAGTCTTTGACCAACGCGGCATTCTCTATTACTCGGGCGACCAATATGCTCGCGCGATCCAGGACTTCGACGAGGCGATCCGCCTGAAGCCGGACTATGCGAACGCCTTCTACATGCGCGGCACCGTCGAGGGCGAGGTGGGCAATACAGCGGCTCATGATGCGGATTTTGCCAAAGCCAAGGCCATAGATCCCAAGATAAACATAGACGAGTAACTCCGGCGGACGGTCTCACAAGGCGGTCACCCGGCGGCGATTCTGAGCGCCTGCGTGTTTGTGCTAAATTGGTTTTGCGAGGCGTGCGCCCGGTTTTCCGGGCGCCGCGGCAGCGGGGAGAAACGTGACATGACTCGTATCGCTTATGCGGCTCTGGCCGCCGTGGCGCTGTTATCTCTGTCAATCGCGCCGGCGCGTGCGGACGATGCCGACACATGCGGCCATCCGCACATCGATCCACAGCAGGGTCAGGCCGCAATCGACGCCTGCACGCGCCTGATCGAATCGGGCCGTTTGGGTGCAAACGGCCAAGAGGCTGCCTTTGCCAATCGCGGCATCGATTATAGCTATGTCGGCCAAGAGGCGCACGCGATCGAGGATTTCGACGAGGCGCTCCGGCTGAAGCCGGACGATGCGGGCGTCTTCGCCCTGCGCGGCGCTGTCTATAACACTCTCGGCCAATACGCGCGCGCGATCCAGGACTATGACGAAGCGATCCGGCTGAAGCCGGACGATGCGGAAACCCTCAGCAATCGCGGCATTGTCGAGCGAGAGATGGGCAATATCGCGGCCGCGGATGCGGATCTCGCGAAAGCCAAGGCCCTCGATCCCAATGTGTACCAGTAACTCCGGCGGAAAGCCGGACAAGGCCATCGCCCGGCAGAAATTTTGTACCCATGCGCGGTCGTGCTAAATTGGTTTTGCAAAGCGGCGCTGGGCTTCCGGGCACCGCCGCAGCCGGGAGGGACCTGACATGACTCGTATCGCTTATGCGGCTCTGGCCGCCCGAAGGTCCATAAATGGCGCGTCTTCGCCGTTCCCTCGGCCGTGGGAATGTCCGATTTCGGCCCCCAAGCGGACTAATGTGAGCCCTCCGCTGGCCTGTAGCCGCCGGATTTTCCCGTCTGCCAATCCGCAATTTCATTGCAACTAGCTCGCTTCAAGCTACGTGAAGAAGGTCACTCCTCTCAGGGCGAATTTGCGTATCCTGCGGTTAAGTCTCACCTTCCTGAGAGCCATCAAAAATGGCACTCAGTGACGCTTTGCACCGCTACATCCTGCGCCGCGCTCCTCTACGGGAGGGCTATGGCGTAGACATAGTGCTCATCATCGTCGGTCGTGGCCCGCCATCCTTCACCTGCCAGCAAGCCCGATAAGGTGCTAGTCACGTTTTCCATGCCGTTCGCCGCATCCGCATTTGCGATCTGGACCATTGCCGCGCTGTCCACGGCCTGTGTCGTCATCCGTCCGCTGCGCTTGCCAGAGGCGATTTGGGCAGTCTCGGGCGCGGTGTCGCTGGTGGCGCTGGGGTTGTTGCCGATGCGCGATGCCCTCGTTGCCATCGCCAACGGCAGCGATGTCTATTTGTTCCTGGTCGGCATGATGCTGCTCTCGGAAATTGCGCGGCGCGAAGGTTTGTTCGATTGGGTGGCGGCCCTTGCGGTGGGCGCGGCACAAGGATCGGGGAAGCGGCTGTTCGTCCTCGTGTACGCAGTGGGCATCGCGGTGACGGCGATTCTGTCGAACGACGCGACGGCAGTTGTCTTGACGCCTGCCGTTTTTGCCGCCGCAACGAAAGCGCGGGTCGATCCGCTTCCGTTTCTTTTCATCTGCGCGCTTGTCGCAAATGCGGCGAGCTTCGTCTTGCCGATCTCCAATCCCGCCAATCTCCTGGTCTATGACGGCCACATGCCGCCGCTGATTGCCTGGTTGTCCCGATTTTCGTTTCCGTCCCTGCTGGCAATCGTTGCGACCTTCTTTGCGCTGCGTTGGGCGGAACGCGACCGTTTGGCCAAAACCTGTGCGCTCATGATCGAACGGCCACCCCTGTCGTCCGGCGGGAAGACCGCGTTGGCCGGAATCGCGCTCGCCGCGGTCCTGCTGCTTGCGGTATCCGCACTCGACATCCCGCTCGGTTTGCCAACGGCGATCCTGGGCGTCGCAACCGCGTTGGTTGTGCTCGTCTCGAACCGGGAAGCTCCATGGCCCGCGTTGAAAGAAATTTCATGGTCTATTGTGCCGCTCGTCGCGGGGCTGTTCGTTTTCGTGGCGGCGCTCGCCCGGACTGGCGTTATTGTAGAACTCGTCCACGTTCTGCGCGAAGCCACAGCCTTGTCCGCAATGAAGACCGCAGCCGGCGCAGGCGGATCCGTCGCTGTCGCAGCCAATCTGATGAACAACCTGCCGGTGGGGCTGGTAGCCAGCTCCATGCTGGCACAAGCACACGCGCCGCAGAGCGTCGCCGATTCCGTTCTCATCGGCGTCGATCTAGGCCCCAATCTTTCGGTCACCGGCTCCCTCGCGACTATCCTTTGGTTGACCGCCATTCGCCGCGAAGGCGAGGATGTAAATTTCTGGCGCTTTTTGAAAGTCGGAGTCGTCGTCATGCCGCCCGCGCTCGTGCTCGCGCTCGGCGCCCGTCTCGTGTTCGGCTAGATTGCCGGCTCGACCACATCGGCAGCCTCTTGGCCCGCCGCCCTGCTTCGCGCATTCGCGGGATTTGCAACCCCAACCGGCGCAATGTTGCAAAACTGCGCCGTCATACCGCGAAATCCAACCATGCCCGGTGCAGCGCCAGGAGTGGCACGTGGCTTGCTCGGGAGAGGCATGTTCGCGTGCGCACGGCCGGAGCGTTCGATTTAGCGGGAAAGGAAATGATGGATGGACGCGCTTTATGCGATATGCGCCACATATTCAATCGACGATGGTCAGGCGGCGGGCTTCGTGTTGATGCGCAAGGAGCCGGATGGCGGGGCCAAACCCTGGCCGATCCTCATCACGCGCAAAGGCAATAAATTTTTCGGATTCGAGAATGCCTGCCCGCATCAAGGCTCACGCCTGGACACGGCGCCCGGAGAGTTCCTGGACGAGGAAGGCAATTTTATCACCTGCGGAAAACATCATGCGCAGTTCGATCCGGACACCGGCCATTGCTTTATCGGACCTTGCCAGGGCCAGGCGCTGACGCCGATCAAGCTGGTCATCGACGACGGGGACGTCTGCCTCACCGGCGTCGATCTGGCCGAAGAAGATGGGCTCGATATTCCGGAACCGGACGCGATGCCGGAGATCATGATCACGTCGGATTGAACGGGGGATTGAACGGGCCGGCCTGAAGGCTGAAATCGGGAGGCTGAAATCTCAGCGCCGTCGTTCGGAGCGGCTGAAATTGCTCAAATGCCCCTCACGCGCCGCCTGGGCACGCGCGCCTTTTATGAGGGCGCGGCTCCTGCCTTCCGGGGCCACGCGGGACACCAGACGCTCCAGATTTCGACTGCCGCAGGTCGGACAGGCCGGAATGTCGGAAGAGCCGATCAGCAACTCGACATCCTTGTCGCATTCCGCGCAATGATAACTGTAAAGCGGCATGGCTGCGCCTCCCGTTAATCCGGAAATTTCCCGTGGAAACCGACCGAGCACGAACCGTACCAAATGAGAGTCAACGCACCGGCTCGCCGATGGCGCGACAATTGCGTAGCGATCGACGTCCGATACGGATCGAGGGAGCGCACGCAACCATCTCGCCCGAGCGGTGAGTTTCGCCAGCGCATCGAGAACCAGAACTCGGCGGGAGCCGCCCCATGAAATCGATCCTGCGCCGCCGTGGAATGTGCGAATGGGATGATTTCGACGACACCGCTTCGCGCATGCGCGACGTGCTGGCACGGGGTGATTCCGGCACGCTTCCGCCCTTCCATCTCCTGAGCGAGCCCGGCATGACGGGTCTCGATCAGCGTGCCTGCTCGGAACTCTGGATCCGGGACCGGCTGGCCGCGTCCCGGCCGGAATGCGCGCGCCTGAATTTCCAGTTCGACCGCACCTCGCGCGAGAAAATCCGGATCGGTTATCTCTCAAGCGATTTTCACGACCATGCGACAGCGCTCCTTCTGGTCGAAACGCTGGAGATGCATGACCGCGCCCGTTTCGATGTCCAGGCCTATTCCTACGGCGCCGATGACGGGCGGACGATGCGCCGACGGCTGGAAAAGGCTTTCGATGGCTTCCACGATATTGCCAATCTGTCGGATCGCGAAGCTGCCCGTGCCATTCATCGCGACAAGATCGATATTCTCGTCGATCTCAAAGGCTACACGCTGAACGCACGCACGGGCATTCTCCTGCTGCATCCCGCGCCGATCCAGGTGAACTATCTCGGCTATCCAGGTACGCTCGGCGGTGGTCTTTGCGATTACATCGTGACGGACCGTTTCGTTACGCCGCCCGCCAGCACCGCGGATTACACCGAAGCTTTCGCCTTCATGCCCCATTCCTATCAGCCGCACGGGCGTCGTACGCCGGTCGGCCCCAGGCGGGAGCGCGTCCAGGCCGGGCTCCCTGCGACCGGGTTCGTCTTCTGCTGCTTCAATCAGGCCTATAAGCTGACTCCGCAGATGTTCAGCCTATGGTGTCGCTTGCTCGCTTCTGTGCCGGGCAGCGTGCTGTGGCTGCTCGATTCGGACAAGGCCAGGGGTAATCTGCGCAACGAGGCGCTCGAGCGGGGGATCGGCCCGGAGCGCCTGATTTTTGCGCCCGACATGGCCCAGAGCGATCACCTCGAACGGTTGCAAATCGCCGACCTCGTGCTCGATACCGCGCCCTACGGCGCCCATACCACTGCAAGCGATGCGCTATGGGCCGGCGTAGCGATCGTGACCTGCCCCGGCGACACTTTTCCGTCCCGCGTCGCCGGCAGCCTGCTCCATGCCATCGGGCTTGCCGAATTGATTGCGCCGGATCTGGAGGGCTATTTCAGCCTCGCCAACGCGCTGGCGACGAATCCCGAACGGCTGCAGGCCCTGCGGCGTAAACTCCAGCGCAATATCGCGACATGCCCCCTGTTCGATGTGGCGCGCTACACGGCTGATTTGGAACTTTTGTACGAGACCATGTGGGGCAGATACCAAGCGGGGCTGCCGCAGGCGTCGATCGACGGCTCCGCGACATCACCTTATCGGGCGTAATCCGGTCGCCTGCTGATGCCGTTTTGCCCTCGGCCGGGACTCTGCCATTCGATCGAATGGTGTTATGCTTCACAAAATTTCGGGTATCAGCGCCCGGCCGATTCCCGAAGACGAGACGTGACATGCATTGCGCGGCACGTGTTGCCGCGAAAGCGTTGCGTTGACTTTACATCAAGTTTTATGGGCCTTTCTTACAAATCGAAAAATTGCGTCGCACATTGGCATGTGTCAGAGTCTCTGCGTCCCGCCCGCGCTTTTTCTTCGTTAGAGCATGGAAATCGCATGCGGGAAAAAAAGGAGACGACGATGAAGGTAAAAGACATCATGCATCGTGGCGTCACATGGGTAGATCCGTCGACGCCTATATCGAGCCTCGCAAAGAAAATGCGCGACGAGGATGTCGGCGCAATTCCCGTAGGAGAAAACGACCGCCTGATCGGAATGGTGACCGACCGTGACATTGTCTGCCGCGGCCTTTCTGACGGGAAGTCCGCTATGTCGCTGACCGCCCGGGACGTTATGACGAAGGGCATCGAATATTGTCGCGCGGAAGATGACGTGCGAACGGCTGCTACGACAATGGAGAACAAGAAACTCCGTCGCCTTACCGTGCTTGATGCAAAGAAGCGCATGGTGGGTATGCTGAGCCTGGGCGACATCGCCGCTCGGGCCGGCGAACACCAATGCGTTGAAGTGCTGCGCGCAGTTTCGGCGCATCACGCCTAATCCCGTGCGGGGACTGCGGCCCAGCCTGCTGAGCCGCAGTCCCTCTTCCAGGGTACCGGTTTCCGGAACAATGGGGCGAAGATCGGCGTCGGTCGCTTGACACTACCGCCATGATCCCCGAACTAACCCCATGGCTTACGTCTTTCATATCGGAGATGTCGCGATCCCCGGCCGCGTTCTGACCGCGCCGATGAGTGGCGTGAGCGATCTGCCGTTCCGGCGCGCGGCCTCGAAGCTCGGCGCGGCCTATGTGGCAAGCGAGATGGTGGCGTGCGAAACGCTGGCGCAAGGACGGCCGGATGTCATGCGCCGCGCGGCGGTGGATGACGATATTGCGCTGTTGGTGATCCAGCTTGTCGGGCGCGAGGCGCGCTGGCTGGCGCAAGGCGCGGCGTTGGCGCAAGCCGCAGGCGCCGACATCATCGATCTCAACATGGGCTGTCCCGCCAAGATCGTCACCGGCGGACTTTCCGGCTCCGCGTTGATGCGCGACCTCGACCAGGCCGAGCGTTTGATCGATGCCGCGGTGGGCGCGACCAGCCGTCCGGTGACGCTGAAAATGCGGCTCGGCTGGGACGATGCAAGTCGAAATGCCGCGGAGTTGGCGGCGCGGGCCGAGCGATGCGGCGTGAAAGCGCTCACGGTCCATGCGCGCACGCGACAGCAATTCTACAAAGGCGCCGTCGATTGGCGCGCGGTGGAAGAGGTGAAGGCGGCGACACGCCTGCCGGTGATCGTCAATGGCGACGTGATCGACGACGCATCCGCGCGCGACGCGCTTCTGCAATCGAGCGCCGATGCGGTCATGATCGGTCGCGGCGCGTGCGGCCGCCCGTGGATTGCCGCGTCCGTCGAGCGCGCGTTGCAGACGGGTGAAGCGCTGCGCGAGCCCGGCCTCGTCGAGCGCCTGGGCATTGTCCTCGATCATTTTCGCGATTCTCTGCGCTTCTATGGCGACCGCCTGGGCTTGCGGATTTTTCGCAAGCATCTGGGCTGGTATATCGAAGGCGCGCCATGGCCGTTGTCGGCGCCGGCGCGCCGCGCCGCGAAGTCGGCATTATGCCGGCTGCAAAATCCGCGCGAGATTGAAGCCGCTTTGATCGCCTTGTGGACGAACGAATTGGGAAGCAGCGATGACCAAGGACGAATTGACCGCGTGGGCGCTCGCCAATGGCTGGCAGATGATCGCAGGGCATCCCTGCCTCACCAGGCCGTCGGCGCCGCATGAAGCGATTGTCCGCCTCGTGTTGAAGGCGACGGTCGCGAGCCTCGAAATCAAGAAACCCGCCGGCAAATGGGAAAAGGTCTCGGGTGAAAACTATTCCAGGATCACAGCCGATCCGGAAACCGGCATGCCGGGCGGGCTCGGCCTGGCCACCATCTCCGGCCTCACCAAGCTGATGCAGGACAACAAGGACCGGCTGGTTTTCGCCAAGCTGAAGGGTTTGTAGCGCTTCAGGCCGCCGTGCGGCGGCCCGAGAAGCGGCGGCGTTTGCCGCCGCGGCCTGCGGCCGGGCGCGTGTGCTCCCTGGGTGCGGGACGTGTGGCTTGCGGCGGCGGATTGCTGCCGGCGACGGTTATCTTGCGCCGTGTCAGCTTCTCGATGTCGCGCAAAAAATTCATCTCCGAGGAATCGCACAACGAGATCGCGACGCCGGCGGCGCCCGCACGCGCCGTGCGCCCGATGCGATGCACATAGCTTTCCGGCTCGTTCGGCAACTCGAAATTGATCACATGGGTGATGCCGTCGATGTCGATGCCGCGTGCGGCGATGTCGGTGGCGACCAGCACGCGGGCCTCGCCCGAACGGAAACGCTCGAGCGCGCGCTGGCGTGCGTTCTGGGATTTGTTGCCGTGCAGCGCCTCATTGGCGATTCCGGCAATGCCGAGCTGATCCGAAATCCGGTTGGCGCGATGCTTGGTGCGCGTGAAGACGATGACGCGCTCGAGCGCCTTGTCGGCAAGAAGATCGAGCAGCAGGCGCCGTTTGCCTTCCATGTCGGAAAAGATCACCCGCTGTTCGATCAAATCGACGGTGACCGCTTCGGGCGAAACCTCGACGCGCTCCGGCTTGCGCAGGAGGCCGGCGGCCAGATGGGCGACAGCGGCCGGCATGGTGGCCGAGAACAACAAGGATTGCCGCTCCTTCGGCACCAGCGCGACAATCTTCTGGATATCGCGGATGAAGCCCATGTCGAGCATGCGGTCGGCTTCGTCGAGCACGAGATGGGTGATGTGGTCGAGCCGCACATGATGCTGCTTGGCGAGGTCGAGCAGGCGTCCGGGCGTCGCCACCAGAATGTCGACGCCATGTGCGAGCGCCTTGACCTGCGCGTTCTGGCTGACGCCGCCCAAAATCACCGCATGCTTGAAATGCATGTGCCGCCCGTAAACCGCAATGCTCTCGTCGATCTGAACCGCGAGTTCACGCGTCGGCGCGAGAATGAGCGCCCGCACGCTTTTCGGTGCGCGCGTCGTATGCGATGCCGAAAGGCGTTGCAGAATGGGCAGGACGAAGGCGGCGGTCTTGCCGGTGCCGGTCTGCGCGATGCCGAGAAGGTCGTGGCCCGCAAGCAGCAGCGGAATGGCGCGGGCCTGGATCGGCGTAGGCTGGCGATAATCCTGTGCCGCAAGGGCGCGGCACAGGGGCTCGGCGAGGCCGAGGTCGGCGAAAGAGGAAGTCGTCACGTTAAAAGAATCCTTATGCGCCGGCCGCGCATGCGAATGCACGAGCGGAACCGCGGAGCGTTGCCCGCATTCCACGCGCATCTGGAACAAACGGAAGAGTTTTCGGAAGCCGGGGTGATCAGGCAGCTGTAAAGCCGCGCGTTTCGCGCGAACCCGGCGAATGTGGGGTCCTGATGCACGTGTTTGGTCAGAATGTCAAGCCATGCCGGGTTGGGGTAGCGGCCGAAATAGGCCACTCAAGTTTCAAACTAGGCCACCGTCCCACGCCGAACCACTCGCATTACTGCCCATGGCAACACCCCGAGCAACGAATAGAGGACGACGTTGAGAATGGCTGCGAACACCCACATCTCACATTGAACTTGCCAGTTTGTCTGGCCGTCGAGCGTAACAGCCCAAAAGATCGCGCTTGGCCAAAGAATGACTGATGCGTAGAGCCGCCACTTATCGACTGACCAATCGAGATTCGCATAAATTGCGGCTTCATATAGAGCCGAAAGAAACAACGGGATTGCAAGCCCGGCAGAGGCAAAAATAGTGATGTAGGTGCGAAGTCTCGAGGCGTCCCTCATGCCTAGCTTCCGTTTACTATCGTTTACCGCGCCACTTTACGCCCAATCGTGTCCAATACCGAGCGCCAATAGAGGATGGCGATGACACGCTTTTTTTGCGCCCCAGAGCCGCCCGCCGAGTTCATCGGAAATGCTGTGGCCTTACCGCCGCCCACGCCGTCCGCCAATCGAGCGCGACGTGGAACGCCGCCACCAGCGTCGCCAGATCGAGAACGTAAAGATAGCGGTAATCGCAGGCGATCGAGATCACGAAAAAGCTTGCCGTGAACGCAAAGGCGGCCAGCAGCAGAAAAGCAAGCGCGATGTCGGCGGCGCGGCGACGCGCGAACAGTACCACGAGCAAGCCAAGCGCGAGAACCGCATAGGCGCCATGCGAAAAGACCGGCGTGCCCATGAATTTTTGGGAATAATTCCCGAGTGCCGTGTCGCGCCCATCGAAACGGGTCGTGAGCCCGAGCCTGCGCATCATCTGCGGTGGCCCTGAAACGCCCGTATAGATCGGCCGGCACGCTGCCAGATCGGGCGTCAACACGATCCAGCGGAACACTTCGCTGCGCACGCGCAGATAGAGGCCGGGGTGCTGCACGATCAGGTCGTGCCATTGCGCGGAAATGATATCGTCGGGCGAATCGAAATAGGCGCGTTGCAACCGCGCCGATTGCACCAGCGTGTCGTTGCGCTGCGCGGTGTAAAGCCTGACACCGTCGCTCCGCATCAATTGTTCGAGTTCGGGATCGTCGTCGTCGAAGCGCGGTAGCGCGAGCGTGGGCTCGGTCTTGAGAGCACCGATCAAATCGTAGAATTGCAGCAGGCGGAACTGTACGGTCGGGCTCGGATTTCCCGCGACGCGCAGCGCAAGCGCCGAATGAATGGCGATGACGGCCAGCGACGCGCCAATGAGCGCACAGAGACCATAGGTTGCGGCCGCGCGGTTTTTGTGGCGGGCGCTTTGCGTCCAGGCGAACCAGGCGAGCGTGGCGGCGCCTGCCGGCAGCACCAGTGCGCCGTTTTGGCGAACGAGCGTCGCCACGATCAAAAGCCCGAAGCCCAAAGCCGCCAGGGCGAAGCGCCAGCGCTGGCGTGGCCATCGCTCGCCCGCGACTGCGAGGCAAACGAAGCCGGCCACGCTCAAATCGGCGAACAGCACGTCCTTCCAGACGATGCCCTGATAGAGCAGGAATTGCGGTGTGAGAAGGCACAGTGCGAGGACGGCGGCAGCGGCCAGGGAGGGGCGCGGGTTCAACCACAGCAGCCCGGCCAGGCTGGCGAACAGCAGGCCTGCGTCGAAGATCACGAACAGCCCGGTGCCCGGCATGATCGCGTCGAAGATTCCAAGCAGCCACGACATCATCGGCGGATGCCAATTGCCGTAGATGCCCGTGCGTCCTTCGAACAATTGCACCACCGAATCGAACGAAAGGTGGCCGGGGAAGTTGACCACGACACAAAGGACGAATCCGGCGACGATCAGCGCGGCCGTCGCGGCGGCGCTGGGTGATAGACGAAACGGCATGACGCTCCCGTCTCTTACGAAAGGATGGACGCGGACGGCTCAGGGACGACGAATTTGAAATCGTGCGGGTCGGGTTGGCGCGTCTGCCACCAATAGCTGACGGAGAAGTCCGGCCAGATCGTCGAATTGGTGCCGTTCTCGTTCAGATACCAGCTGCGACAGCCGGATTGCCAGACGGTGCGGTCCATCCTGGCCTTCAGCCGGGAATTGAAATCGCGTTGAACGCGTTCCTTCACATCGACTTCGTCGGCGCCTTCGCGCAGCAGCCAGGCAATGCAATGCATGATGTAGTGCGCCTGTGCTTCGATCATGAAGATCATGGAATTGTGCCCGAGGCCGGTATTGGGTCCCACGAGCATGAAGAAATTGGGATAGCCGGCGACAGTCATGCCGTAATAGGCCTCCGCGCCGTAGCGCCATTCATATGCCAGGCTGTGGCCGCCCCTTCCCCTGATTTCCAGTTCTGCCAACGGCTCGTTGGCACGGAAACCCGTCGCATATACCAGCGTATCGAGTTGGTGTTCGCACCCGTCCGCGGTGACGATGCCTGAAGGCGTTGCCCGGCCGATGGGCGAGGTGACGAGGACCACATTCGAACCGGCGAGCGCCTGATAATAATCGTCGGAAATCAGGATGCGCTTGCAGCCGACCTGATAGTCGGGCGTCAACGCCGCGCGCAGCTTCGGATCGGCAATCGTTTTTTCCAGATGGCGCAGCGCGAGCTTCTCCACGCGGCTCATCAACTTGCGGTTTCCCAGGAAGCCCGGCGCGCGCATCTCCATGGTCCAATAGATCGTGTCGCGGAACAGCGTTTGCAGCCCGGGAATGGTGCGGAACAGCCGCTTGGCGCCGGCCGAAAAGCTGTAATCCATGCGCGGCAAAACCCAGGCCGGCGTGCGCTGGAACAGAGTGAGCTGTTTCACTTTGGGCGCGATCGAGGGGACGATCTGGATGGCGCTGGCGCCCGTTCCGACCACACCGACCTTGCGACCTGTCAGATCGAGGCCGTCATCCCATTGCGACGAATGAAAGGCGCGGCCGGCGAAATTTTCGATGCCGTCGATCCTGGGGTAGGAGGGCAGATGCAGCGCGCCCACGCCCGAGACCAGTGCGCGCGCCGTTATTGTTTCGCCACTCTTCAGCGTAATCCGCCAGAGATGCCGTGTTTCGTCGTAGCTCGCTGCCGCCACTGGAGCATTGAATCGGAAATGGGGCAGCACGCCATATTTGCTGGCGCAATGTTTCATGTAGCGCCATATTTCCGCCTGCGGGGAATAGCTCCGTGACCAATCGGGATTCTGCTCGAAGGAAAACGAGTAGAGATGGGAAGGAACGTCGCAGACGCAGCCCGGGTAGCGGTTGTCCCGCCACGTCCCGCCGATATCCGATGTTTTCTCGAAGACGCGAAACGATTTATAGCCCGCCTGTCTGAGTGCGATTGCCATGCAGATTCCGGAGAACCCCGCGCCGATGACCGCCACGTCCAAATCTGCCCGCTCGGGTTGCGGGCCATCGAAAGGTGCATTCATGGGGGCGTCTCCTCGGTGGTCATGTCACGACAACATGTCAGTTCCGAATGGAGTGCGAAAGGCTGGAATCGCTGCGGCGTGCATTGCCGCTTGGCTCATCGCTTCGTTCGCGCCCGCGTTCGCCCTATCGAATGCGGCGGCGGCGGGAATCGAGACTGTGACGGTGACCGGCGCTCATTTGCCGGAAGCCGTGGGGCAGGCGGCCTTCTCGGTGGTGCAGCTGGATCAGGCGCAATTGGATAGTTTCGATCAACTTGACGCCGCGCTCGAACAAGTGCCGGGTCTTTCGCTGTACCGCCGAACCATAAGCCTCAGCGCCAATCCATCGGCGCAAGGCGTTTCGCTGCGCGCTATCGCACCATCGGCAACCAGCCGCGCGCTGGTGCTGCTCGACGGCGTGCCGCTCAACGATCCGTTCGGCGGCTGGGTGATCTGGAGCGCCTTGCCGACGGAAGACATTGGCGGCGCCGAAATCATTCGCGGCGCGGGCTCCGGGCCCTACGGCGCCAGCGCGTTGACCGGCACGATCCTGTTGCGCGAACGCGATAGCGTGGGCGGAATTTCGCAGGCCGATGTTTCAGGCGGCAGTCTCGATACCTTTCGGGCGGGTGCATCGGGGGGCACTCAAATTGGCCCTGTCGATTTGTTCGCCAGCGGTTCGGCCGAACATTCGAACGGCTGGATTCCGGTCGGGCCTTCGGTGCGCGGTCCGGCTGACAATCATGTGCGCCTCGATTCCGGTTCCGCGTCGCTGCGTGCCGACACCCAACTCGGTGACGACATCTCGGCGACAGCGCGGCTGGGCTATTACGACGAACTCCAGGGCGCCGGTCTGGTCGGCGCGGAAGCGACGGCGCAAGGCGAAACCGCGAGCGTGGCTCTGGCGCGCGCGGCGCAGCCCGACCGCATCGGCTGGCGGCTGCAGAGCTGGGTCATCGACAGCAATTTCACGAACATTTCGGTTTCGACGGGGGCGAATCAAAGCAGTACGACGCCCGCCGACGATCAATATTCGACGCCCGCTTTGGGATGGGGCTTCAATACGGCGGCGCTTGGCGAGATCGGCAATTTTCATTGGGAAGCCGGCGGTGATTTGCGCGACGATTCCGGCGAGTCGCACGAGTTCTACAGCTACAGCGCAAGCTTGAAGCGATTGCTCGACTTCCGCCGTTCCGGCGGTCGTATGATCGTTGGTGGGCTTTATGGCGAAGGCGCGCTCGATCTCGGTCCCTGGCTCCTCACGCTCGGCGCACGTGCCGATTATTGGGCGACCTCGCAGGGCCATCTCGTGCAAGGCGTGCGCTCCAGCGGCGCCGTGACGCTCGGCCAGGACTACGCTGGACGCGACGGCGCCGTGCCCACGGGCCGTGCCGGCGTACGGCGCAATTTCGACGATGGCGAGTTCCTGCGCGTCGCCGCCTATGCCGGCTTCCGCCCGCCGACGCTGAACGAGATGTACCGGCCGTTCCGCGTCGGCAATGTCGTGACCAATGGCAATGCTGCGCTGGTGCCGGAAAAACTCGACGGCGTCGAAGTGGGATGGGGCCGGGAGACGGGGGCGTTCTCGTGGAACACGACCGGTTTCTGGAACCAACTTCATGATGCGGTGGAAAATGTGACGCTGGCGACCACCGCCACCTGCCCGCCGGGCACAGGGACAGGCGATTGCCAGCAAAAGCAGAATGTCGGCGTCATCGACGCGGTAGGCCTGGAAGCCGAGGCAGCCGAAAAACTGACCGACGATCTCGCTTTGCATGGTGCGCTGGCGTGGACCGATGCGCGGGTGCACCCCGGCGCCGGTGCGCCGTTTCTCGCGGGCAAGCGGCCGGCAGAGGCTCCCACTGCCACCATAACCGCCGGGGCTCTCTGGCAACCTTTTGAAAGGCTGACGCTCGACGCCGATCTGCGCTGGGTGAGCGCCCAGTTCGATAATGATCTCAACACGATCAAGCTCGGCTCGGCCTTCACCCTCGATTTGCGGGCGGCATGGCTCGTCGCCGACGGCGTTTCTCTCTTCGGTAAGATCGACAATGTCACCGACGCGAATGTCGCCACCGCCGATACCACCGGGGTATTCAATGTCGCTGCACCGCGGACCTTCGAAATCGGGCTGACCTATGCGGAATGATGCATCCGCTCGTAAATTGTGGCCTGTTTTCTTTCCAGGAGAATGGCGATGGAAATGACGAAATTCGGCGCTGCGGGTCTCACGGTATCGCGCATCTGTCTTGGCACGATGACCTATGGCTCACCCCAATGGCGCGACTGGGTGTTGGACGAAGAGGCGAGCCGGCCTTTCATCAAGGCGGCGCTCGACGCCGGAATCAATTTCTTCGATACGGCCGATATCTATTCTCACGGCGCAAGCGAGGAGGTGTTGGGACGCGCGCTAAGGGACTTCGGGCCGCCGCGCGAACAACTGGTCATTGCAACGAAAGTGTTCAACCCGATGGGAAAGTCGCCCAATGAAGCAGGGCTATCGCGCAAGCATATCATGCACGCCATCGATGCGAGCCTGGAGCGGCTTGGCATGGATTACGTCGATCTCTATCAGATTCATCGCTTCGATCCCACGACGCCGATCGAGGAAACGATCGAGGCGCTGCACGACGTCGTGAAGGCGGGCAAGGCGCTCTATATCGGCGC
>JBAVOL010000077.1:0-6191 GCA_049692035.1 Rhizomicrobium sp.
CGATCCCGGCTATCACAATTGGTTGGACACGCAGGGCTTCGAGCTCGGCAACATGACCTTTCGCAATCTTCTCAACGATGCGACGACAATCATTCATACGCGGCTCGTCAAGCGCTCGGGCCTCGCACAGGCGCTGCCGGGCGATACCGTCAAGATATCGCAGGAAGAAAGGCAGGCTCAGATGCGGGCGCGCTTCAACGGCATTCAACGGCGCTATTGTCTGTGACAAAGCACAAACCCGCAGTGCGAGAAACTCGATTTCGATTCAAGGCGGGCCCAGCCGAAGCGGATCACGCTCGTGATTGAAATCATTCCACTGGCCGGGATCGGCGAAATACTTCCAGGCGATGATTTGCCGACCATGCTCGCGACGGTCATCGGCGAGCAAGCAGGCGATCCCGGCTCGGGAACGGTATTGGTCGTCACCCAGAAAATCGTGTCAAAGGCAGAAGCGCGTTTCGTGGCGCTCGGAGACGTGACACCCACAGAAGAAGCACTCAGATTGGGTGCAATCGTCCAAAAGGATCCGCGGCTTGTCGAACTCGTGCTCCGCGAGTCCGTTGCGGTACTGCGGGCCGTTCCCAACGTCCTGATAACGCGTCACCGGCTCGGGTTTGTCATTGCCAATGCAGGGATCGACCGGTCGAACATTGGACCAGGACCGTCTGACCGGGTGCTCTTGCTTCCGGCCGATCCGGATGCCTCCGCGCGGAGAATTTACGATCGCCTCGGCACCCGTTTTCGCCGGCCTCCGCCGGTCATTATATCGGACAGTTTCGGGCGGCCGTGGCGGAACGGGGTCATGAATGTCGCGATCGGTGCTGCCGGCCTTCCGTCGCTGGTCGATCGCCGCGGTCAGTTCGACCGCAACGGCCGGGCGCTGGAAGTCACGCAAGTCGCGCTGGCTGATATGATCGCGACGGCGGCTGGGCTCGCCGGAGGCGAAGGCGACGAAGGCATCCCTGCCGTCCTGGTCCGCGGCCTGCAGTTTGAAGAGGGGGATCTCCCGGCAAGTACGCTGATCCGACCGCTGGAAGAGGATTTATTCCAATGAGCTCGCGCGTTGCTTTGCTGTGCGGCGGTGTCGGTGGCGCCAAATTGGCACGCGGTTTTCATATGCTTTGGCCCGAAGCGGATCTCGCAGTCATCGTCAATACCGGCGACGACTTCGAACATCTCGGCCTGACTATCTGCCCGGACCTCGATACCGTGCTCTATACCTTGACAGGCCAGGCGAACCGGGCCCAAGGCTGGGGAAGGGAGGATGAGAGTTGGACTTTCATGCGCGTCCTGCGTTCGCTCGGGGGCGAAGACTGGTTTTCGCTCGGCGATGGCGATCTCGCACTGCATGTAATTCGCACGCAGCGTCTGCGCGAAGGTGAACGGTTGAGCGGTATTGTCGCGGAGATTTCGGCTGCATGGCAGCTTCGCTCGACTGTCATCCCGATGAGTGACGATCCCGTTCGTACCATGGTGCGCACCGAGGATGGCGTCCTGCCCTTTCAGCGTTATTTCGTGGAGCAACGGTGCCAGCCCCGGACTCGGAGTATCAGCTTCGAGGGAGCTGGCACGGCCCGGCCCGCGCCGGGCGTGGTGCCCGCAATCGAGGCCGCAGATGTCGTCGTCATCGCGCCGTCCAATCCTTATTTGAGCATCGATCCCATTTTTTCCGTGCCGGGAATTTCCGACGCCATTAAAAGGACGCCAGCACCTGTAATCGCTGTATCGCCGCTGGTTTCAGGAAAGGCGGTAAAGGGCCCCACGGACAAGCTCATGAGCGAACTCGGCTTCGAAGTCAGCAACGAGACAGTCGCCCGGCATTATCAGGGGATGATCGACGGGCTGGTCATACATGAGGGCGATCCTGTGCCAGATTCTGCGCCGGCAGTGCAGTCTGCGAATACCCTGATGCTTGCCGATGCCGATCGCATGCAGGTTGCGCGCGACGTTTTGAGATTTTCCGATCGGATCAAAGCCTGATGCCGTGGACCGCCGTCATCCCCTTGAAGGCTGAGCCGCTTCGCAAGTCACGGCTTTCTCCCGCTATCGATCTTGCACGCCGGATCGCGTTGTCCGAAGAACTCTATCGCCATGTTGCCGCCTGCATCGTTCAGTCGGGAATGTTCGCGGATGTCATCACCTTGTCTCCCTCCTCGCCGTCGGCTGATGTTCCGGTACGCTGGTGGCCCGACGAAGGCGGTCTGATCAATGCGGCGCTGGCGCGGGTTCGCGAAGCGATCCCTGGGCGCCTGATGGTCATCAATGCCGATCTGCCGCTGCTCCAAGCTTCCGATCTGGCTGCGCTTGCTGCAGCCGCGGAGATCGGACGGTGCGCAGTGGCGGCCGACCGGCACGCGTTGGGAACCAATGCCGTGGCGCTGTTGCCGGATGTCTCCTTCTGCTTTTCGTTCGGTCCCGATAGCCTCGACGCCCATCTCCGCTCGGCTCCAGGCACCGCGCGCGTCGTGGAGCGGACGGGGCTGGCCTATGACATCGATACCATGGCGGACATCGAGGCGATCCTTCATTTGGCGTGCCGCCTCCCGCCCGGCGTGGCGCGTTGCCTGGGGACGCTGGAGCGCTGCTCTTGATGTCGCTCCCGGAACAGAATAGCCAGTTGCCACGTCGTGTGGCGGCAGCACAGCGCACAGGCTTGTCTTCACCGTTCACAACGCTTGCACCCGTCGGAGCAGGCGACGATCATCCGATAGTTCGTGGAATGGGTCTGGGAATTCTTGGGCGCGCGATCCCGACCAGGGGAGAATAAAATGCCGACAAGGACATCTTGGCCCGCGCAATTGGACTATTTCACGACCGCCCCGCTGGAGGAGCTGACTGCGGCCGCGGCCCGCGTCAGAGATCAGGGGCACGGCAATCTCCAGACCTATTCGCCGAAAGTTTTTCTGCCGCTCACGCGTCTATGCCGCGACATCTGCCATTATTGCACTTTTGCGCATCCGCCCAAACGTGGCGAGCGCGTCTACATGACGCCGGAAGAGATTCTGTCGGTCGCGCAGGCCGGCGCTGCGGCAGGATGCAAGGAGGCGCTGTTCACCTTGGGCGATAAGCCGGAGCTTCGCTACCGCAGCGCACGCGAGGAGCTTGCGAAGCTTGGCAACCCCACCACGCTGTCCTATCTGGCCGAAATGTGCGCCCTGGTCCTCGACAAGACCGGCCTTCTGCCGCACGTCAACGCCGGTGTCATGGGTGAGAGCGACATCACCGCATTGCGTGAGGTGTCGGCGAGCCAGGGGCTCATGCTGGAAAGCACCGCAGCGCGGCTGTGCGAGAGAGGTGGACCGCATTTTGGGTCGCCGGACAAGCATCCGGCCGCCCGGCTTGAAACGATTTCTGCCGCCGGGCGCGCTCGCGTGCCTTTCACATCGGGGATACTGATCGGCATCGGCGAGACACGCGCCGAGCGGATCGACGCATTGATTGCCCTGCGGGATATCCATGAGCGGTGGGGGCATATTCAGGAGATCATCGTCCAGAATTTCCGCGCCAAGCCCGGCACGCGCATGGCCGATGCCGCAGAACCCACGCGAGATGAACTTGTCTGGACGATCGCCGTGGCGCGGCTGATTTTCGGACCGGACATGAGCATACAGGCGCCCCCCAACCTGACCGACGATTTCGAGACGCTCATTTCGGCTGGTATCAATGATTGGGGCGGCATCTCGCCGATCACCCCCGACCATGTGAATCCCGAAGCGCCGTGGCCCCACCTTGCCGAACTAACGGACCGGACGGCCTGCGCCGGGCGCGTGCTGCTGCCCAGGCTGACGCTTTATCCCCGATACGCGCAGGATGCCGAGAAATGGCAGGCCCCACAGCTGCGCTCTCGCATTCGGCGCCACATGGATTCGCTTGGTTTGGCCCGCACCGATTCCTGGGTGCCCGGCCGCCGATCCGATGTGCCGGCGCTCGGCGTTCGCGTCGAGCGGGCCGCGCCCGCCGTCGCGGCCGCGATTGAGCAGGCTGTGGCAGGAGAGCGGCTCGACGAGGCTGCGGTGATCGCATTGTTTCAGGCGCAAGCTGCCGATGTGCGGCGCGTGTGCGCCGCCGCCGATCGCCTGCGCGCCGAACGCGTCGGTGAGGTCGTGACCTATGCCGTCAACCGCAACATCAACTATACCAATGTCTGCACATTCAAATGCGCGTTTTGTGCTTTCTCCAAAGGTCGCGGCCATGCGTCGTTGCGCGGTCCGGCCTATGATCTCAGCCTTGAGGAAGTTGCGCGCCGGGTGCGCGAAGCCGCCGCGCGCGGCGCGACCGAGGTCTGCATGCAAGGTGGAATCCACCCATCCTACGACGGAAACACCTATCTGGCGCTTCTGGAGGCGGTGAAACAGGCAGTGCCGGAGATGCATGTGCATGCGTTCTCGCCGCTCGAAGTGCATCATGGCGCCCGCACGCTCGGCGTCCCGCTCGAGACATTCTTGCAGCGTCTCAAGGATGCCGGATTGGGAAGCCTTCCCGGAACGGCCGCGGAAATCCTCGACGACGAGGTTCGGGCGATCATTTGCCCGGACAAGCTGAACACCGAGCAATGGCTGTCGGTGATCGAAGCTGCGCACGGGATCGGTTTGCGTACCACTGCGACCATCATGTTCGGACATGTTGACCGGCCGGAGCATTGGGCGCGCCACCTCTTGCGCATCCGTGATCTCCAGGCTCGTACCGGCGGATTCACCGAATTCGTGCCGCTGCCCTTCGTTCACATGGAAGCTCCCATGCATCTGAAGGGGCTCTCGCGCCTCGGGCCAACCTGGCGCGAGACGCTGCTCATGCATGCGGTATCGCGGCTCGTGCTGAATCCGCTGCTGGCCAATATCCAGGTATCTTGGGTCAAGCTCGGACCAGACGGTGTGCGAGCCTGCCTCAACGCCGGCGCCAACGACCTGGGCGGCTCGCTCATGAACGAAAGCATTTCCCGCGCTGCTGGAACCGAGCATGGGCAGGAATTCCCGCCGGCCGCGATGGAAGCGTTGATCCGTTCGACCGGCCGGCAGCCGGCGCAACGCACGACGCTCTATGGCACTGTGCCGCCGGAGACGCGACAAAGGTGGCGCGATGCGTCACCATTATCAGAAATTGAATTGACGCCCGTTCGCCGGCAGCACTCGGCTGACAGTCTTGAACGCGTGGGAGAGAAATAAGTCGAATGGCTGAGCCGCAATTGAGCATCGCAGTGCTGGGTGGAACAGGCCATGAGGGCGGTGGCCTGGCCTTCCGATGGGCAGCGGCCGGACACAAGGTCGTGATCGGTTCACGCGATCAGGCCCGGGCCGCGGCCGCAGCCGCGGAATTGAATGTGCTGCTCGGCGCCGACAAGATCACGGGCGTCGACAACCGGACGGCTGCAGGCAGCAGTAACATCATTGTGCTCGCTGTGCCCTATGCGGCCCAACGATCCACTGCGCTCGATGTGGCGAGCGAACTCCAGGGGAAGGTTCTGATCGACGTGACCGTTCCGCTGGTCCCGCCGAAAGTGAGCCTCGTGCAGTTGCCTGAAGGGGGCTCGGCCGTCGCGGCATTGCAGGCTGTCCTGGGCAACGGCGTCCGGGTCGTGTCGGCATTCCAGAATATTTCGGCGCATCATCTCAAGGAGCTCGACCACCCGATCGACTGCGACGTCCTGGTTTGCAGCGATGATAACGATGCGGCGGACATCGCGATCGCGCTGGCCGAGGCGGCCGGATTGCGTGGGTGGTATGCCGGGCCGCTCGCCAATTCGGTTGTCGCCGAAAGCCTGACCTCGATCCTCATTGCCATCAATCGGCGCTACAAAGTGCCCGCGTCCGGTATCCGCCTGACCGGCGTTGCGGACGCTGCCCGGTGAGCCCACGCGCTCTCGTGAAGAACAGGTCCGATAGCGTCCTTCCGCGCCAAGGAAACCGCCCCATAAAAAGGCGGGGCTATTGCATATGAGTAAAGAGCTCGAAGAAGAAGTCTTTGGACCAAGAAGCGAGCTTCATTTTGCGGCGGATAGACTTGTCGCTGGGATGTGCCGGCAGGATATTGTGTGTGATGCGTCGGATGACAGACAAGTTCTCCGGCGCCTAGAGCAGATTCCCGTTAATCCAAGTCGTAACCTGCATGGGCGAAGAAGTTGGCGCATTCGGCGGGTACGAAGGTTTGCAGAGCATTCGCGACAGCTGCTTCGAGGGCTTCGACGGTGCGTGCGG
>JBAVOL010000078.1:0-35990 GCA_049692035.1 Rhizomicrobium sp.
TCCGCGTGCGAGCCGCGCGAAGCGATGTCAATAAAGGCTATCGCGGCAACTCGCTCGACCCCATCAGGAACTCATCGACCGCGCGCGCCGCCTGCCGGCCTTCGCGGATCGCCCAGACGACCAGCGACTGGCCGCGCCGCATGTCGCCGCAGGAAAATATCTTTTCCACGCTTGTCTTGTAGCTGTCGACGTTCGCCTTCACATTGCCCCGGTCATCGAGTTCGACCCCGGCCTGCGCGAGCAGCCCTTGCCGGCGAGGCCCCACGAAGCCCATCGCCAAGAGTATCAGATCGGCCTTCAGCCGGAACGTACTGCCGGGAATTTCGCGCATTTGCGGGCCTGCGGCGCCATCCTTGCTCCATTCAATCCGTACGCATTCGAGCGCCTCGACCTTGCCGGCCGCGCCAAGCGCGCGCTTGGCCAATACCGACCAGTCCCGCTCGCAGCCTTCTTCCTGGGACGACGAGGTGCGCAGCTTCAGCGGCCAATCGGGCCAGACCAGTGCTTTATTCTCGCGGTCGGGCGGCTTGGGCAGAATCTCGAGCTGGGTGATCAAGGCCGCTCCCTGCCGGTTCGACGTGCCGATGCAGTCCGAGCCGGTATCGCCGCCACCGACGACAATCACATGTTTGCCTGTGGCGCTGATCGTACCTTGTGGCGCCGCGCGCGATTCCTCGTCGCCCACCACGCGTCTGTTCTGCTGCACCAGAAAATCCATCGCAAAATGGATGCCCGATAATTCGCGCCCCTCGATGTCGAGATCGCGCGGAACTTCCGCGCCGCCGGCCATCACCAGTGCGTCGTAATCGGCCAGTAACATCGGCACCGCTATGGCGGTGCCGATTTCGACACCGGTCGTAAAGGTGACGCCTTCGGCTTCCATTTGAAGGACACGGCGGTCGATCAGATGTTTTTCCATCTTGAAATCCGGAATGCCATAACGCAGCAATCCGCCGATCCGATCATTCTTTTCGAACAGCGTCACGTCGTGACCGGCGCGCGCCAATTGTTGCGCGCACGCCAGACCCGCCGGCCCCGACCCAACGACAGCCACGGACTTGCCGGATTTGCGCGCGGGAATTTGCGGAACGATCCAGTCCTCTTCCCAGCCGCGGTCGACGATCTGGCACTCGATGGTCTTGATGGTGACGGGATTGTCGTCGATGTTGAGCGTGCAGGCGGCCTCACACGGCGCGGGGCAAACGCGTCCGGTGAATTCCGGAAAGTTGTTTGTCGAATGCAACGTTTCCAGCGCCGCGCGCCATTGATCGCGATAGACGAGATTGTTCCAGTCCGGAATGAGATTGTTGACGGGACAACCCGTGTGGCAAAACGGAATTCCGCAATCCATGCATCGCGCCGATTGCTCGATAACCTGCGGATAGGGCAACGGCTTGACGAACTCGCGCCAATTTCGGCGCCGTGCGTTGGCTTTTTCATGGGCGCGATCGCGCCTTTCGATCTCGAGAAATCCGGTCGGATTGGCCATCGCTTTATTCCGCAGCCACGTTTTTGGCAGCGACGCGGCGCTCGTCCCTCTGCCGGGCAAGAGCGCTGGCGTAGTCGGTCGGCATGACCTTGACGAAGTGCGAAAGCGCATCGTCCCAGTTCTCAAGCAGTGCGCGGGCCCGGACACTTTCCGTATAAAGATGATGTCGCTCGATCAGAATGCGTATGCGTTCGGCATCGAAGCGGAGCATGTCGCCCATGCCGCTGTCTTCGACGCCGAGCGAACGCTGACTGGGCATTTGGGGCTCCTCGATGCCGGAAGCGGGCATGACGCGTTCAAGCTTGACCATTGCCGGATTGCACAGTTTCGCGAAAATATCGTCAGGATCGTAGACATAGGCAACGCCGCCGGACATGCCGGCTGCGAAATTGCGCCCCGTCCGGCCGAGCACCACGACAACGCCGCCGGTCATGTATTCGCAGCCATGGTCGCCTGTGCCTTCAACGACGGCAACCGCACCCGAATTGCGCACGGCGAAGCGTTCGCCGGCTACGCCTTCGAAATAGGCTTCTCCCGCGATCGCGCCGTAGAGGACGGTGTTCCCGACGATGATATTCTCCGTCGGATCGCGTTGCGCGCCTTTAGGCTGGCGCACGACTACGCGACCGCCCGAGAGCCCCTTGCCGACATAATCGTTCGCATCGCCTGTCAATTCGAGCGTCACTCCGTGGGCAAGAAAGGCACCGAAACTTTGCCCGGCGGTGCCGTCGAGACGCACGACAATCGTGTCGTCAGGAAGGCCTGCGTGGCCGTAGCGACGCGCAATTCTGCCCGAAAGCATTGCACCCGTTGTGCGATTCACATTGCGGATTTTCCGTTCCAGCCGCACCGGCTGGCCGTGTTCGATGGCAGGTTGCGCTGCCGCGATCAGATCATGGTCGAGCGCGGCTTCAAGGCAGTGGTTTTGCCGTTCGGTATTGCGGATCGCTACGTCCTTCTTCTGCTGAACCTGGAAAAGCAGCTTTGAAAGATTGATGCCTCTTGCCTTCCAGTGCTGGACGGCGTGCCGCGCGTCCAGCCTGTCGACGCGCCCGACCATTTCGCTCACCGAGCGGAAGCCAAGTTTCGCCATGATCTCGCGCAGTTCTTCCGCGACGAAGAAGAAGTAATTGATCACATGTTCCGGCTGGCCGGTGAAGCGTTTGCGCAAGGCCGGATCTTGCGTCGCCACGCCGACCGGGCATGTGTTGAGGTGGCATTTGCGCATCATGATGCAGCCTGCTGCAATCAAGGGTGCTGTGGCGAAACCGAATTCGTCGGCACCGAACAAGGCGGCAATTGCCACGTCGCGACCGGTGCGCAACCCCCCATCGACCTGTACGGCGATCCTGGCGCGCAGACCATTGAGCACGAGGGTTTGCTGTGTCTCGGCCAAACCGATTTCCCACGGGCTGCCCGCATGCGTCAGCGAAGTCAGCGGCGAGGCGCCCGTTCCGCCGTCATAACCCGAAATCGTCACATGGTCGGCGCGTGCCTTGGCGACGCCTGCGGCGACCGTTCCCACACCGACCTCGGAGACGAGCTTTACCGAAATACGGGCGTCGGAATTGGCATTCTTCAGATCGTGGATCAGCTGCGCCAGATCCTCGATCGAGTAAATGTCGTGATGGGGCGGTGGCGAGATGAGGCCGACGCCGGGTATGGAGTGACGCACACGTGCAATATTCTTGTCGACCTTGTGGCCGGGCAATTGTCCGCCTTCGCCAGGCTTGGCGCCTTGCGCCATTTTGATCTGGATGTCGTCGGCATTGACGAGATATTCGATGGTGACGCCGAAGCGCCCCGATGCCACCTGCTTGATCGCCGAACGCATGGAGTCGCCGTTGGCCAACGGCTTGAAGCGATCTGTTTCTTCGCCCCCCTCGCCGGTGTTCGACCGCCCGCCGATGCGGTTCATGGCGATGGCAAGCGTGGTATGTGCCTCGCGGCTGATCGAGCCGAAGCTCATCGCGCCGGTGGCAAAGCGTTTGACGATTTCGCTGGCCGGCTCGACCTGATCCAGTGGCAGCGGTTCGGCGGCGAATTTGAACTGCATCAAACCGCGAATGGTAAGGAGCCGTTCGTTCTGTTCGTTGATGCCGGCGGCAAAGGCGCGATAATCGTCGGGTCGCGAGCCGCGAACCGCATGCTGCAGACGTGCAATGGATTCTGGCGTCCACGCATGTTCTTCGCCGCGGACGCGGTAGGCGTAATCGCCGCCAATATCGAGCATCTGCCGATAAATCGGATTATCGCCATAGGCGTCGCGATGGCGGCGTGCGCATTCTTCGCCGATCTCTTCCAGCCCCACACCTTCGATAGTGGTGGCAGTGCCGGTGAAATATTTTTCGACGACATCGGACGAAAGCCCGACGGCGTCGAAGATTTGCGCGCCGCAATAGGACTGGTACGTCGATATCCCCATCTTGGACATGACTTTGAGAATGCCCTTGCCGAGGGCCTTGATGTAGTTCTTCTGTACGTCGTGCGCGGTGAGCGACAACCCGCCTTGCAGACGGATATGCTCGAGCGTTTCGAACGCCATGTAGGGATTGATCGCCTCGGCACCGTAGCCAGCCAGAACACAAAAATGATGCACTTCGCGCGCCTCTCCGGTCTCCACGACGAGGCCCGTTTGCATGCGCAAGCCCTGGCGGATCAGGTGGTGGTGCACGGCAGCAGTCGCGAGAAGGGCTGGCACGGGAATGCGTTCGGGCGAGACGGCGCGGTCGGACAGGATGAGGATATTGTTGTCGGCGAGGACCGACTCCGTCGCTTCGCTGCAAATGCGTTGCAGCGCCTTGTCGAGACCGGCTGCGCCGTCGGACGCCGGCCAGGTCGCGTCGATCGTCGTCGTGCGGAACGCACCGTCAAGCAAATTCGCGATGGCACGGATTTTTTCGAGATCGGCATTGGAGAGCACAGGCTGCGATACTTCCAGCCTCTTGTGCGTACCGGCCTCATGTCCCAACAGATTGGGCCTGGGTCCGATCATCGACACCAGCGACATCACCAGTTCTTCGCGGATCGGATCAATCGGCGGATTGGTGACCTGCGCAAAATTTTGCTTGAAATAATTGTAGAGCAGCCTGGGTTTTTTCGAGAGCACGGCGAGGGGGGTGTCCGTGCCCATGGAGCCGACGGGATCGTCGGCCGTCAACGCCATCGGCTTCAGGAAGAACTGGATATCCTCCTGCGTATACCCGAACGCCTGCTGGCGATCGAGCAGCGTCGACGGATCATTGATGACGCTCGCCAATTCGTCCGGCAGGTCGGACAATTCCTCAAGCTTGAACTGGGCTTCCTTCAGCCATTCATCGTAGGGTTCGGCGGAGGACAGCGTGCTCTTGATCTCTTCGTCCTCGACGATACGGCCCTGTTCGAGGTCGATCAGCAGCATCTTGCCCGGCTGCAGGCGCCATTTGCGCACAATTTTCTCTTCCGGGATCGGCAGTACGCCGGCTTCGGATGCCAGGATCACCAGATCGTCGTCGGTTACGATGAAACGCGCCGGTCTCAGCCCATTGCGATCGAGGGTTGCGCCGATCTGCCGTCCATCGGTGAATGTGATCGCCGCCGGTCCATCCCAGGGTTCGAGCAGAGCCGCATGGTATTCGTAAAAGGCCTTGCGCTTGGTATCCATCAACGTGTTGCCGGCCCAGGCTTCCGGGATCAGCATCATCATGGCATGCGCCAGCGGATAGCCGCCGGCCACCAGCAGTTCCAGCGCGTTGTCGAGGCATGCCGTGTCGGATTGGCCGTGCGGAATTATTGGCCACATCTTGTCGAGATCCGGCCCCAAAAGTTCGGATTCCATGGTACGGCGGCGTGCATTCATCCAGTTCACATTGCCGCGAACCGTATTGATCTCTCCGTTGTGCGCGATAAAGCGATAGGGGTGAGCCAACTTCCACGACGGGAATGTGTTGGTGGAAAAGCGCTGATGCACCATAGCAATTGCCGATTGCGTCAGCGGGTCGCGCAGGTCCTTGTAAAATTGACCGACCAGCGGCGCAAGCAACAGGCCCTTATAGACAATCGTGCGCGTCGAAAAGGACGGCATGTACAAATGCGTAATCGCCGGCTGGCCGTGTTTTGCAGCAAGATCGGCGAGGGGGTTCTGCGTCTGCTTGCGAATGACGAGGAGTTTGCGCTCGAACGCGTCCTGATCCTTTATCCGTGGACCCCATCCCACGATTGCCTGACGGATCATCGGCACCGATTCGAAAACGGTTTTGCCCAGGCCGGACGTGTCGATGGGCACGTCGCGCCAGCCGATCAGCGTCTGACCCTCGACCCTGATGAAATGCTCGAACTGTCGGACCGCGATATCGCGGGCCTGTGCCTCGCGCGGCAGAAAGCACATAGCCACCGCGTAGCGGCCAGGCTCCGGCAGATTGACGGACGTCTTCGCGGCCCAGTCGCGCAGGAGCGCATGGGGAATCTGGATAAGGCAGCCGGCGCCGTCGCCGACCGTTGGGTCCGCCCCCACCGCACCGCGATGATCGAGATTGATAAGGAGCCGAAGGCCCTGGGCGACGATCGCGTGGGACTTGTGTCCCTTGATATTGGCAACGAACCCGACGCCGCAGGAATCGTGCTCATTGGCCGGGTCATAAAGCCCTTGTTTTCCTGGCGATTCCAATTCCGCTCCAGACATTTTCTGTCGTTCAACCCACCTATGGCGTAACTAAAGCATTATTTATAAATAGAAAAGGGGGGGCCGCGTCCACTTCATTTCTCGGCAGCCAATGGCCAAATTGGCGTCGTAAGCGGGCCCCGGGCGGTTCAGGTCACACGCCAAATAGTGTTGAATTTCTCTGGCCTTAGCGGCGTATGACCGCCGATAGTTCATCGGCGTGCTCGGTAAGGCTTAGACAGGTGTGATTGGCTTGGTCCGGCCGTGGCTACTGCGCGAACCCGGCACGTGTGAAAAGCATTTGTCTCGTAGCGTCGATGGCTTGCGTTACGGATGGGCGGCGATAATCCCAAATCGGCTCGGGCGGCGGGGGAACGATCGCCATCGTCGCGTTGATTTCGAACAAAAGAATACGACCGTCACGGGACAGCGCAAAATCAGCCCCGCCATAATCCAATCCCAGTACTTCGCAGAGTTGCATGAGACTTTGCTGCGCCCGTCTGCCGATGACGTTCGCCATATTCGCAAGGAAGCGCTGCTCCTCCTCCCGGAGTGCCGGATCGGCCGCCATGTCCGACGTGAAATAGTGGACCTTCCAGTTGCGGGAGATCGCGAGGTGAAGCGGATAGAGGGCCCCGTTAATCATCATTACACGATATTTGCGGACGACACCGTCGGCGCCGGCTGCGTCGAGAAATTGAATCGCGAGCAGCGGGTCTCCGGGCAGATGCCGGACGGCCGAGGCCAGATCGTCCGAAGTTTCGACCCGGAGAAAATTCTGGCCGGTATGAAAACCCGGCGAACGCAGCAGAAGCGGAAATGCCAGCCCTTGTCCGACGAGTGCGGAAGCTGCATCCGGGCCTTCGAGAACATCGCGAGATATTTCGATTGTGCGCGGGAAGACGACGCCATCGAGGTTCGCCAGAGATCGGGCATTGGAACTTCGCCCCGTGCCCATGATGGTCTGCGGGCGGTTGATGACCGGTGCAGGGGATCGCGCCACAATATGCGCGGCCTGTTTGAGTGTTTCCTCACACAAATCCGCATCGCCAATCGCGTTGAAGATGATATCGTGCCCGGGAAGGGGGAGGAGCGGATCGTGATATTCCGCATATAGCGCGGTGACGGCAAAGATACGATCATCGAGCAACAGGTTGGTGGGAATATTTCCGCCTCGGACCGAAACGATCAGCAGGACGCGCAGCGGATTGCCCGTGCCGCGATAGGGGCGCGTGACGATGCTGTGCCGCGCATAGCCCTTGTCCCGATGCGCCGCCGCCGCTTCGATATCACCTATCTTCGTGAGAACATGCGCCAGGCCTTGATGCGCATACGCCAGTTCGGGATCGATGCGCAGCGCAGAGACGTAAAGTTGCCTGGCGGCCGCAAGATCGTTGTCTTCGAGGAGCAGATTGGCCAGATTGACGAGGCCGTAGGGATTGTCGGCGTGATGGGTGACCGCCTGGCGATAGGCGGTGAGCGCCGCCGTCCGATAGCCGGTTGCGAGCGCCAAGGCTCCCAGATCGGTCAGCGCGCCGAAATGTGTCGGGTCGCGTTGCAGGACCGAGAGAAATGCGCTCTTGGCAGCTTCATCGCGTCCCAGTTTGGCAAGGAGCTGAGCCTTCCCGAACAATTCGTCGACGGCGTCGGGTTCCGCCTCCAGGCGCTCGGTGACGCGACGCAAAGCTGCTTCGAGCACGTCTCGCGGGTTGCCATCCGATTTCACCGTCATCCCGTTTCTTGCTCCAATGGTCGCCGCTACGCCAAAAACGAAAGTGCATCATTCTTCCCTTCCTGTCCTGCGCGATTCTGGTCCTCAAGTTTGGCGATACCGTGTCGGCAGGCTTTTGCCGCGAACGCCGCCGCTGCGCCCCGCATGCAACGCAGCACCGTCAGTCGTTTTGACGTAGCGTCGCGCGCATGTGTCGAGTGTGGTCAGCCATTGTCGATCGTGTGGGGGGGCCGCGATCTTTTTGTATGACGCGCCGCGCGGGCTTTTGTCAGCATTGGTACGGCAGGGTGCATGGGCGTTCCCACCTCAATGGTGTTCACTTGCCGCGGATACTCCGATGCCTGCATCAGGATTTCGGCGAGCAGTTCTTTCCAGCGGTGGGACGGATATTCGAATTGTTCGCCGAACCACGGCATGAGTCTTCGGTCGAACACGGTTGTGCGCAGAAAATCGTGGACGGCGCGCACCGGCCAGCGCGTGAGCGCGTCACGCTGATAGCTGAGGAATATGGGCAACCGAAATCGCATACCCATATCGAGCGGCACGAGATTTTCATCTATCAACGCGGCATATGTCGGCAAGAATGCGATACCGGCGCCCTGTTTGACGGCCTCGGCCAGCGGTCCGCTCTGATTTGTCAGGAGCGAAATGTCGGCCTCCGAGGGATTGTCCAACCAATTCGACCATGAGCCCTTGTCTACCAAATAGAGCGACAGATCGAGCAGGCGGTGGTCCCGAAGGTCCTCCTTTGAGCGAGGCGTGCCGCGCTTGCGCAAATAGGCGGATGAGGCGAAGGGGATGAAATGCAATGTCGCGATGGGATCGAATTCAGCGGGCTCGTAGTAGTGGACTTGGACGTCGAACAACTCGGTCTTTCCCGCCAAGGCATCCTGCGCGACGAAGTTCTTCAGTTCGACATTGGGATAGCGTTCAAAAAATGCGCTGAGAAACAGCGGCATCCAATAGGTCGCCAGACCATCGCCCATGACGAGTTTGCACTCGCCTTCGATCTTGGGCCGGACTTCTTGCGCACCGCGCGCGGCTTGCGCCAGGGATGATTGCGCCGTCGACGCGGAATTCAGAACGCGGCGGCCTTCGAAGGTGAGCCGCGGGCCGGACGTGCTGCGCTCGAACAAGCGGACGCCGAGGTTCTTTTCCAGTCGTGCCAGCCTGCGGCTGACCGTGGGCTGCACGATGTCGAGAAGGTCTGCGGCGCGGTTGAGACTCCCAGCTTTGACAATCGCCAGGAAAATTCGGAAGTCGTCCCAGTCGATTGATTCCGGCCGATCGGCTTCAGAAATTTCTGCATACGCATTTGCAGAGTTCGCGGCTTTTTTCGGTCGAGCCACAATGCCTCCTTCTGCCGAAAATGAACTGTGATTCGGGGCTCTAACAGCCTTGAACCTTAGTGGCAAGGTATGGTGGAGATGTTCCGGGAGCAAGCCAGATTTGTCGGAAGTCTTTGATTTTGCGCTAAAATTTGTAATTTCCGTGCCTGCTGTGCCATATCCGCGGGGCGCATGGTTTTGTGCGGCTGGCCAAAGAGGAGGAGATCGAGACGCTTCATCGGTGGATGGTCGGCCAAATCGGACACCAGGCGCAGTGCTGAAGGCTATGAAAGGATATGCATACTCAACCGGTGAGGCTGTGGATTATTTTCGTTCTCTCTTCCTCCGCGCGCGAAGCGCCCGACGAAAGGGAGCGCCGATACGATCAAGATTTGCGCTAATGTTCCGGTCGGGGACGGGGGAATGTGTCTTGCGCCGGTGCCCGGTCGGCGATCAGGGGCGAGACGATGACCTCGATATGCGATCCGCCGACTGCGGTGCGCGGGTTGATCGTGACGATGCAGGCGCGCGATTGGCGCTTGTTGATGAATTGCAGGACGATGCGATTGGAGACCAGCGCCGCGATCGGCTCCCAGCCTTCACGCGGCAGTTCGTTCGCATAGAATTGGTGGGCGTCGTCCATCTCCGTGTCAGACGTGAGAGCCAGCGTGCCGTACCAATTGACATTGTCGCCGACGACGATCGTGTCGCCGCGATCGATCGACGTGCCGGCGGGCATGGCGAATTCGACGGGCATGTAAGGAGGCGGGGGCGGGGCTCCGGCGTCCTTGTCGTCATCGAAGGTCGAACAGCCGGGGCCGACAAGCAGTACAAGTCCCAGAATGGCCAGGCCAATCCTGAGGCGGCGGGAATTGCCGGGTGGGGCATCGATGTGCCGCTGCGCTGTCAACATGCTTCCCTCTGATTCGCGGTAACTGACAGCGTGGGCTCACCTTGGGGACGGTTCAAGGGGCCACCATCGATTTCGGTCTCGGCGCCGTAGCTGTCCTGTTTGCTGGTGGTCCCCGCGCAGGCGGGGATGCCGGTCGAATCGAATGCGCTCCGGTTGGTGAGGCGGCCCGAATACGAGTTTCCGGTAACAGGGATTACATCAGGGAATTGAAAAAATGCGATCGCGCGCGGCATGCATATAAGCCGGTCGCCACAGGTCTTTTCGCGATCCCACGCCTGCCTGCATGGACATTATCGGGGAATTTCCGGGAATATTCCATCCGCATACGTTGTATATGGCGCACGAAGGCGCATTCCACGTGCAAGCTGATGCGGACCGCTCTTTATGATTTTGCTCTGCGACTTCGACAAGCATGGTGGACGCTGGGGGGGCGGAGTGCGAACTCCGGCGTCGCGCGCTCACGACAAGTTCTCACGCTGACTGCCCCCGAACATCCGATGCAGGACGGCTCGCCTAAGGACGAGATAGAAATCTCCTGCTCGGCCTTGCCCGCGCGCTTTGCCTCAAGGATAATCGCCCTCTGACAGGAGACCACCCATGCCACGCTTTCACCACGCCAATCTTTCGATTACGCCGGACAACGCGGCGGCGCAGGAATCCTTTCTCGTCGAAATGCTGGGCTATCGCCGGATGCAGCTCGACGACCGGCTTCGCTCTGTCGGCGCGCGATGGTTCGAAGCGGAGGATGGCAGCCAGATTCATTTGAGCAACATGCCCCATGTCGCGGTCGAATATGGCGCGCAGCTTCCCGAGATCGAAGAACGGCTGCGCCAGGCGGAAATCGCGTTCAAAGAGGGCGAGTTTGCCGGCGTGCGCGTCCTGTTCGTGACAGATCCCGCGGGCAATTCATGGGAGCTTCGCGGCTCGTCGCCCCAATCATGATGGGCAGGCTTTCCGTCGACACTAAACACTACGCCGTCCGGGCCCCGAAGAAAGGGACGGGAACAGCTAACATATTTCCCCAGATATCGAATGTGAGTGTCGTCGGTAGCGAATATATCACCTGTCCCCGTATCTTTGTCCGCAAAGTTTGGAGGCAGACCGAGAAGTGCCAGAGTTTTTCAGCAAACTTTTAGATTTTTCCGGCGGTCCAAAGTTTGGGAGCAGAGCAGGCCTTTGGCATGTTCCCACCTCACGACGGCACTGACTGTTCCTCTGCGTGCGCTTCTTTGGGCGGCGTCTTGCTGCGCCCCATGAGGGCAATCGAGACAACGCCGAGCAATCCGATCGCCGCATAGACGAGCAGGCTCTGAGTGTAGCCGCCGGTTTGCTCCTTCAGAGAAGCGAGGATGTGTGGGGTATACATCGCGACCGGAGTGGTGGCGGACAAGAGGCCGAAGGCACGGCCAAAACTGGCGGAACCAAACTCGACGGCGAGGGTCGCCGGCGCCAAAGTCCAGACCGCATTGACCAGTCCCAGGGGAATCACCGCCAGAAGCAAAGCCATTTCTGAATCGGCGAATGCGAACAGCGTGGCGCTCGCTGAGGCAAGCAGGGCCAGGCCGATAAAGGCGCGGCGGGGGCCGAACCGGTCGGCGATCGGACCGACCGCGATCAAGGCGATCAGTGCGGCAACGAACATGACGGAGAGCAGGTTACTGGCTTTCACAAGATCAAGCCCGTGACTGAGAGCGATCGGGGCGAGGTTGAACTCAAGCGAGAAAAATATCGCCAGCATGCTCATATAGGCGATCGCGATCAGCCAGAAATTCGGGCGGGCGAGGATCGCAGGAATGGAAAGCGACTCTCGCCGGATCGCGACGACACTCTTGTCAAATTCGAGGATGGAACGCGGATCGGCGCTTGCCGGACGGTCATAGAGTCCGAAATAAGCGGCAGGAGCGACCACGAACGCAAGCATTGCAGCGCCCAGCAGAAATATACCACGCCAGCCTAACACGGGCAGCGAATGGGCTACGATCTGGGGATAGAGGATACCGGCGATCATCAGCCCACTGGCTGTAATTCCCATCGCGAGACCGCGATGACGATCGAACCATCGACTGGCCAGGGCTTGAGCAGGTATCGCCGTGCAGAACGTGACGCTCGGGCAGAGCAAAACGAGATAGACCGCGATAAGCATCCATGAGGAGTGAACAGCGGCGACCGCCGCATAGCTGAGTGCGGTAGCCAACAGCCCCACGCTCATCATCACATTGGCCGGCATCCGATCGACCGCCCAGCCGACAATCGGCCCGACCAGCATACCCGGCCAGCCAAACAGCGATATCGCGAGCAGAACATCGCTCGCCGGCGTATTCCACTCCTTCGCCCAAACAGGGACGAAGAGCGAAAATGAGACCATGGCGATACCGACGGAACAAAGCTGCACCACTAAACAGATCGCGACGATGTTCCAGCCGTAATAATAGGACCGATCACGGTCTGGCATGGTCCTCATACGATTTCCTCCCCGCCAGCGCCCATCACTGGTCTGATGGACCCGCATCGCAGGTCCTTTCGGCCGGTCATTATGGCCAAGACGGACGAGCAGCAATAGGCAAATCTTTGTTCATGGCGAGGAACGCTAGGTCCTTGGTCATTCCGGCAATCACCGAGCGCATAGCCATTTTCCCGATCCGCTACGCCGTTTCCACCGCCTCTGCCTCGCTCAAGGGATACGCCAGCCGCGCGATCATTTCCTTCGGCACCACCTGCCAGAAGCGTGCGATCTCGCGGTCCCATTGGGCGAGCATTTCGGTGGCGAGCACCGATCCGGTTTCGCGGCGGTGTTCTTCGACCAGCCCGCGCAGCACATTCTGCCAATGCGCGGTTTCCACCCGCTGCCACACCACGGTGTCGGGATTGATGTGGCGTTCGAATTGTCCGTCGCCGTCATGGACGAACGCCATGCCGCCGGTCATGCCGGCGGCGAAATTGTCGCCGACGCTGCCGAGGATCGCCGTTACGCCGCCCGTCATATATTCGCAGCCGTTGGAGCCGCAGCCCTCGATCACGGCGGTCGCGCCGGAATTGCGCACGGCGAAGCGCTCGCCCGCCTGGCCCGCCACGAACAGCTTGCCAGCGGTCGCGCCGTAAAGCACGGTATTGCCGATGATCGTGTTCTCGCTCGCGACGAACGCGGCCGACATCATGGGGCGGATCGCGATCGTCGCACCCGAAAGCCCCTTGCCGACATAATCATTGGCGTCGCCGAACACTTCGATTCGCAGGCCCTGCACGGCAAAGGCGCCGAGCGACTGGCCGCAGCTGCCGCGCAGGCGCAGCGTCAGATGTCCGGGCGGCAGCCCCGTCATGCCCCATTTGCGCACGATCCGCGCCGAGATGCGCGCGCCGATCGAGCGCATCGTGTTGCGCACGGTGTAGGCGAGCTGCATCTTCTCGCCGTCGCGCAGCAGCGCCGAGGCATCGTTCTCGATCTCGGCGTCGAGCGTGGGCGGGACTTCGTTGCGGCCCTTTTGCGTCGAATGGCGTGCGTGGCTGCCCGGATCGGCCTGGGCCAGCAGCGGATTGAGGTCGAGGTCGTCGAGTTCTTCGGCGCCGCGGCTCATCTGATAGAGAAGATCGGTGCGGCCGATCACCTCCTCGAGCTTGCGAAAGCCGAGCGACGCGAGAATTTCGCGCACTTCCTCGGCGATGAAGCTGAACAGGTTGACGACTTTTTCCGCATTGCCGGTGAACTTCTTGCGCAGGCGTTCGTCTTGCGTGCAGACGCCGACGGGGCAGGTGTTAGAATGGCATTGCCGCACCATGATGCAGCCCATGGCGACCAGCGCCGCCGTGCCGATGCCGAATTCCTCGGCGCCCATCATCGCCGCCATCACCACGTCGCGGCCGGTGCGGATGCCGCCATCGGTGCGCAGAAGCACGCGGTGGCGCAGATTGTTGAGCGTCAGAATCTGATTGGCTTCGGTGAGCCCCATCTCCCACGGCACGCCCGCATATTTGATCGAAGTCTGGGGTGAGGCGCCAGTGCCGCCATTGTGACCGGAGATCAGGATCACGTCGGCCTTGGCTTTGGCCACGCCGGCGGCAATCGTTCCGATGCCGGTGGCGGCCACCAGCTTCACGCAGACGCGGACATCGGGATTGATCTGCTTCAAATCGTAGATCAGCTGCGCCAGATCCTCGATCGAGTAGATGTCGTGATGCGGGGGCGGCGAGATCAGCGTCACGCCCGGTGTGGCGTGACGCAATTTCGCGATCATCTCCGTGACCTTGAAGCCGGGCAATTGCCCGCCTTCGCCGGGCTTGGCGCCTTGCGCGATCTTGATTTCGAGTTCGCGGCACTGGTTGAGATATTCCGCCGTCACGCCGAAGCGGCCCGACGCCACCTGCTTGATGGCCGAATTGGGATTGTCGCCATTGGGTTTGGGGCGGAAGCGCAGCGGGTCCTCGCCACCTTCGCCGGAATCGGATTTCGCGCCGATGCGGTTCATCGCGATGTTGAGCGTCTCGTGCGCCTCCGGCGACAACGCGCCCAGAGACATTCCCGGCGTGACGAAACGCTTGCGGATTTCCGTGATCGATTCGACTTCGTCTATCGATACGGCTGCGCCGCCGGGGCGGAAATTCATCAGATGGCGCAACGAAACCGGCGGCAGCGCCCACACGCCCTCCGAATATTTCTTGAAGGTCGTGTAGGAGTCGCTCGCGACCGAACTCTGCAGAAGGTGAATGAGCGACGCGGAATGGGCATGCGTCTCGCTGCCCTGGCGGGCCTTGTAGAAGCCGCCGATCGGCAGCGTGGTGACCTCCTCGTCGAAGGCGCGCGAATGCAGGCGCGCCACTTTGGTCGCGATACCCGAGAGGCCGATGCCGGAAATGCGGCTCGGCATGCCAGGGAAGATGTCGGCCACCATCGAGCGCGACAGCCCCACCGCCTCGAACAAATAGGCACCACGATAGGACGAAACCACCGAGATACCCATTTTGGAAATGATCTTGAGGAGGCCGGCGCTCACCGCGTCGAGGTAGCGCTTCACCACCTCGCCAAGAGAGAGTTTGCCGAACAGCCCGCGCGCGTGGCGATCCGCGAGGCAGTCCTGCGCCAGATAGGCGTTGACGGTTGTGGCGCCGACGCCGATGAGCACAGCGAAATAATGCGTATCGAGACACTCCGCCGAGCGCACATTGATCGAGGTGTAGGTGCGCAAGCCCCGGCGGACGAGATGGCTGTGAACGGCGGCCGTGGCGATGATTATCGGCATCGCGGCCAGATCGCTGCTGATGCGTTCATCGGTCAGGATCAGGTGATTGTAGCCCTCGCGCACGGCGTCTTCGGCTTCGGCGCGAACCCGCTCGATCGCTTCGCGCAACGCGCCTTCATGCGGAACCCCGTTGCGCAACGGGAAGACGCAGTCGATTTCGTAGAAGCGCCCCTCGAGATGCTCTTTCATGCGCTCGAACATGCCGGTCGAAATCGCCGGACTTTCGAGCACGAAGACATCCGTCTGATTCTCGTCCTGGGCGAGCACGTTGCCGAGATTGCGGAAGCGCGTTTTCAGGCTCATGACGCGTTCTTCGCGCAACGGATCGATCGGCGGATTGGTCACCTGGCTGAAATTTTGCCGGAAATAATGCGACAGCGGGCGATAGCGATCGGACAACACGGCGAGCGGCGTGTCGTCGCCCATCGAACCGACGGCTTCCTTGCTGTCTTCGACCATCGGGTGAAGGATCTGCTCGAGGTCTTCGACCGTGTAGCCCGCCGCAGCCTGGCGCCTGCGCAACATATCCTTGTCGAACAGGCGCCGCTCGGGTCCGCTCCCGATGATAGGTTCCAGTTCGACGATCTTCTTCGTCCATTCTTCGTAGGGATATTCGCCGGCGAGACGGTCCTTGATCTCGCGATCCTCGTAGAAGCGGCCTTCCTGAAGATCGATCGCGATCATCTGACCGGGGCCGACGCGCCCCTTGCGGATCACCTGGGATTCGTCGAGCACGACCATGCCGGTTTCGGAACCGACGAAGACAAGTCCATCGGTCGTCACCGCGAAACGCTGCGGGCGCAGACCGTTGCGATCCATGCCGGCGATGACCCAACGGCCGTCCGTGGCGGCGAGCGCCGCCGGTCCGTCCCAGGGCTCCATGACGGCGTTCGCATAGGCGTACATGGCGCGGTGCGACTCCGGCATGGTCGAGGCCTTCTTCGACCAGGCTTCCGGGACCAGCAGCGTCTTGGCGAGCGGGGCGCTGCGGCCCGCCCGAACCAGGACTTCGAACACGGCGTCGAGCGCCGCCGAATCCGATCCCCCCGGCTGGATGATCGGCTTGATGTCGTCGCCATGGGCGCCGAAGAGTTGCGACGCCATCTTGAACTCGTGGTTCTTCATCCAGTTGACGTTGCCCTTCAGCGTATTGATCTCGCCATTGTGGGCGAGCATGCGGAAGGGCTGGGCGAGCCGCCAGGTCGGAAAGGTGTTGGTCGAGTAGCGCTGATGAAATATGGCGAACGCCGAGACGAAGCGCTCGTCCTGCAGATCGGGATAAAAATTCGCGAGTTGCTCGGCGAGGAACATGCCCTTGTAGATCAGCGAGCGCGACGACAGCGAACAGACGTAGAAATCCTGGATCGCGGCTTCCCGCACGCGCTTCTCGATCCGCCGCCGGCAAAGATAAAGCCGCCGCTCCAGCGCTTCCATGTCGAGTTCGTCGCCGACGTCGAACATGATCTGCTCGATTTCGGGACGGGTGGCGTTCGCTTTTTCGCCGATGATCGAAATGTCGACCGGAACCTGGCGCCAGCCATAGAGATAGAAGCCAAAGCTCAGGATCTCGGATTCGACGATGGTGCGGCAGGTTTCCTGCGCGCCGTAATCGGTTCGCGGCAGGAATATCTGGCCGACGCCGATGGACCCGCCCTTGAGCTTGCAGCCGGAGCGCTCGATATGGACGCGGAAGAAATCCTGCGGCACCTGCAGATGGATGCCGGCTCCATCGCCCGTCTTGCCGTCCGCATCGACGGCGCCGCGGTGCCACACGGCCTTGAGCGCTTCGATGGCGCGGATGACGACTTCGCGGCGCGGATTGCCGTCGATCGCCGCCACCAGGCCCACGCCGCAGGCATCATGCTCCTGGTCGGGCGAATAGGCATGCGCCGCGGCGAGTTTCTTCGCATTGGCGATGTAGCGGGCGACCTCGATTTCGCCGTCGTTCCGTGGCGTGTTGTGGCTCATATGCATTACTCCGCGGCTTCGGCAGTGCGCGCCACCCTGCCGTCGAGATAGGTATGGATGGACGCCGCAGCATCGCGCCCGTCGCGGATGCCCCAGACGACGAGCGAAGCGCCGCGCACGACGTCGCCTGCCGCAAATACGCCCGTGAGATTGGTCGCAAGCGTGCGCGGATTTGTTTTGAGCGTTCCCCAGCGTGTCACCGCCAATTCCGGCGCGCGGAATTGTGTCGGGAGGTCTTCCGGGTCGAAACCCAGCGCCATGATTGCGAGGTCGGCGGGAAGCGTGAAATCCGCTCCTTTGATTTCTTCCGGCGTTTTGCGTCCCGATGCGTCGGGTAGCCCTAGGCGCATGCGCGCGATGCGAACGCCTTCGACATCGCCCCTGCCGAGAAACGCCCTGGGCTGCGTGAGCCATTCGAAAACAACGCCTTCTTCTTCCGCATTGGCAACTTCGCGCAGCGAGCCCGGCATGTTGTCGCGGTCGCGGCGGTAGAGGCAGCTCACCGATTTTGCGCCCTGGCGCATCGCCGTACGCACACAGTCCATCGCCGTGTCGCCGCCGCCAATCACCACGATGTGCTTGTCCCTGGCATCGAGCATGCCGGAGTCGAATTCGGGGACCGCGTCGCCCAGCCCCTTGCGGTTCGCAGTGATGAGATAATCGAGCGCCGGCACGATGTGGCCGAGGCCGATGCCCGGCGCATCCATGGCACGCGGCCGGTAGACACCCGTTGCAATCAGCACGGCATCGTGGCGGGCGCGAAAATCTTCGAGACTCGCGTCGCGTCCGAGTTCGAACCGGAGCCGGAATGCGATACCGCTTTCGGCAAGGCGCTGAACGCGTCGTTGGACGACATCTTTTTCGAGCTTGAAATTGGGAATGCCATAGATGAGCAGCCCGCCGGCGCGATCGTGGCGGTCATATACTGTGACGCGATATCCCTTCCGGCGGAGCTGTTCCGCGGCGGCGAGGCCAGCGGGGCCTGCGCCAACGATGCCGACATGCTCACTGCGCAAATGACGCGGCTTGAGCGGGCGGACCCAGCCCTGCTGCCAGGCCATGTCGGTTATGTATTTCTCCACGGCGCCGATCGTCACCGTGCCGTGGCCGGACTGCTCGATGACGCAATTGCCCTCGCACAGCCTGTCTTGCGGGCAAATGCGGCCGCAAATTTCGGGCATGTTGTTGGTTGCCTGTGACAGCTCATAGGCTTCTTCGAGCCGGCCTTCGGCGGTCAGCTTGAGCCAGTCGGGAATGTTGTTCTGAAGGGGACAATGGACCTGGCAGAACGGTATGCCGCATTGAGAACAGCGCGAGGCCTGCATCGCGGCCTTTTCCGCAATGTAGTCGGCGTAAATTTCGTGAAAATCGCCCGTGCGCCTGTCAGCCGGCCGCTTCTGCGGCAGCTCCTGGTCAATTGCCACGAAGCGCAACATTCGTTCCGTCACGGACGTTCCTGCTCAGTGAAATTTCGATGCGTTCGCGATAGGGCATTTCGTGGTCGGAAGCGAGTCGAAAAACACAAATAAGACAGTACAACTGTCTTATAATTTGCGGACACTCAAGGAATTTTATGCCGCGACGATATTAGTGAGAAATAATAGGCAGTAATACTGTCATATATGCTTTCTGCAACTTTTACGGGAATGGATCGGCGAGCACAAAAATCCGGTCGCCTTTCGGCGCCGATGGGGATTCGAATCCGATGATTTCTGCGGCTATGAGCCAACGAGCGGCTTGGCGACGCTCTCGGGCCGTATGATCTGAAACTGTCCTTGCGGACGGAAGCGCCACAGATAGCTGGGCAGGATGGCTTCGAGCGAATCCGGCTCAACACCGAGATCCCCAAGCCCGAGCGCACCCTTGGTCATCACATTATCGGTTTTGAGAAGCCGCACTTGGTCGGGCGTGATCGGCGGCCAGGGTGAAAGATTGGCGACTGCCGCTCCGATCGAAGCGAGGGCAAACGGAATCGGCAGCAACGCCCGCTTGCGGCAGGTCTCCCGGAGAATGATCTCCATCAGCTCCTTGAACGTGTAGACCGTCGGACCGCCGAGTTCGTAAGTGCGTCCCCGCGTGCTCGACGGATCCATGACAGCCTTGGCGATGGCAGCCGCCACATCGCCGACATAGACCGGCTGGAATTTTGTCTTGCCGCCGCCGATAAGCGGCAGAAACGGCGAGAAGCGCGCCATATCGGCGAATCGGTTGAAGAAATTATCCTCCGGGCCGAATAGCAGCGACGGGCGCAGTATTGTCGCAGCAGGAAAAGCGTCGCGGACGCGCATTTCGCCTTCCGCTTTGGTTCGCGCATAGATCGACGGCGAATTTGGCGAAACGCCCAAGGACGAGACATGGACAAAAGTGGAAGCACCAGCCTCAAGGGCTGCCTTGGCGATTTCACCAGGCACATCGCGATGCAGGCGGCCAAAACGCTGGCGCCCGCTTTGGCGCAGAATCCCGACCAGATTTATTACCGCCTCGGCGCCCGAAATCGTCGCGGCGACATGTTCGGGGTTAAGGATATTGGCCTTCACCAGCTGAATCTGGCCCACCTGTCCCATCGGCAAGAGAAAATTCCCGAGATTGGGATGGCGTATGCCGACGCGTATCCGATAACCCGCCTTGGCCAAGGCAGAGACGGCGTAACGACCTAAGAAGCCCGAGCCGCCGAAGACCGCGACTAGCGAATTGTTCATGACGCGCCACGCCTGCAAATTTGCCGCCTGCTTCTTAGCGAAGCCTGCGCCTACGGAAAAGCCCGCTGATTGCCGCGTTCGGGATTATTCGTCGGCACAGGTGCGCTCGCCCGTCCCAAGCGGGATGTGGACCATAACCATTTTGCCTGTTTCTTCGTCAACAATGCGTTCCGTGGCGCGCGTCCAGCCCCGTCCGGGCAAACGGTTTTCGATACGGCAGGCCTTCGACGTTTCACTCTTAATTATGGCGGACAACGACAGACGCCGTCTGCGTTGACAGGTGCATGCGCCGCTCCTAAACATCGCCCCTTGGGCCCAGATGGCGGAATTGGTAGACGCACTAGTTTCAGGTACTAGCGCTGCAAGGCGTGGAGGTTCGAGTCCTCTTCTGGGCACCATCTCCCCTTCCGGGGACATCCGATAACATCCAAGAGCCTTATAGAAAACCGCAGGAAACAAGGGAATATTTGCCACTTGTCGTCCAACGGCGTGGTCGTGTCCCCGAGAGTGGTGTAAGAGCTGTGGGGAAGTAGCCCACCGCGGCGCCTATTGGGACGAGCGGGTGCGCATGGCGCAATGGTGGAGCGATTATCTTGAATCGCTACGGGACGACGTGCAGTCGATCGAGTTCGAGCAGCCGCACGGCGCTGCTCGCACCATTGGACCGAGCGAAGCGCGCTAAACTCACCGCCGACCGATCTTGGTCGCCTCGCTACGCTGGCCTTGAGCAGCTTGAAGACCTTGCGGTCGACCGATACGGCGCTCCTCCGAGCTATCCTCCGCAAGAAGCCGGCCAAAATCGCCGACCAGACACGCTGCCGCGACGGCGTCATACGCCTGACCCTAACCGCCCATCACGCCGACGCGCCCGATGGCCATCGCGGCGATCCGGACACGCGCGACTTTTCGGAATATCGCTCCGAGCTGCGGGATGACGAAGGCGCGCGGGCCGAGATCATGCGGCGGTTTGGCGCCGCTGCCAACCCGAGTTTGATCGCCAACAACAGTGCCCTCAGCTTTCCCTGTCGGTGGTCGTCAGGCAGAAAGAGGTGTTGCCGGACGATCTGAGGAATCACCCGGCCTTCTTCGGAAGCGCGATTTCAGCCGTTCCAGTGCACATGGTCGTGCCCTTCTGATTGGCCATCTTGTGTTTCACCTGAATCAGGTGGCGCCCCTCGGTATCGACTTTTTTGTCGACGACTTCGGCCGTTTGGATCGTGATGTCACCGGACAACGCTGGGCCACGATAGTTGGCGATCGAATGGACGACCAATCCGTATTCGCCAGCCCAGCCCGACAGATAGTCCGTCACCCAAGCGCCCATCGAGGCGCCATAGCCATACGCGCGCGGCATGCCGATCTGACGCGCCCAGCGCGGGAACAGGTGCCCGCGCGAAGGGCCGTAATACGCACCATCCGTGAGATGGGGATTGACCTTCTGAACATCGGGGTCGTTTTCCCAACCCGCCATTTCCTGAGTGAAGCCGAGCGCGCGCAGGTCGAGCTTGCGCAGGTTCATCGTGCCCCAGGTATTGACAATGTATGAGCGCCACTCAGTGGCGAAGCTTGCTATCGAATGTGGTCCGAACACGCGCTCGGGAAGCTGATCGCCGAGTTTGACGTCGTCCCACCAGCGTTCCTTGTGGCCCAATTGGTGGAGCACCTGGATCCAGCTGAACATGCGCTTTTCGAGGGTAGCGAGTTCCTCTTCACTCCAAACGGGTTCTTCGGCGTCTTCCGGATTGACCGATTGGGCTCCGGCTGCCGCCCGATAGCGGATCGAGGTGGAACGCTGCTTGGCGACCAATTCGCCGTTCTGGCTGCGATAGAAATTGTCGCCGCGCTGAAAGCAGGTCGGGCCGGCGAAGCCCGTGTTCTTGACGACATAATCGAAGGGGATGCGGTGGTTGGTGACCATGTCGCCGCCGGATATACGGACATCGTAAAACCACCATTCGTCGCCGCCGAACAGCAGGTGCGAATCGGGAATGCAGCCGACGCAGGCCGGAGCCGAACCGTGGCTCTCATCGGCGACGATCGGGAAGCTCTGCGGCGCTACCAGTTTGCCCCACCGGCTCGCCGCGGCAAAATCGGGGTCGAAATGCAATAGGTTTGCATAGTGCATCGCGTGCACCCAGCGGCGGATGTCGTTATTGCCGATCGGCTCGCGCAGCGACGAGGAGGTGATCGGCTTGCCGAGGTACTGGTCGATGTCCGAACAATCGAGCGTATCGGTACTCATTAAGTTGGCTCCCTTTTCGTTGCCCTCAACCGGGGCCGTAAATCGATTATGACCGGCGAAGCGAAGGACTCGGCCGCCAGCCGACAGGTACTTCCCTATGCAGCGTTGTCCAGAGCATCAGCCACTTGCAATGCTTATCTCGAAAGCTGCCCGCTTCCTGTATCGCAGACCGAACCGGAAAAGTCTGCGCGGATCGTCTCAGGACATGCGGTTGCCGTGTTCCCGGGTGATACCGGTGATCGGAGAATCGCTCTCGATCCGCGCCATGCGGAGCAGAGCGAGTCGCGTCCGCGCCGGCGGCTCGTTCGGGATGACGGGTAACGACTGTCCGCGCCGCTCGGCCTCATATTCGAGCCGCGCCCGAGCCTTGGCGAGCGTGTCCTCGCTCGGCTGGAGCACCTGCTTGGTGTCGAGCGTCGAGGGGTGCTGGGGAAGGGACCGCTCGACCCGGAACAGGATGGTTTCCCCCTCCGCGCCCGCAGTGCCGACGAAGGTGCGGAACCCCGCGAAGGTCAGCGACGCGTTGCCTGCCAGTCTCCATGGCGTGCCCTTGGGCATCGTCAGTCTGAAACCCTGATCCGACAGCTCGAAGCTCCTGGCCCGCATTGGCAGCGGGAAACCCTCGGGATCGACGACCGAAAGATGCGCCGCACTGCCGCTTTCGATGGCGTCCCTGGCAACGTCCTGCCAAGGCCGCACCGGCCAGGCGGAAGGCTTCATGACGCCGGATGGCGCCGGATCGGATTTGGGATAGTCGGTGTCGGGTGCAGCGCGCCACATTCGGGGCGGGCCGTCGAGGGCCGCGTGATTGTCCCACCAATAAACGCGCTCTGGCTTGTTTTCGATAATGATGCGCGACCAGTAGGTAACCGCCTTGCGGGCCTCTTCCCATGTGATGCCGTGGCTGATGCCCTTGTAACCCGTCTCGGCAAGATAGCGGATGGCATTGGACTGGATATCGCTGTCGCGCACGGCGCCATGGGCGCGAATGACGATCACCGGTTCTTCGGGCCTGCCTTCGATCAGCAGGCCCACCTTGGAATTGCGCCGCGCGCGTTCGGCCTTGGCGGGATTCGGCAGACCGGTTGCCAAGTCGATCGTCGACATGTCGTCACTGGGGAAATAGTAGGTTGGTGTATCGATCGGCACGCCTTTGGCGCTGAGTGTTGCGAACTCGGCAACGACGCCTGTTTCGATCATCCTGAACACATGTTCGGGCAAGTCGTGCAAGCCGCTCAAATTGTTTTTCCTTTCCTACATGTGCCGTCGCCCCGAAGGCTTCTCGGCCGCGCGGGCAAAGCCTTGTGGCGACGGTCAGTCTCGCCCACGGACGACTGGTACCCAATCATAGAACTCGCCTTCCGGTCCCATCGGGGAATCATATTCCTCGACGATGCAGATCGGATTGGCGTGCGTCGCAAACAGCTTCTTTTCATCTTCCATCGTGTGGGGAAGCCGCTTGGGATCGCTGATTAAACGCTGCGAGTTCTCGAAATCTTCGCGGGAGTTCCACCAGATCTCCATTATGCAGTCATAGCCGCAATCGTGGATTTCCCCGGTCACGGGGTTCTTGACCGGTGTGAGGTAACGCCGCACATAGCGTACGGCGTTCGGAATCGCGGACGTTCCTATTTTCTGCCCAAGCTTGGAATGCTGGTTTTCGTAATAGTCCATGAATTCATCCATGGACATATCTGGACGTTTTTTGAAAAAGCACACCTGCTTAAACATCTTTACTCCGAACGATAGATTCCACGTCAATTACGTCTGCTGGGGGGCCTTCCGTAAGGATATGGATAGCAGTCTGAACGGAATACCTCCCGACACCGGTGGTTGCGCGCAAAGCCTGGCGGCCAAAATCTGCGCCCCCCTGGTTTCGAGGCTGACAATCTGAGCGCTGACAACTATGTTGTCCAATACAAAATTGTCCTAAGGCTATGCGGTTTTGTTATGAGCCTGTCGATCGATAAACTGCAGCAATTGGTGGCGGTAGCCAGAACGGGCAGCTTTTCGAAGGCGGCGATCGAGCTGAACATCAGCCAGCCGGCGCTGAGCCGCAGCATCGCCTCGCTGGAGACGCTCTACGGGTTCAAGATATTCGATCGGCTGGGGCATGGCGTGCATGTCACTGCCGCGGGCGGGCAAGTGATCGCCCAAGCACAACCATTGCTCCAGGCGATGCGGGTCTTTGACAACAATCTCAAATTGTTCGGCACCGGCGACGCGGGCCAGCTGTTTATCGGTCTCGCGCCACTACTGGCGAGCCAGTTGTTGTCGCGATTGGCGACAGATTTTTTCTCCGCCGAAACGAAGGCTCAGCTTCGCGTTTTGATCCGACCGGGTTCGATCCTGCTGGAAGAACTGCAGCACGACAGAATCGAAATGTTTTTCTTTCCCGAGGGCTACATTGAACCGAACCCGACACTCGAAATTCGGCAAGTCGGTAAGATGACACCGGTGTGCGTAGTACGCAGCACCCACCCATTGGCCGAACGGCAGGATTTGACGCTCGACGATTTGGCCGAATATCCGTGGGCCAGTTCGGTCGATCCCCCGATCGATGAAAATGTGCTGAGTCGGGCGCGCTTCGTTTGTGATAATTATCACATACTGCGCGACGCCGTATTGGGAAGCGACCTCATCTGCATATGCTCTTTGGCCTTTGTCGGTCGCGACATTGAGGAAGGGCGACTGAGGAAAATTCGGGTTGAGGGTCTCCCGCTATCGGCGACGCCGATACACATGGGAAAGCTTCAGGGGCGCGTAAGCTCACCACTTGCCGAACGGGCGTTGAAGCGTATGAAAAAACTCATGCGACAGCAATAAACTGGCCGATCTCCACCCGGCGCGGTCGAAACATTCGAAGCCGTCGCCGCTCCCATCACGGGTAAACTTCATCATCGCGACTGCCGGATATCATTTTCGGAAGGGTCAGGGCCGATCACTCTCGCTTCCGCCAATCGCGAAATGGCGGTCGCATCGTAACCTAGTTGCTGCAACACCGGTCTCGTGTGCGCGCCAAGGCCTTCGTAAGGTTTGCCCGCCTCGCACGGCGTGTCGGAGAATTTCACCGTCGGCGCATGCCGCCAATATTGGCCCTGCGGTGCCTGTTCAAGGAATTCCTGGCTCTTCGTCATCGTCATGAAACCGATCGCGCGAGACTGTGGATCTTCGTGGAGAAAACGCACATGCGAGACCTTGTCGGCACGGACGCAGCCGATGTCCCGGGCCAGCAAGAATGCCTCCCATTGATCGGCTGTGCGCGTCAGGAAGATCGGCTCGAGTTCCGCCTCTAGCGCCCGACGGTTCGTGATGCGCGCCTTCCAACTCGCGAAGCGCTCCTGCTGTGGAAGGTTGTCGCGTCCCAGCGCGTGGCAGAGCGCCGTAAACTCCGCGTCGAACTGCGCGGCCAGAAAGACCCAGCCGTCGGCGGTCTCGTAGAGGCGGTATGTCGCTTCGAGCCCCAATTGCGCTTTGTCCGGCACGACGCGAGCCGGCTTGCCCGCGAAATTGAAGGCGTCGTCCGAATTGCAATAGACGTTCGAGTTCATCATCGAGGTCTCGATGTACTGCCCCTTGCCGGTTAGCACGCGCGCGGCGAGGCCCAGCATCATCCCCGTCGCCACACCGCTGCCCGCTATCGGATCGGGCGACTGGTCACCTTTGGGCTTGTTGTCCTCGCCCGACTGGAACACCGAATTGCCCGAGAAGGCGCCCATTGTGGGATTAAATGCAGCACGCAGGCGATCCGGCCCCGCCGAGCCGTAGGAAGCTGCATAGACATAGACGAGATCAGGCTTGATCGCCTTCAGCGTTTCGTAATCGATCCTGAGCCGCTGCGGCACGCCGGGCCTGAAATTGTGCATGACAATGTCGGCTTGCTTCACCAGCTCATAGAATATCTCGAGCCCTTCCTTGCTCTTCAGGTTGAGAGCGAGGTTCTTTTTGCCTTGAAACGCGCGGATCATGTTCTCGTTGGCCGGCATTCGGCGATAAGGATCACCCGAAACGGGTTCGACCTTGATCACTGTCGCGCCCAGATCGGCCAGAAGCGCGCCGGCGAATGGCGCGGCCAGCCAGCTCGCACACTCCAGCACAGTGATGCCTTCAAGTGGTCGGCCCGGAATCCCGCCGCGAGGCGTGATCTGCGGAGCTGAACGCGCCGGTTCTGACAGGATTTCCTCGGTATGTTGCCCTGGCGCTGGAGCTGGACGTGATATGCGCGCCGGTGTCTCGCTCATTTTCGCAAAGGGACCGATCTGCTGCATCTTGCCCACGCGCGGATCGTCGATCTCGATCAAATGGCCGTTGGCGATGAACTGTTCGTGGTGCAGCGCCTCCTGTGTGGTTTGCATGATCTCCCCGGCGCAATCGGGGTTCCGGCGATACAGTTCGCGCCATTCGAGCGCGGACTTCTCCCTGAAGCGGTCGAAGATCTGCAAATTGAGTGCGATGCGATCTTCTCTGTTGGGAATATTCGGGGCAGAGCGATAGCGCGGATCCTCACGGATCCAGCCGAAGCCGATCGTGTCGATCCAGGCGTCGAACAGGTCCTGCTGGATATGAGAATGCATGATCCAGCGTCCGTCCTTGGTCTCGACGCAAATCTGGCTGGGCGTGGCAGTATGAGGATCGGACTCGTGACGGTCCGCCACCAGTTCGCCGCGCGCAACAGCTTCCTTGGAAAGTTCTCCGGGATAGAGGTCGGGCGGAATTTCCTGGCCCGCGAACAATCGCCAGTTGTTGTTCGGGGCGGTAACGCCGGACAGCAGCGTGCCTTCCAGCCTCTGGCCCCGCCCGGTCTCCGAACGGACGCGCAGCGCGGCGGCGATCGCCTGCAACGTGAACATCGCAGTATGATAGGATATGTCGTTGACGGCGCGAAAAGTTGGGCGGTTTTTTTGCCAGCCTACCTGATCACGCATGCGGCCTGATTTGGCGTTTATGATTCCGTCATAGGGTTTGAAATCCTTGTAGGGGCCATCTTGGCCGAACGGCGAGAGCGAGTGATAGATGAGCGCGGGATTGGCCAGGCGCAGCGACTCATGATCGAGGCCGAGCGCGGCCGCCCGCCCAGGGCGCAGGCTCTCGATGAATATATCGGCTCCTTCGACCAGCCGGCGCGCCTGTGCACGGCCCGCTTCATCCCGCCAATCGATTGCCACGCTTTTCTTGCCGCGGTTCCACAGCAGATAGGCGGGGTGGTCCCACATCGGGTCGCCGCCGGGAGGTTCAAGCCGGATAACCTCCGCGCCATAATCGGCGAAGATCATTGTCGTCAGGGCGCCGGCCATGCCCTGAGTAAGGTCGATGATGCGGATCCCATCGAATATCTGTGCCATTGACGTCTTCTCCCAAATGGCCAAGCAGGTGAATGGACCGGCAACAAGAAGAGCCTGTGCCAAACCAAAACTCCACTCGATCCTAATCGACGTTTTCCCCAGTCATCGCTTCCACAAACTTGACCGGACGCGCCAAGAAATCGATTAGCGGTTTCTCCATGCAGAACTCAGCTTCGTTTCTGACAAAGAATGCGCGGCGCGCTGTGTGGTCAGTTCAGCCCGAACACCCTGATAGCATTGCCGGCGAGGATCTTAGTCTTCGAGGCGGCGTCGAGATCGCTGGCGACGCGCTCGATGTCGTCGAACGTGTTTGGCCACAGGCAGAAACTGTGCGGATAGTCAGTGGAAAAGAGCGCGACATCGGCGAGCCATGGCTCATCCGCCACAGCGTCGAAGCCAACCTTGTCGTCGAGGACGGTGACGAAGACATTCTTGCCCAGCGTTTCGCCTGGCGAGTGGTCGAAGGGGAACTTGGCCCAGCCCTTCTGCCGCTCATGGCAATCGTCCATCGTCTGCTTCCAAAACGGCATCCAGCCGAAATTCACTTCCGCGTCCACGACCATCAGCTTGGGATGCCGCTGGAACACGCCAGTGAAGATCAGATTGGTCAGCGGCTCTACCCCCGCGAAAAAGCGGACAACGGAGCCCGCGATATTGAGCCCGGGCACGTTGAATTGGAAGTTGCTCTTGCCCGCCGGATCATTACCTCCCGACGTGCGGTGCATGCACAGCGGCACGTTGGCCTGCTCCGCAGCTGACCAGAGCGGATCGTAGCTACGGTCGACATAGGGCAGGTCGGGGAAGACAGGGATGTGGATGCCCCTGGCGCCCATCTTCAGGCAACGTTCGAATTCGGTGAGCGTGGCCTCTATCCCGTGATTGACCGGCAGCATCGGCAGACCGATCAGCCGCTTCGGATCCGCCCCGCAGAAATCCTGCATCATCCAGTCGTTGAAACACTGCATCATGGCGAGCGCGAAGGGCGACTTGCCCATCGACCAGGACAAAAGCGTGATTGTTGGGAACATTATCGCGGCATCGATACTGGCTTTGTCCATGTCCTTCAGATGCTCGCCGCCATCGTAATTTCCGGGCAGGATATCCTCCCACTTGAAGCCGCTAGCTCGGGTCGCGCGCCCCGCCGTGGCCTCGATGCCGAGCGTGCGCGCGGGCGCCTTTCCGTCCCACGACCAGCCGTCGCCGCCGTCGGCCCCGCGTACTATCCGCGGCGCCTTATCGCGAAATTCCATCGGCAAGCGCGTAGCGAACAGGTCGCGATGTTCGATGATGTGGTCGTCAGCAGAAATCACCTTGTAGCCCATGATTTTGATCTCCTGTTTGAATGATCTCGAAAAAGTCGAAGTCGTTGCGGTCTCGGTCAGCCGGCTGAGCGTCGCGCACGATCATGGCCCGCAGTGGCGCAGCGAGAGAGGGTGCCGATATCGGTCGCTGCACGCTTTAACGAATTTGTTTCCGTGGAACTCAAGATGGCCTCCACCGCTTCAGACCAGTTGACCGCTTGAGCTGCCGATCAAGCCGCTTCCACTGTATGGGCTGGTCGGACGCAGAGAGTTTGTGCTTGCTGGCAGGCGGCATCCAATGCATTTTGAACGTTGTCGTAATGAGTATTCTGAATATGGAACTCAGGAAACTTCGTCATGCCGTCGTGCTCGGCCGCCTCTTGAATTTCACGAAGGCGGCGGAAGCGCTCAACCTCACGCAATCAGCGCTCTCGCGTAGCATTCAGGCGCTGGAGGATGAGTGCAAAATCCGGCTCTTCGACCGCAATCGCAACATGGTTGCGATCACCGCGACAGGCAGGGAGTTCATCCGTCACGCCGAGGCGCTGCTTCGAAGCGAGGCCGAATTGACGGACATGGTCAGCCATGCAGCCAGGGGTGATGGGGGGCATATTGCGATCGGTATGGCGCCCCTTGCCGCGAGGACCCTATTGGCGCCGCTTATGACCGAAATGATCACGAGGCCCGGCTTCCACGCGAACGTGACGATTGGCGCGCCGAAAAAATTGCTCTCAATGCTGATCGACGAAAGCATCCAAATTTGCGTTTGCACCGGGCTGGACATGCCCACGCATTCGCCGTTCACCGGCGTTCTGCTCGCGCGGTTTCCCTTGGCATTTGTCGTTCGGACGGGCCATCCCCTGACGCAACGTGGAAAGCTCAGTCCTGAGGATATCAATCCGTTCCCGATTTTGCGTGTCCGGTCGTTCGAGCTTGAGGATGAAGAACCAGTTTTCATCAGCGCGATGCCGCGCAAGCGGCCGGCAGTAACGGTCGAAGATTATGACGTTCTAATGCAGATCACCGCAGGCAGCGATGCTGTCTGGGTTACATCGCCCGTAGCGGCAAGGGAAAGGATCATGGATGGGACGCTGACGCAGGTTCCAATCTCCTGGCTTGCTGAAAAACCACGTGCCGACATGATTGCGTATTATCTCAAGCGACGAACGATGTCGCCTATTGCCGAAAGGGTGATGGACCGGCTGATAAACCTCAGTCGAGAATTGGAGTATTCGTAACGCTATTTGGCAGGTTTCGTGGGAAGCCTCTCGCAAATGGAGCGGGCTCGTTCGAAATTTTGCGTGATGAATCCGTTATGGATCCGAACAATTGTGAGAATTCATCAATCTGGTTCCGTCAATGAGACTGACAAGATCAGCCACGAGAACGCGCTGAAGGCGTACGATTCCGACGCGTTCGTGAAATTCAAGAGGCGGCCGAGCACAACGGCGTGACGGGTTCGTGTGAGCATGCGCAGCGTGGCGGCACAGCCCTGCGAAACATATTCTAATTTCTCATTACGGAAGCTCCGAAAATGCATTTGACATCATGATTCGGCAAGTTCAGACTTTCTCGTTCATTAGGCGCTCGAGCCGGGATCGGCAAAGCTCAAATCAAGATAAAGGGAGCCGGGCGTTGAACGACACCGAACCGCAGCCGACACGCAAGCTGCCAAAGCTCGAACCGGAAACCACTTTCTTCTGGCAGTCTGGTGCGGATGGACATCTACGCATCCTGCGTTGCGGTGATTGCGGACGCTACCAGCACCCTCCCTTCCCCCGCTGCCCTGCCTGCGGCAGCGAGGCCATCGCGCCCGCCATCGTTTCCGGCAAGGGGCGTGTGGCGTCCTACACGATCAATTACGAGCCTTGGACGCCAGGGCTGAAAGTCCCGTTCGTCTATGCCGCCGTCGAGCTTGCCGAACAGCCCGAGCTTTATGTCTTGACCAATGTCCTGGCACCAGTCGAGACGGTGAAAATCGGCATGCCGGTCGAGGTGTGCTTCGAGCAGCAGGAGGATGTGTGGCTACCGCTGTTCCGGCCGGAGGAGACCGCCCGTGGCTGACTGGAAAGCGGAAGATCATGTCTGCATCACTGGAATCGGCCAGTCCGAGGTTGGCCGCCCGTCTAGACGCTCTGCCATGCAGCTTACGCTCGATGCCTGCCATCAGGCGGTGGCGGATGCTGGGCTGACCATGGCCGACATCGATGGCATCGGCACCTATCCCGGCAAATCGCTGGAGGGTGGCGGCATAGCACCGGTGGGCACCACCGATGCCGTCTACGCGCTCGGCATCAAGCCTCATTTCGTCATCTCCTCCGCCGACGGACATTCGCATATGGGGCCGATCTTCGCGATGATCATGGCGATCGCCAACGGCTTGGCGCGCCATGCACTGATTTATCGCTCGGTCGCGCAGGCGACGGCGCGGTTGAACTCGAAGCAGTCGACACTTTTGTCTGGTTCGCGCAGCACCCGGGTCGAAGGGGGCAACGCCTGGTCGGTTCCGTTCCACGCGTATTCGCCGGTCAACAGCTTTGCGCTCTATGCCCAGGCCTATTTCGACAAATATGGCGCGACCTCTGAGCAACTCGGCGCGATCGCCGTCAATAGCCGCAAGAACGCTGCGCATAATCCGAATGCCATTTACAAGAAGCCGATCACCATTGGCGATTATATGCAGTCGAGGATCATATCGTCGCCGCTGCGGCTATTTGATTGCGACAGCCATATCGACGGCTCCACTGCAATCCTGCTGTCGCACAAGGATGCCGCGCGCGACCTCAAGAATCCGCCGATCCTTATCGAATCGGTCGGCATGTCGCTCGGCGGTATCGGGGCTGGCGTCCACATCGGTGATTTCTCCTTCCTCCAAGCCAATAGGGCCGGCGATGTGTTGTGGTCGCGCACCGACCTGAAACCCAAGGACGTGGATTGCGCCCAGATTTATGATGGTTTCTCTATCCATACGCTGATGTGGATGGAAGCGCTCCACCTCGTTGGCCGAGGGGAGGCCGCGCGTTTCGTCGAGGGCGGTACGCGCATTGCCGTCGACGGAGAACTTCCGCTCAATACCAGCGGTGGCCAGCTCTCCGCCGGACGCTTCCACGGCTACGGCCATATCCACGAGTCCTGCGTTCAGCTCTGGGGCCGGGGCGGCGGCCGTCAGGTCAAGGATGCCAAGACCTGCATCGTCGCCAATGGCGGCTACGGCTTCGGCGCGATGTTGCTGCGGCGCGATTGAGGTGTAGTCGGAGCAATATCCGGAAAATTATCTATCGTGAGGGCGAGCGCTAGGCGTGAATGAAAAAGATCAATAATACGCCGCAAAATTTCGGAGAGAAGCAGATGAGGGAAGTGTCACACACGCCAATCGGCATGCTGAGCGGGAAGATCGCTGTGATCACCGGCGCCGGGCGGGGCATCGGTCGGGCTTGCGCCGATGTCTTCGTCCGCGAAGGCGCAAAGGTGCTTGCGGTCGATTTCAGCGGCGACGAGAAGAACGTGGCCGAGCAGTTGGGGGCCGCCGTCGTCCCTTTCCACGCCGACGTCAGTAAGGAGGACGAGATCAAGGCGATGTTCGCCTTCGCGCTCAAGACTTTCGGTCGCGTCGATGCCTCGATGCATGTCGCGGGAACGCAGGGCGGGCGTCGGGGAGAACTCGATTTTACGCGCGACGAGTACGAGCTGATGACGGCCACCAACCTGCGCGGCGTCATGTTCTGCACTCAGGAAGCGGCCAAGGCGATGATCCCGACCGGCGGGGGCTCAATCGTCAACTTCACCTCGGTCGCCGGCGTCAACGGCGAGCAACTCGCTCCTCTCCCCTATACCGCTGCCAAGGCCGGAGTGCACATGGTGAGCAAGGTCTTCGCCCTCGACTACGCCAAGCACGGCGTGCGGGTGAACGTCATCGCGCCGGGCTTCACCCTCACCGAGATGATGAATGACATCACTCCCGAAACGCTGGCGCATATGGGCGCGAAGTCGGCATTCGGGCGGCCGGCGCAGGCGAGCGAGCAAGCGGAGGTCGCCGCCTTCCTCGCCTCGGACCGCGCATCCTATGTCACAGGCACGGTGATCCCGGTCGATGGTGGCTGGACGGCCAGGGTGGTGTGAATATCCACTGTTTCGAGAGGGAGTAACAGGTCAGATGAATTCCACAAACGATATCACGGTCCAGCAGATTACCGGCAATATCGGAGCTGTTGTCGGCGGGGTCGATCTTCGGGATTCCCTGTCGGCCGATGCCGTTGGGGTCCTGCGTCAGGCCTTGCTCGATCATGGCGTGATCTTCTTTCGCAATCAGGACATCACGCTCGATCAGTATTGGGCCTTCATGGAGAATTTCGGGCTACCGCAGAAGGAGGAGTCCACTGGCACGGACCACGATCGGCCGAAAGACGTCCAGACCGGCGACCTCAGCTACACGCGACATGCCACTGCCGTCTGGCACGCGGACACGACATCGCTCGCCAAGCCTCCGATCGCCACCGCGCTGCGCGCGGTGCAGGTCCCGGCCTTCGGGGGCGACACCTGCTGGTCGAGCATGTATGCCGCCTGGGACGCGCTGTCCGAGCCGATGAAACGCATGCTCGGCGGATTGACGGCAGTTCACACGGTGGACCTCACCCTCGTTCGCATGCGCGAGTACGGCGCGCGCTTTGAACAAGCCTACAGTGCGCGCAATGCGCGCGAGCAGACACACCCGGTCGTCCTCACGCATCCGGAGACGGGGCGCAAGGCGCTCTATGTCAATGAATCTTTCGTGACCCGTATTGTCGAGCTCGAGCCGCTGGAAAGCGCGGCAGTGTTGTCATTCCTGTTCCGACATGTAGAACGGCCAGACTTCACCATGCGATGGAAGTGGACTCCCAACGATATGGCCTTCTGGGACAATCGGTCGGTCCAGCACTACGCTGTACCGGACTACAAAAGCACACGGCTGATGCAGCGGATCGTGCTGGCCGGGGTGAAGCCCGGCGAACGGTCCTATCTGACCCGCAGCGTCAAGGCGCCAGAGCAAAGCCCGGTCTAGGACTTAGGTATCGGCAACAGACATGCCGCCGCGAAGTCCGACCGCGCGGCGACCAAGTCAGTAGAGGAGAGGACGCGATGAATGCCCCCATTCGATCCATGGTTCCAACCAAACATTTTCATGTCGAGGCGCTTGCGCCCGGCGTGAGCCTGCGCCGGCTCTATCCCGGCGGCATGGCCGGGCCTAACGGCGAGACGCGCAATGATATTCCGGGAGGGCAGACTTGGAGCGAAATCGTCATGCTCGGCAATGATCAGGACGACTTCATCTATGCTCTACCCGATATCCGTATGCCGCCCAATCAGATCTGGCCGATGCACTGGCACGATTGCTGGACGGTGGTCGTCGTCATCGAAGGTCGCTGCTTGATCGGCGACTGGTACATGGAGCCCGGCGACGTCTTCGTCGCGGCGCCCTCGATCGAATATGGTCCGCTGGTGATCGGGACGATGGGATGCCGCCTGCTCGAGATATTCGGCGATCTCGCACGGTCGGGCGGCGGCTACGGCCCCGAATACCGCGACCATCCAACGCTGCAGGGCGGTACGCATGTGTTCAAGGCGCGAGAAGGAATCAATAGGAGGAATGAAGGCCACTCCGCCTTGTCGCTCGAAGGCGCGGAAAGTATGTGGAAGACAAGGCTCACGCCCGGCTGGCAATGGGATCTCGGCGAACGTAACGATCCCAACCGCGCCATCATCCGCAATACTCAGCTGGCGGCGGGCGGGACGATTCCGGCCACCACGCGAGGCGATTGGTATGCGGCCATGGTGCTGGGCGGCTCGGTGGAAGTGGCGGGCCACATGCTGGTGCGCGACGAGGTGATCGTCGCCGAGCGCGGCAGCACCATCCCCGAAATCGTCGCGGGCAAAGATGGCGCCCAGCTGCTCGAAAACTTCCGCACCACGCGGGCGCTCTGAGACGGGAGGCACAGTGATGAGATTCAGCCATGTCGGCATTTCCGTTACCGACATCGACCGGTCGATCGCATTCTACCGCGATATGCTGGGAATGGAGCAGCTCTGCGAGGTCTTCCCCTTCGGCGGCGAGAAGTTCGAGGCGATCATGGACATTCCCGGCGTCCAGGGGAGAATGTGTATGATCGGCAAGGGCACACTGAACCTCGAGCTCTTCGAGTTCGCAAACTCGAAGCCCAAAGACAAGGAATATCCGGTGAGCGATCGCGGCTATTCCCACTTCGGCGTAGAGGTCGACGACATCGCCGCGACCTATGAAAGGCTAAAGTCCGCAGGCGTGCGCATCCATTCGCCCGTCATCACCTTTATCGGCGGAGGAATGAAAGCCGCATATTGCCGCGATCCCGACGGAAATGTCTTCGAAATCATGGAACCGAGCAAGCAACGCAATACGGGGCTGGGTTCATAGCTATTCGGAGTGCAGCTTCATTGGCATCGCGACTGCACATTGGCCTTCGCCTGAGCGCGGAATTTGTGCAAAAGCAATTCTGTGTATCCATTGGGCTGATTGAGCCCTTCGAAGATGAGGGCGCGTGCTGCCTGGAAGGCGAGGCTCTCAGTCCTTCTATTCATCATCGGACGGTACGCTGGATCGTCTGAGTTTTGCGCGTCGACTTTGGCAGCCATGCGCACCAGCGTTTCCTCGATTTGTTCGCGCGTGGCCACGCCATGGAGCAGCCAGTTCGCCATGTGCTGCGAAGAAATGCGCAACGTCGCGCGATCCTCCATCAGTCCGACATCATGGATGTCGGGAACTTTCGAGCAGCCGATTCCCTGATCCACCCAACGTACGACGTAGCCCAGAATGCCTTGCGCATTGTTGTTCAATTCCTCGCGCACGTCTTCAGGCGTCCAGTCGCGGGGGTTCGCCTGCGGGATGCTGAACAATTGTTCGAGCGGCACGACGGGTTCGGCCAGACGCTCGGCCTGCCGGGCGGAGACATCGACGAGATGATAGTGGGTAGCATGCAACGTCGCGGCCGTGGGGCTGGGTACCCAGGCGGTACTCGCACCGGCGCGTGGGTGTGCCACTTTCTGCTCGAGCATGTCGGCCATGCGGTCGGGCGCAGCCCACATGCCCTTGCCGATTT
>JBAVOL010000079.1:0-65476 GCA_049692035.1 Rhizomicrobium sp.
CCAAAAACCGGCCGATTCCCTGCCAAATGCCGAATTTCTTTTGCAGGAATCACCTGTTTCTGCGAGGTTGCGATTCTGAGCGCAAAATCGCTCAGGGGGCTTTGTAACCCCACGCGCGCTCGGCCCATGCGGCCGGGCGATGGCATTATGTCCAGGGCTCCGGCCTAAAGGTGCCATGCCGTTGCGTGCGACGGTTACAAACGTCCGGCCACCAGGCCCGTGATGCCCCGAGTCGGTTGCGTAGTTGAGGAATCGCGGGCGTGGGAAAAGCCAAGCACCACCTTCCACACATTGAAGATGAAGCGCCCTGGTCGGACCGGCTAACCGAATATGACCGCGCCCATTTGGAGTTGTATGTCCGGCTCCTTGACGCAATCGCCGCCCACGCGGACCAGGAAGCAATTGCACTGGAGTTGTTCGGCATAGATGCGGCGAAGGAGCCCCACCGCGCGGAACGTGTCATCGAAAGCCACCTCACGCGGGCGCGCTGGATGACGCAATACGGCTTCCGCGATCTGCTCCGCTAAAGGCGGATCATTGCAGAAGCCGCCTAAAGCCGCCCAGCATGAGTTCGCGGCCGTGGGCGATAGCGCGCCGAACATGATCGCGCAGATAATTGTGCGGATGGTGCCATTCGCGCTCAACGCGGTCACGGCCAAACAAGGCAATACCGATATCGCGATGGGGGACGCCAGCCATCTCACCGTCAAGCGCCTGCACCACACGCGTCATGCGGTCGCTACGGGCGACCTGCGGATAGAAAGAGAGGCGGAGACAACCGGAACTGACGAGATCGCCGAGGCGGCGGATCGCCAGTTGGCGTGCCGCGTACAGAGCTGGATCTGATAACACGGGAGTCAGCAATAGGCCGTCATCCAGATGCGACGCGCCGCAAACCGACAATTGGAAGAACCGACCCTGCTGGGCAAACAGCACATGGCAATGATCGCCACCTCCGGGGAGCGTGAAAACACGGCAATGCACGTCTCGCAGCGATAGACGCCGAACTTCAGGGTTGCGGAATTCGATGGAAGCCGCGACCGGCAAGACTTCAGGGCAGACATCGCAGCGCCAAAAGACAGCGGCGGAGCGCGCATCCAATTCCGGGTCTTCAAGACGCATCAACGGCCAGAGTTCGCCATCCTCGCCTGCCGACGCCGGGCCCAATCGAGAAAACAGAGCGCGATAGTCAGGGTTGCGGCGCATCAGTTCCCAAGCCCACGCCGTGCGTGGCAAAGAACCCATCCAACGATAGGTTTCGGTATTCTGCCAATTGGCAGGCAGCGGCAGATGTTGTTCAGATGTTATGGTCATGTCGTTTCTCGCTATTGTGGTTCGACTGCGCGCCGAATATTTCCTCCGCTCCATCTTGACGAAACACCCATTACGCATGTCCGTTGTTGAATGTACGACCATGCAATTTATGCGTGTTGCGCCTGACGAAAACAGAAACTGAGAAAAAAACTCCGTCACATGCTTTCCCGAATGTTGCAGATCATCCTGAAAAACGGATGCATGTTATGGCTCGTACATTCGCCACGCTCCGCCCGCACATATTTTTTGTAACCGCAGTTTCAATTTGTTTGATGTGTACGGTTAGAGACATTAGAGGTTTTGCGAAAGCGACTCGCCGATGCGGCGGCCGCTGCCGCCCGCGGGTTACGAAAATACGCGCGTACAAATTCGTGATCGCATTCCGATAGCTGTTCTGGTGTGCCCGTCGCGACAATTCTCTTGTCGGCCAATACGGCAATGCGATCACATACACGATGCATTGAATCGAGATCGTGCGTGATGAACAGCACAGAAACCCCAAGCATATCTCGAAGCGAAAGAATTAGGCTGTCCAATTGGGCTGCCACCACCGGGTCAAGGCCGGCGGTCGGCTCATCCAGCAACAACAATCGGGGGTCCGTGGCAAGCGCGCGCGCCAATGCGGCACGCTTCCGCATGCCACCCGACAATTCCGACGGAAATTGATCGCCGACCTCGGGCGGTAATTTCGCCATCGCGATTTTAATCTCGGCGAGCTGCCACATCAGATCGGCGGAGAGGTTTATGCATTGCCGCAATGCGATTTCGATGTTTTCGCGGACGGTCCACCCCGAGAATAGGGCATTCTCCTGAAACACCACACCCCACATTGATTTCAGGTTTTGTTTTTCGGCCTCCGACGCCGTTGTGATTTCCGTTCCAAATATCCGTATCGCTCCACGTTCGGGTCGCAGTAGACCGAGCAAAGCCCGTAGGAGAATGGATTTGCCCGACCCCGAGGCTCCGACCAGCCCTACAATCTCCCCGCTTCTTACTGTGAGGTCGAGGTCTTGGTGAACAATTTGCGTGCCCAGCCGTGTTACCAAGGCGCGCACTTCGATAGCTGGGGTGGCATCGGACAGCGTCTTGCTGGCCGATGGCCCCGCGCCATCCTCACTGTCTTGAGCATCCGTCACGACAAAGCCCTTTCTCCCGCAAGACGGGGAAAGGACTCATCAGCCCATCATGGGGCGGTTCGGCTGCTGCCCGGCAGAACCCTTTGCCGCTGGTCTTCCGATCCGAAGACGCCGAACTGGAACGCCGGTGGTGCTTGTTGGTTGCGGAGCATGGCGCGATCTCTTGCACCCGCCGCTGATTTGGATCGCTGGTTGCCCCGTTTGCGCGCTCGTGGGTTGCCTAACGCATAAGTGCGTAGACGCGAAAGCCGTACCAAGCCGAAACCAGGGACGCGGCCACCCCGATCAAGATCAGAATTAAGAAAATGATGCGCCACCGGAATGTTCGTTGAGCCTTTGCTTGAGCATGATAAGCGAGCCAAGCTGCTACAAACTCTCGCGGTATAGTTGCTTCGGCGTCCGATTCGCTCGCGAGATCGTGCATCGCGTGCTGAAAGCTCACACTCTCCACGCCTTCTCTTTCTAGCTGAATGTACCAATGGTGTGCCTTGTCGCCACTGGTCCAGCGATTCTCAAATGGTAATGTCTTGAGTGCGCCTGTCATGTTCATCTCGGCGGGGCGGTTGCATGCGCCCATGACCCAAAACTAGCGACGCCAATCAAAAATAAGCTCGCCGCCAAAGGTGGGAGAATTCGCATCGCGCTTAGATGGTCTTGGGGCATTGCGACACTCACCCTTTCTATCCACCGAAACGTGGGATAGTGCTGACACAGTCCCACCGTTGCACGTCACGGTAGGAGTCATCAGCCCTGCGGGCGGTTACAAGGGGGAACCCCATCCCCTTTTCCAATTATGTCGGAACAGATGGTGTTAGTTCAATCGCGGATTGATATTTTGGATCCTTTTTGCGATAGAATATTGGCTAAAGTTCCCAAGTCGATGGAGGTCAACGGAGACATTTAGGCCGCAATGTCAAGTTGCAGCCCAATCCAGACAAGCGCGGCGCCCCCAAGCATCAACGTGAGCGCCCAAGATCGCTTGGTCCCGTGAAAGCTGTGCGCCAGTGCGGCGCCCAACACACCCAGAAAAGCTACCGTGATGGATAGACCCAGCCATCGCGGGTTGGGCAACGCATAACACAGCAAGAGCGGCACCATCGCACCAACAAGCCCGCATAGCGCGGCAACCAAAGAGCCCGCGAACGCCTCCTGCACCGCCCGGCGCCCCAGGGCGCCGGCGGCGAGCTTTCCATGGGACAACAGATTGAGTTCACGTTCCGCTCGATGGATCTCGGCGCGCAACTCGGCATAGTGCGCGACAAAAAATACGAACAGCGTGGTGAGGGCCGTCGCAGTACCGACGCGAAGCGCAAAATTGACGTTCAGCCCGGTCGCCGGACCCAGAATCTTGCCGGACGCCAAGGTAAGCGCCGTTAGGATTCCATCCACCAACCCGGCCGTCACATCCAATCGCGTCCTCGGGCTTTCAATCCACGCTCGGACGCTCATCGGGCGCGCGGAACATTCTCAAGGATTCGATCACCAGCGATCAACTGGTCGAGTCCGTGAACAACCGCTCCGGTCGTCTCGATTGCCCGCACAATGGCGTCATAGTCGAGATTGACGCCTTCGATGGTGATATTCGTACCGACCGTTTCGATGTCGATTTCCGTTACGGTGATGTTGCAGGCTTCCACTCCATCGCAGCCTTGAATGGCGGCGGCGACTTCCACAAGACTTGGAGCACGCACCGCCTTGTCCACGTCGAGAACAAGGCGTCTTAGATTCGGGACCGCCCGTTGGCTTTCCGCGGTCATTTCGCCATCTCCAATCGCGTAACAATCGTCACCAAACGCTGCCGGGCGGAAGTCAGGCGTTCCATGTCTTCATGAGTGCTCGCTTGGGCAGCCGAACGGCGTTTGATCCCCTCCTTTATTGCCATAGCGGTCGCCTCCTGAGACAATCTCAATCGTTCGTCGAGTTGTGTCTGAAAGCCCCGGATAGATGCTTCAAGATTTTGCCGGAGCGCCCAGCGCAGATTCTCAACATTCCGAATGGTGATATCGTCGATCTGGCGCCTAAGTCGCGCCCGAACTCGCTCAAGACGCATTCCCGTCGGTAGAAGTATGTCGATGACGGTGGGAAGCGCCGCCAAGGATTCGCGCGGCGCTGTGACCCAATAGGGCGTCTTGTTTGCGAGGAAAGCGTCATCCGCGACGGGAGCGGCATAGGGTATTTCCAACAGGGTCGAAGCCAGGCGCCGCACATTGCCTATGAGTGAATCGCCCTTTTCCTGGTGTGTGTGGAGTAGGACTTTCAAGACGCCGCGCGCGTCCGTTTCAAAGTCATCGAACTCCGATTGGAACATCTTGGGAATTCGGGTTTGCAGTTTGGCGACGATCTCTTCCTCGGATACACCGTGCGCCAACATCCCATCTATCTCACGATATAGGTTGTGCTTAATGGCTTTGCGCAGCGTGGCCGCCCTTTCATCGAGGTCGCACATTAATCGCACGCGGTCGGCGGACAGAATATCGTGACTAACCCTGCGTTCTCTTTCAAACGTTTCGCCGGACGTTACAAACTGAGCAAGCCTGTCCGACAAATCCTCGACAGGCATTCGATATATGGCAAGCCAGCAATCTACCTCGAAAATCATTTCCTGCACGAGAGCAGCCGCCTTGCCTGCGACTGCCGCCTCCAACACTTCGTGGCGCTGGGTTCGCGCGAAATTTGTCAAATAGCTTTCGAGAGCGGGAAGACCGCTCTTGGCGAGCAAGTCATTTTTGCTTTGGAGTTTTGCATCAAGCGCGTTCCGCGCCGAGACACTGAAGAACCATGGCGTTTTCAGTCCCGCCGTCTTTACAACGGTATCGCTGAGAAACCGCTCGCTCAGAATTCTATCTTCCGCATCCACCAAATCTATCTTGTTCAAAACAATGACGATGTTGGACGTGACCGCTTGCAACTCGCGGAGATAAATAAGTTCGACTTCGGTTATCGGCGGATCGGGCGATACGACAAACAATGCCATGTCACATTCCGGGAGAGCGGCCTTGGCCGCATCGGTATTGTGTCGAAAGGTTGAGCCGACGCCGGGAGTGTCTATCAAGACGATGCCCTCATGGAGCAAAGGTGCGTCGATCAGGACATCCACGCGCTGATAGCCAAATTGATTGCGCGGGTTTTCGTTCTCCGTGACTCTGGCGGCCAATAACGTATAAAGATCCTCGACGCTGCTTGCCTCCAGGTCTTCCCGGCCACCATCTGATCGCACGGTGTGAAGTCCGAACGGGAGGCCGCCGCGGATGAAGGTTGGAATAGCCGTCAAGGGTGTCACGGCCGATGGAAGCACTTTGGCGCCTAGAATGGCGTTGAGAAGCGTGCTTTTGCCGCGTTTGAATTGGCCGACAACAGCAAGCTGGAGCTGTCCTTGTCGGAGTCGTTCCGCCAAGCCGCGGAGCCGCTTGTGCGTCGTTTCTAGTGCGGAAGTCTGAAGCGGTATGGTCTCACAACTCCGGTCGATGAGGACGCCGACGGATTCGATCCCGTAGGTTTCATCAAGCGGCATAACCGCCGGGACGAACCCCGTCCCTGGCGTTGCGTTTTGATCGGTCGTGGGTACCGGGTCAGAAGCCATTCCCTATCACTTCTCCGCCGGGCGCGTTGCGCCCGACACTGCGATAGGAGTCATCAGCCCTGAGGGCGGTTACACGGGAAACTCCATTCCCGAATCAAAGATCGGCTTTGCAGCCAAGTAGGTCAACGCCTACTTCCCAATCTTGGCTCCGAAAAAACCGCGTAAAGGGCGTCTGTGTCATTGACGGTTGACCCTTTGCATGATGGAATTCTTTCGACAATGCCAGGGGGATGGAGTCCCCCCGACCCGCCAGTTTGGCTGATGACTCCTACCGCTCTGAGGACGGTAGGATCATGTTTGCTAGTTTGCTGCGGGTGCTAAGAAGAAAAATTAATCAATATATTCAAATGCTTGTGGCTGGGCCAATTCCGCCCGCGCCGATGCTGCGCCCCATCCCGGTGAGGGCGCTCGACTCTGTCCGCCATAAGCGGTTCTGACATGGGGCATTCGATTGCCGCTCTGGACGCGCTTGAAATTCTGGACTCGCGCGGAAATCCCACTTTGCAAGTTCGGGCCGCTCTGAGCGATGGCTTGCATGCCATTGCCAGCGTCCCCTCGGGCGCCTCGACCAGCCAATATGAAGCCCACGAACTGCGCGACGGTGATGCCCGCAGATATGCGGGATCTGGGGTGCGTCGGGCGATTGACAATGTTGCGCAGATCATACGCCCCGCGCTAATGGGACGCGATCCCACGGCGCAGGCGGAAATCGACCGCCTGATGATCGAACTGGATGGAACGCCTAACAAATCCAAGCTTGGTGCCAACGCGATACTCGGCGCATCGATGGCCGTCGCTCGTCTCGCTGCCAAAGCGCATGGGCTCCCGCTCTACCGTTACCTTGGCGGTGCCGAGGCCAACCGCCTGCCCGTCCCGTTGATGAACGTTATCAATGGCGGCAAACATGCGGCCAACAAACTGGAATTCCAAGAATTCATGATTGTGCCTCACGGCGCACCAACATTCTCAGAAGCTGTGCGCTGGGCAGCCGAAACCTTCCATGTCCTGAAGGCAATACTCGTCAGAGAAGGATATTCCGCCTCGGTTGGTGATGAAGGTGGTTTCGCACCCGAGCTGAAGGACAATGAAGAAGCCTGCCAAATCATCGTCCTCGCAATCGCCGAGGCCGGCTATGCTCCCGGCAAGGATATTTCGATAGCGCTCGATCCGGCCGCGACTTCCTTTTTCGAGGGCGAGCATTACAAAATTCCCAGTTGGGACAAGACGCCGCGAACTGATGATGATTTGCAAGGGCTCTATGAGAGGTGGGTCAATCGCTATCCCATCGTTCTCATTGAGGATGGCTTTGCGGAAACCGCGTGGCCTGCCTTCCAAAAGCAAACGGCAAATATTGGCAAACGCGTTACCATCGTGGGCGACGATATCTATTCGACCAACCCACAAATCATTCGCCGGGGCGTTGCTGAACAAACCACAAACGCGGCCCTTATTAAACTGAACCAGATCGGGACCGTTACAGAGACAATTGAAGCGATCGAACTGTGCCGGGCCGCGGGTTGGCGTTATGTGATTTCACACCGATCGGGCGAGACGACGGATTCTTTCATTGCGGATTTTGCCGTGGCCATGGATGGCGGGCTGCTCAAGGCCGGCTCACTGAGCCGGGGCGAACGCGTCGTCAAATATAATCGTCTTATGGAAATTGAACACGAACTTGGTGCGGCGGCCCGGTTCGTGGATGTGTTTGCCGGCCGCAGTGAAGCAGCACCACGAGCTTGAGACGATGATGTTGGTAGATACCAAACAACCCAATGTCGATTCGGCGATTGCAAAACTCGTGTCTTTGCACGACTGCGATATAGGCGTGGTCGAAACGATTGCCTGCGGAAGCGCGGCTGTTCCGAAGCTGCGCGCCATTTTGTTTGCGCGCGAACCAAGCGGGCTTTATGAAATACGGCGCCATGCCGTCGAGGCTCTGCAAGGATTGCGCGCCTTTGATGCTTTGCGCGCATATTTGAGTGAGCCGCGCAAGATCACCGACCCAGTTGAACGCACGGGCGAGGATGCCGTGATTAACGCCGCAGCGCGGGCTTTGGGACGTTCCATTGATACGCGCGATTTGCCGCTGCTTTTTTCGCTGATACGCGACCGCCCATTGGCCGGTGTCATCGAAACATTGGGAAAATTCCGCCAAACGGGCGCGTTGCCATATTTCATCAAAGCGCTGGGTGATGATTTCACCCGGCCTTCGGCCGAAAAGGCAATTCGAAGATTTGGCGACCGCGCGCGCCGCGCTCTTTTGGATGCCGCGCTTGACCGCGAAGTAGGACATGAGAGCAGCGGCAGCATCGGCCGACGACGCAGTGCCCTAAAGCTCCTCGAATCGGTGTCGCTCCCGCGCGAAATGGTCCCTTCGGAATTTCCCGCCCTTATCAACGATGGCGATCCTTGGATTGCTTTACGAGCATCCCGCTTGTGCCTGTCTTATCTGCCGGAGCCAAATGCGAAGGCGACGCTGGCGCGCCTCGCGAAGCTACTGCGATCGGTTGATGGATTGCTCGCGCGCGAAATCGAGGACGTGCTGGTTGAACATTATGAACTGGTGCAGAGCCTGATCGAAGTCTTTGACCAGCAACCGCCGCCAGTACCGGAGATTCCCGTCTGGCGATCAAACGACCATACGCGCCAAGTGTTCGCGAATGTGAAAAAGCGCGCATTGAACGGGACGACGACCGCGGGACCGTCCACATGAACGATATTGCGCCCGCCGACAGCAAATATCGCCTCGGCATCGGCGTTATGCTGCTCAATGCCCGCGGTCGCGTTCTGATGTGCCGCAGAAACGACATTGACGGCGGCGCCTGGCAGATGCCGCAGGGCGGCATCAACAAGGGCGAAAACCCTCGCATTGGTGCGCTTCGGGAGCTTAAGGAGGAAATCGGCACGGACAGCGCCACAATCATCGCTGAAAGCATGGATTGGTATCAGTACGATCTTCCGAAAACAATTGTTGGGAAGACGTGGGGCGGCAAATACATCGGTCAGCGTCAAAAATGGTTTCTCATGCGATTTACGGGCCGCGATGAAGACATCAACCTGGACATGCAGCATGCGGAATTCGACGGATGGATTTGGGTGCCGCCTGGCGATTTGCCAGACCTGGTCGTGTCCTTCAAACGAAACCTCTATGTGGCCGTGCTGGAGGAATTTCGGGCTCTGTGTGGGCCGGTAGCCGAATGAAGCGCGTGTATGGAACGGATGCGATGCAAATAGAGGAACGGGATGGGGACTAGCAGTCGGTTGGCTTAGCCGAACCAATTTATTCGAAGGGGATGGGGTTCCCCGGTAATCGCCCAGACGGCTGATAACTCCTAGCAGGGAAACAAGGCGAGATGTTCGCTCGCTTATGGGGAGGTGCTATGTTCTTGTTTGGGATTTTTCTGAGCAAGTTTATCAAGACTGGCCAGCTCGTGGTCATCGACGCGCATGGTCGCCTGCACCGATTTGGGCCGGGAGAGAGCGATACCGACCCGGTAACGATCGTTCTCAGCGACCCGGCCTTGCATTGGAAATTGGCGCTTCATCCGAGCCTTTATCTGGGAGAAGCCTACATGGACGGAACACTCACGATGGCGCGGGGCTCCATGTCCGACCTGCTCGAATTATGCGGTAAAAACACAACCCTTCGGGGTGTGCAGCGCCGTCGATTCTGGGGACGCGTGCTGATCCAGGTGATGCATCGTCTAACGCAATGGAACTCGCTCTCCAGATCCCGCCGGAACGTCGCGCATCACTATGACTTGGCGCAGGACTTGTATAAATCGTTTCTTGATTCCGACATGCAGTATTCGTGCGCCTATTTTCCGCTGCCGCACGCCACGCTTGATGAGGCGCAAAAAGCTAAGCGCGAGCATATTGCGGCCAAATTACTGCTTAAGCGCAACCAGAAAGTCCTGGATATCGGGTGCGGCTGGGGCGGCCTGGCAATTGATCTCGCTCGCCGGGCGGATGTTCGTGTTGATGGCGTCACACTTTCGCCGGAGCAGCTTCAGTTTGCGAAGGAGCGCGCCGAAGCCGCCGGCATGAACCACGGCGTCCACTTCGAACTTAGGGACTATAGAAATTTGAACGGCACTTATGATCGCATCGTGTCCGTCGGAATGTTCGAGCATGTGGGAGCGCCCTACTATCATCCCTTTTTCCGAAAGCTGCACGATCTGCTTACACCCGATGGCGTCGCCCTGATCCATTCGATCGGATCAATGGATGGCCCTGGCTTCGGCAATTCCTGGATACGGAAATACATTTTCCCCGGCGGGTACGCTCCTGCCTTGTCCGAAGTCCTGCCCGCAGCCGAGGCATCAGGCCTCATCGTCACCGATATTGAGATACTTCGTCTTCACTACGCCCAAACCCTAAAGCTCTGGCGAGAACGGTTCCTTCAGAATTGGGACGCGATCAGCCATCTATACGATGACCGGTTTAAGCGGATGTGGGATTTCTATCTCGTCGCCAGCGAAATGGCGTTTCGGTACGGCGGTTTGATGGTGTTTCAGATTCAGCTCGCTAAAAATCAACATACCGTGCCGCTAACACGCGACTACATAAGCGACTTCGAACAATCCGCAGCCCAACAGCCGTCGAAAACCCAAGAGCGAGCCGCCTGAAGCAACTTAAACAAGGAATATCACTATGACTTCCAGTACCAAAACGCCAAGCACTGCCGAGACGCAAGAAGCAGACAAAGGCGCGATTAGCGACGACCGCAAGCATTTGTTTGACCGAATTGAAGACATCAACCGGGCATGGCTCGACCGCATGCGGGAGATGCGGGGCGTCGAGGCTGAATTCAGCGCGAAGCTGTTCGCTAGCAAAGGCCCGGAAGACGCTATGGCCGTCTGCAATCAATGGATGGCAAAGCGACTGGAGATCCTGGGCGCCGAACAGCAGATGTTTGCCAAATCGTGGGTCGATATGGTCGGCCTTTTGAGTGACACCACGAAGGCCGCATTTCAAAAGGGCCGGAAGCGCTGAATCGGCCGATGCTGTCCTATCGAATACCCCGGTCATGTCCATCAATGCACGCAACGAAAGTCCTGGGATAACGAAAACGAGAGAAGGTGCTGCTTTACTAGACCGCCGAGGACACCATGACAAAGTATTTTGAAGAACCTCTCGGTTCGGACGCAAACCTCACACCTCCAGTTGATAAAAGCGGTATGAGCGGCGACCGCAAGCGTCTCTTTGCGTGCGTTGAAAAAATCAATCGTGGCTGGCTCGATAGCATGCGCGAGATGCGCCGCGCAGAATCCGAATTTAGTGTTCACCTGTTTTCGTGTCGTAGCCAAGACTCTGCTATGGCGCTCTGCAATCAATGGCTCGCCAAGCGCCGTGAAATTCAGGAAAACGAGCAACAGCTTTTCGAGAAATCCTGGATGGAATTGATGACACTCCTTTCTCAACCCGCCAAATCGTCGCAGCGACGCGGTAAAGGCGGCCCAACCACGAAACAGGAGTAGTTGTTTTTGAAAAGCTTTTCGGACACCTCATTCTTTCTTCTCTTTGAGGAAATATTGCGCAAAGACCGGCCGAAGGATTCGCCAGGGCGGTGGTCTGCAGTCGGGGTGAGCTGGCTATATTCCCGGCACACATTCGAAGCGAAAGACTATGGTTTCACAATGGAGATTTTTGAGGGCACACATTCCACGCGAAACGGATGGTCCTTGTTGGTTACAAAGGAACATTGGTGGGCCGGGCGGCATGGCGACAACATTCGTTCTACCCATTGGGCCAAGCCTCTACATGGAAACCGCGCCGCAATCATGGCCTGGTTCAAAGAACGTCAACGGGAAATCGAAGGTACGCTATGACGAATATCTTGCTGACGCGCCACGGTCATGTTGAAGGGATCAATCCCCAGCGGTTTCGCGGTCGCTATAACGTGCCGCTGAGCGAACAGGGCGTTGTCGAGGCACATGCCGTTGCAACGCGCATTGCAGCAGAGTGGAAACCCATCGCGGTTTACACCAGTCCGATGCAACGGTGCATTGATACGGGCGAGGCTATCGCGGATGCTTGTCATATCGGTTCGTCCGTGCTCGACACGTTGACTGACATTGATTACGGCACTTGGCAATGGAAGACCCACGCCGAAATAGAAGAGGAGTTTCCCCACTTGTTCGCGACATGGTTTGCAGCGCCTGAGCTGGTTCGCTTTCCAGAAGGCGATTCGCTGCAAGACCTGGTTGCACGCACGGCCGAAGCCATACGCACCATACATTCGAGACACCCGCGGGAAACCGTCGTGCTGGTCGGACACGACAGCGTTAACCGCGCCATCCTGATGCAGATGCTGGACCAGCCCCTTTCGGCATATTGGCGCTTGGAACAGAGTCCCTGCTGTCTGAACCAAATCGACTTTAGTGACAACCACATCCGGGTCGAACGGATCAACGATACCTCTCATCATTCTCGGCTGTGGCTGATCGATACGTGATTGGGCAGAGACCGTCTGCTGGCGCCAGGCCGGACACATAAGGCGAGATCGCGATAGGAGAACGTCCGCTGGGGCGTATAGCGCCGGGGCTTTTTTTGGGGTGTCTCCCCCCTCCCATTTTTCCGGAAGACAGCGTTTGCAAGCCCGTCAATACGCACTGGACTTGCCACGACTGTACTCCTATCGCGACCTCGCAGATAGGAGTCATCAGCCTTTTCAGGCGGTTGATGGGAGACTCCATTCCCGCAGTTATATTAGGCTTTTCCAGACTCTGAGACAACGCACAAATAATCGATTCCGCAGGATCGGAAGGTGGATGGCGACACTCAGATGTTACGTATCGCCCCAAGGTTTTCCGCGACCATTCCTCTCGAAAAGGCCCGTAACGGTCATGGCCACGATGGCCGCCGCGTGCCACATCGCAGCGATGAGGATGCAGCCGGTCAGCAGAAGAAAGATTGGAAACGTCGAGACCACCGACGTCTTGGATTTCTCTATGAAATATTCCAGGCCCACAAAATAAGCCACCAGGATGCTGATCCAAAATAGCGCAAAGCCTCGGAACCGGCGCAATAGCTTGACCCGGGGATCGTTGGGGTTTTCCGCTCGATTGTTCAGCCGCTGCCGCGGCCATACGGGCACAGCGCTGCCTTAAGGCGTCGGTGTGTTGAGCACGGCAGACCACGAAACAATATGATCTGCGGGCACCATGTCTCTTATGAGCTTGACGGCAGCGTCTACAACCTTGGGCTGATCGAAAAATTCTATGACCAGCGGGAGATCAACGGCAAGGCGCAGCATGTCGGCGGCGTGAACTTCTCCTGAGACTCCAGCTCCGACGATGCCGCGAAATACAGTAAACCCTGCCACACGATGTTGATCGTGCAGCAGGCGAACAATCTCCTGCATGAGGTTTCCGCGTTTGCCGTGGTCCGCTTCCTTTAGATAGACACGAACCATTGTTACCTGGGTGGGCATGGCTTCCTCCGAATCAGATATTTCTCGCGAGAAACGCGCCGAAAAACGCAGCCGCGAATCCAATTGTGGTCGAGAGAATGATGTAGAGCACTCCTCGAATGACGAGACCTTGTTCTGCGAGCAGGAGCGTTTCCATCATATAAGTCGAAAACGTCGTGTAGCCGCCGATAAATCCGGTCAGAATGCCTGTCCGCAGAGCTACCGGTAGCGTCAAGCGTTCGAGGGTTTCCACGAATAGAAATCCCATAAGGAAGCTTCCCGAGACGTTTATAATCAGCGTCGCGTAGGGAAACGACGTTCCCCAGATGCCCTGTACGAGCTGGGTCATAAGGTAGCGCGCCAAGCAGCCCAAAATACCGAAACCAGCAATTGCCAAATAGACGTACATGCGAGACATAAACACCCTTCATAGAAGCGCGACGATTAGGATCGCAACCAGTAAGAGCCCGATAAGCGCCAAGTAGAAATTCAAATGCCCAGACTGAATCGCACGGAGCCGACGGCTGATGAAAACCACCAAAGCCTCGGTAGGCCGGAATAGTGACGGCCCGAAAAGCGGCGCGACGCTATGGGCGAAGATCAGGCGTCGAATGAAATAGGGATGACCATTGCTCTCTTCCGACAACTCTCGTGTCGTCTCGACCTCAGGCCGGTAGATGAAGCTATAAAATGTTCGCAGCGCATTAGAGAAGGCCAAGGCGGTCGTGGACGCATGTGCCGGGTCTTGCTCCCGTCCGCCGTACCATACCGGAGCGCGCTGAGCTGATCCGCGCGAGAGAAATAGCAGCAAAAGTGGGATAAGTGCCAAGAGCGGCATCGCGATGACCAGCTTGCTCGGTGAAATGAAAGCAAATGTGGCGGTCAGTGGCACGAGCAACCAGCCGTCGTGCATGCGCGTGGCGGCCGTCGCGTCGTAACCCGGAGGGGTAGCGTTTGCGAGAAATGCGAGCCAGTACGGCATTCCCGCCGCCAGCGCGAGAACGCCAATGCCCAATACGCCAACTGCAATCGCGTCGGCTGTCGGAATATGGCTTTTAATCTCGCGCCCGCGACCGAGCAATCCGATGCCAAGTACCTTGACGAAAGTGGCAAGGGCGATGGCGGCGGTCAGCGCCAGCCCGGCGCCGGCGATAACGAGAAGCAGACGGTCGCCCAGCGCATGTAAATGGAAGCTGTTGAACATCGTCTGGAAAAGATACCACTCACTGACAAAGCCGGCTTGAGGGGGCATGGCCGCAAGGCTCATTCCCGCAAAGACTGCCCCAACTCCGAAAATCCATGAACTTTTGCGCAACAGACCCGATTGTTTGAGCGAGTAGCTCCCTGATGCGCGCATTGCGCCGTCGGCCGAAAGGAATAGCGCTCCCTTTGCGAGTGAATGTCCTGCCAGGTGTAAAAGCGCCACGATCCATGCAAGGCCCGCAAAGTCGGGCAGTCCGCCACGCGCGAATACCAAGGACGCACCGAGCAGAGCGACCGCGATAGCGCCGTTTTCGGCCGAGGAGAGACTGAGAAGCGAGCGCCAATCCTCCTGCTGGAAAGCGTACAGGACGGTCAGGATCGTGCTGACAACCGCCACCGCGACGACAATACCGTCAAAGAGCGACATACCCGTGGAAGGCGCGAGCGCCAGCCACTGCGTGAGGCCGCGGCCCAGGCCATAGAATGCAGCATTGAGAATGACGCCCGACATCAAGGCGCCGGTCGCACCGCTGGCGGCACTGTATGTTCCCGGGAACCATTCGTAGAATGGCAGCAGGCCGATCTTGGCGCCGAATCCAACCAGCAACAGCATCCCTACCCAGAACTGACCGCCGGGCGAGAAGCTGGCGCCGGCCTCGGAGAAACCCGCGAACGAAAAGCCTCCTGCCCGTCCCACCAATAGCAGGATTGCAAGCATAAGCGCGACGGAACCCACTTCGAGCAGCGCCAGCATGAAGAGGACCGGCGTTCCAGTCTCGGGCGCAAGGTGCTCGGAGAGGATCATGACTGCGCCACCCAAGCTCATCAGCTCCCAAGCCACCAAAAAAGAAAGTCCGTCCTGAAGACCAAAAACCCCCAGCGCGCCGATCAATCCCGCGGCTGCGCCGAATGACCATCCGGCCCGACGTGCGGGAGATCCAAGCGCGGTCGCAAAGACAGCCGCTAACAAGCCGAACAGTAGCAGCCAGGCCGCAGCCGGCGTAATCGAAAAGTCGCTGCCCATTCCCGCAATGCCGAGCGGCAGGTGGGCGGTGCCTCGCGATCCGCCCAGCACGGCGAGCGCACCGGAGGCGCCCGCAATCGCGCCGAGTGACAAGGCAATCCGTGAAGTCATGCCGACGCCGGCTAGGGCCAGCACGGCAGCGGCGAGCCAAAGCACCGTCGCGGCAAGGAAAAGTTCATTTGCCATGGCGGCCCTCGTGAACACGCTGGGGCGTGCGATCGAGCAGAAGCAACAAGGCTTCAATGATCGCCGCTGGATTGGGCGGACAACCGGGCAACCACACATCAACCGGCAATAGACCGTCTAGCCCATGGCCACACGCGTATCCACCTTCCGCAATGCCGCCAGATACCGCACAGGTTCCCACCGCGATGACCCATTTCGGGTCCGGCATAGCGGCATAGGTTCGCAGCAGCGGCTCGCGCATCGCGTAGGTTACTGGCCCCGTTACAAGCAGGACATCGGCAAAGCGAGGCGACGGCGTGAAGAAAATACCAAGCCGGTGGAGGTTGTAGAATGGATTGTTGAGCGCTTGCAGCTCGGACTCGCAGCCGTTGCACGAACCAGCGTCAACGTGGCGGATGTGTAGACTCCGCTTAAAGTCTTTCACGGATGGCGGGTTTTTCTGATCGCGCTCGCATGTTCCAGCCCCGGATATCTCGCTATCTGTCAGAAGATCGTCCCGCTCGCGCACTCCGAATGCCCAATCAGCCGAGGTCTGTAGCGCGCCCGGCGGACAAGCTTCCACGCAAAGTTGGCATGCAATGCAGCGTCCATAGTCGATTTCGACCCTCTCGACCGGCTTATCCGAGCCCGAGCCAAGCTCCCCGACCAGGTGGATTGCATGGGTCGGGCACACCTCCGAACAAGCCTCGCAACCTTCGTCACAAAGCTGCTTCTCATAGCGGGGCATCCCCAGGACGTTTTCTTGCCCGTCGTCGCCACCTTTCCGCGGCCAGTCCGTGGTCGCCTTGCCTTGCTGTAACCCGAATAATGTCCATAACGGCATAGCGGCCTACCTGTCGCAACCTGCGATCGTCAGGCCAAAACTTGCCTCGTTGATCGCGTAGTCCATCATGTTGCTGTCATGTACGGTGAAAGGGAAAACACGCCAGTTCGAAAAGGAAGGCGATTTAATCTTGACGCGCGCGAGCTTCCCCGCGTCATCGAAATGCACGGCATAAAATACGGAACCGCGCGGATTCTCGGCCCAGCCAAGCCCTTCGCCGCCCGGAGGCGGCTCGCAGGTCGCCCGCACCGTGCCCGCCTCCATGAGGAGTAGGACCCGCTGCATTAAGACGATGCTGGCATCGATTTCTGCGATGCGGATTCGTTCACGTGCATAGGCGTCGCCTTCGGACCTGATGGGCACGGTCAATGGCAGCCCTTCATAGCCCGCATACACATGGTCGCGGCGGAGATCGCGATCTATGCCGGAAGCCCGCTTCACCGGGCCGGTCGCACCCTGGTCATAGGCTACTTTGTGCGGCAGCGGACCAGTAGTCATAAGCCGGTCCAGATAGGAGTTGGTGCGCTGCAGTCGGTTCACATAGGCGGAAGTTTCTTCCCGAATACGCTCCAATTCTTCTGCCAGCCACGTTCCCGGATCGAGATCGCGACGCAGGCCCCCCGGAATAATGATGTTGCGAAGAAAGCGGCTGCCGGTCAGCTTGCCGTTAAGCTGCTTGGCTCGCTCCTCGAGATACTTGCCTTCCGCAGCGCCGACTTTGAGTGTCGTGGTGTCGGCGAGATGGCCGAGATAGTGAAGATGATTGTAAAGGCGCTCCATTTCCGCGAGTAACACACGGAGCATTCTTGCCCGCGCTGGAACAATGCAGCCGGCGGCAGCCTCCACAGCTTGACAGTAAGCGAGCGCGTGCGAAAAGCTTCCGACCGCCGAAATGCGTTCCGCCAAAACGACGCCACCTTGCGGCGTCAATCCCCTGAACCGCGCCTCCATGCCGCGATGTTTGAAGAACAATTGTGTATGCAAATGCAGGATATGCTCGCCGATATAGTAGAAAATAAATTCGCCGGACTCGACAACATCGGAACGCACCGGGCCCCAGGGCAGCCGCTGCACGTCAGGCCCCTCGATGTCGGGCATCCCCGAGACTTGACCGACCAACTCGATTTGCTTGTTCAACGGATAGTCGGCGACCATCGGCGGCCGATCGAAAATCGCACCCTCGTGAAGTACCAGGCGTTTCGGTTCGGGATGGCCCAAGAATTCCAAGCCGAACAGATCGGCCATCTCTCGTTCATACCAGCCCAGAAGCGGGCTTTCGGTCGCTAAGCTCGGCACCCAGCCGCCATCCGCTTCCACGGACCACATCAGAAAGGGCTCGCCGGCGCCCGCCCCTGTCAGGTAACGGATTTGTGTCCGCCCCGGTGTGGGCTGCCAGGCGTAGGCCATCTGCATCCGGCCACCGCGCTCGTGCAAGGCGCGCAGCATTGCGGGAATTTCGCCAACATCGTGCTGCGTGCGAATGACATCACCGTTCATGGCGGGCCGCCCTGAAGGTGGGTCGTAATCGTTCCGAAATAAGACCAGATCTGTTCCGGCCACCAGAAGCCAAATACCACAAGCGGAATTAGTGCGATCACCATCGGGGCGACGCACCACGCACTCACGCCTTTGGGAGTCGGTGCATCGGGCGCGGCCTCTTCATAGAACATGATGCGGAAGTGGTTGAGGAACGCGACGAAAACTATGATGAGCAGCACCGCCATCGCATAGACGGCCCAATTGAAGGATTGCGCGAAACCACCACGCATGATGACGATCTCGCTCAGAAACAAGGCAAAGATCGGTGCGCCCGTTATGGAAACCGCACCGGCAAGCCACAAAGCTCCTGTCCTGGGAAAGTAGCGTCCGAAATCCCGGATGCTTGTGATCTCTTTGGTTCCATAACTGCGCATCGCGCTGCCGGCGCCAAAGAACATCAACGACTTGTTGAGGGAATGATTGAGCATGTGATAGAGCGCGCCTGCGGTCCCAAACGCGCCGCCGAAGCCGAAGCCCAGGGCGATGACGCCCATGTGCTCAATGCTGGAATAGGCCATGAGCCGCTTGACCCCTTCCTGCCGAACAATGAAGAAGGCTCCAAAGGCAAGCGAGACCAGACCGAAAACAACGACCACCAAATGGGGTATCGGCCCGATCCGTGCGGCGTTGGTGATTCCGAGAAATCGCACGATTCCGACCATGGCCGCGTTCAGTAGCGCGCCGGACAGCATCGCGGAGACGGGCGCCGGACTTTCGCTATGCGCGTCCGGCAGCCAGGTATGCATCGGCGCCAGACCAACCTTGGTGCCGTATCCAACCAGGCTCAACAGAAATGCCAGGATCAGCAGCGCAGGGTTCATCTTCGGAGCCGCCGCCTCCAGTGCGCCCCAAGTCAGCTCGTAGGATGGTCCCAGGACGAATGTTCCGGCCCAATAGAACAGTACGGTGCCCAACAGCGCCAAACTGATCCCAGCCGAAACGATCATAATGTATTTCCACGCCGCCTCCATGCTCTCCGCGGTGCGCTCGAAGGCAACGAGAAATGTACTTACCAAGGTCGTCAGTTCGATAGCGATCCAGTAAAGCCCGACATTGTTGACGACCGGCGCAAACAGCGTGGTCAGCCCGAAGACGGCAAATAGTGCATAAAATGCCGGGAGGCGCTCATCTTCGCCCAATGTGCGCATGTAACCAATGGCGAAGAAGGAGGCGAGAAAATAGACGATCGCCGTGCAGAGCACGACCCAAGCGCCAAGCCCATCCAATCCTATATAGGCGTTCAAATAGTAATAAGGATGACGGTCGGCGAAGAAGGGCAACGGGAAAGCACAAATCAATACGACAATAGAGGCGGCAAAATTGATAAACTCAGCCGCGCGGCGCACGCGCAGAAAAAAACAAAGTGGCGCAGCGAGAGCGGGCGCGAGACCAATTATGAGCAGCAGGATGTCGGGTCTCATCCGATTAACCTCTTGAGCCCAAAGCTGCTCGTCGTGCCAACGGCACTCGCCAGGTAGCGGACGAGCACACCAAAACACGCAACGGCGACAAGGAGGTCGAAAAGGATGACGATTTCCAGCAGCATCGGCATGCCCGGCACGAGAACCTGCGCGCCGAGAAATATGCCGTTTTCGAGCACCAACAGGCCCAGCACTTGGCTGATTGCCTCGTGCCGTACCGCCAGCATGAGGAAGCCGATCAACTTCATCGAAAGCATGACTGTCAGCGCCAGCACAGCCACCGTGCCGACCAATCCGAGTTGTGTCCCAATCCGGTCAGCGACAACCAGGGCAAAGACAACGGCCAGAGCGCCCACCACAAGACTACTCGAAGGCCGCAGGATCACATGGACTTCGTAATCGATAGCTTGTCGCTTGATGATGCGCCAAACGAGATAGGGTAGCAGCAGTCCGCGAAAAACGGCCGTCAGAATGGCGATCAGATAAAGCTCCGGGAAATGTGCGTAAGCCCCCACGGTCGCGGACAGTCCCGCAATCAGCCAGGACTCGGCCGCGAAGGCGAACAAGTAATGGTTTAGCCACCGCGATCCAATCATGACGAAGGTAAGCAGCAAACACGCGATTGCCAGCAGACTGAAGATCGACGCGACGATTGGGGGAAGCGATTGTACAGCCATGTGTCAGCTCAATTGCGTTCCGATGATGGCGAGGACCGCCAGGAGAAAGGACGCAGCGAGCGGCTCCTGATAGCGATAAAAGCGGAGGCGCGATTGCGCGGTTTCGACGAAAACTACGGCCAGAGCCACAATGACAAATTTCCCAATAAGCGCCACGGTCGCGGCGACTGCTCCGAGCGCCGTACCAGCAACGGACAGACCCCAAGGGATAAGAAGGACATTGCAGAAGATGGTGTAGAGGATGAATTGCTTCATCATCGACGCCCACTTGAGCAGCGCGAGGAGCGGCCCGGAATATTCCAGGATACGACCCTCCTCGATCATATAGACCTCGATGTGCGTGCTGGAATGGATGGGGAGCCGATCCGTCTCAGTCAGGAGCAGAACGAAGAATGCCGCGACCAGAAAAAGATGTGCTGGACTGAAATAGACGGCCATGCTGCCGACCAACAAATGGTTCACGACGAACGGAAGCATCGCCTTCGCCAAGAGCGTGATACCGATGAAGACCAGAATGAGTGTCGGCTCTGCAAGAATCGCGACCATCACGGCGCGGCTTGAACCGATCCCGCCATAGGCTCCGCCGCTGTCAAGGCCGGCGAGCAGAATCATGAACGATCCGAGCGTGAGGATCAGACCACCGCCCAATATGTCGCCCATATTCGAAAGAGGCAGCGGAAAATTTGTGAGGACCGGGATGAGGATGGGGACTGTGAGCATGCAAGTGAACGCGACAACAGGGGCGGCCCAATAAATCCCCGAGGCGGTATTCGGCACCACCATGCTCTTGTGAAAGAGCTTCCAGAGATCACGATAGGGCTGGAAGATGCCCGGTCCCTGGCCCCGCTGCACACGTTCCTGAAACTGCAGAATGATGCCCTGAATCAGCGGGGCCAATCCGAGCGTCACCAGGACTTGTGCGATCTGAAGGATAATGTCCCGCATCGCCAGTTACCCGAACCAAGGCTTGGCGATTAGGTATGTACGGCTTCGTCGCGAGGCGGACGCCGTAAAAAACGTCAATATCGATGACCGCCGCCCGTGCATGTCCCCTCCTCCTCAAAACGAGGATTTGAAGGAGTCATCAGCCCTGAGGGCGGTTACATGGCGAACCCCATCGCCAGACATGAATTTATACGCGAAGATTCGACGTTCTGCCTAGCAGAAGTTGGGTTTTTTCCAGGCTTCAGGAAGTTCCGGACAGCGCTATTGACGGATAATGGGGATCGGCCGATGCTGGGTTAACGGGAATGGAGCTTCCCATAACCGCCCTCGGGCTAATGGCTCCTACTGCGTTAGAACGCGGTGGGGCTATTTTGTCTTCGCCGCAGAAAGCGGCATGGACAGATGAGCGCGGCCCCACAAACAGTCACGTCGAAATCCGTCCGGCTTGCTGGAAAGCCGACACGACGGTCCGTAACGCTGTTGCGGATTTTCGTGGGCGAAGATGCCCGTCACAAATCGCACCCTTTATATGAATCCATTGTGCTGAAGGCGCGCGACATGGACCTCGCCGGCGCGACAGTGCTTCGCGGTCATCTTGGCTATGGTCAAACGAGGCGGTTGCACACGCAGAAAATACTCCGATTATCTCAGGATCTGCCGATCGTAATAGAAATCGTGGACGTAACGTCCAAAATCGAAGCGTTCGTGCCAATATTGGACGAAATGATGACAAGCGGCCTTGTCACCATCAAGCAGATCGAGATTGTGGGCAGTTGCCGGTCGCTTGACCGGTCAGCGAGGGCGCAGTGAGCCGCGCCGCCAGTTCAAAGCCAGTCGCCCTTGCCAAGGGATCGGGCTTAACTGTTTTTGCAGTCATCGAAGAAGCGACAACAGCGAGAAGATGTCTTGCCGCTGCGGCTCTTGCTGCTGCGGTCACCCCAGGGGGGACGATAAGCGCGCTACATGTCGAGGTCGATCCAGGACGGATCGTCACCGCCCCCGAGGAGATTTCGCTTCAAAAAATGCGCGAACCCGGCGAAGGAACGGCTCGGGATCGCGCGATAAAGGCGCGCCGAATGTTCGACTTCTGGGCTGCCGACAATACAGTGTCAAACGCGGGCTGGTTGGAGAAGGTGGGAACGGTCGAGTCTGTATTAGTGCGGGAGACGCAAGGCGCGGATTTGATCGTAATCTCCCGACCTCACAATATTGACAGTTCCGATGCTCTCCATGCCGCCCTCTTTCATACCGGGCTCGTTTTGTACGTTCCCGACGTGCCGGGTCGCGTCATCAGCCTTCACCGGCATATGGCTATTGCTTGGAAGCCGCGCGCTCAGGCCCTCAGGGCTGTCCAGAGATCACTTCCTTGGCTACAGACCGCCGACAGCGTCAGCATCATCGTGGTCGAGGAACCCGATACGCTGAGTGATATGCATGATCTTATACAAGTCCTTTCAGCCCATGGCATCGCTCCAGTCGTGCGATCTGTAGCGCCCCTTCCGAAGGAACACGTTGCGGACTGTATTCTCCGCGAAGCGGAAGTGATCGGCGCCGACAGCCTTGTTATGGGCGCTTTTCGATTTGGCATGGTGATGGAATGGTTTTTTGGGGGCGTAACCCGCGAAATCCTGGAAAGATCAAAATTACCGATCTTCCTTATGCACTGAGGTCTAACGCTACGCACGCCGCTCGTCGCGCTAGGAATAGGGCAGAGCGTATGGGGCGAATCACCAACCACACGTCCCGAATCACAGTAAACGCTTACATGCCACAGTACTTCTTCGACATACATGACCGAACGGGCCGAATCGCGGACGAGGAAGGAACGGACTGCGCCGATCTAGACGCGGCGCTGGAAGAAGCCAAAGCCAGCGCGCGGGATCTCGCCAAACAGTATATTGATGATCGTCAGTCGCTCCTGACTTGTACGATCGAAATACGCGACGAGACGGGTGACGTTGTTGGGCTCCTTCCGATCCGCGCGATTCTTAGCAGACCGCACTAGGTTTGTTGCCCACTGCGATCGTCAAGCTGCCATGCGTTATGCAAAGCTCGAATGCGTGATCGACACGGACATGCCTGCGGGGCTCGTTTTCGTTTCGACTTGCGCCTCCAATTGCTGTGCCAGCGCCTTAACGATACTGGTGCCAAGCCCGGCTTTGGTGGACGGCTCGCCGCCTTCGACGCGTCCGGCACCGTTGTCCGAAACGGAAAGCTTCCAATCGGTGCCGTTCACTTCGTAGCGTATGGTGACGGCGGCCTCCTTCGCCTGGTTGGGGAAGGCATATTTCAAAGCGTTGATAACCAGCTCAGTCACAATAAGGCCCAAGCTGACTGCATGGCCCGACGAAACGAAACCCTCGTCTGCGAAGACCTTAATGGCTGCTGGACGGCTTTCGCCTATCATGGATTCGGCCAAGGCCGTACAAAGTTTCGAGAGGTAGGGCGCAATCGCGATCATGTGATCGCGACCTGTGGCGTGAAGGTGTTCCTGAACCGCAGCGACGGACATGACGCGGCGGTGCGCGTCCTGCAGGTGTTGGCGGGTTTCGTCGGAGGCGACGGCACGCGCCTTGAGCATTAGAATGCTAGCAATGATTTGAAGGCTGTTGACGATACGATGCTGCATTTCCTGCAGCAGCATCTCCTTCTGCTTTAGAAGTTCGTCTGTTCGGCTTTGAAGTATATCCTTTTCCCGTTCGATAGCCCACCGTTCGCTCACGTCCTCGAACCCGAGCAGAATAAGTGCGTGACTGGTATCGGTGTCCAACACCCGGCGCGCGTGCAGCAGAAAGATTCGCGCGCCGATGCGCGGAAACTCCTGTTCCACCAGAAGCTCATCTACGATGGGCTGGTCCGCCAAGGACGGCTTCAGAAGGACATGCAGAGCGGGGATGTCCCAAGCCCCGTTATCGAGCGTGAATAGCTCCCGGTTTGTGATGCTCTCAGGACTTAACTGAAACGCCTTATGAAAGGACGCGCTCGCCATCAGAATGGTGAGGGTATGGTCCAGAACGAGCAACGGTTCGCGCATCGTCTCAACGACAATCTGCGCGAGGGAGCGAGCATCTTCGATCTCGTCGAAGGGTGCTGTCATGGCTTAGATTTCATTAGCGACCTAACGATAAACCTACTCTTTTACCTGTTGGAGAGCTGGCCAGCGCGGTCCCTTGTCATCATTGGCGAACTTGGACGCAATCAATATGCAGCCCCTCATAGCGCCCAACCTGAGTTGGCAGCCTACAGACAACCATTCCGGCCAACTTTACGTCCCGATTACTGATGTTGGCTAGACCGAATAATACATCTTGAACTCCACAGGATGGGGCGTGTGTTCAAACTGATAGACCTCTTCCATTTTGAGTTCGATGTAACTGTCAATCATGTCATCGTTGAACACGCCACCCCGCTTGAGAAAGTCACGGTCCCGATGCAGGCTTTCGAGCGCTTCCCGAAGGCTACCGCAGACTTGCGGAACATTCTTCAACTCTTCTGGCGGCAGGGAATAGAGATCCTTATCCATTGGAGCACCGGGATGAATTTTGTTCTCAATTCCATCCAGACCCGCCATCAACATCGCAGCAAACGCCAAATAGGGATTAGCGCCCGGGTCCGGGAAACGTACCTCAATGCGTTTTCCCTTCGGACCCGGTGAGTGGGGAATCCGGCAGGACGCTGATCGATTCCGTGAGGAATAGGCAAGCAGCACTGGCGCTTCAAAGCCGGGAATCAAACGCTTATAAGAGTTTGTGAGCGGATTGGTGAAGGCGTTGACTGCCTTGGCGTGCTTGATGATCCCGCCAATATAATACAAGCAGGTATCCGAAAGGTCGGCGTAGCTGGAACCTGCGAACAAGGGCTTTCCGTCCTTCCAGATCGATTGATGCACATGCATGCCCGAACCATTGTCGCCGTAGATGGGCTTCGGCATGAACGTAGCGGTCTTGCCATGCGATGCGGCGACCTGGTGTACGATATATTTGAGAATCTGAGTCGCGTCCGCGCATTTCGTTAGCGTGTTGAATTTGAACCCCACTTCCTGCTGCGCGCCAGCCACCTCGTGGTGATGCTTTTCCGGGTTAATACCCATCTCGCCCATCAAGTTGAGCATATCACCACGGATGTCTTGGAACGCGTCTACGGGCGGCACCGGAAAATATCCGCCCTTTACGGCAGGACGATGGCCCATATTTCCATCATCATATTCCTTGCCGGAATTGTATGGACCGGACTTCGAATCCAAAAAGTAAAACGCTCGGCTCATGCTCGACTCGAAGCGCACGTCGTCAAAAATAAAGAACTCCGCCTCTGGCCCGAAATAGGCCGTATCGCCAACGCCAGACGCTGCTAGATATTGTTCCGCAGCCTTCGCAATAGAGCGAGGACAGCGGCCATAGGCTTGTCCGCTGGCAGGCTCTACGACATTGCAAATCAGTACCAATGTCTTGTGGGAAAAGAAGGGATCAATCACCGCTGTCGTCAAATCCGGCACCAGTGTCATGTCGGAATCGTTAATGGCTTTCCAGCCTGCAATTGACGACCCGTCGAACATCGTGCCGTCGGTCAGAAAGTCCTTATCCACCAAAGAAAGGTCATATGTTACATGCTGCCACTTGCCTCTTGGATCGGTGAACCGCAGGTCTACAAATTTGACCTCCTCGTCCTTGATGCGTTTTTGAATTGCTTCCGCGTCGGCCATGGATTTGACTTTCATATTGATATTGGATTGGCATCGCCGAGCGCGCACGCAGTCGCGCGCGCAGATAAACTGCGCGTCACCGAAATGAGACGACGACTTTGGGAAAATTGGCGATTAATTTATCTGGATTCGCGCGACTCCTACCTTGCGTAACTGCAAAAGGTAGGAATCATTAGCCCCAGTGTCGGAGCAGTTCGGCCGTGAGGCCCGGCAGATTCCATTGCCGTCCTGTCTAGTTAAGTCGCTGGAAACTTTTCTGTCAATAAGCGCTGACCAACGCCTTTGGGGACCGCATGCCACACCTCTCAGACGGACGCCGCCGACCTCAAACCAGCCCGATACTTCAATGAGTTGTCTCGTATATAGGGATAGGACCAATTGCGGCTGGCGTGGGGCATCAAAGCCCGACGTTGACGCCACGAGCCCTGTCCAGTACTTCGGTCCTAGGAGATGGGGCTCTCCGAAACCGCCAATTATGGCTGATGGCTCCTGCTGCAAAAGAGCGCGAGCTTGGCTGTGGTGGGATCGTACAAAAGACCCGCGAAGCAAGTTTCGCCTGCACTACGGGCGGACTATGACAGCCATCAGCGTACTTATCGGTATTGTGATTGGGCGTGCTTGGCGGTGGGTTCTAGATGTCTTCGCGCGCGATCAGCTTCGCATAGATAACAAGCCTCTGCCACAACTTGCGTTCTACGCCGGGACGGCACTGGTGACTGGCGCGTTATTCGGCTTCTCTCCATTTGGAACTACGCTGTTCTCGGAAGATCGTCGCTTCTTCCATGCTGGTTCGATCGGCGGCTTTGTCGTGTTCCGCCCTTTTGCGGAGGGCGCTGGTGTTCTAAGTCGCGAATGTCGTGGTGCGCTAGCGATGCTCTATCTTTTAGGCTCATCCCTCCTGATGTTACTTGCGCTCGGTGGTGGCTATCTTCTGGGCAGTCAAGCCCAGGTGTTTCGATGAATAAATGTCAGCGTAAAGGATAAGCAATGCCGACCTATCGCTCCAGAACCACAACACACGGCCGCAATATGGCTGGCGCACGCAGTCTTTGGCGTGCGACCGGCATGAAAGATGGAGATTTTGGCAAGCCTATTATAGCCGTCGTAAATTCGTTCACTCAGTTCGTACCCGGTCATGTTCATTTGAAGGATTTGGGACAACTCGTCGCCAAAGAAATTGAGCGCGTTGGTGGTGTCGCCAAGGAGTTCAACACCATTGCGATAGACGATGGCATTGCGATGGGGCATGACGGGATGCTGTACTCCTTGCCTTCACGCGACCTAATCGCAGATTCCGTCGAATATATGGTCAATGCCCATTGCGCGGACGCGATGGTGTGCATCTCCAATTGCGACAAGATCACGCCCGGCATGCTGATGGCAGCGATGCGCCTCAACATTCCAGCAGTTTTCGTCTCTGGTGGACCGATGGAAGCCGGGAAGATTCGCACTCACGGCGGTACGAAGTCTCTGGACCTCGTTGACGCGATGGTTGCGGCCGCGGACGAAAGGGTCACCGACCAGGAAGTCGCACAGCTTGAGCGTTCCGCCTGCCCAACCTGTGGTTCCTGTTCTGGAATGTTCACAGCCAATTCGATGAACTGCCTTACTGAGGCACTCGGGTTGTCGCTGCCCGGTAATGGAAGTTTGGTCGCCACACACACAGAGCGTAAACAACTGTTTTTAAGCGCCGGGCGTATCATAGTCGATATGGCCAACCGCTATTACGAACGTGGCGATGCCGCTACGCTCCCGCGCTCTATTGCGACATTCGAGGCATTTGAGAACGCGATGACGGTGGATATCGCAATGGGCGGATCAACCAACACAGTCTTGCATCTTCTCGCTGCCGCCCATGAAGCCGGTGTGCCGTTCACGATGGCAGACATCGATCGCCTTTCCCGACGTGTTCCCGTGCTATGCAAGGTGTCGCCGTCTGCTCCCGACGTTCATCTGGAAGATGTTCATCGCGCCGGCGGCGTTATCGCCATTCTGGGTGAATTGGCGCGGGCCAGTCTCATCCATTCCCACGTTCCGACGGTTCACTCCGCCACGCTCGGCCAGGCTTTGGAATGCTGGGACATCAAAACGACGGACAGGCTGGACGTTCAGCAATTTTATCGGGCTTCGCCGGGCGGCATTCCGACAACACAAGCTTTCAGCCAGAATCGTCATTTTGGTTCCCTCGATACGGACCGCAAGCGTGGTGTCATTCGGTCAGCGGATAACGCGTTCTCAAAAGATGGCGGTCTTGCGGTGCTTTACGGCAATCTCGCCGAAGACGGCTGCATCGTAAAAACCGCCGGCGTCGCCGCCGAACATCTCATTTTTTCGGGGTCAGCTCGCATTTTCGAAAGCCAGGACGCGGCGGTTACGGCAATTCTCGATAACGAGATCGCGCCCGGCGACGTTGTCGTGATCCGCTATGAGGGGCCGCGAGGTGGACCGGGTATGCAGGAAATGCTTTATCCGACTAGCTATCTGAAATCGAAGGGATTGGGCAAGAGCTGTGCGCTGGTCACCGACGGCCGCTTTTCTGGAGGATCATCTGGCCTTTCCATTGGACACGTCTCGCCGGAGGCAGCCGAAGGGGGCGCGATCGGTTTGCTCGAAGAAGGCGACCGCATCGAGATCAATATCCCAGAAAGACGTATTCGCGTCGCCGTGTCGGATGGGGAGCTACTTCGGCGACGTACCGCAATGGAGGCGAAAGGTAGCGATGCCTGGAGTCCGGCCGAGCGCCAAAGATCGGTATCGACCGCTCTAAAAGTCTATGCGGCGATGACAACCAGCGCGGCGCGCGGCGCAGTTCGTGATTTGACGCAACTGGAACGTAAGCAATACAGACCAGCCTCAAACCATCTCTCGGAAACCCACCGCGAAACTCTGCATCTCAAGGCGCCTTCATAGTGGTCAAGCGAAGGCCATTATCAGAACGTCAGAAGCCGATACAAGACCATCCTGTTATCGTGCCACCGTTGTCCGGCGAACCACGAAAGTCAAAGGACAGCCGCAAGAAGAAGGCACGCCGCCTGCGTCGCAACGACAAATAATAGGAATTTCTTCGCCCCGCAGATCGGCAGATAGATGAACATTGGAGATTACGCACACGCCAAGTTTGAGATCGCCGATTTGCTGCGAACGGCCGCCCCGAAGGCGCGTGAACGCAATCCTGAAAATCATTATCCATTCGAAGAATTGTACACACGTCTAGCCGAGGATCGTTTCAACATCGCGGTGGTTGGACAGTTTAGTCGCGGCAAGACATCCCTCATGAACGCGATGCTCAATACCGATCGGCTTCCTACCGGAATCATCCCGCTCACCTCCGTGATCACGACGGTTCAATACGGGCCAAGCGAGCGGGCCGTTATGGAGTACGAAGATCGTCAGCTACCACACGAAATCCAACTCGACGGCATCGCCGAATATGTCAGTCAGCGTCACAACCCAGGTAACGAAAAGCGCATCAAATATGCGCGTGTAGAGCTGCCGTCGGAGCTACTGCGTCAGGGCTTCTTTCTGGTCGATACACCCGGCCTGGGTTCCGCTATCGCCGAGAATACCCGGACGACGGAGAACTTTCTGCCGGAAGCCGATGCGTTCATTTTGGTCACTAGCTACGATAGCCCACTATCAAGCGAAGAGTATCGCCTTTTACGGACCTTGAAAGCACATGCGTATCGCACATTCCTAATCGTCAACAAGCGCGACCTCGTTTCCGCCGAAGACCAGCAAGACGCAGACGCTCACATCCGGCGTCAGATTGACGATGTCTTTGGTAGCAACCCGCCTGAGATCTTCTCTCTATCGGCTCGCCAAGCTATGGACGCTGAGCGAATAGGTGACCCGTCCCAGTATGAAGCGAGCGGCGTTCCCACTTTTTTGGGACGGCTTACGCACTTCTTAATCGAGGAAAAGCAGAGCGAGTTTCTTCGACGTTTGATAGAGCGTGCTGACGAACGGCTGAAGGAGGCTGGCAATTGCTCCGATGAGATAGGCCGACTTGCAGCTTTGCGACGTTCGCTTTTCGATGCGGCGGGCGCAACAATACCCTCAGCCGAATATAATTTCTCTGAGTCGTTTAAAAAAGTACCGGGGCGGTTTACCGCGTGCGCGGTTTGCCGAAAGATGGAACAAGAGGTTTGGGATTTCCTTCGACAATATCAATATCGCATCACTATAGACCGTCGCACCAGAGACGAACTGAGTGAAGCGGGCGGACTGTGTGCATTTCATACTTGGCAATATGCGGCGATAGCGAGCACCCATGGCACCTGCATCGCCTTTCCAGCGGTTCTGGATGTGCTCGCTGACCACCTTGCTGCATCGTTAAGCGATGCTGACAGTTGTGCCAGCCAAATTGCCTCCTGGCGCGCAACAACGGCTGATTGCATACTTTGTCGGGTTTGTCATGGCGCGGAGCTAGCCGCGCTTACGGACGCCGCGAAAGCTATTGAAGACGCGAACCGCGACACGGAATTTCCGAGTCTGTGTTTTCCTCACCTCGCGGTCCTCGGGGAGAAGGTTCCGGACCTGTCACGATCCTATCTGACGGCCCAGGTAAAGGCATGGAGGCGGGTGGCCGAAGATATGCGTCGGTATGCCTTGAAGCGTGATGGCTCCCGACGGGCATTTACGACCAGCGACGAGATTGATTCGGATGTGCGCGGCTTAAGGCTCCTAGCCGGCCATAGGGCCCTGAGCTACACCCCGCCGCGTGATTTTTGAGCTTCTTGCTTCCGGCTCCCCCCAATTAGGCGCATCTGCTCCTAACAGTCGGACTTGAGGAAAACCGCTATTTATTGTATTTAATCTGCGGCGATGGGGTTCGCCATTTAACCGCCCTCAGGGCTGATGACTCCTGCTGACCGACGTGACGGCGGGAGTGTGCATGCGATGTACCGCGGCAGAAGCGAGTATTGCGCCCTGGGTGGACGGTTTGTCTGCCCAGCGCGCAGACGTGAGGACACGCGGGCTGCTAACCTCCATATGCTTCGGGCTCCTCGTTAGCCTCTCGGACAACATTCGCCGCTTCCGTGCCAGATCCACCGACAATTCCCTCGAAGGGTATCGCCGGTGAGCTTTCACAGCATTCTTTATTCCAATCGTTCTGATCGGATGGCGGGGGCCCAGATAAAAAGACCCGACATCTTTGCCGATCTTGGTCTGGATCAAGTCGTCTCCGCAGTCATTAGGGGCAAGGACGAATACGACCTTGCCGAATTCTTCTACGCGCCTCTGGATGACGTGAAAGCGGTCATATACCGCCAAGCCGCCATGCAGGATATTGAACGGCCTGGCCTGCTGGTGAAGCTTAATGCCTTCGCCCGCCGCCTGCACGACATGCGCGCTCAATTGGCGCAAATGGAAAAGCGCTACAGCGCAAGCCAACGGGCACGCTGGTTCCTGAATACCGTTGTCCACTATTGCGACACGATCACGCGTATCGACCGCGATCTGCAGAGCGCCGACATACAATCAGAAGCATTTGTTCATATCCGAGACCATGTGAACAGCTATGCCACATCGGATCGATTTGCGAAGCTGGTTGATGACTCGAAGGATCTGACCGCCGCCCTCGGCGCTATCCGCTACAATGTCCTCATACAGGGCTTGCGCGTCAGCATTGGCGAGCATCAAGATGAACCGGATTACGGCAAGGAAGTTGAGGATACATTTGCCAAATTCAACACCGGGCTGACCAAAGCTTATCGTTTTGACCACGACCTCTCTGTTGATGTCGATCCGGTAGAAAGCAAAATCCTCGAACGGGTTGCGGCACTCTACGATTCTACGTTCACGAAACTTGAACTCTTTTACAATGCCAATCAGGACTTCGTCGATCCTGCGATTGCCGTGTTCGATCGCGAAGTTCAATTCTACATTTCTTATCTCAGCTATATCGCGCCCCTAAGGAAGGCCGGTCTGCGGTTCTGCTACCCGCGTGTCAGCAATTCCGACAAAAGCATCCGAGCAGTAGACAGCTTCGATCTGGCTCTAGCTACGAAGTTGGCGCGCGACCATGCCGTTCCGGTCTGCAACGACGTGCGGTTGAATGGCGCGGAACGCATCATCGTGGTGTCAGGTCCAAATCAGGGCGGCAAAACCACTTTCGCTCGCACTTTCGGCCAACTGCATTATCTCGGCGGCTTGGGCTGCCCTGTACCTGCTTCCGCTGCCCAACTTTACCTGCCGGATCGTGTCTTTACGCATTTTGAACGTGCGGAGCGTATGTCCAGTCTTCGCGGCAAACTCCAGGACGATTTGATCCGCGTTCACGAGATTCTGGAAGCCGCCACTCCGCGAAGTCTCATTATCATCAACGAAATATTTTCTTCCACGACGCTTAAGGACGCGGTGTTCCTTAGTCACAAGGTCGCGGACGCAATCGTGACGCTGGATGCCCTGTGCGTTTGGGTAACCTTCATCGAGGAAGTTTCGGCCTGGGGCGAAAAGACCCTCAGCATGGTCAGTGCAGTCGATCCAGACAATGCCGACCATCGAACCTTCAAGATCGTCAGGCAACCTGCAAACGGGCTCGCCTATGCGATGTCGATTGCGCGCAAATACCGGCTGACGCGAGACGCGATCATGGAGCGTATCCGGGCATGAAAGTACAGCTTTTATTTCGCGGCGGCGATTTTGATTGGTCCGAGGCATTGCCTTGGAATGCCGACGCGCTCAACGCCGATCTCGCGCTAGACACGTTGTTTCATGCGATGGCCGAAAGCGATGCTGTCATTTTGGAAACGGTTCAAAAAGTCGTTCTCAGCGCTACAGAAGGCGACATAGAAACCATCCTATATCGTCAAGATGTCCTACGGGACTGCCTGGAACATTCCTCCATCGTTCGGGAACTATACGATATAGCGACCGATGCGATGGACAAGGAGAAGAAGCATTATCTCGGCACTCTGGCCCGCTATCCCCATTGGGTACTCCGAGACGCGGTCGAGCAAATGGAAATGTTTGGGGCGCTCCTAAGCAAGCTGCGCAGCCTTGCCGACGGCCACGCACATCGATTCGAGTCGGAGGGATGGACCGCACTTTTCAATAGGCTAAAGCACCAGCTTGACGACGCCTATTTTCGCCAGGTTGTTGACCATCTCGCCCAACTCAAGCTTCACGGCGCGATGTTGCTGAGTGCTGGTCTGGGCGAAGATAACAAGCCCGCAAACTATGTGATGCATCGCTCCACGGTTGAGAAACAGAGCCTGTGGCGCGAGATCTGGGAGTGGTTTTTTCCACCAAAACCAACTGCCAACAGCTTTTCCATACATCCTCGCGACGAGGCCGGAGCGAGGGCATTAGAGCGCATCAGGGACGAAGGGATTGCATTTGCCGCCACCACGCTGGCGCAATCCCGTGACCACATCCGAGACTTCTTCGGTGCTCTGCGATCCGAAATGGCGTTCTATATTGGTTGCCTCAATCTGCACAAATTGCTCGTCGGTAAAGGCGAGCCGGTCTGCTTTCCGATCCCCAAACCTGCACGGGATTGGACGCTGGCGTTCCAGGGCCTTTACGACGCCAGCCTCGCCTTGACGATCCGACAAAGGGCCATTGGCAGCGATGCCGATGCCGGGCACAGGTCTCTCATCATCATCACGGGCGCTAACCAGGGCGGCAAATCCACATTCCTGCGCAGTGTTGGGTTGGCCCAATTGATGATGCAAAGCGGCATGTTCGTTGGAGCGGCATCCTTTAGCGGAAGTATTAGCCGCGGTCTCTATACACATTACAAAAGGGAGGAGAGCGCGGCGCTGGAAAGCGGAAAGTTCGACGAAGAACTCTCTCGAATGAGCGAAATCGTCAATCATCTCGTGCCCTCCGCAATGGTCCTGTTCAACGAATCGTTCGCCGCCACCAATGAACGCGAGGGCTCAGAGATCGCGTTTCAAATTCTAAGTGGTTTGTTGGATCGCGGCATTCGCGTTGTCTGTGTGACACACCTCTATGAACTCGCTCACAGATTCTATGAAGAAAGCAAAGGCGCAGGACTGTTCCTACAGCCAGATCGCCGGGCCGATGGCACACGTACATTCAGGATTATCGAGGGGCAACCGCTGCCGACCAGTTTTGGATCGGATTTGTACCAAGCCATTTTTTCTAGCGATCCGGGCGAAGGCCGCCCGGTTGCTCATGCTGAACCTTGAATTGAATTTCCCATGACAGAGCCCACAATTGTAGCTTCAGCCAAAACTACTGAGCCTTCGTCGTGGCTAGTTTTCACTTATAGAGTGCCGGCCGAACCCGCCACAAAGCGCGTTGCACTCTGGCGCCGCCTGAAACGCATGGGTGCCATATATCTGCAAAACGGCGTATGCCTCCTGCCAAGGAATGACGATAATTCGCGGCGTTTGAAAATGCTCGAAAATGATGTCGGGCATATGGGTGGTGAGTCTCTTATTTTACAGACTGTCGCGCTCGACCATATGCAGCGCGAAAAGGTCATCGAGCGCTTCAAAGCAGACCGCAGTGAGGCATACCGTGAATTGCTCGATAAGTGTGCAAGCTTCGAGGATGATATCGCCAAAGAATGTCAGGCAGGTCACTTCAGTTATCACGCCTTGGAGAAGGGCGATGTCGCTCTGAAGAAATTACGTAGCTGGTTCGAAAAGATCAAAATATTCGACTTTTATGCCACTCCGATGGGAACCCAGGCCGAGGAAGGGTTACGTCAATGCGAAGCCCATCTTAGCTGTTATGCGCAACGTGTGTTCGACGCGCATAGCCTGGGGGGATGAACGAGAATGGAAGCTGAATGGTAGATGCAGCGGCATTTAGTCAAGCAGATGCTGGAAGTCGAAAGCGCCGGTGGATCGCGCTACGTTTTGTGGTTCTGATCGGCGTTTTGAGCTTCTTTGCCGATTTCACCTATGAAGGCTCGCGAAGTATTATTGGGCCATTCCTTGCTTCGCTGGGCGCTACCGGACTGATTGTTGGTGTTGTAACCGGCTTTGGCGAATTGCTCGGCTATGGCCTGCGCCTTGTGTCCGGCCGCTGGGCCGACAGGAGCGGCCAATATTGGCCAATCACGATTTTCGGCTACGTTGTCCAAATGGCTGCGGTGCCTGCGCTTGCTTTGGCGGGGAATTGGCCGGTCGCCGCGGCGCTCATCATTCTGGAGCGCGTCGGCAAGGCAATCCGCAATCCCCCACGAGACGTAATGTTGTCCTACGCGGCGAAAGACGCGGGCGGCTATGGCTGGGTGTTCGGTCTGCATGAAGCTTTGGATCAATTTGGTGCTCTCGTGGGCCCGCTGATCGTGGCCGCCGTTCTTGCACGCCATGGCAGCTATCATTTGGCATTCGCGGTTCTGCTTGTTCCTGCCCTCGTCAATATTGCTCTCGTACTCGTTGCCCGCCTGCTTTTTCCGCGGCCGCAGGACATGGAGATCGCACACGATCTCACGCCAGATAGGCCGCTGCCGCAGATATTTTGGCTTTATCTCTCCGGTGCGGCCTTGGTCGCAGCGGGGTTTGCTGATTATCCCCTTATCGCATTTCATTTCAGCCGTGACGGCACAGTCCCAGGCGAGTGGATCGCCGTTTTCTATGCCATTGCAATGGCCGTGAGCGGCACTGGATCGCTAGTCTTTGGTCGCCTGTTCGACAGATTTGGCTTTCCGGTCCTTGTGGTTCTCACGGTCGTCTCTGCGGCCTTTGCGCCTTTGGTGTTTTTCGGCGGATTTTGGTGGGCGCTGGTGGGTGCCGCTATCTGGGGCTTGGGTATGGGAGTTCATGAGTCGATCATCCCCGCGGCCGTCGCCCCTATGGTGCCTCAAGGACGACGTGCCTCAGCGTTCGGTCTTTTCACGGCGGGCTACGGTGTCTTCTGGTTTCTTGGTAGCGCCGCAATAGGCTTTCTTTACGACCGCTCGCTCCCCGCAGTAGTGGCCTTCTGCGTCATTGCAGAACTCGCCGCGATCCCCGTGTTTCTAATGGTGAGTCGTCGTCTCGCGGCGACCCGTAGTGCTTCAGTTTCCTTATCAGAAAGAAAGGCGCCCGATGACCACCAGCTTTGATCCCTCCAAAATGGCCCGCAAACTGCGCTCGCGTGCTTGGTTTGATAATCCCGGCAATCCCAGCATGACCGCGCTCTACTTGGAGCGCTATCTGAATTATGGGCTCACGCGCGAAGAACTCCAATCGGGAAAGCCTATTATCGGCATCGCGCAGACGGGGTCCGATCTGTCCCCCTGCAATCGCCATCATCTGGTGCTAGCCCAGCGTGTCCGCGAGGGAATCCGCGAAGCTGGCGGTGTCGCCCTAGAATTCCCCGTCCACCCGATCCAGGAGACCGGCAAACGCCCCGGAGCCGCCCTTGACCGCAATTTGGCCTATTTGGGGCTTGTGGAGCTTCTATACGGCTACCCGCTGGACGGGGTGGTTCTAACCATTGGCTGCGATAAGACCGTGCCTGCCTGCCTCATGGCTGCGGCTACAGTAAACATTCCTGCCATCGCCCTCTCGGTGGGGCCGATGTTGAATGGCTGGTTCAAGGGCGAACGCACCGGCTCCGGCACGATCGTCTGGAAGGCCCGCGAGCTGATGGCTAAGGGCGAGGTGGACTATTCCGGCTTCATTGATCTTGTCGCCTCGTCTTCCACTTCCACCGGATATTGCAGCACGATGGGCACAGCCACGACGATGAACTCGCTCGCGGAAGTCCTCGGGATGCAACTTCCGGGATCGGGCGCCATACCGGCGCCATACCGCGAGCGGGCGCAGGTCGCTTATGAAACAGGAAAGCGTATCGTCGGCATGGTCGCCGAGGATCTAAAGCCCTCCGACATCCTCACGCGCGATGCTTTCCTCAACGCTATCGTCGTCAATTCCGCCATCGGCGGTTCAACAAACGCGCCCATCCATCTCGCCGCGATCGCCCGGCATGTCGGTGCGGAGTTGAAACTCCAAGATTGGCAGGATTACGGCCACAAGGTGCCGTTGCTCGTGAACCTCATGCCCGCCGGCGAATATCTCGGCGAGGATTTCCATCACGCCGGCGGCGTGCCCGCCGTCGTCAACGAGCTAATGAGGCAGAGCCTTATTCGAGAAGATGCGATTACGGCGAATGGTAGGACCATCGGGGAGAATTGTCGCGGAAGGGAAATCCAGTGGACTGACGTGATCCGTCCTTTCAACCAGCCACTCAAACCGAGTGCCGGATTCATCGTGCTGTCGGGCAACCTGTTTGACAATGCGATCATGAAGACCAGTGTGATCAGCAAGGAATTCCGCGACCGCTATCTTTCCAACCCAGACGACCCAGATGCCTTCGAAGGACGCGCCGTCGTGTTTGATGGGCCCGAAGATTACCACGCCCGCATCAACGATCCGGCGCTGGCGATCGATGAATACACGATGCTCTTTATCCGCGGTGCAGGGCCAATCGGTTATCCCGGCGCGGCGGAGGTAGTTAATATGCAACCGCCTGACGCGCTATTGAAGGGCGGCGTCAGCGCATTACCCTGTATTGCGGACGGCCGGCAATCAGGCACATCGGCGTCTCCCTCCATTCTCAATGCTTCTCCAGAGGCGGCGGCTGGCGGTGGTCTCGCAATCTTGCAGACTGGCGACCGGGTGCGGATCGACCTTCAGAAATGCACTGCCAACATGCTCGTGCCTGATGCTGAGCTAGATTGGCGCCGACAGTTGCTGACGCGCCAAGGCGGTTACAAGATACCGCCGTCACAAACTCCATGGCAAGAAATCCAGCGCTCTCTCACCGGCCAGATGGGTGACGGCATGGTGTTGGAAAATGCAGTCAAATATCAGCGGATCGACCAAACCTTCGGCATTCCGCGCGACAATCACTAGCAATGAGATAAACAGTCAAGACAAAACGTCGTTCCATGCCGCTACATAAGGACATGCAATCAAGAGGACTCTAAGCGGCCAACATTTTTTGAAGATATTTGACGCTGCCGAGCGGCGCAATCTGGTGCTCTTGGCGGGGGACGAAGGCAAAGGGAGAAATCAGACGGTATCCTGGCTGCTCAGAGAAGTGTTGCTGATTGCCGTGACCGCGATCGTCACGCACCTAATCATGTCTTTTTGCCAGACCTTGATGCACTTCAAACTCGGCCACCATCCGATTGGGCGTACATTTTTCCAAAACCACATAAACTTCCATCACAGCTACTATTCCAAGGACCATCTCGTCTCGCAGAGCTATATGGGCGATGAAGGCAACAACACACCATATTTCTTGATACCGGTGTTTTTGGTTGGAGTTCTCACCTATTTCGTGCTGCCGCTCGATCTGTTCATTGTGCAGTCGGTCGCGTGCGCCGCTTCGTTTTACGCGCATGTTTTCTTCGACAAAGAGTATCATGTCGAAGGATCGCGCTTGCGTAAGTTCGCATGGTTTAGGCGTAAGCAGGAACTGCATTTCGTTCATCACCGGCATGCGGGATGCAACTACGCAGTGATTGATTTCTTTTGGGACCGGATGCTGGGCACATTCAGAGAGCCTGATTGAACGACGCGCATAAGTCAGTATCTGGCAGTTAAACAGCCGTAAGCGGAGCGATCGGAGCTATGAGTGCAGCCATCAACACCTTAACCGGAGCCGGCTCAGTGATCCTGATCCGTCACGCGGAAAAAACTGGTCAGCCGGATGATATAGATCTCTCGGAGATTGGCTTGCGCAGAGCCGCCCTTCTCGCTCAAGCCTTGCCCACTGCATTCGGAAAGATCGACACCATCATCGCGGCCAAATCTTCCGCAAGGAGCAGTCGGCCGCTCCTTACTGTGCAGCCTTTGGCTCTCGCCCCAAAAAAGCAAGTTATGCAAAATTGGGATACGGATGAATATAGCGAACTGGCTAATGCGCTGACCTCTGAAGGTTCCTTCAATGGCCAACAGATTCTCGTGTGTTGGCGACATAAAAGTCTCGATAAATTGGCTATGGCTCTGGGTTCACTGCCGGCCGCCCCATGGCCCGAAGAAGACTATGAACACATGATCGCCATCCGCCGACGCCCCGATATCCACACCGTTTGGTATCGCCAAATCTGGGATGGAAGAGGGCTGCAAATTATCGAAAGCGAGTCGTATTGAGGGAAGAAATATGGTCCACGCTTTCAACTCTGCTCCCAGAGCCGCTTACGAGAAATTCCTTCTCGCGGCAGTTGGCGAGAATGGCAAGGGCGAAAAGCTATCGGTTCTGTCAGCCTTGGCGCGCGCTGATCTCGACCCCTTGAGCGAAGCGGCATCTCTAGCGTTCCTACCGCGCGACACTGCCGCTCAAAGGCTTTTGCAGATTATAGAGAGATCGCCCGACATTTCCCCGGACCAGGCCACGCTGGACAATGCCCTGCGTCTGGCGGCGTTGCTGCCCACAGGTGGCATTCACCCTGAGCTGACAGCCGTTGCATTTGCACCCGGAAAGAACGTTCGGCTTCTCGCTTGGGCGTTTACATTTCTTATAGTGGTAGTTATCAGCTTAGTGCTTCAATGGGTTCATGGCCAGCATGTCGCCGCCGATAACGCCGCCGCCAGCAGCATGCCCCATTTCACTTCGTCACCGACAGATCGGATGAAAAACGAACGTTAGAGCATCGATCCCAACTCGCACTGAATCGGCAACGGCATAGGGCCGTCTGGCCTAGCGCTGGCCTTCTGTAACTTCCGCAACTTCGCTCGTCGGAATACCAGCAGGTCGAGCGGGCATTCTGCATGTGGCTCCTATTTTTCTACGATCTAACCCCCTTATGCACGCTTCTACCGCAATCAGCCGCAGCATTGGTTGACGAGAGTTTGCCGCCTCAACAGCATACGGGGCTATGCCAACGTCTGTACGCAATATCGATGAGGCACCGCCGGAATCCGCGGAAGCTTCGGGTTTGACCGACGAATATCTGGAGGGCGCAGACGCCATTGCGCGGTATCTCGGATGGAATATCCGCAAAGTCCGTTATGCCAGAGAGACGCGCGCGCTTCCAATCCGCGCGAAACATGGAATAGGACTCTACGCCTTCAAATCAGAGATTCTTGCGGCGCTCAAAACTCCTGATACACTGGCGCGGAAGGATCATACGTCCTGACGGGCTGAGCATCTATGTCCTATGTTCGCAAGCGTGCGCTTCGCAGCGGCAAGGTTCGCTGGCAGGTCATTTGGGACGAAGTCGGCGGGCGGTCAGCTCGCGCGCGTACCAGCGAGGTGTTTGACACCTACGGCGAAGCCAAGGAAAGGCTCAGGGCCATCGCAGCCGCCCGCCCCAGGCGATCAGCTCCCTTTAAGGTTCTGACAAAACAGTTTCTCGATCATTTCGAGAAGCTGGTGGAGAAAGGCGAGCGCGAGCGCTCCACGCTGCGCCAACTCAGACAGCATATCAATCTGCATATCCTGACGGATGCGGAATTCACCAAACTGAAATGCAGCGAGATTGATACGCCGGCGGCCCAGATGTTCCTTGATCGGCTGATCGAGCGGGTTTCTCCGAAGATGGCTACGAAAGTTCGTGGCACACTCTCGCGCATCTTCGCTCATGGTGCACGCCGCGGCTTCGTCGTCGGTAATCCTATCGCCAGTTCCAAGCTTGAACGGCGGACCCGCCCCGATGCCGGCGAAGCCGAACATTTCGTGCTGCCGCCGAAGGACGATCTGCGCGATCTGCTAAAAACCGCGAAATCCTACGACAACTCCGGACGCGCCGAGGCGGTGGTCCGGCTTCTGATGTTTGGCGGACTGCGCATGTCGGAGTTATTGGGTCTGTGGCTGGCGAGTTGCGCGCTAGTCGCCAAGGCGCCGAACGTGCGGATCGTTCAGCGTGCCGACCGCTACAATGTCATAGGCCCGGTCAAGAGCCTCGCGGGCCGGCGCACGGTGGAAATCGGCGAGGACACCGTGAAGGCTCTATGCACCTGGGCCGAGGCGCGGCCGAGTTCCAAACTTCTCTTCCCGAATGAAGAAGGCAATGTCTGGAGCTATGCGAATTTCTGGCACCGCTTCTGGGTGCCGTTGCTCAACGCGGCTGGCCTAGTGACGGTTGAACCGGCCTCGAAGACCGTGCGTGAATGGAGCGAAGCCCAGGCGGATTTCAAACAACCGGGCTTCGGCCCGCACATGCTGCGCCATGTCTATGCCAGCTTGCAAATCGAGCAAGGCGTAACACCCAAGCGCCTGCAAAAGCTGATGGGCCATTCGACACTCAAGCTGACCTTGGATACCTATGGGCATCTGTGGCCGGATGAAAGCGCCGACCGGGCGCGCGCCCGCGCTGTCGAAAAGGCGCTGTAGGCTGCTAGGAGTGCGAAGCATTCCTTGGGCTTTGATCGGCGTGCCTTCGGGAAGGTCCAATGATTGTCTTACTGAAATAGATGTAGGTACTCGCCATTCGGGCCGAAAGATGAGGAACGGGCGCGCCCAGCAGCATTTGCGATCTGTTCGATGAGGGGCCTGATCATTACGCCCATTTCCTGAATGCTGCGCGGTACCGTTTCCAAAATGACCTCTCCAAAGTGAAGCTGATCGCGGTCGAGAATGGAAATATCGTCGTCTTCGGCCCAATTCGCCTTGAGTCCCACATTGATCGCAACACCTTTCACTCCCACCAAGCTGAGAAGAACAACGTAGGGTGGTTCGACGCCTTGCTCCTGGAGGGACTTCAAATATCGGACGCCGCTCGAAAGCATCATCCCCTCGATCTTGGACGATAGGAGCCTGGGCGGAACGCCGGCCGGACGCTCGCCGCTCGCAATGGAAGATGCAACGGATTCCACGATGCCGGAGCGGTAAACCTGAACATAAGCTCTTTGCGCGCCAGCCTTTTCATCGGCATTCGACAAGCGCAGAATACCATCGATATTGATCTTCCACGTCCGCGCTGAAGTCGATGCGAATGGCGGAAATGCTGATGGATTCTTCTCAATCACGTCCAGCGCGAGAAGTGATCGCGGGTCCAGCGCGGCGAAGGGTACGACGTGCATGACCAGACAGGTCTGGTCGAGAAGCTGGACGGGGGCGCCTCCCGCCACGATTTGCGCAACTCGATCAGCCCGGAAGTCGCGAATGCGGTCGGCGATTTGCGGTGCCAAGGTGAAAAGAGCCCTTAGCTCATCGACATTCGGCTCATATTTCCCAGCCGAGGATCGCGCCCAGAAGCGGTTCTGTCCTTTTCCCTGCCGGACGACGCGATGTGGCGGATTGAAGCTGCGCGGGATGCGGACGACCAGGACGTACCCGCCCGTGGAGATTGGAACCGACTTGAATTCGAGATTGGAGATGCGCGGTTGAAGCCCCGACCGCGCAAGCTGTTCGAGCCTCAAGATTTCGTTGTCGGGGTCGCCATTGAGCGGCGATAGCGCAGTGGGAACGCCCTTTGTGGCGGCAACACCGATTAGCAGATCCCCGCCGGCGGTGTTGGCAAAGGATGTTATGTCGGCAAGCCACTCCGCATGGTCCGCATCGGCCGCGCCGTAACTTTCGCGCTTATATTCGATGTCCCTTGCCTCGGCCACGCGAGCCGATACCAGCCGGTTCAGTTGGGCCTCGTCGATGGCCCCAAGCGGCAAATGAAGCAACGCCATTTAGCAATCTCGTCAGGTGTTCTCATCGCTTTTATCGCAACCCAGAACCGGCCGCGAACAGAACGTGAAAACGGCCTAGACGGGGCGCCACCGTGGCGCCACGAACTTTTGGCACGTCTCGGAAAACCCCGGAAATCCTTGGTTTTTTTCGGCAACCCTTGGCGCCTCATTTTGACGGTTGAAATCCGTCTATGTTCTTTTTTGGCCTTTGATTTTATTAGGAAATTTAGTGGTGCCCAGGGACAGAATCGAACTGCCGACACGCGGATTTTCAGTCCGCTGCTCTACCGACTGAGCTACCTGGGCAGGCCAAAAGGCGCATCAAAGGACGGGTTTTGTAGAGAAGCCCCAGGGCGCTGTCCAGCCGCCCCGACGAGAGCGGCCCGTCCGCTCACGCTTCCTCTTCCCCCTCCTCGGCCGCAGCGCCGGTTTCGTCCGGCCCCTTGTCGGTGGGCACCGCGTAGACGCCCTTTAGCCAGCGTGAGAGGTCGATATCGGCGCAGCGCTTCGAACAGAAAGGCTTGAAGCGCCCATCCTGCGGCTTGCCGCAAATGGGACACTGGCGCGCGCCCCGAACGGCCGCGTTCTTCCCGTCAGACGAGCGTGCCGACATCGAACCCTTCGCGGGAAAATTCCGACCGCGCCTCAAATTGGACCCGAGCGGCGCCGCGGCGCGCGAGACCGGAACGCACTTCCTCGCCATGGGCTTCGAGCCATTTCACGATTTCGGGCGCCGCCCGCACGAGGATCGGCTTGCCGGGCGCCGCCGCCGCTTCGCGCTCGACGCGGCGCAGCACTTCATACGCCACGCTGTCGCAGGTTCGCCTGCGGCCGGTACCGTGGCAGGGGCGGCAGCATTCGGTCATCAGCTTGACCAACGGATCGCGGATGCGCTTGCGCGTGATTTCCACCAGCCCGAATTGCGACATCGGCGAAATCTGTGTCGGCGTGCGATCCTTGGCGAGGCTAGCCGCCAGCACATCGAGCACGTTTTGAATGTTGGCCGGTTCGCTCAGGTGGATAAAGTCGACGACGATGAGCCCGCCGATACCACGCAGGCACAGCTGGCGGCCGATTTCACCGGCCGCTTCGAGATTGACCTTGAGCGAGGTTTCCTCGAGACCCGTCGAAGCGGTGAAACTGCCGGAATTCACATCGACCGCCGTCAACGCTTCCGTGCCTTCGATGGTGATCCAGCCGCCCGATGGCAACGGCACGCGCGGGGCCTCCAGCAGCTCGATTTCCTCTTCGAGATTGTAAAGGTCGAACAGCACGCCGGGCCCGGTGAAGACGGCAATTCTGTCTTCCGCCTCGGGCATCGCTCTGCGGCAATAGGCGCGCGCGGCCTCGGCGGCCAGCGAATCGTCGATCAGGACGCGCGAGGTCGAGGCATCCACCTCGTCGCGCATGGTGCGCTCGACCGGGTCGAGATCGTGATAAAGCGTTGCCGGCGCTTCAGCACTTTGCCGGCGCGCCACCACCGGCCGCCAGGCTTCCGCGAGACGTTCGGCATCTTCCTTCATGTCCGCGAGGCTCGCGCCGATCGCGGCGCTGCGTACGATGTAGCCCGCGCCCGGAACAAGTCTGCCATCGGCCGCGGCCAGCATGGCCTCGCCGGCCGCGATCAACCGTGCCCGCTCCTGCTCGTCGTCGATGCGCCGCGACAGCGCAATGCCCGGCTGGTAAGGCACCAGCACCAAAAGGCGGCCGGGAATGGTGATGTTCGCCGACAGCCGCGCGCCCTTTTCGCCGATCGGATCCTTCACCACCTGCACGAGAATCTCCTCGCCCTCATGGACGCAATCGCTGATTCGGGGCGCACGCTCGTCGTCGAACCCGGGGAGATCGGCAAGACAGCGCGCTTCGCGGGCGCCGAGAAAACCCGCACGGTCGAGACCGACATCCACGAACGCAGCCTGCATGCCGGGCAGCACCCGTTGCACGCGGCCAAGGATGATGTTGCCGATCAGACTGTGGCCGTGGCGCTCACTGGCGCGGCGGCGCAACGCACCATCGTCCAGGCCGATAGTGCGCTCAAGAAACAATTCCTGCAGCCTGCCGTCCTCGACGAGCGCCACGCGAATTTCCCCGGCTCCTGCGTTGATCAGGATTTCCTTGTTCATGAATGACATTCGTCGAATAGCGGCAGGGGCAACAATATCACGGAAATGCGACGCCGCATCCCTTAAGAAGCGCCAGGGTTTCGAGCAGCGGCAGCCCTACCACATTCGAATAGGAACCGTTTATCTGCCGCACGAACGCTTCGGCGCGGCCTTGAATCGCATAGCCGCCCGCCTTGCCGACCCCTTCGCTGCAGCGCACATACGCGGCGATCTCCATTTCGGTGAGCCGCTTGAATGCGACCTGCGTTTCGACAAGGCGCGTGCGCAAGCGCCCGTCGAGCGCCAGCAGCGCCACTGCCGTCAGAACCCGGTGACGGCGGCCGGAGAGAAGCCCGAGACAAGCCTGTACCTGTGTATCGGTTTCGGCCTTGGGAAGGATGCGCCGCCCACACGCCACCACCGTATCGGCGGCGAGGAACACAGCCGGGCCGCCCGTCCATGCCCTCGCCGCAGCTTCCGCCTTGGCGCGCGCCAGGCGCAGTGCATGGGGCCGGGGCAGTTCGCCGGCAAGCGGCGTCTCGTCGATTGCCGAAGGCAGGATCGCATCGGGCGCGACTCCCGCTTGCGCAAGCAGCGCCTTGCGGCGCGGACTCTCGCTTGCGAGCACCAGGCGCAATGCCGTTGCCGGCCTATTTGAAGCGATAGGTGATACGCCCCTTGGTAAGGTCATAGGGCGTCATCTCCACGAGAACCTTGTCGCCCGTCAACACGCGGATACGGTTCTTGCGCATCTTGCCGGCCGTATGCGCGATGATCTCGTGGCCGTTTTCGAGCTTCACGCGGAAGGTTGCGTTGGGCAAAAGCTCGCTGACCGTGCCGGGAAACTCTAGTAGCTCTTCCTTTGCCATTATTCCTCTGGCTGCCATTTTGAGCGCCGGAGAATGCACCGAAAACCCGGAAAAGCAAGGGAACGGGGAAGGAGAATCATGCCTGAGAAGTCAGGTTAACGGGGCGGATGGGCGATTTTTGGATTAACGGGGATCGTAATTCGCTAGGCGCTGTGATTCGGTTGGAGCGCGCGCATGGCTGTTGACGTTGCTCCCAACTTTCATCCAGTCAGGCCTAAAGTCTGGCGGTTATTTTCCGTCTGCGCAATCATTGCAGCAGGCCAAGGTGCGGAGCCACCCGCGGAGCACTCCGGCTTCACTAAAATGGAATTCAAGCGGTCTTTTTTTCACACATGCCCAGAAGAAAGATGCGTCGCTGCGCGATCTCTAGTCGCCCGGGCAAAGCGGCCTGGCAAACCCACCTGGAGCCGGCAATCCCGGCCGCCTGCCGTCGCAAACGAGACTATCTCATTTTTTCATTGACAATGCCCCTCGCGTCGGCAAGCGTAAAAAAAAATCTGGAGGAGCGCGATGGAGACGGGTATCCGCCCGAACAAGGCCAAGACCGCGCGACGGGTCATAGAGATCCTCGAATATTTCGACGAGCAAAAGCGCCATGCCACGGTGATGGATATCGCCCGCCGCTATCGGTGCCCCCAGTCGAGTACGTCCGAGTTGCTTGCTATCCTTGTCGAGATGGGCCTCCTCTATAAAGACCCGAACATGAGATATTATATGCCGACGCCGCGGGCCGCGATGCTTGGCTCTCTTTTTCAGCCGAGCGCGGTGCGCGACGGCAGGCTCTCGATGCTGACAGATCGCCTAGCCGCGCAAACCGGTCTCGGTACGGCCCTGATGGGAATGGTCGGCGTCAATGTTCAGATTTTCCGCTGGATAACGGGATCGAGGCCACTCGCGACGACCGTGCCCAACGGGCTTTCCGGCGGGTTTCAGAAACGGCTTTGCGATAGTGCGGCGGGCTGGCTTCTTCTTTCCACGATTCCGCCGGAGCGCCGCGAAGGCGTGATGCGCCGGTTGAAGGCCGAAGCTCCCGACGATTGCAAATTCAGCCATTCCGAAATGCTCGAGCGTGTGCAAGCCTGCGGACGGCAGGGATATGCGGCGGGGCCAGCTGGTTTCAGCGCGACCGCCGACATGTGCGCGGTATTGCTGCCGAGCGAACCTGACGAGCGCCCGATGGTGCTGGGCTTCATCTATGAGCCCAGCGACGAGATTGATCCGGATGCCCTGATTGCGCTCCTGCAGAAGTCCGTACAGAGCTGCGTCGCGCAACCAGCCAATTCCGTCAGCCTGCGGGGCTATGAAGCCCCAGCTGCCGTGTCCAGCGTGTCTTGACGCGCTGCCGCCGGCCTTCAGAGACCTTAGAGGTCGCTGCCATAGATATCGCGTCGATCTGCGTCTACAAATCGGATTGCGCGGTTGCCCCGGCATAGATCTGCCCGAATGAAATGCGCGTGGACGCGTCCCAACTCGCATGATTTCGCAGGCGGACGTGCGATAAAATTCAGCGCTCGGCTGTCGAGATGAGAAGGGATATTCTTGGCAGCGACGGGTGAGGTCATCCGGGATGGGCTCAAGAAGGCGTTCGATCGTGTCGATTTGTGCCTTCTCGAGCCTCTTTCCAACGGTCTCTCCGCGGGAGTTCTACGCTCCCGCGTGATTGCCGAAATCAGGCTGCCTGTGATTGCTTGGCGAACATCTTGGCAATGTCGCCCGAGGTGACAGGCCGCGGCTCTTCGCCCGCCGCAAGCGGCGTGGCGCCACCGAAGGACTTCGGCGTCGTATCGACCTTGTCGGCCGCCGCCTTCGCCCGCAAAGCGCCGACCGTTAAATCCTCGCGCTTGAAGTGCTTGAACGGATCGAATCTGAAGAAGCGCATCGCATTGCCATGCGTGACTTTCTCGATCTGCGCATCCGTCAGATGCTTGATACTCTCCCAAAGCCGTTCGGGCGCTTCGGGCCACAGGGAATCGGAATGCGGATAATCGCATTCGTAGGCGACCATGTCCTCGCCGATCGCGTCGAGGTTTTTCAGCCCGAATGCATCTTCGATGAAGCAGTTCAGGAAATGCTTGCGGAACACATCGCTGGGCTTGGTTTCCTTGAAGCGGGAATGAGTCCAGGCCTTATGGCGCTCATGGCTGAAATCAGCCCGTTCCATGAAATACGGGACCCAGCCGATGCTGCCTTCCGACAGCGCGATCCGCATGCTCGGATAACGCTCAATCGCCTCGAGATTGAGCCAATCCGCCGCGCCGACGACGATCGAGATCGGCATGGTGCTGATCCAGGCCTCGATCGGCGTTTCCATCGAGGCATGCGGCGAGGGATTGCCGGCACCGATGTGAAGGCAGATCGTCATGTCATTGTCGGCGATGGCCTTCCAAAACGGCACCCAATAGGAGTTGTGAATGCTCGGCAGCCCCTGCTTGGTCGGATTCTCGTTCAGAGAGACCGTGGTGCAGCCCTTCGAGGCCAGGCGCTTGATCTCCGCAACGGCCGCGTCCATGTCCCAAGTCGGCAGCAGCGCGCACGGAATGAAACGGCCCGGATAGGCACCGCACCATTCGTCGACATGCCAATCGTTGTAGGCGCGCAGATGGATCAGCGCCTTGGCCTTGTCCCGGGCCTTGTGAAAGACACCGCCATCGAAGCCTACGCAGCTGGCGAAATTGAGCGAGGCGGCGATGCCGTTGACGTTCATGTCGTCGATACGGGCGCCGACGTCATAGCAGCCCTTGCGGAGCTGCGCGAGCGCCGTCGGCTCGATACCATATTCCTCGGGAACGCGGCCGACGACGGCGTTGAGGCCGATCGAGGGCATCTTCAGGCCCTGATATTCCCAGTAATTCGTGCCGCTCTCGGCGGTCATGAACTGGGGCGCGCTCGCCAAATCCTCGCCCGACAAATGCTTCTTGAACATATCGGGCGGCTCGCTGATGTGATCATCGGCGCTGATGATCACCATATCGTTCATTTTCATAACGTCCTCCTTCTCCTAACGTCCTCCTTCTTCGCCTTCGTGCGCGTCACCTATCGCCGATGGTGTTCTTTCTGATAGTTTGTTTCCATCGATGCTGCCTCCCGTCCGTCGAGAGGTCGCGCCGTACCGGTGCTGAAGTCACGTATCTCGCCTACGCGCCGCGCCTGGCCTCCAATATGGGGCTGAAAGGTATAGCAATTGCCTCCGGGCATGCGGCTGGCATCTGACTGCTTCTCCATCGGTATCGTACGCCCATTCGCAATCAGGGCCCCCCAGCGCAGCAGGCGCGCACCCTCCTGCGCGACCGGGTCGAGCGAATCGATCCAGGACCGCATCTTGAAGAGCGCGACCCCGGAAAGTTCGGCAGGTTCGACAATCGCGATACTCTCGATGCCCCAGCGCATCTCGGCCGTGCCATTGCGGCGCAGCTCCGCTTCGCGGCGACCGCCAATCGGATCAGAGACCAGAATATCGTAGACGAGCGGCTCACCATCCGCTGCGTGCGTCGCCGCCAGGATCGCCAGATCGTGAAGATGCGTACAATTGGTCGATTTCTCGCCGCGAATCACAAACTCATCAAGTGGTACGCCCGTGAAGGTGCGTTCGAGTTCGGCCACGGCACCCGGGCAAGTGGTCCATGGCGCCCGCAACAGGACCGGTTCCACGGCCGTCGCGACCTTTCCATCATGATGGAGCGTGACGCTCATGCAGTGGTAATCGTCTTCGACCTCGCTGCGCACCCAGCCCGGTGCCGGGGTGACGAGGAAGCGCCGCCGGAAACCTGGGAGATCGTCGAGCGGGGGTGTCGGCATGGCCTCAATCCCGTGCCAGTAGCAGGGCGGTCGCGAGCGGCCCGCCGCCCGATGTGCAGACCGCGACGCGCGGATCGCCCGCGATCTGGCGTTCCCCGCCCTTCCCCCTGAGCTGGACCACCGCCTCATGGGCGAAGCCGAAACCATGAAGGCGACCGCCGCCGATCTGACCACCGCCAGTGTTGAGCGGCAGTTCGCCGTCGCGGGCGATGCGCTGTCCGCCTTCGATGAATTTTCCGCCCTCACCGATGTCGCAAAAGCCAAGGGACTCCAGCCAGGTAATGACCTGGAAGCTGAACCCGTCGTAAAGTTGCGCGACGTCCACATCGGCCGGCTTGTAGTCGGTCCGCTTCCAAAGGTCCGCGCCGGTCGGATAGCAGGCCATCCATTCCGCCTGGTCCCAGCTATGCCGCTCTACAGTGCCGGCCATCGCGGCGATGCGAATCGGCGTGCACGTGACCTCGTCAAGTGCATCCCCAGCCGACACGATCAGCACGGTCGAGGCATCCGTGTAGCGGTCGCAATCATACAAGCACAGGGGCGTGGAAATCATCCGCGCCGACATGTACTCGTCGAGCGTCAATGGCTCGCGGACCAGTGCCCGCGGATTCAACATCGCGTTCGCGCGATCATTCAGCGCGATCTGTGCCAATTGCTCGCGCGTCAGGCCGTAACGCTTGACATGACGCATTGCGTATTGGGCCGTCCAGTTCGCTGCCGATATCGCGTTGAAGGGAGCGAACCATTGCGCAAAACTGTCCACCTTGTCGCGCCGCAAAGGCGGGAATTCTTCCGGACGGGCAAGCGCTGCCGCCTCGTAGACGGTGCGAAAGCAGATGACGTGCCTCGCCAGCCCCAGGCGCACAGCCCCCGCGGCGGCAACCACAGCGCCCAATTGCGAGGAGATTTCGCCGCCGCCCGCATACCAGCGCGCGCGAATGCCGAGCGCGTCGATCAACTCGTCGGCGCCTATCGGAGAGAAACCCAGATAGGCCGGCGAGCGGCCCGGATAGGTTGAGACGCCGTCGATCTGCGTGATGGTCAGCCCGGCCTCCGCCAGTGCCTCCTTGACGGCATCCACGGTCAGGAGGAGGGGATCGCGCGCAAGCTTGGCGCCGATCTCGGAGAGCCCCACCCCGGTGATATAGGCTTCGTTCGCAACCATCTCAGCCGACCTTCTCGAACAACGGCAGATAAACCTCGCCCTGCTGCTCGAACGTCACGCGGACCCGGTCGCCGATGTCAACGTGGTCCACGGGACAGCCTACGATATTGGTGGTGAGAAACACGCCGGGGGCGCCGTCGATCGCGACGCGCGCAATGACATAGGGGACCTCCAGTCCCGGATACCACTTCTGGTGATTGACGGTAAAAGTATCGACAACGCCGGTTCCCGCGACAGCCTTGGGCGCAACATTCTCCGAAAGGCAGTGCCGGCAGACGGGACGCGGCGGATGGATGAATGTGCCGCAGTCCCGACAATGCATGAGCCGCAACTCCCCTTCCGCCCCTCCAGTCCAGAAAGAGCGGTTGTAGGCATCCAATCGGGGTTGGGGACGGGGAGCGGCCATTCGTCAGACCTCCCATACAAGCGGAAGCGAGTCGACGCCGATGACGTGACCGCCATGGAATTTTGGCGAAATATCCGGATCAAGCCGGAACGTCGGCAGGCGCGACAACATCTGCTCGTAGATAATGCGCAGTTCGACCCGCGCAAGATGCGACCCGAGGCAGCGATGCGGCCCGGAGTTGAACGCGATATGCGTCTTGTTCTCGCGCTCGAGATTGAAGCGCTCCGGATTGGTAAACTCCTTGGGATCGAGATCGGCGGCCGGCAGGAACAGCACGGCCCGGTCGTTTTCCTTCATCTGGACACCCTCGAACTCGACATCCTTGGCTACCCGCCGCGGCGGCACGGTGAAGGTATAGCGGCGCAGCAACTCTTCCACGGCTTCCGGAATGAGCGCCGGCTTCTTGCGCAGGCTTTCCTGCAACGCGACGTCCTGGGCGAGATGGCGAATGCCGAAGCCCATGCCATTCATCACAGTGTCGAGGCCGGCGATGAACAGAAGGACACCGTAGTTTTCCATGTCGTCCAAGGTGATCGGCTTGCCGTCGATCCTGATCTTCCACAGCAGACTGATCAGATCGTCCTTCGGATTGTCGCGGCGCTCGAAAAAACTGTCCCGCATAATTGCCGCGACCTGCTGAAGATTTTGGACGGTCGTCACGGGATCCAGGTTAATGCTCGCCAGATGTTTCTTGACAAGCGCGCGATATTCGGCCTGGCGCTCGAGCGGCAGGCCCATCATCTTCAGAAACACCTGCACCGGGAGCGGCTCGGCAATGTCGGCAATGAATTCGCACCGGCCCTGCCCGGCGACCTTGTCAATAAGCTGATTGGCCAAAGCCCGGATGCTGTCCTGCAGCGCCATCACCGCTTTCGGCGAGAATGCGGCCTGCAATGGCGCGCGATATTTGGTGTGCTCCGGCGGATCGAGGTTAATGGGAACCGCCTGAGGAATATGAGGCGATCCGGGCGGCATCGCCGCCAACATCGCCTTGATCTTGGCCTGGGGTATGACCTCGTTCGTGAAGGTTTCCCAATCGCGTGCTGCATTGAAGTTTGCGGCGTGGCTCATGAGCATCCAGGTCCCACCCTGACGTGGTGTCCAGAATATGGGCGGCGCGTTCTTCACCAAATCCAGGATACGCTTGTGCGGATCGGACACAAAGGCAGGGTCCAGGAAGTAGTCGAAGTCGTAGACGAGCGACTCCGGCACATGCGCCGGTTTGGGAACTGCCGGACTAAGGGTAGCAACATCAGCCATCACGATCTCCACCAAATCTGCGCCAATAGAAAGTCGAACAGATAATTCCCGTTCAGCCGACACGCGGCATCGAAACACCGGCCAATTAGACACGGCCCTGTCGTTTCCACCGCCCCGCGAACGCTACACCTCCCACCGGCGTCGGCTCGGCGGGTCGGACATCAATATATGATATGTCGCGATCCCGCCTTCCGAGCGCAATCGGCGGCCGCACCACTATCGGCGAATAACGCCCCGGCGATTGCCCCAAGGACGCCCCCGGCGCGTCCATCGCCCGGGCGATTTACGTCGTCGCCAATTGATTAGATTATGCTCTTGACCTCTATTCGAAGATCGGAAGGGTTTGAAAACAGGGCGATGCTCCTGCCGCGTGGTTGGCAGTGCGTTGTCATGCGGGAGGCTGCGGCTTGAAAATCCGCATTAACAAGGCGGCATGTGTGGGTCATGCCCGCTGCGCGGCAGTGGCACCGGAAATATTTCAGCTTGATGACGATGGGTACATCGCGCAGGAAGAAATCGATGTGCCCCCAGGCAAGGAAGATATTGCCCGCCGTGGCGCGCGCGCCTGCCCCGAGCGCATTATCACCGTGGAAGAATGAAGTCAGCGGCCCGGCACCGCAGGAGAGAATCCATGTCAGAGTTATTGGGATACAAGAAAAAGCGGGTGGTCGTAAGCGGCTGCTTCTCCGGCATGGGGGAAGCGACTGCCAAGTTGCTGCTCAAGCTGGGCGCGGAAGTCCACGGTCTGGACTATAAGGACTGCACGCTCGACTTGGCTTCGTTCACGCATGTGGACCTGCGCGATCCCGTTTCGATCGATTCGGCCGTGGCAAAAATCGGCGGCAAGATCGATGCGCTGTTCAATTGCGCCGGCTTGCCCCAGACTTTTCCGGCGCTGGATGTGATGAAGGTCAATTATATCGGGACGCGGCGACTGACCGAACGGGTGATTCCGCTTATGTCCGATGGCGGCGCCGTGGTCAGCGTCTCGTCCAATGGCGGCTTGGGGTGGTCGCGCCGGATGCCGGTGCTGATGGGTCTTCTTCAAATCACTTCGTTCGAGGGCGCCGTCAAATGGTGCGAGGACAATAAGGAGACAGTTGCCGAGGGTTATGCGCTGTCTAAGGAAGCGATCATTGTCTGGACTATGATGTCGTCGTTCCATCTCATCAAACGCGGCATCCGCATCAACTGCACCACGCCCGGCCCCACGCAAACGCCCATGATGGCGGAATTCGAAACGGCGACTGCCCACTCGGTGCTGGACGCGGCGATGCAGCCGATCAACCGCCGCTCCACCGCAGAAGAGCAGGCCGGCCCACTGGTTTTCCTCAACAGCGACTGGGCGAGTTACATCAATGGCGTCTCGCTGCCGGTAGATGGAGGTTTCATGGGCGGTCTTGCGACCGGTCAGATCGACCTCACCAAGATGATGGGCGCGGCCGCCGCACGCTAGAGAATGCCAGACATCCCGGCAGGCAGGCTAAGCAAGCGGGACATCATAACCAAAGCGACACGAAATTTGGAGTGTTCTGCGGCCTGCGCGTACATTTCGGGAAATGAGCGAAATCGTGTGAAGGAACGGTGAGGCGAAGACCGAGAATTATCATATAGTTCATCATACCGACGCGTATTTTTCGGGAGCCGTCCACCGTGAATCTCGACCTTTCACAAGATCAGCAAATGATGCGCGAGACTTTCACGCGTTTTCTGAACGATGAGAGCAGCCCGGCGCGCGTGCGCGCCGCGCTGCACTCTGGCTTCGACCGCGCGCTGTGGAAGGGCCTTGCGGAGCTTGGCGCCTTTTCCATCCGTGTGCCGGAGGCTGCCGGTGGCTTGGACCTCGGCCTGCTTGACGCGACCGTCCTGATGGAAGAAGCCGGCCGCACCCTCGCATCGGGGCCGATTGCCGAAACGCTTGTTGCCGCGCGGCTGCTCGCCCTGCTCGGCGGAACCGAGAACAGCGCTCTGCTCAAGCGTGTGCTGTCCGGCGCGTCCGTCGTGACCATCGCCTTCCGCAACATCGCCGAGGAGCCGGTACAATGGGTGGCCGGTGGCACCGTTGCCGAGACGGTCATTGCCCGCGACGGCAATGAGATCGTGCTGATCACGATCCCTGAACGTGATCGACAGAGCGAACCCAATCTTGCTTCGACGCCCATCGCGGAGCTTCATCTCGGCGGCGCCGAGCGTACCGTGCTTTCTGCCGCCGCCGAGGGCTGCAGAGCGTTTGGGCAAGCCGTCGAAGAGTGGAAATTGCTGATCGCGGCGGCTCTTTCCGGCCTGGCCCGCGAAGCGATCCGGCTCGCCGCCGCTTACGCCTGCGAGCGCATGGCGTTCGGTCAGCCGATCGGCGCCTACCAGGCCATTTCGCACCCTCTGGCTGACCTCATCACCGATATCGACGGCGGCAAATATCTCGCATGGCAGACGATACGCGATGTCGCCGACAAAGCCCCGAAGGCAGGCGCGGCGATTTCGCTGACCGCCTGGTGGAATATCGATGTGTCCGGCCGCGCCGTGGCGCAGGCGCTGCACACTTTCGGCGGTTACGGCCTCACGACCGAGTACGATATCCACCTCTATAATTTGCGCGCCAAGGCCTGGCCCCTCGTCTTGGGAGATCCCGCGCGCCTGCTCGAAGAGGCCGGCCGTCGTCTTTATGCGGCCGACGAGACGACCCTGCCCGAGCCGGGCGAGGTCTCGATCGATTTCGATCTGGGCGAGGAAGCCCATGCTTTCGCCAATGAGGTCGATGCGTTCTTCAATGAGAACCTGACGCCGGAACTGAGAGCGAAAGCGCATTATTCTTTCGACGGTCATGATCCCGGCATCCACAAGAAGCTGGCGGAGGCGCGCCTTCTGTTCCCTTCGTGGCCGCAGGAATATGGCGGGCGCGGAGCCGGCCCCTATCTGATGAGCGCAGCCCACCATGTCTGGGAAGAACAAGGTTGGAGCAGCCATGCTGTGGGCACGACCTCCATGGTCGGCACGATCATCCGGCGCTTCGGCAGCGATGAGCTCAAGCGCGACGTGCTGACCAGGATCGTGAACGGAGAGGCGATTTGTAGCCTAGGATATTCGGAGCCCGGTTCGGGATCGGATGTCTTCGCCGCCAAGACCCGGGCGACGCCCGACGGCAATGGTTGGCGCATCGACGGGCAGAAGATGTTCACCAGTGGCGCCAACATCGCCGATTATGTCCTGATGCTGACGCGCACCGATCCCGACGTGCCCAAGCATAAGGGGCTTACGATGTTCATCGTGCCACTCAGGGCACCGGGCGTTACCATCCAGCCGGTCTACACTTTCCAGGACGAGCGCACGAACATCACTTTCTATGACGGAGTGATGATTCCCGACAGCTATCGCCTGGGCGACGTGAACGCGGGCGTGAAGGTCATGGCCGCCAGCCTTGAGCTCGAGCATGGCGGCGGGTTCGGAAAGACCCAGCAACACATGCTGCGCGCCGCCGAAGAACTTTGCCGCGAACTGCGCTATAGGGGGCGCCCGCTGATCGAGGACCCGGCCGCGCAGGCACGGCTGGCGCGCGTGGCCGCGCATGTCGCGCTTTCTGATGTCATCGCCTATCGCGCCCTCTGGGCTGGGGTGGAAAAGAAGCCCAATCTCGCCTATGGGCCCATGGCCAAGCTGTTCTCGTCCGAAAAATTCCTCCAGGATGCGGCCGATCTGCTGAACCTGACCGCGCCTACTTCGCTTTCGAAGCGCAAGGGGCCGGCCGGCTTTCTCAATCAGTGCTACCGTCATGCGCACGGAACGACGATCTATGGCGGCACCAGCGAGGTCCATCGCAGCATGATCGCGGAACGGGCGCTCGGCTTGCCGCGCAGCCGCGGCTAAAAAGGAGGAAACGGCCTTGTCAGAAGCTCCGCACCTGCTGACCGACGAAGACGGCGCGATATTGATCGTTACGCTCAACCGGCCCGAAAAATTGAACGCGCTGAGCGGCCAACTCATGGCGCTGTTCGAACAGGCCCTCCATCGCTTTCGGGACACGCCGGCATTCAAGGTCATGCTTATTCGCGCGACCGGCCGCTATTTCTGCGCCGGCGCTGATCTGCGTGGCGGAAGTCCTAGCGCCTCCGGTACAACGGCATCGGCCATCCGCGAGACGCATCGCCTGAAGCTTCACGGGATGCACCGCATCTACGATGAAATGGAAGCCATCGAGAAGCCGATCGTCGTGGCCCATCATGCGACATGCATGGGTGGCGGGCTGGAGATGTCGCTGTCCTGCGATTTTCGCCTGGCGGCAAAGAACGCGCGCTACGCCTTTCCGGAAGGCAAGATGGGCGTTTTACCCGCGTCGAACGGCGTCAGCCGCCTGGCGCGCATCATCGGGACGCATTGGACGCGTTATCTCATCATGGCGAACATCGCCGCCGACGCGGACAAGGCGCTGATCATGGGCCTCGTCCACGAGGTCTTTCCTGACGAAACGTTCGAGGAAGACGTGATGCGGTTCTGCCGCCACCTCGCCGAGCAAAATGGCGAACAGATGGGGGCGGCCAAGCTCGCCATCGAACTGGCGCATGATGTGGGTCTGGCGCAGGCCCGCAATGTCGAACGCTTGGCCAACAGCGCTTTGATGCTGAACCCGGATTATCTCGAGGGCATAAAGCGCTACGTCCAGGGCATCGGCGGCAAGGGCAACAAGGGCTGAAGGCAACCGGCTTAAGCCGCCGGCCGCTCGCCCCCCGAGGAACGAGCGTTGCTGGAAACTGGACGAGAGGCTACAGGCGGCCACGCTGGGCTGTCTCGCGTGCGTTGCGTATGCTCAATTCGAGAACCCATGCTTCTGCCGCCAATAGATCGTACACATGGGGGGCGAGATCGCGCGCAACCATACGCGGCAGGTACGCATCGGTTGCCACAGTGACGACACGCTCGAGGCCCGTCATCAAGACCGTGGCCAAGCTGACAACCGGCACGTGGCGAATTGCGGGAACGTCCCCCACCTGCTGGACGAGCAATGAAATCACGGGTTGCGCGGCGGATATCCGATGCAGGCGCATGCGCTCGTCGTTGTTGTCCGCAAAGTTGTTGCGAAGATGCAAAATTCGGGAATGGCGCTTCCAGAAGTTGTAATAGGCTTCGACGAATCTCAGGCAATGCTCGCCCAATTGCTCATCCGGCCACCGCCTCCGCAAATGGGCGACAAAGGCGTCCTCCGCCGAGGCCATGATTGGTTCCAGCACGGCCACGAGAAGTTCAGTCAGATCGCCGAAATAGAGGTACAGGGTCGTCATTGCGAGCGACGCCTCGCGGGCAACGCCGCTGAGCGAAATAGCCGTGTCGGGAGGGCCTGCGAGCAATCTCTCGGTCGCGGCCAAGATTCGCTCGCGCGTATCGCGGCCCTTTCGCCCCAACCGCTGGCCCAACAGATTATGGCTCAGCGGCTCCTTGTCGACGGTTGAGAAAGCCGGTTTTGCCATCACATCGCTCCCCGATACCGGTGTGCCGCACCCATCTCATCCCTTGCCTTCGTACACAGCGTATTGCCTGGAACGATAACCGCATCCGCTGCGGAAGAGCGCGCGACAGCCGTCTTCCGCAGTCCGCATCATCGCCGCTATGCGCACCCGATGGCGATAGCCTTGGTTTCCAGATACTCCTCGATGCCCTCGCGGCCCCATTCGCGCCCGATACCGCTGCACTTGTAGCCGCCAAAGGGAAGATCGGCAGCGACGCACATGCCGTTATTGACGCTGACCGAGCCCGTGCGGATCCGCCGCGCAATCTTCAAGGCGCGCTCGGCATTCGCCGATGCGACGGCCCCGCACAGACCGTAATCGCTGTCATTGGCGATGCGGATCGCGTCCTCGTCGTCTTCGAAAGGAATCACGACGAGCACGGGGCCGAAAATCTCTTCGCGCGCGATTCGCATGTCGTTGGTCACATCCACGAAGCAGGTCGGCTCGACGAAGAAGCCCCCGCCCTTGTCCGGGCGCGCATTGCCACCGGCCAGCAGCCTGGCCCCTTCCTTTTTGCCGATTTCGATGTAGCCCAGCACGCGATCGAGCTGCTTCTTGGAAATCAGCGGCCCCATCACATTGGCCGGATCGTCGAAATTCCCCCATATCTTGGAATAACCGCCATAGGCCATCTCGAGGGCACCGACGGCCTCGGCATAGCGTTTCTTGGGCACGAGCAGGCGTGTGGTGATCGCGCAGCCTTGGCCGGCATGGAAGCATACGATCGCGCGCATCACCGACATCGCGAAATCGGGCGCATCGTCGAGAATGATGTTGGCCGATTTGCCGCCCAGCTCCAGGAACACGCGCTTCAGCGTCGGCGCACCCTTTTCCATGATCCGCTTGCCGATTGCGGTCGAGCCGGTGAAGGTTATGAGATCGACCCTCGGATCGGTGACGAGCATCTCGCCGGCCATCGCCGGCTCCTTCGAAGTCACGACGTTGAACACGCCGGCGGGAAAGCCCGCTTCCACGGCCAACTCACCCAGGATCGCGCCCATCAGCGGCGTATCCGGTGCCGGCTTGAGGATCACCGTGCAGCCCGCAAGCAGGGCGGAAGTAACCTTGGCGAGGTTGACGTAGAGCGGCACGTTCCAGGGCGTGATGGCGCCGACCACGCCCACGGCTTCGCGCACGACGAGCCGCTCGGATTGCATGCCATAGGCCGTGGCTCGGCCCCTGCTCTCCTCCCATTCGATTTGATCGACCATCGGAAGCAGCCCGCTCATCGCCTCGATCGCGCCATCGACCTGCGCGGTCTTGGTCGCTCCCAAGGCCGAGCCGACTTCATGGCGGGCGAGTTCGGTCAGCCGCTCGCGATTGGCCAGAAGCAGATCGCGCAGCTTGTCGAGGAGCTTGCGGCGCAGGGCATGGTTCGTCGACCAGTCGGTCGTGTCAAACGCACGCCGGGCCGCGACGATCGCCGCCTCTACATCCTCGGGCGCGGCATCCGACGCCTTGCCGACGACTTCGCCGGTCCACGGACCGATATCGTCATAGGTCCTTCCGCTGGCGGCGGCGCGCAGCACGCCGTCGATATAGAGCCTGCCTTCGGGAAGCATCACCATCTCGTTATCCTCTTCATAGCGCGCAATGGGCGCCGTTGCATTTGGAGACCCGTATCAATCCGGCGGACGACACGCTCGCCGGATTGTCAGCACTGGCCGCGTGCTTGGCCGCGACATAGCCCCGTGTGAAAGATGGGCCAATGCTGGCCCCTGCGCCCGGGCTTCTGTGGGACATTACGGTCGCGCCGCATGGCCAGTCCGGTCTGGCGCCGCAGCCGCGCTTGGCAGATCTGCGCGAAACCCGAGCCCGCGGTCAATCGCGAGGCGGCCGGATCGGAAAGAATTCGCCCCCGCGATCATCAGTCGGAAACGCGAGCCTGCAACGAGACGAATCCCACATGCAGGTCAGAGGGCAGATCGATCACGGCCCGGAAGACATTTGTCACCGAACTGAATTGGGAGATCGGGCGTTGGGCAAGGTTGAGTCCCGCCTCCATCGCCGCCTGCGCGAACCGCTTGGCCGCGGCCGGATCGATGTCCCAGGTCTTGCCGGCTTCCATCATCTGGCCCGCGCGAACAGCCGTCACCCGAATGCCACTGGCTTCCAGCTCGCGCTGGAGCCCCTGCGAGAAGCGTTCCAGCCCCGCCTTCGTGCATTGATAGAGGATGAGGTGCGGAAATGGCAGCTCCACGGACTCGCTGCTCACATTGATGATATGGCCGCCGTGGCCCATCATCGGTATTGCAGAGCGCGCGCACAGGATCGGTCCCGTCAGATTGGTGGCGATGGTCTTTTCTATCTGTTCATCGCTCGCCTCGGCCACGAGGAAGGGTTCGAACATCGCGGCATTGTTGATCAGCACATCGATCTTCGGGTGGTGTTTCGCAATCGTGGCGAATGCGGCCCGCACCGCGCCGGGCGAGCCCACGTCGCATGTAACCGCCAATGCCCGTTCCCCAATCTCCGCCGCGACCGCCTCGACCTTCGCACCAGTGCGCCCCAGAAGGACGACCGTCTCGCCTTCAGCCGCAAAACGCCGTGCCAGCGCACGCCCAAGCCCCACACCCGAGCCCGTTATAACGATGACCTTCGACAAGCCGTGCTCCACTTATTGGCGCCGCGTTATCGCGGCTCTAAAGGTTATATAATTGTATCGTTTGCCCGGGCGCCATATGAGGACAAGTGCCTCCCCATCGTGCCCGCGATACTTGCTATATCGCCGTAGCGATATTCACCACGCACTGCGGGGTCGGACCATCATAAAGCCGACCACCTGCCGAAGCGTGCCGATCTTGCAAGACCCTCAGCGTTTATCCGGATATGCTGACAAGTCTCCTGCATAGGCGATACCGCCCTCCCAGAAACGGCTCCCGCTCACCTTGCGGAAATAATGGACCGTGCGCGCGAAGGAGCCCGCTTTGGACCGCGGCTCCATCGCAACCCCGCTCGGGCTTTTGCCCTGCGCCCGGGCGCTGAAATCCCGGATCGTGAAGGCCAAATCATCTGTCTGCTGGGCGCACATGACGAGCTGGTCGCCCGGGCAGTAGCGGCGGGGTTCAATCTGGATAGGAGAAAGCTCCCCCCGCTTCATCGCCACGTGACCAGGGACATTCGTCACTTCAACACTATGCACCTCATCGTACCATTTCTGGTACTCGGCGAAGCGGCCCGCAACATAATTGGCCAGGATGATACTGACGCCGGACAAAGGCGCGGACTGCCGCCAGTTCGCACTGCCTTTCCAGTCGGAGTACAGCCGATAGGTGTAAAGCCGTTCGGTATCGTCGGCCGCGATCATGCCCGCATCGCGCGCCTGTGCGACCAGCGGCCCGAGCGCGGGGACATCGATCGCCGGGTCGGGCAGGTCGAAATCGTAGACACTCAGGAAGCGCCATGGTTGAGGAATATCCGGCATGATCTGCTGCGGCGTCACCTCGTAGCGATCCGCAGCCTTGGAACCCCGCAAGCCCGCCAGGGACGCACGGTGCGGTCCGTCGAACCATTCGGCATATTCGCCCGCACGGCCCTCGGGCACATTGTGAAGATGGATCGTGGTGTAGAGCGCCATCGTTTCCTCCCAGCTTTGTTCGAAATATCGCGGGGAAACATCTGCGCAAACCCCGCACCGCCCAATGTCCGGTAAACTGAACTCACCCACAAAAAGGCTGACACCGCGCCGCTTCCGAAGAGCACCGTTCTATGCATCCGCCCCCCTGTCACTGCCACCGCAGTGATATCGGCGCGAAGGCCCATAAACAAGCCGACGGCACAGTACATTGAAAAGCCTGATATGCTGACTTAGCTTCTTGCTGAGGAGCATCCGCCAATGCCGCACGCGGTCCCGTCCTGGTTGACCGGCATCGCCCTTCCCTGGCTGAGTGAGGAAGCCTCGATCTTCGGGCGGGGACCGCTCATCGTCGCCGACGCGGCGGAAGCAGCGCGGCTTTCCGCTTGCCGTTCGGAGTTGGTGACTGCGATCCTTGTGGGCGTCGACGAAGCGGGCGAACTGCCCGATACCGCCGATGTTTTCGACGTTCTGCTGACCACCGCGCCCGCGCCGCCGCGCCCCTGGGTCCAGGTTCAGTCGATCACCGATAGGCTCGAAGCCCTCGGCACGGCGGTCCAAGCCAACCCCAGCGCGGCGGTGATGTTGATCCAGGTCTTGCGCGCGCAACGGGACCAGGCCTTCGAGACGGCTTTGTTGATCGAGTCCTTTGCCTATTCGGCGTTACTGGGCGGCGCGGAATTCCACCGCTGGCACGCTGCCACGCTCCGGCAGGCCAAGGCGCCGGAGCAGGGACCGGCCGTCCTCATCGAGCGCGAAGGTTCCACGGCCCGCATCGTGTTGGCGCGGCCGGGCAATGGCAATGCCTTGACGGCGGAGCTGCGTGATCAGCTTGTGGAAGCCCTGCGAGTGGCGCGTCTCGACGACACGATAGAGACCGTCGAGATCAGAGGCCAGGGCCGCATTTTCTGCACCGGCGGCGCGCTCGGCGAATTCGGCACGGCAACCGATCTGGCACTCGCGCATCAGCTTCGCGTGGTCCGTTCGGTGGCATTGGCGCTGCACCGGCTCAAGGCGCATAGCCGCGTGATCGTCCAAGGCGCCGCCGTCGGCGGCGGTATCGAATTCGCCGCGGCAGCACGGGAAGTGATCGCCCATCCCTCCGCCTTCTTCATGCTGGCCGAACTTTCCATGGGCCTGATACCGGGCGCGGGGGGGACGGTGACGGTCGCCCGCCGGATCGGATGGCAGCGCGCGGCTTACATGGCTTTAAGCGGGGTACGCTTGCGCGCACGCACGGCGCTGGCCTGGGGTCTGGTCGATCGGCTCGACGATGCTTGAGGCCATTGCCAGGCAAACCGGCTATACGATTCCCCCCTGTCCGGCACCCGATACCCCGCCCCTTCGGCGTTGGGCGCGTTCCGGCTTGATGGCATTGATCGGGCCGCGCGACGGCGCACCGCTTGTGCCGAAGCGCGATTACTGCGCCCGGATTGCCGAGTTGGCTTGCGGAGTAGAAGCCTTCTCGCGCGCCGCTGGCATGGCCGTCGAGATCGACGAAAACCTCGTCACCGAACGGGCCGCATTCTTGGGGCTGAGGCGCGGCGGTACAATATCGGCCAACGGCAAATGCCGGATGGTCCGCGCGAGCGACGGCTGGCTCGCCGTCAATTTGCCGCGCGACGACGATATCGAACTCATCCCGGCTTGGCTCGGCTGCGAAGCCGGAGACGATATCTGGCAGACGATCGAACAGGCCGCGCGCGCCGCGCCCTGCGCAAGGCTGGCAGAGAATGCGCAGCTTCTGGGCCTTGCCGTGGCGCGTGTGGGCGACAGCTTTGCGCCGCCGCCTTTCATCGTGCCGATGGGTGCGCCGGGCGCGCGGCGGAAAGAGAGGCCCTTGGTGCTCGACATGTCGAGCCTTTGGGCAGGCCCGCTTTGCGGCGCCTTGCTGGCGGAGGCCGGCGCCGACGTGGTCAAGCTCGAAAGCCCATCGCGCCCCGATGGCGCACGCTTCGGCGATCCCTCGTTCTTTGCCAGACTCAATGCCAATAAGCGCATGCTCGCGCTTGACCTGCCTCAAGATCGCGACACGCTCCGCAAGCTCTTCGCCGCCGCCGACATCGTCATCGAAAGCGCAAGGCCACGCGTGCTGGCGCAATGGGGCTTTAAACTCTCGGATATCTTCGAGGCCAATCCGTATCTGATCTGGATTTCCGTGACGGCTTACGGTCGCAAAAGCGCGCGCGCCAATTGGGTCGGCTTCGGCGACGACGTCGCGGCGGCCGCTGGGCTTGTCGTTGAAACAACAGAAGCTGTGCCCATATTCGTCGGCGATGCGATTGCCGATCCGCTGACGGGACTCGCTGCCGCCGCATCGGCCTTTGCCGGTCTTGCCGCGGGCGGCGGCTTTCTCATCGATGCAAGTCTCTTTGCGGCTGCCGCCTACGTCGCCGCGGCACCGCCGCTTGAAGACGCCGCAACGGTGGAATGGCACGACGGCGCGTGGCTCCTGCATAGCGACGGATGGTTCGAGCCGGTCCGTGCCCCAGCGGCCAATCCTGTCCCGGACAAGGTCAAGGCACTGGGCGCGGACAGCAAGGCGGTGCTGCGCGAGATTTTGCCATGAGCGGGACTCTGTTGATCCGCAATGCAAGCCTGGACGGGCGCCTGTGCGATGTGCGGATCGAGAATGGATTGATCGTCGAGATCGGCACGGGTTTGCGCGGCGCCATTCCGGCACTAGACGCCAAGGGCGGCCCACTGCTTCCTGGCCTGATCGATCACCATATCCATCTCTTCGCGCTGGCGGCGCAGGCGAACTCGCTTGCAGTCAGCAGCGATACGTATTTTGCGGCGGCGCTACGCGAAAAGGATCGCACGTTGGCGCAAGGCCATACTCTGCGCGTCACCGGTTATCACGACAGTTTCTACGGGCCGCTGGATCGTGCGCGCCTCGACGCGCTGGTGCCGCGCCGGCCCGTGCGCGTGCAATATCGCACCGGCAGCCTGTGGGTGCTGAACACTTGCGCCCTGTCCATTGCGCTGAAAGATGGAGATGCGCCTGCTTGCATCGAACGGGACGAGACCGGCAAACCGACTGGCCGCATCTGGCGCGGAGACGAATGGCTGCGCAGCCGCCTTCCCGCGCCGCCGCCGTGTCTTGCCCCGGTCGGCCAGGCGCTGGCACGCCAGGGCGTCACGCATCTGACCGATGCGTCGGCCTCCACCGACGATGACACGGCAGCGCTGTTTTCCACTGCAATGGCGAAAAAGAATTTGCCCCAGCATCTGATGCTGATGAGCGCTCACGCTCTTCAGCGGCCCACCGAGGCGCCCTGGCTGCTGGGGCCTGTCAAGCTTGTCTTGGACGACCATGCCCTGCCCCCGCTCGAGACGGTGGTAGAGACCATCGCCGCCGCGCGAGAGCAGAAGCGAGGTGTGGCGGTGCATTGCGTCACCGCGGCCGAATTGGCGCTGGCGCTGGCTGGCTTCGATGCGGCGGGATCGCGTCCCGGCGACCGCATCGAGCATGGCGGGATTGTCACGGAAGAAGCCGTCGCCGAGATCAAGCGGCTGGACCTTGCCGTTGTCACCCAACCCGGCTTCATCGCCGAAAGGGGCGATACCTATCTGACGGCGGTCGAGCCGCGCGACCACGTCCATCTTTATCGCTGCGCCAGCCTGATCGCCGCGGGCATCAAGACCAGCGGCAGCACCGACGCGCCCTATACGCGGCCAGATCTCTGGGCCGCGATCGCCACCGCCACCCGTCGCACGACGAACAGCGGGAAGGTGCTGGGGCGAGGGGAGCGCCTCTCCGCCCATCGCGCGCTAGCGCTGTTCCAAAGCGGTTTCACAGATCCAGGCGGGGAGCAGCGTCGCATCACGGTGGGTGCGCCGGCCGATCTCGCCCTTCTGCGGGACCGCTTCGACGCGATCACGGCGGATGGCTTCGCAGAGCCGGTCATGGCCACAATCGTGTCGGGCGCTGTCGTCTGGGGCGAGGATCGGCTGGATTAGCCGGACCCGCTGGGCCTTAGTCCGACGACGGCAGCGGTTTTGCTTCTTTGGGTTGGAGAGCGATGCCGGCGATGGCGAGGGAGCCTTTTCCGGGCTTGACGCAGAGCAGTTCGACCGTGCCGGCGGCGTCAACGTAGCGTTTGCCCATCTGGGTGCCTTGGGCGAATCCGAGGTCGAGGGCGCCGCGCTCAGCCAGGCGCTCCTCGGTCATGGGGCTTCCGCCGCATTCCACCACAATGTCGCCGCCGCCGCGGATCACCATCACTTCGGTGTCGCACACCGCACTCTTCAACCTGCTTCCGGGTTTCATCGGGTCCTCAAATCACAATGGTAATTCTGGCGTCA
>JBAVOL010000080.1:0-16313 GCA_049692035.1 Rhizomicrobium sp.
ACGCAGTGCGATGAAGCCTGGTCGTTCCGCGTGGTGGTTGCTTCCCGGGCGCGTTCGGCCTCAGAGATTTCGGATCTCTGAGGTCAGATATCTGGTGGATACCAGATCGGCAACGCGAAAGGAACGCGCAGCGAAGGCAAGCGACCGGGTCTATCGGCTGGGATGGTGAAAGGAGGGCTTCGCATGGAAGAAACTCCGCCGGGCATAGAACCCGGGCCCCGTGACGAAGGCGGGGCAAGGCCGGATGGGCCGTCTGATCAGCGGTTCACGGGCCTCCAAACACATCGCTAAACATGAAAGCGGGAGTCGTCCCGCATGAATGTCCGGCAAGATGTCGGATAGAGTGGAAGCTTTCGCTTCCAGAAAGCTTGAAGTCATGAAAACCCCGCCGGGACCCCCGGCGGGTTTTTTCGTTGCTGCAGTGTCGCAGGCCAGAACAAGAATCGCCGGAAGCCGAACTTCCGATCCTATTTTCGCAAGGACCTTGCTTTCTTGCGCCTTGCCTTGACCCGCCTCATGCGTCGAAAATCGTATGATCCTGCGCGATATTTCCGGACAGACACCAAAGAGCCGAGATCGGAAGACCTATGCTTTCTATGCACCTTTTTATCATTTCCTGGGAAGGTCAGCACGAAAAGGCAATTTCAATCGCCAAGAGCATATTTTCGGCGACCAACCAGATCAGCATCGTTTATTCTGACCCGAATTCCGATCTTACACTTGATGTCGACTGCCAATGCATCAGGCGACCGAATGAATTATTTTGGGGCGACAAATTCAAGGCGTGTCTTGATGTTTGCGATTCGGATTTGATGGTGGTAATCCACGCCGACTGCGATTGCGAAGATTGGTCGTTTCTTGTTCACAAATGCCGGTCGGCAATGGACCAAAACCCGATCATCGCCGTTTGGGCGCCGCTCATTGATTGGACCCAATGGAATATCCATCGCACCCGACTCTACGAAATCAGATCCACTTCGTTTACCGTTGTGGCTCAAACGGATGCGATCGTCTTCTGTCTGTCGAAAGCTGCGATGAACCGATTGAGGCGCGCGAAATTCGAAGGCAATGTATATGGATGGGGGATCGATACAATGGCTGTTGCTTATGCGTATGCGAATGGCATGCTCGCAGTGGTAGATAAATCGGTTCGTGTAAATCACCCGAAATCTCGCGGCTATCCGTCGGAAGCCGCATTGGCGCAATGCAACGAATTTTTGAAACAATTGACACTCAACGAATCTATTCAGAACAGGCTCTTGTGGTCATTCATCTCGGCCCAAAGTGCTCAAATTGCCGCCGCCCAGGGGCAACACGATTGAGGAGCCGGTTCACGTTCAGGCGTTCGGCTGCAAATTTTCCGATCAAAGACCGGATGGGCCGTCTGATCAGCGGTTCCTGGGCCTCCGAACACATCGCTAAACATGACAGCGGGAATCGTCCCGCATGAATGTCCGGCGAGATGTCGGACATTGTGAAAGTCTCCGCTTCCAAAAAGCCTGAAACCATGAAAACCCCACCGGAACTAGGCGGGGTTTTTCGTTGCTGCAGAGTGGGAGGCCAGGGAGAATCGCGGGAAGCCGAACTTCCGATCCGATTTTCGCGAGGTCAAATTTACCGCTGATCACGTTTTGGCGTTTTCGTGGCCGCAAGCATTGTGGACGGCGCCATTGCGCACCTGACCCCAATTTGTTCCGCTCGCCGGCTCCGGCCTTGACCTCTTCGAGCACGAACCCGCCGTCAACCCCAAGCTTCTCCGGCTCAAGAACGTCGTGCTGTTGCCGCATATGGGCTCGGTGACGATCGAGGGACGCATCGACATGGGCGAGAAGGTCATCATCAACATCAAGACCTTCGTCGAAGGCCACAAACCGCCCGACCGCGTCATCCCGGCGATGCTGTAGGCTTGGGGCGCTGACGCATGCCTCCGCGCTTCCATCCGCCCTTGAGAGCGGGTACGTAATCCAGTGACACGATATGTGTTTTCCTTTGATCGAATATCTTGGCCACCTGTGCGGCCAAGCATGACACCATTAACAACTCAGCCGTCATCCTTTCGTCCTGGGCGGGCCCATGTCGATCCACTGCGGCGCCACGCAGCGTCGGGTGATCAGCCATCCGTTGGAGAAGCGCTTGCAGCAGTCACGGTACTGGACACCGGCAATGATCTCGTCTCGCTGCTCGCCCGAGGCGACCTTATGATGCGCGACGCCATAGCTCCAGACGACAGCCTCGTCGCCATGAAGGTCAATATATTGGTTGCCGATGAAGTGCTGTGTCGCAGCAAAGCTTGAAGCTATCGCATAGGTCTTCGGCAAGCTCTCGTCGATCGGCTCCATCCCCTGCTTGCCTTCGGCGACTGCGTCCGGCGCGAACGCGCTGCGGGCCAGTTCATAATCCCGCGTGTCCAGCCCAAGAGCATAAATCTTCGCCAGCTGGCTGAGCGCATGGTGATCGGCGAGTTCAGCCACGGACAGCGGGCGTGCCGGGCCAGCCCATTTCTTCGTTTGTTCGGTCATACTATTCTCTCCTGAGGTTTCAACGTTCACTCACCGCTCGAAGCAGTTCACTGGCGCAGAAGGCGCGAATGGTCCTTCGGCTTGCTACCCCGTCACGGCGAGCATCGCGGTTTCCTCCGATATGTGCTCAGCGGATGGGACGGCCGGTCCTCTTGGCCCAGTCGGCGATGAGTTCATCGTAGAGTGCCTGGTCGATAAACTCGCCCTTGCGCTCGAACATCGAATTGAGCGTGACCTTGCCGGTCTCGAAAAGTTCGGTGGCGCGCTGGAGGTGGAGCTCCGCAGCACCCATCCAGCCCCAGCCGGTGTGAAGGGCGAAGGCGGTTCCAGGAATGGGGGGACCGAGAACGCAGACCGGCGCCGGCAGGGCACCCAGCAGCTCCGCCGTCAGCTCCGGTGTTGCACCCGGGAAAACGAGCACGTCGGCACCGGCTTCCACATAGGCTTTGCCCCGGGCGATGGCCTCCGTCAGCGATCCGCTTCCTCCGCCGTTTTTCTGAGCGGTAAACAGCTCGTCGCAGCGGGCGATAATGACGAAGGCAGGGTCCTGCCGCGCGCGAATGCAGGCGTCGATCCGGGCTTGCATATCCGCAATGGCGATCAGCCCGTTGGCAAAGCGCGAGTGCTTGGGATTGACCTCGTCCTCGACGTGAATGCCGGCGATCCCCGCGCGCTCGTAGCGCCGCGTGAAATGGTACGCATCGGCGACCGTCTCTCCCAGGGTATCAGCATCGGCGATCAGCGGGATGTCGATTGCCGCGGCGATCCGCGCAGACTGCTCGATTTGTTCGACTTGCGAGAAAATCCCGTTGTCGGGAATCGCATAATGGAACGCGCTACAGGCGTGGCCGCCGATATAGGCGGCCTTGAAGCCGACCTTCTCAACAATCCGGCCGGTAAGCGCACTGTAGGCGTCGGCGACGATGAAGTGCTCACCCGCATCGATGAGCGCGCGAAGTTTCCGAGAGGGACTCGTCATGTTTTAATCTCCATTCTCCAAAGACAGGCAGCGCGTCGTGGCCAGCCGCCGGAAGCCAGTCACTTGCCCTTGCTGCCGAGGTTCCTGACATAGGCTTCCATGCGTTCGGGATAGTCCGGATTCAGCATCAGCGCGCTGTTGGCCATGCGCTCGACATGGCGACCCATTTCTGGCCCGACTTCAGCGGCGAGTTCGATGGCGATCTTGGCTGCGCCCATCTGCTCGCCGTTCTGTTTGGCAAGGTGGTGGCAGAAATCCATCACTTCCTGTTCGAAGGTCTCGTCCGGAAAGACCTGGTGAACGAGGCCCATCGTAAAGGCCATGTCGGCGCTGGCGGGCTTGTTGGCCATGATCAGCCAGCGCGCCCAGTGCGGCCCGCAAATGCGGGTCAGCCGGCTGACGCCATTGGAGGCTGGAAGAACGCCGAACAGCCCTTCCGGGAAGGAATAGGCGGCGCTTTTGGCGGCAAGGCGGAAGTCACACGACAGCGACATTTCGAGCCCGCCGCCCACGCATGTCGCATGATGGGCGATCACGATCGGCTTCTCTATATGCTCCATCTCGTCATAGATCGCCTGGACTCCGTAGGCGCCCAAGCGATGGGTCTCGCGGATTCCGGTCGCGCTGTGGCGGGCGGGTCCCGAGCCGCCCTTCAGATCGGCGCCCGCGCAGAAATACCGGCCGGTCGCGCGTATCAGCATAACTTTGAGCTCGGCGGTGTCGCGAAACCGGATGAGGGCTTCGCGGAACAGGTCCATCATCGGACGGTCATCGCATTGAGCTTTTCCGGCCGGTTCAGCGTTGCGATAATGATCGGCCCGTCTTCTTCGACAAGCAGATGCGGTGCTTCGGTCACCAGTTCTCTCCTCTATATTGTCTGTATTGTCTGTTCGTCGGTAAGACCAAGGTTCATGGCTTGAACTTTTCCTGGCCGCGCTTCAGCGGGGATTGGGATTGCTGTCGTGGATGGCGTTGATCTGCTTCACGACATCCTTAGGCAGCTTGAGGTCGGCGGCGCCCAGGTTGCGATGCAACTGCTCGGATGAGCTTGCCGCCATCAGCACGCTGGTCATGAAGGGCTGCTGGCACGCAAAGGCAAGCGCCATGTGCGCAGGCTGCAGGCCGTGCCGATCCGCTACTTCGGCATAGGCATTCGCCGCCTTGAGCACTGCCGGGGCGAAGCGGGCTTCGAAGCCCGGAAACAGGCTTGAGCGGCTCCCTTCGATCGGAGCGGCCCGGCTGCGATACTTGCCCGTGAGCAGTCCGCTCGACAGCGGCGAGAAACCGATCAGGCCGACCTGTTCGCGCATGGCAATTTCGGCGAGACCGATCTCGAAATTGCGATCGAGCAGGCTGTAGCCGTTCTGGATGCTTGCGATCCGAGGTAGGCCCTTCTGCTCGGACAGGGCAAGATAGCGCATCACGCCCCACGGCGATTCGTTGCAGACGCCGACCTGCCTGATCCTTCCGGCGGCGACCTGTTCCGACAAGGCCTCCAGCGTCTCCCCGATGGGAACCAGGTTCGGCGCGTCGGGGATGTGCGAGAAGCGCGGACGGCGCAGTGTGGTGATCGCGCGTTCCGGCCAATGGACCTGGTAGAGGTCGATCGTATCGGTGCCGAGCCGGCGGAGGCTGGCTTCCACTGCGGCGGCAATATTGGCCCGGTCGAGACAGCGGTTCGCGCCCCGGATATGCGTCATGTCCCCAGGGCCGTTGCCCGGACCCGCAACCTTGGTCGCGATCACCACTTTGTCGCGCAACCCGCGCGCTTTGACCCAGCGCCCGAGGATTTCTTCCGAACGGCCCTGCGTCACCGCATCGACGGGCGCGGGATAGTTTTCGGCAGTGTCGAAAAGATTGACGCCCGCCTCGAAGGCCAGGTCGAGCTGCCGGAAGGCGTCGTCGTCGCCGGTCTGCGCCCCGAAGGTCATCACGCCGAGGCCGAACGCGCTCACGCGTAGGCCGGTGCGGCCGAGTTGCCTGTACTCCAAAATCGCTTCCCCTTCACTGCCCGGAACTGGAGTGCATCCGCCGGCGGCGCATGGCCCGGATCATGGCAGCCTATTCGGCAGCTTCCGGTTGTGGTGTGAACGGCGGCCATCCCTTTGCGTAATGCGTGCCGGCAACGCCGCCAGCGATTTCGGCCGCTTTCGCCCGCGAATTGTAGAACTGGCTGTACCACTTTCGCGACTGCCAGAACGGCCCGTCCGAAGGCAGTTGCATGATATGGATAGCTGGCTTCTTGACCTTCCAGACTTCGCCATCGCGCAGCAAGCCCCCGCCGAACATTCTGCTGGCTGCGGCGCGCATCTGGCGGGCAGCCTCGTCGATCGTGCCCGAGCGTGATTGCGTCATCGCCGTCTGCCACAACCGGCACGTCCCATCGTCGATCGGTGTCACGCATATGATTTGCACCGCCCCCATCTCCTGGAACTTGCCGAAGCCAATGCCCGGGCCGACATAGCCGGCCAGGGTCGAATAGGTCTGGCCGAACAGGCCAGAAGAATTGTCCTCCACAGCCGAGCGCTGACGCTGGTGCATCAGGTGCCCGTCATATTCGTTTTCGTATGCAATGGCGTGGCCGCCATGCAGGTGCCCCAGATGGGCGACGTCGGACATGTTGTCGAAGATCTCGATGGGGTGGTTGAGGTCGCAAAGAAATTCGAGTCCCTCCCAGCGTACCCATTGGGAATCGTCCCATTGGGGAAAATCGGGAATGTCGAAATCGGGTTCGAGCCCTTCGGGGTCGTGCCAAGTGAAGACGATGCCATAGCGCTCTTCCACTCTCCAGCTCTTCACCCGCGCCCCCGGCGGGATCGGCCCGTCATGATAGGGGATGTGGTTGCACACCCCGTCGGGGCCGAAGCGCCACGCATGGAAGGGGCAGCGGATATTGTCGCCTTCCATGAAGCTGGCGCGGGTGGTGGTAGCTGAATTCTCGCCGCTGCCCAGCATCGTGCCCATGTGCGGGCAATAGGCATCGAGCATCACGACGCGCCCGCTCTCGCCTCGGTAGAGCACCATGTCCTGCCCGAAGTAGTGGACGTTCATCGGCTTCCTGCCGACTTCGGTGCCGTTCGCCACGGCGAACCAGCCGCGCGGAAAGGCAAATTCGCCAAGCCCGTATTCTGCGGATTTCGCCATCAGGTTCTCCCACGCTGATCGAGACTGCCGCAGTCCATCAATTGTGCCAGGTGTCTCGGTTGCCTGAAGTTAGGCATGGTTTACTCCATGCCACCATTACAATATCCGAGACCAAGCCATGCTGAAATGGTAGGGGGTACCGTGGAGTTAAGACGCCTTCGCTATTTCCTTCGCATCGCCGCGGAAGGGTCTCTGGGAAAGGCCTCCCGATCGCTGGGGATCGCACAGCCGGCACTTGGCCGGCAAATCCAGCTGCTCGAAGCCGAACTGGGCGTGAAACTTTTTCAGCGGGTGCCAAAGGGGATGCAGCTGACGGACGAGGGCGAATATCTGAAGGAAGCACTCGACTACCCGCTCAAGCAGGTGGACATCGCGCTACGAAACGTAGGTTCCTATTCGGCGCGGGTCGAAACAGCGTTCACATTGGGACTGCCTCCGCCGCTCGCGCAGCGGTTCGGCCCCCGGCTGGTTGAGCGGTTGCGCACCGAACTGCCGAGTCTGAAGCTGCGCGTTGTCGAGGATCACTCGTCCAGGCTGGCGGCAGACCTGCTTCGCGGCCTCGTGGACATCGCCATGCTCGTCGACGTTACAGCGGACGATCGGGTCTTCCAAACCGAAGTCCTAAGCGAACCCCTGATGCTGGTCGGGCCCGCGGATTCTGAACTTGCCGGTCGCGAAGCAGTGTCTTTCAGCGAGCTGCAGCATTATCCCTTGATACTCTCGGGCTTACCCGCCGGGCTGCCGACGAAACTGGAAAAACTCGCCGCTCGGACGGACGCGAAGATTACCATCGCCTGCGAGATCGACTCAATCGAACTGGCGAAGGAGATCGTGAAGGCCGGTGCCGGTTATGCGATCATGCCGCCAATTGCCTTCAGAGAGGAAGCTAAGCGGGGAGAACTGGTGTGCGCAACCATCGTGGAGCCCGACCTCGACCAGTTGGTGCGTTATGCAGTCCAGCCGCATTGGCATGTTCCCCGCAGCATCTACAACGAGGTGGAGCGAGTGATCTTCGGAGTCTGGACTTCGGCGGTCGAGAGTGGCGAGTGGCCAGCAAAGTGGCTGTTCGATCACCAACGACTCTCCACCCATTAGCCGGCAGTTCACGACGCTTGTACCACCGATCTTCACGTGAATTTTGTCGAGAACCATTTTGGGTCGGAAGATTGAACGGCAGAGAATGTGTTGCCGTCAGCCGCGCGTGTAGATGACGGAATTCCAGAACTGCGCGCGGTGGGAGCCGGATTTCGTGAAGCCCCGACGGCGCAATTCGCGGCCGATGATCAAGTTGAAATAGCCATGGGCGACGAGGGCCGCGGCCCCCTCGTCGCGCGCACGGCGCATGAGGATGTCCGCTGCGTGAACGGCGCGGTGCTTGGCGCGCCGGTAATTCTCGATCTCGGGATGATAGCCCGCATGCCACAGGATGCGCGCGACGACGGCCCATTTCGGCACCTTCATGCGAAGGAGCGGAATCGGCGGAGATGCCAGCGGCGCTTCGGCGAACAGCGGATCGGCGATGAGCTCGGCATTGGGCGCGAGCGCGCGGGCGCTGTCGACGGAGCGTTTGCGCCCGCTGGTGAAAATGGCGTCGAGTTCGCCGACGAGGTCCTGCAGCTCGTTGGGCGGCGCGCTTTCCGGATCGAGACCGGCATCTTCATAGGCGTCGATATAGCTGCGGAACTCGCGATGGGACGTGCGGGGCGCCGTCGGAATGGCGGGTCTCCCATGGCGAATCAGGATGATCCGCATCGGCCCGTCGGCAGGGCTCGCGGTGGCACTGCGCGGACCGGGGGTCACATCCTGAAGGTCGAGATTTGTCATCGTTACTCGTCGATTGTCCAAAGATTGCAAGCCCGCTGCGAACCCATACGATGGAATGTCCAGTTCCGGAAATGGAACCGCCCGCGCGCAACGTACAAAACGAACATTACGATCAGGAGACAAAAGATGGAACGGGACGACCTGAAGGGAAAAGCGGCCACCTCACCGTGCCGGCCCGACGGCAATCGCCGCGCCGCGCGCACGATTAACAGCCTGGCAACGCAACGGCGCTAATGCTGGCTCCGGAGAGGATGAGCCGTCCGCCCCTGCAGACGGGCCGTCGGGACGATCATGGCCGCACTACTCGACAATCTGCGCAACGGTGCCTTCGTGACGAAGGAACGCCTCTGGCTTGTGCCATCCGCGCTTCTGCTGGGATACGTCGTCGCTATCGGCGTCCTCTTCGCCTCGGCACATGGCCTGTCCGACTATGATGGAAGGCCGCTGGGAACGGACTTCTCGAACGTTTATGCCGCAGGCGTGGCGGTACGGCATGGCAATGCCACCGCCCCCTTCGATCCAGCGCGGCAGTATGCGCAGGAGGAGTCCATCTTCGGCCGCGCGACGCCGTTCTACGGTTGGCATTATCCGCCCTATTTTCTTTTGGTTGCGGCGGCACTGGCGCACCTGCCCTATCTCGCAGCGCTGATCGTCTGGCAGATCACGACGCTCGCGCTTTATCTGGCGGGTTTGTGGATGCTGCTGCGCGCCCGGGCGGAGCCGCGCTTCGCATCCGATTCGCGATGGCTGCTGCTGGCGCTCGCCTTTCCCGCAATGTTCGTCAATATCACGCACGGCAACAACGGATTTCTCACGGCGGCGCTGCTGGCCGGCGGATTGGCCTGCCTCGACCGGCGGCCGGCCGTCGCGGGGCTGCTGTTCGGATTGCTGGTCTACAAACCGCAATTCGCGGTGATGATCCCGCTGGCACTCGCAGCCGGCGGACGCTGGCGAACGATAATCGCCGGGCTGCTGACCGTCATCGCTTTGTCGGCCGGTGTCACCCTCGCCTTCGGTTTCGGCGTCTGGACCGCGTTTCTCGCCTCGACCCATTTCGCGCGTGTCGTCGTCCTCGAACAGGGCGGCACCGGCTTCAACAAAATCCAGAGCGTGTTCGCCTGGGTGCGGATGTGGGGCGGACCGGTTGCGCTGGCCTATTTCCTTCAGGCCACGGTGAGCCTTGCGGCGGCATTGGCCCTGGTGGCAATGTGGCGGCGGCCCGTGCCCTTCGCTTACAAAGGCGCCGCCCTCTGCCTCGCAGTTCTTCTGGCAACGCCCTATTGCCTCGACTACGACCTCATGGCGCTGGCGCCTGCCATCGCGCTGCTCGCGGCGCGCGGCCGCTTCGAGCCTTATGAAAAGACGGCGCTGGCGGTGCTCTGGCTTGTTCCGATCGTGGCGCGCGAGGTGGCGGCCGCGACCCTTATCCCGCTCGGCACGCTGGCGATGCTGGGCACGGCGGCGCTGGTCGTCTGCCATGCGCTGCGCCCGCGCCCTGGAAACCCGGTTGCCCTGCCTGAGACATTGTGACGTCTTGTACCGGACAGAGGGGTAATGACTCCCCCGCTTGTTCGATGTCCTTCGCGGGACCTACGCGCCACTACCGCATCTTTGATTTCAGCTTGATCGTCCTGCCGTCCACCACGAAAGTCCCGTAACCCAGATGGTGGATCGTTTTGGAGTTCTTCTGCGCGGGATCGATCCACGCCTTCACTACTTCGAGGATGAAGAGATCGTATTTTTTCACCATCTGCGTGTCGGTGACCTTGCATTCGAGATTGGCGAAGCATTCGGCTATCAGCGGCGCGGCCACGCACCTGGCGGGGAGAGGCGTGAGCCCGAATGCTTCGAACTTGTCGACTTCGTTGCCGTGTGAATTGCCGACCTTCACTACTTTCGAGGCAAGTTTGACGGCCGGAACCGCGATCACGCATTCACCCGTCTCATGCAACGCGGCGAAACTGTAACCACCCTCGCCGACAACGCACGCGATCAGCGGCGGCTCGAAGTCGACCATGGTGTGCCACGACATCGTCATGACATTGGCGCGCCCCTCGCGTGCGGTCGTCAGCATCACCACCGGCCCGGGTTCGAGCAGTCGATAGACCTTGGAGAGCGAAAGCGCTCTTATCGGAGCCTCCTCTATACCGCGACGCGATGACCCGCAGCCTTGCGCTCTTTCGGCGTCAAGAACGGATAGTCGGTATAGCCTTCCTTGCCGCCGCCGAAGAAGGTCGCCTCCTGAGGTTCGTTCAGCCGCGCGCCGATGCGCAGGCGCTCGACCAGATCGGGATTCGATATGAAAAGCCTGCCAAAAGCGATCATGTCTGCATTGCCGAGGCGGCGCGCTTCCAGTGCGAGATTCAAATCATAGCAGTTGTTCGCGATGTAGAGGCTTTTAAACGCGCGGCGCAGCGTCGGGAAATCGAAGCCGCCGGGAACTTCGCGCGGCCCCCGCGTCGCGCCTTCGATCACATGAACATAGGCCAGGTTGAACGCGTTGAGCTGCTCGACGGCATAGCCGTAAGTCGCTTGAGGATCGCTGTCGGCGCCGATGTCGTTGGCCGGTGTCACAGGTGAAAGCCGCACGCCCACGCGATCGCCGCCGCAAACATCGGCGACGGCCTCCGCGACCTCCAACAGCAGGCGCGCGCGGTTCTCGCGCGAGCCGCCATAGACATCCGAGCGCTGATTGGTGCCGTCGCGCAAAAATTGCTCGATGAGATAGCCGTTGGCCGCATGGATCTCCACGCCATCGAAGCCGGCGGCGAGCGCGTTGCACGCGGCGTTCCGATACTGCTCGACAATGTCGGGAATCTCATCGGTTCCGAGCGGACGCGGCGTCACGCAGGGCTGATAGCCGGATTCCGTGAACGCATTTCCCGCCGGCCGAATCGCCGAGGGCGCGACCGGCAGCGCGCCGCCCGGCTGCAGCGAAGGATGCGAGATACGCCCCACATGCCAGAGCTGTACGAAGATACGCCCGCCTTTGCCGTGAACCGCTTCGGTGACCGGTTGCCACGCCTCGACCTGCGCCTTGTTGTAGATTCCCGGCGTGAAGGCGTAGCCACGGCCTTGCGGCGAAATGTTGGTTCCCTCCGTAACGACCAGCCCCGCCGAAGCGCGCTGCTGGTAGTACTCCACCATTATCGGGCGGGCCAGGCCGTCGGCGGTAGCGCGGCTGCGGGTTAACGGTGCCATGACGATGCGGTTCATGAGTTGATAGCGGCCAAACCACAGCGGCTCGAACAAATCGCTGTTTGCCGGAGCGGTAGATCGACTTTTTGAATTGTCTCGCATGTTCGCCGCTGGCTCCGTATTTCCGGTCGGGGATAACCGTCAATTTTCCGCTCTCGGCAGAATTGAACTCAGCTTGCCCCATGTGAACGGCTGAAAATATGATTTAAGTCAGAGTTCTGCCTCGCCTATCTCAGCCTGCCGGAACCCGGAATTGTGCCAGCGTCGATCGCTTAAAGCCGTGGTCCGCCGCGGGATTACTTTTGGCCTCTCGAACATTTGACGCGATCACTTCCGGAAGCCGGAGACTCGGGCCGGGTGTCTGTCGTGACTTCGAAATCGTCTCCTTCGGTTTTGAGCACGGTCCCTCTATTTGCGGCGAGACAGCCACGAATTATCCCGATATCGCGTAGCACTTGACACAATGGGGCATTAATTCCATCAGTGCGAACTCTTCGAGCCTGGTCGAAACTTTCGAGCTCGTGGTGGACGCCGAATGAGGGGTCTGCCCCCGAAGGAAACGATTGTTGGCCGCCAGCGCTGGCCCCGGTTTCGCACCGATTGCGTAACCTTCGTCAACTTCGCGCCGGACGTCGTGATTAAGCATTTGTGCCCCGCGGAGTTCACATCATGATGAAGTTGTTTGGCGATTTGTCGGTTCGTCGCTGTTACCGGCTTCGTCGCTACGTCCTGGCACTGATCCTTGTTTCCGTTTCCGCCATTGCGGGATTCTGCGGAACGACAGCGGGAAACGCATCGCCTAGCTTCGATTCCGGCCAGATCACGGCCGTCCTTGGGCAATTGCTGGCAAATGGCAATGCTGCGCCTTCAAAAGTGGCGGTGGCTGATCTGCCAGCGTTGCGTCATTTTTATAAAGAGCGTGGTTATGGGCCGGCCTGGGTTGGCCAGAATGGACTGACGGAAGACGCGCTCCTCGCTCGTCAAGCCCTCGCGCATGCCGACGATGAGGGGCTGGATCCCGCGGACTATGACGACGGTTTGCAGGTCGCCGACACGGCACAAGGCACCGCACGATATGATTTGCTGTTGACCGACAGTTTTCTGCGCTATGCCCGCGATGTTCGGCTGGGACGGATCGCGCCGGATGCCGTGTATCACGATGTCGGACTTCCGGTTCAGGTCTTTGATCGGGTTTCGGCTCTGACGGCAGCGCTTGAGACCCATACGGTCGCGAAACTTATTGCGGATTTACCGCCCCCGCATGCAGAATATGCGCAGTTGAAAGCAGCGCTCGCCTACTATCGCGCGATCGCCGCTGCCGGCGGCTGGCCGCAGATTCCCGGACAGGACGAACTCAAGCTCGACGGCAATGATCCTCGGCTTGCAGTTTTGTCACGAAGGCTTGCGATCGAGGATCCGACCCTTATGCAAGGTGCGCCGGTCGATATGGGTACGCTGCGCGACGCTGTAGAACGATTTCAGGCACGCAATGGCCTGCATGTCGATGGAAGGGTCGGTCGCCAGACGCTGTACGCCCTCAATGTTTCCGCGCCAGAGCGGGTTGCGCAAATTGTCGCAAATATGGAGCGTTGGCGCTGGATGCCGCGCTCGTTCGGTCCGCGGTATATCGCCGTCAATGCCGCCGATGCCACGTTGAAGGTCGTCAACAACGGAAAGGTCATACTGACGTCGCGCGTCATCGTTGGAAAACCCCGCTCACCGACAGCCATTTTTGCGGCAACAGTAACTGCCATAACCATCAATCCCTATTGGAACATTCCAGCTGCTATCGCACGCAATGAAACCATACCGAAAGCACGCCGCCATCCCGGCTACCTGGCTGCCAATCATATCGTCGTGAGTTCATCGGGGAGACTGCGGCAATTACCGGGTCCGGACAATTCGCTCGGGCAAATCAAACTGGAAATGCCGAACCGGTTCGACGCCTATTTGCACGATACGCCGGCCCGCAAACTCTTCGAGGCCGACGAACGCCATCTGAGCCATGGCTGCATTCGCGTGGAACAGATACAGCCGCTTGCCTCCTTCGCTCTGACTGGCGATGCCGCTGCGGGGCTTGAGAATATCCAGGCGGCTATTGCGACCGGCGCCAACCAGCAGATTTCGCTTGACAACCCATTGCCGGTTTATGTGTTGTATTGGACAGCGATCGCCGATCAGGATGGAATGGTTGATTTTCGTTCCGACGTATACGGACGTGATCAAAAGCTGCTCACCGCTTTAGCGGGACGGCATCTGATAGGGCCGGTGTCCATGAATACCAGCGACCAGTGTCGTAGGGCTTAGGGCCGCTCGCTACGATTAGGATTTGTGCGCCGCGCGTTGGCGAGGCACAACCGGGCATGTTAACGAATAGGGAGTATCGATGCGTACACGACGCAATCTTTTGTGCGCTGGGTCGGCTGCATTAATTGCAGGCGTTGCAAGCCCCGCATTGGCAGGCATAAGGTCAGCGAATATCCGCTCTCTGGCGTTCGCCAATTTGCACACGGGTGAAAAGCTCTCGGTCGATTACTGCGTAGGCGGTCAGTATGTTCCCGAGGCGCTGACCTCCATCAATTTCATTTTGCGCGATTACCGCAACGGAGAGGTGCACGTCATCGATCCGAAATTGCTGGACTTGTTGAGCCTGCTTCACCGCCAGATGGAAAGCACGACATCTTTCTCTGTCATTTCCGGCTACCGCTCGCCGGCAACCAACGCGATGCTACACGAGCGCAGCGCCGGTGTGGCAGCTCATAGCCTGCACATGAAAGGCATGGCAATCGATATCCGTCTGGCTGACCGCGCCCTCCCCGACCTGCACAAAACCGCGGTCGGTTTGCGAGCCGGGGGCGTCGGCTACTATCCCACACTCGACTTCGTCCATGTGGACGTGGGCCGTGTGCGTTATTGGGGCGCAGCCGACCACGCTGCCTCCTGACCGGTCGGGAATGGTAAATTAAAATTTTCCAGCTTCAAGCGGTCCGAAATTCGGGAGACAGGTCACTTACGTTCCGCTCCAGGGCGGGGCTCCTCGCACGGAGCACCGTCCAGATCGGCTTCCACGAAACGACGTTTGGTCCGGTAGACAGTAGAAACTTCGACACCAACCACCTCAACGGCATCCTCGTCTGCGATGCTTGAACTCCGGACGATGCACGCTGGAAGCATCGAAAATGGCCTCCTTGACTTTCGCATGCCTCAGTAAAACTCTATTATCCTGTCCAATCCAGGGTTATCTGGAGGATGTCCGTCTACGTGCGGCCAAGTTCAGAAGGAGCATGTTTATGCGCAAACTTTTGGTCAGGAGCCCGTTGATCGTTCTGGTCGGAGCAAGTCTGCTTCTCGCCGGCTGTGCCACCACAGAATCTGTGCAACACGCGCAAGCGACTGCAGATGCCGCGAAGCAAGACGCGGCGGCTGCCATGGCCGCCGCGCAGAAAGCTCAAAGTGCGGCAGACGCCTCCGCCAGCGCGGCGCAAGCCGCCGCCGCCGAGGCCCGGCGCGCGAACGAGCGAATCGATCATATGCCGCCCCCGGAGCATCATTATGCCCACTGGCACCACCATCACCATTGGCACCATCGGCATTGGTACCATCATCATGCGATGAAGAAGTCGCAAACTACGAAGCCGGAAACGACTCGTCCCACGACGGCCCAGCCCGGCGGCGGAAAGTAAGAGCGAGGCGGGCTGCCTCCAATCCGTCATCGCGTGGATGTAGATCGTGTCCAGGAGATAACCGGGTACGAGCGCCGGGAGGCGCGCTCGTACCCGTTGAGATTGCAACGCGTAAGCGCGGACTGTCGGCGTTTTATTCCGCGCGCGGTCGCAGACGAAGGAATGTCGTTGAAATAAATTACGGTGAAGTTTGGCGTTTAACGACATCAAGGTCGGACGCCTCCAGGCCATGGCTCTCAATCGATGCATGACGCGAGGCGATGGAGAGTTCGACAGGAGGAGAATTTGTTGCGGCGGGAAAAGTAATCCGAAAAACACGGACAGACTAGAATTTTACTTTGTATCCTACCCTATAGTGGACATTGATTAGCGTCGATTCGGACGAATTAAATATGATGCTGATGTAGCCGCTGAATTCAGCTTGCCGGGCAACGTATTGGGACAAGTTCCAACAATACCATTCTCCGGCTTGGGGGGGGTACGCACATGCGACATATACCGCGTGTATTCGTCTTAGGCGAACAAATGAAACGCCGCGCAAACGCCATCGTTGCCGCGTTTGTGCCAGGCACAGCCGGCGCTTCGCATGTGCCGCCTGCCGACGAATGTAACATGACCAAAACGGCGGAAGCATTGGTCGCCGAAGCGGAAAAGCAGGCCGGGCGCAAATTCCGCGACCGGTCATTTTTCAAGCCGCTACAAATTCTTCTCAGGTCTTACAACGAAGAGGCCAATCTGAGTCTGTTCGGAAAACTTGCGATAAAATGGGACATCGCGCGACTTCTCGCGAACTCTCTGCGGCTGGAAGCTGAAGAAGACAGGACACCCGGCATTCTACACGAGGAAATCGTAGCGCCCATCTTTATTACCGGCCTGCCGCGCAGCGGCACGACGTTCCTGCACTCTCTGCTGGCACAGGACCCGGCCAATCGCGTGCCATTGTCGTGGCAGACGGTCTATCCCTAT
>JBAVOL010000081.1:0-47348 GCA_049692035.1 Rhizomicrobium sp.
GCGCGGGCGCCGAAGACGAGGGCTTCGAGCAGCGAATTGGAGGCGAGGCGGTTGGCGCCATGCAGCCCGGTTGCGGCGCATTCGCCGACCGCCCATAACCCTTCGAGCGAGGTGCGGCCGTGCAAATCGCTCGCAATTCCACCCATGTGATAATGGGCGGCGGGCGCCACGGGAATCGGCTGTCGCATCGGATCGATTCCGGCAGCGATGCACGCCGCATAAACGGTGGGGAAATGCATCGGGAACGCCGCGCCGACAGCTTCGCGGCAATCGAGGAACACGCGCCTGCCGCGGGCGATTTCGCGATGGATAGCGCGCGCCACCACGTCGCGCGGCGCGAGTTCGGCGTTCGTGTGGACGGAAAGCATGAAACGCCGTCCGGTTTCGTCGATCAGCGTGGCGCCTTCGCCGCGCAGGGCTTCCGTCGCCAGAGGCGCGGGATCGCCGCCGACCGCCAGCGCCGTTGGGTGGAATTGCACGAATTCGGGATCGACGATCAAAGCGCCCGCGCGCGCCGCCATGCCGAGGCCTTCGCCGCGGGATTCGGGAGGGTTGGTTGTCACCGCATAGAGCGCGCCGACGCCTCCGGTTGCCAGGACGATTGCCGGGGCGCGGAAGAGGACGAGCTTGGTGTCGGCCCCGCTGCCATAGCGGGCGAAAAGGCCCGTGACACGACCATCTACGACGGCAAGCTCGATCGCATGAAAGCCTTCCAGAACGGTGGTGGAAGGTGCGGCGAGTACGGCATTGGCCACCGTGCGGGTGATTTCGAGGCCGGCGCGATCGCCCGAGACATGCACCACGCGAGCGGCGGAATGGGCGGCTTCGCGCGCCACCGCCAATGCGCCGGAGGCATCGCGGTCGAACGGCGCGCCGTAGCGGACGAGATCGGCGATGCGCGCAGACGCATCACGTGTCACCAGCTCGACAACTTGCGGATCACAAAGGCCGGCGCCGGCGGCCATCGTATCGGCAGCGTGCGATTGCCAGCTGTCGCCGGCCGCGACCGCGGCGGCGATGCCGCCTTGCGCCGATACGCTTGATCCCGTCGTGCCGGGCCGCGCACCGGCAAGGACGAGAGCGGGGAAGGGGGCAAGCTTGAGCGCGGTGAAAAGCCCGGCAAGCCCGGCGCCCAGGATCAGCGCGCCCTTGGCCTCGATGATGTTGTCGATTTTTTCGGCCATTGGAGGTTCACGCCGCGGCCCGCTGTTGCGGCAGTTTCACCGCGAGCATGCGCTCGACGGCGGCGCGTGCCCGCGACGCGATCGCGGGATCGACGCTCACCTCGGTCGTGATCGTTTCCAGCGCATGGAGAATCTTGGGCAGAGTGATGCGCTTCATGTGCGGGCACAGATTGCACGGCCGCACGAAATCGATAGCGGGGAACTCGGCGGCGACGTTGTCGCTCATCGAGCATTCCGTGACCATCACGACGCGCGCAGGGCGGTGCTTTCCGACATAGGAGATCATCGCCGAGGTCGAGCCGGCGAAGTCGGCTTCCGCGATCACTGCGGGCGAACACTCCGGATGGGCCAGAATGACAAGGCCGGGATTGGCCTCGCGATAGGAGCGCAAATCGGCGGGGGTGAAGCGCTCATGTACCTCGCAGCGTCCCTTCCAGGCGATGATCTTGACGCGCGTCTGCCTGGCGACGTTCTGGGCGAGATATTCGTCCGGGATCATGATCACGGTATCGACGCCCCAGTCGCGCGCGATGTCTTCGACCACGGCGACGGCGTTCGACGAGGTGCAGCACACATCGCTCTCGGCCTTCACCTCGGCCGAGGTGTTGACATAGGTGACGATGGGAAGGCCCGGATATTTCTGTTTCAGCAGGCGTACATCGGCGCCGGTGACGGAGGCTGCGAGCGAACAGCCGGCGAGGGGATCGGGTATCAGCACGGTCTTGTCGGGCGACAAAATTTTCGATGTCTCAGCCATGAAATGGACGCCCGCCTGGACAATTACCTTCGCGTCCGTTGCGGCCGCCTCGCGGGCGAGCTGGAGCGAGTCGCCGACGAAATCCGCCACACAATGGAAGATTTCGGGCGTCATGTAATTGTGGCCGAGGATCACCGCGTTTTTCTGGCGTTTGAGCTCGTTGATGGCTTGGACAAACGGCGCATGGACCGCCCATTCGATCTCCGGCACCACATGCGCGACTTTGGCGTAAAGACGCTGCGTCGCACGCGCCACCGCCGGCGTGTAAGTCAAATCGTGATTCCCGGCCTGCCCCATGTCAGCTCCTTAATGCTCTATTTGAGCATATATAAGGGATGAAAATGCCGGCCTTCAATGGCCGGTCAGAAATTTATGCTACTCCTCAGCATAAATCGGTCAAGGGGGCTTGAGAGAGGGCGCCAAAGCGCCCCCTCGAGAGCCGAAAAGGCATGGCGGAAGCTATGCTCGCTGCGGGGACCGAAGGTTACGGCGCGGCTCTGCTTGTCGCGCTGCGCCCGTTTGGGTAGCGGGCCAGTTTGAATTCCTGGCTTCGGCGCGACCAGGCGCGCCGCTTGCTTGCGTGTGGCACCGGTGTTGATCTCCCACTCTCAGCCACCTTCACAATATCACCGATCTTCTAAACGGGCATTTGGTGACATGATACGCATTCACGGTGCGATCGAGCCGGTCTTCGACCGAGGCCATTATCCGGATCATTGGAATATATAAATTGTCGATGAGTTCCGGCAGTCTCAGGCGTGCAAATTGCTTCGCCGGTCATTCGCGGATAAAAGCGATCTCTGTCGGCTGGACGAATGGGCACATGCGGAACGATAGAGTGCGCAAAGGCATCATATTGGCCGGAGGGTCGGGAACGCGCCTTTATCCGGCGACCAAAGCGCTCAGCAAGCAATTGATGCCGGTTTATGACAAACCGATGATCTATTATCCGCTGTCGGTTCTGATGCTCGCGGGAATCCGTGAAATATTGATCATCACCACGCCGCGCGACCGCGTGGCTTTTGAGGAGTTGCTGGGTGACGGAGCCTCGCTCGGGCTGCATTTGAGCTATGCTGCGCAGCCTCATCCCGGAGGTCTCGCGCAAGCGTTCCATATCGGCAAGGAGTTCGTCGGCAGCCATCCATCCGCCCTCATTCTCGGCGACAATATTTTCTATGGTCAGGGGCTGAGCAATTTGCTGGCGAAGGCGGATGCGGGCGAAGAGGGAGCCACGGTGTTCGCCTACTACGTCTCCAACCCACAATCCTACGGCGTGGTTTGTTTCGATGACGAGGGCCGCGCCCAGTCGATTGAGGAAAAGCCCGTGCAGCCGAAATCCCACTATGCGGTGACGGGCCTGTATTTCTATGACGAGAAAGCCGTCGAATATGCGCACGCCATTCGGCCATCGCCACGCGGCGAACTTGAAATCACCGATCTTAACCGGCTGTATCTGGAAGCCGGAACGCTCAACGTCGAGATTATGGGACGCGGTTATGCGTGGCTCGACACCGGCACGCATGCATCGCTTGTCGATGCATCGTTATACGTCAAGGTGATCGAAGACCGGCAGGGCTTCAAAATCTGTTGCCCGGAAGAGATCGCCTGGCGGATGGGCTTCATCACGGACGAGCAACTCGAGCGCTTGGCTGCTCCGCTTCGTCACAGCGGCTACGGCGAATATCTGCGGCGTGTCCTGGGCGAGGGGACCAGACGTGAAGGTCATTGAAACGGCGATCCCCGAAATCAAGCTGATCGAACCGCGTGTGCACCATGACGGGCGTGGCTTCTTTCTCGAAAGCTGGAACGCCCGCGCCTTCGCCGAGGCCGGCATCGACGCCTCTTTTGTCCAGGACAACCACAGCCGCTCGGCGAAAGGCGTGCTGCGTGGACTGCACTACCAGATTCAACAACCGCAGGCGAAGCTGATCCGCGTTATCGCCGGGTCCGTTTACGATGTGGCCGTCGACATCCGCCGATCGTCTCCGAGCTACGGCCGCTGGGTGGGCGTCGAACTTTCTGCTGAAAACAAGCTCCAAATGTGGATTCCGACTGGCTTTGCCCATGGATTTTTGTGCCTGCAGGACGACACCGAGTTCCTTTACAAATGCACCGACTTCTATGCACCGGAGCATGAGCGGGCGCTGCTGTGGAACGACCCGGCATTGGCCATCGAATGGCCGTCGGTGGGAGTGACACCATCCTTCTCCTCGAAGGACCTGCTCGCGAACCCGTTGGCCCGGGCCGAGACCTTTCCATGAGATGCCTGGTAATCGGTTCGCAGGGGCAGCTTGGCCGCGCGCTGCAGGCGACGGTTCCGGCGGAAGCCGAGCTATTCGCGCCCGCCGAAGCCGAATGCGATCTGGTCGATCCGGTCCAGGTGGAGCGTTGGCTCGGCGCGGTGAAGCCGAACGTTATCTTCAATGCGGCCGCCTACACCGCAGTCGATGCAGCCGAACGCGACGCGGCCGCCGCGGAATTGGTCAATGCCACATGCGTGGGAAGACTTGCCGAAGCGGCAAGGCGCCATGGCGCATGCCTGGTCCATGTGTCCACCGACTTTGTCTTCGATGGCGAGAGCAGCAGGCCCTATGCCCCCGACGACAAGCCCAACCCGCTCAGCGTTTACGGAAGAACGAAACTTGAAGGTGAGTTGGCCGTAGCCCGCGCAGGCGCCCATGCGCTGATCGTTCGCACCGCCTGGGTCTACGCCGAACAGGGAAGGAACTTCGTTCACACCATGCTCCGGCTTTTGCGGGAGCGCGACGAGGTGAAGGTCGTGGCGGACCAGGTCGGTACGCCAACCTACGCGCGCAATCTTGCCGGCGCGTTGTGGTCGCTTGCGCTCCAACGGGCGTCGGGCACCTATCATTTCACGGATGCCGGCGTTGCAAGCTGGTATGATTTCGCGGTGGCCATTCGCGAGGAAGCGTTGGCTTATAAGGTCTTGGACAAGGCTGCCGCCGTCATTCCGATCGACACGAAAGACTACCCGACGCCGGCCAAGCGGCCACGGTTCAGCGTTCTGGACAAATCAAAGACCTGGGCAGCGATTGGCAGCAGCGGCCAGCATTGGCGGCAGGCGCTGCGCGCGATGCTGGGAAGGATGAAGCAGGATGGCTGACCTGCTTGTGACAGGCGGTGCCGGTTTCATCGGCGTCAACTTCGTGCGCTATTGGCGGCGCGCCCATCCTCAAGACGGCATCACCGTGCTCGACGCGTTGACCTATGCCGGCAACGCCGCCAGCTTGCATGGCGTACCGGACATCGTCTTCGTGCACGGCGACATAAGAGACTATGCCCTGGTATGCCGACTGATCGAAGAGCGCGAGGTCGACACGCTGGTTCATTTTGCGGCCGAAAGCCATGTCGATCGCTCCATCCATGGGCCGGACGCCTTTATCGACACCAATGTCGTCGGCACGCATGTACTGCTCAAGGCCGCGAAGGCGGCGTGGCTGGATAGCGGAACGGGCACGCCGCATCGCTTCCATCACGTCTCGACCGACGAAGTCTTCGGCTCGCTGGGCGCCGGCGAACCCGCCTTTTGCGAAACGACGCCTTATCGGCCCAACTCACCCTATTCCGCATCCAAGGCGGCGTCGGACCATCTTGTTCGCGCGTATCACCACACCTACGGACTGCAAACTACGGCCAGCAATTGCTCCAACAATTATGGTCCCTACCAGTTTCCGGAAAAGCTGATCCCGCTATTCCTCGTCAACGCACTCCTCGGCAAGCCGCTGCCGATCTATGGCGACGGCGGCAATGTGCGCGACTGGCTCCATGTCGAGGATCACTGCCGCGGAATTGACCTGGTATTGAGCAAAGGGCGAAGCGGCGAGACCTACAATGTCGGGGGCGGTGAGGAATTGCCGAACTTGGCGGTTATCGACCGTATCTGCGATGCGGTAGACGAAGTTTTCAACCTCGTGCCAGATCTAAAGCGCCGCTATCCGGATGCGCCCGCTGCGAACGGCAGGCCGACTTCCAGCCTCAAGACGTTTGTGGCGGACCGCAAAGGTCACGACCGCCGTTACGCTATCGACTGCTCGAAGATACGACAGGAATTGGGCTATGCGCCACGCTTCGAATTCGCACAAGGGATTCGCGAAACGGTGCATTGGTATCTCGACAACGAGCCGTGGTGGCGGTCCGTCATGGACGGCAGCTATCGTCAATGGCTGGCGCTGAACTATGCAGGGCCCAAGAGCTGACACACATCCGTCTTCATCCTGAAAATGGCCGCGAATGCATGAAAGCAGGCAGGCATGGCAACGTTAGAAGAACTTTTTGACAAGGGAACGCGAGGGCGATGCCACAAGTGGCGACATTATTTTGAGATATACGAAAGATACCTTCACGGGTTCGTAGATAAGCGGTGCACTTATTTGGAAATAGGCGTCCAAAAGGGCGGCTCCCTCCAGATCATGCAAGAATATCTCGGCAGCAATGCGAGAGTGATCGGCCTGGACGTCGATCCCGCCTGCGCAGCGTTGCGCGACGAAGGACGAGAGATTTACATCGGCGACCAATCCGACCCGGCATTCCTCGCTCGATTGGCAAAAGAATGCGGGCCGTTCGACATCATTATCGATGATGGCGGCCATGTTGCCGATCAACAAATTGTCTCGTTTTTATCGCTGTTTCCGTCACTCAAAGAAGGCGGCGTCTACCTCGTTGAAGATTTGCACACGACGTTCTGGCATGGTTACCAAGATTCCCGTTACGGCATCAACTTTTACGATTTTGCGAGAGGTCTTGTCGAAAAGATGTCGCTCTTCAATATCGACCAGCGTTTTTTTAATCGCTACCACTTGCCGCATACCGAACGTAAGGGAGGTGTTGCGATAAACAATTTCGCCGTGAATGACATATTCAGCATCTGTTTTTACGACAGCATCGCGGCATTTGAAAAGAGGCGGCGAATGGAACCACGCAGCGAAAGAAGATGAAACCACAGAACACTTGATAGTTCGGCCGTGAGCTTATCGCGGGTGGAGAGCGAAGCAATGACATTGATGCGCTGAATGTGGTAATTGTCGTCTCCCGATTGGGCGGAGAAAACAAGCGAATGTCTTTCAAACGCAAGCACATATTGAAAACGGACATTATAAATTACTTGGGGCAAACTCGGAATTACAGAAGCTACCTGGAAATCTGCACGCCCACGACAGGCTGGCGATATTCCGAGATCAATCGATCTACGTTCGAGCTGTGTCATCGCCTCATGTACCGTTGTCCCGACACGTTCCGTGACGGCTGGAAAATAGATTTTAGAAGCGAAACATTGGATATTGCCGAACCTGTCACGACCATTCACGCGCAGAATTTTTCCTATGATGTCATTTTGGTTGACCCTTGGCACGAATATGAAACCTCATATCGCGACCTTGCGATTGCAGCCTCTTTGATCTCGGCGCGCGGAACGATAGTCGTCCATGATTGTCTTCCGCCAACCGAGACGATAGCTGGGCCGCAATTCTCCCCGGGTTCCTGGTGCGGTGTTACGTACAAGGCATTCCTCGACTTTGTATTCTCAAGAAGCGATTTGTCGTACTTCACCGTAAACGCAGATTACGGCTGCGGGATCATTCGAAAAAATCGCGACTTGGATCGCGGTCTCACAATCCAATCCACTGGGTCCGACATACGTGATTTGCTTGTGCGGCGCTGGCGGAGCCTGAGCGATAGGAGAGATCTTAAATCGATATACGGGTTCTTTGAAAAAAATAGCGAATCGCTCTTAAACTTGGTGAGCGTCGATACATTCAAGCGTTCCGAAGAACGGCGGTTCGCCGCCGCTGCCGATGGCCGGAAAAATCGACATCAAGCGCGTGCGTCATAGAACGAAGTGGGGATACACTCGGCTTGTTGGACAATTCGACCGTCCCCGGGCTCACGCCACCGGCGGCAGGCCGCTTTATCCTGCCATCCGCCGCGCACCCAACCGCAAGCCCGGCGCCGGGCGTTCGCTCAGCACTTCGCGGCGGAAGCGGAACAATTCGGCGGGGCGGCCGCGCGCGATGGGCGCGTATTTGCCGGTACCTTCCACAAGGCCCTGATCTTCGACGAGACGGCGGAAATTCTGTTTGTGCAGGCGCACGCCGGAGAGCGCTTCGACGGTGCGCTGCAGTTCCAGCAGCGTGAAGCTCGGCGGCATGAGCTCGAACACCACGGGGCGGTATTTCATCTTGCCGCGCAGCCGCGCGATCGCCGTCGCCAGAATGCGGCGATGGTCGAACAGCATGAGGGTGCCGAGCCGGTGCGCAGGCAACGCATAGGCTTTGGCGCGGCCGTCGCGCACCGCTTCTTCCACCAGTCCCGCTTCGTAAAGAAGTTCGTAGCGCTCCAGTGTCTTTTCTTCGTCCCATTGCATGCCGCCGAGGCCAAAGGCGAGGCGGCTGCGCGCGGCGCGCAATTCGCCGATCGCGGGCGAGGGCGCTCCTTGCGCGAACGCCTTCAGCGCCGGCACGATGGTCGTCTCGATGATCGCCGGCTTTTCGCCACGCCAATCTTCCCAGGGGAAATAGCCGTACCAGTCGCGCCACAGCGTATCGGGCGCCTTCGGTTCGCCGCCGGCGCGCGTAAGCGCCAGATAGCCGACCGACACGACGCGCGGACCTTCGCCCGGTTTCAGCATGTGGCGGCCGCGGTCGCCGAACGTGTAGAGCTGCTCGGCATAGCCGAGTTCCAGATAGGTTTGTTCGGCCACCCAGCTGCGCAATCCGCTTTCAAGGGTGCGGTGCTGCAGCGGATCGAATGGACCAAAGGGCAGCGCGTCCGGCTCCTCGCCGTGATGGACCACCAGCACGCGCGGCCGCTCATCGGCGACCGACACGATCGCGGCGCTCAAGCCGATACGGACAACGTTCTTGAGGGCATCGTCGCTCATAGGTCGGCGAGCGCGAGCGGCAATTCTACGATTGTGCCCTCCGCGACGATCTCGCCGCGGCCGATCCCGCGCACGGCCTCGACCATGCGGCCCTCGCGTGCCAGTGCCTCGTCGGCGAGGCTCACGAGCAGCGGATTGGGAAAGGCGTGCGGCGCGCGTGCGCGCAAGGCTTGCGCGATCATGTGTTCCGAACCGGGACCAAGCCTGTCGCATAACAGGATGAAGGCGGCTGCCGTCGAACGGCTGATCCCTGCCCAGCAATGCACCAGGATCGGCGAGGAGGCCTGCCAGTCGCGGCCGAAGCGGAGCAATTGCTCGACGTGATGCGCTGCCGGCGGCATCTCTGCGCCCCAACTCTCGGCCACGTCGTTGACGGAAAGACGCAGGTGCCGTGCCGGCTCGATGCCTTGCGGCGTCTCGATCATGTGCTCGGGCGAGAGCAGCGTCACCATGTGCGACGGGCGATAGCGGCGGATCGTATCGTCGATCGCGGAGAGGGGAGTGACGAGGATCATTGGGCTATGTCCTGTCTGGGAGCCGTCTTGTTGCTAGCTGAGCGCGAGCGCCAAGGATAGCCCGCAAAAGGACACGATTTCATGGCGAAAGCCTGTGGAACCGTTCAAGAAATTGCGTCTGGGCGTCGGCGGCGGACAAGGGGACCAGAAGCGGGGTCTTCCATCCGCGCGGCGGCGCACCGAAAAAGGCACGCGCCTCGGCGGTTGCGAATCCCGCCAGTTGGGTGGCTTCGAGATAAGCTGAAAGCCGGTCGGCGCGCTTGATCAGGGTTGTCAGCTCGGCGGAAGGCTGCGGTGGCAGGCCAAAGCGGATATGGATCGCCGCCAGCAACCGCTTTTCGAAATCCTTGTAATCGAGCCCCACAGCCGCCTTGAACGGGCTGATCAGGTCGCCGATCACATATTCGGGCGCATCGTGCAGGAGGGCCGCAAGCCGACCCTGGCGCGCCAGCCTGGGCTGTAATTCGCCAGCCAAATGTTCGACCAGCACGCAATGCTGGGCCACGGAAAAGGCGTGAGGACCATCGGTTTGCCCGTTCCAACGCGCAACGCGGGCCAGCCCATGGGCGATGTCCTCGATCTCGATATCGAGTGGCGAGGGATTGAGCAGATCGAGGCGGCGACCGCTCAGCATGCGCTGCCAGGCGCGCGGGGGGGATTTCTTGGGCATCAGAGGGAATGTTGCATTTGCCGCTGGAGTTTACCTTGAGTCGCGTTCGCCCGGTCATGGCCTCTCGCCCGTGGCGCAAGCCTTGCTATAGTGTGGGTTAATTGGACCCGATCGAGCCGTCCCATGCCAAAAGCGGACGGGAGGGGTAATGGGGCATGACAATTAAACCGCTTGCCGTCGAACGATTGTGCCTGAAGACGGACCCGCAACGTCTGCCGTTCGACACGACGGCCGGTCTTGCCGATCCGGACGGCCCGGTGGGGCAGGACCGTGCCATGCGCGCACTTGCCTTGGGCGCGCAGATTGCCCAGCCAGGCTACAACATCTTCGTCACGGGACCGCAGGGAAGCGGCAAGCGCGCCTCCGTGCAGCGCGCGCTCGAACGGCTTGCGGCCGGCCAGCCGACACCGCCCGACTGGTGCTACGTCCACAATTTCGCCGCCCCGCATCGTCCTCTCGCGCTGCGCTTCCCGGCCGGACAGGGGAGGGCATTCAAGCATGCATTGGGCGGCTTCGTCGACACGCTGAAGGAGGTGATGCCGAAGCTGTTCGAGAGCGATGAATATCGCAGGCGACGCGGCGCGATCGAGGACGAATTCCGCAAGTCCGTGGATAGCGAGCTCGACAGGCTGCGCCGCCAGGCGGAAACACAAGGCTTGGCGCTCGTCGAGCGCGACGAGGGCGGCTTCGATTTCGCGCCGCAACGCGACGGTCTCCCACTGTCGGAAGACGAATACCGCCAGATGCCCAAGGCCGATCGCGATCGGCTGGCCGAGCGCAAGCGCGAGCTCAAGGTCGAACTCGACAAGACGATGCAGTCTCTCGGTGCGTTGCGCGAGCATGCCGTCCAACGCCTGCGCGCGCTCGACCGCGAGCTTGGCGAAGCCGAAATACGTCGCCTGATGCAGCCCCTGGCGCAGGCCTTTCAGTCGAACCGCGAGGCGAGCGCCCACATCGAGACCGTCTTTCACGATGTCATGGCGCACATCGAAGCGCTGCAGGCCGTCGCGCGCGGCCAGGGCGGCGATGACGGCGAGCGCGTCGAAGTTCCGTTCCACCGTTATCAAGCCAATGTGCTGATCGACAATTCGGGCGCCAAAGGTGCACCGGTGGTGACGCTCGCGCTGCCTTCGCTGTCGCAGCTGGTGGGCAAGGTCGAGCATGTTCCGCTGCTCATGACCATGATCACCGATTTCATGTTCATTCGCCCGGGCGCACTCCACAAGGCCAATGGCGGCTATCTGCTGATCGACGCGCTCGATCTTCTGCAACAGGACGTGTCCTGGGAAACGCTCAAGCGCGCGTTGCGCGAAGCGCATATCCGCATCGCCAACCTCGCCGAGATTCTCGACCGCAGCCAGGCGGTGACCATCCAGCCCGAACCCATTCCGCTGGATATCAAAGTCGTGTTGTTCGGCGAACCCTGGCTCTATTACCGCCTGCGCGAACTCGATCCCGACTTTGCCGAGTTCTTCAAGGTGCAGGCCGATTTCGCGACCACCGCGAAGCGCGACAATGCCAATTGCAGCCAACTCCTGAGCGTGTTTGCGAGCGTGGCGCGCGGCGACGGTCTGAAGCATCTGGAGCGCAGCGGCGCTGCGCGGATGATCGACGAAGCCGCACGCATGGCGGGCGACGCGGAGAAGGTGAGCGTGCGCACGGCGCGGCTGACCGATCTGTTGCGCGAGGCGGATCATTTCGCTGGCGAAGCCAGGCGCAGCTTTATTACGGCGGATGACGTGTCGCGCGCCGTTGCCGCCAGGGAAGATCGCGCGGGGCGGCTGAAAGCGCTCGAACATGAATTTGTCGAGCGCGGAATCATCTTCATTGATACGGATGGCGCCAAGGCCGGGCAGATCAACGCCCTCACCGTGATGAGTCTAGCGGACTTTTCCTTTGGGGCGCCGGCGCGGTTGACAGCGCAGGTGCGACCCGGCGACGGGCGCGTTACCGATATCGAAAGGCTGGCGGAATTCAGCGGCCCCACCCACGCCAAGGGCGTGCAGATATTGTCCGGGTATCTGAACGGCAATTATTCGCTGACGCGACCGCTGTCGCTGTCGGCCAGTGTCGCATTCGAACAGTCCTACGGTCCGATCGACGGCGACAGTGCCTCGGCGGCCGAATTGATCGCTATCCTGTCGGCCATTGCGGACGTGCCGTTGAAACAGGGCATTGCCATCACCGGATCGATCGACCAGCGCGGGCGCATCCAGCCGATCGGCGGCGTCAACGAAAAGATCGAAGGCTTCTTCGACATTTGCGCGATGCGCGGTCTCGCCAAAGGGCATGGCGTCATCATCCCGAAGGCCAATATCGTCAATTTGATGCTGCGCGACGATGTGCTGGATGCCGTCGGACGAGGCCGCTTCGCGGTTTTCGCCGTGGAAACGGTCGACGACGCCATCGAAATCCTCACCGGCATGAAGGCGGGGGCGCGCCGCAGCGCCGGAGGCTTCCCGGGCGGCACATTCAATGCGCGGGTTGCGAAGCGCCTCGATCATTTTGCCCGGCCGCGCATTCTGCGCCCGATCCGTCTCGATGGCTGGTGGCCTTTCTGACGCGTCCGGTCGTGCCCGGGAATACCTGGTCGGGTGAGCGAGTGCGGCTACCCGGGCGGCCCTGATCCCTGCCAACGGCGATTTCGATCGGAAATATCCGAAAACGGGCGCTTGACACAAATTGTTACAGATTTTCGTGCGATCGGCCATTTCTGGCCTTGGTATGCGCAGCGAATCCGCGCTAGTTTTGTAAGCCTTGTGTAAGGTTTGGCCTGCACGGCGCATAGGGGGCCTAAATCTCGATTTCTCGCAAAGAACAGTCGATTCCGGTGAACCGAGCAGGTGAGAAATTTCCGAGTCGCAGAACAGGATTTACGAGGGGGCGATTTGTTGCGTTATCTAAGAATAAACAAGAGAAACGTCCAGTTTCACGCTAAGGCGGCTCTATCGAAGATTGTGTATTGCGATGGAATGCCGAGATCCGGATCGACATTGCTTTTTAACATCATGCGCCACGTGCTTCTATCCGATCCTGATTGCAGGCTCAGTTCGGGTTGGGTGAGACAGGCTCGACACCTTCCGAGAGCTCCCATCTATCTCGTTAAGACCCACGGATTATATCCCATAGATGCCTGGCGCGCGTGGCGAATCGCATATTCCTATCGTGATCCGCGGGATGCGCTTGTCAGTGCGCAACGGAAATTCGGCGATGTGCCGTCGATCTCGACTCTGCGGAAATGGGTGCAGGATTTCGCATTCGCAAAGAAAAATGCCAACCTGATGATCCGCTATGAAACCTTGATAGAAGACGTTCCCGGCACGGTGACCAGGATTGCCGACCTGCTGGAAAGACCGGTCGATGTTCAAAAAATCATCGATGACCTGCCATCTGACGGGCAGGCTACCGACTCTCCCGACCAGATAACGCTCTATCACGCGAACCATAGAACACGGACAGCCAAAGGCGAGTGGCGGACCATTCTGTCGCCGGAACTCCAGTCGCAGATCAAAGCGGAATTCGGGTCATGGCTCGAAGAGAACGGTTACGGATGTTGCTAAGTATTTGTTGGGGGAAGACGCCCCTCTTTTGCCCGGCAGGCGAACGAGGCGCCGAGCAGCTCACGTGATTTTTTTGAGAATCACGCTGCCGGCCGAATAGCCGCGCCGGACGAACGCATCAGCCCCCATCACCGGGTTTCATACCAGCGTTGTAATTCGGAACGGCGATGGTCGAGCCAGCCGAACTGGCATTGGCGTATTCGGCGAGGATGTCGGGGGGCGCCCGGCAACGGATTGCGGCGCGTGAAAAAGCCGGTACCGCTCAGCGCCATCATCGTTGCCGGTGTTTTCCGTCCGATTTTCGTCGGGAGGCTGTCCCGGATAGTCCCGAAAAGCAGGAAAGGCGACTAATCGCAACAGCTCCTTAGGACTCTTTCAATACAGATTGTGGAGGCGGTGGTAATCGGCTGCAATGAAGGCCCATCCTATGGACGAATCGATGGGGGACGAGAAGGTTGCCGGAGGCGGCCACGGGGCGGAGGCCGCCTCCGTCGCGCCACCATGGGGCATTTCCATCCTTTCGGCCGTTGTGGGCATGGTTTTCGGCCTCGGTCTCACACCGGGGGGTAATCCGGAATTCAGCGCGGGCGCAGCCATACTGATGGCGTTGATGCTGGCCGCAATCGGATTGCAGCGCGCAGCCCGTCCGGATCATCGTCACAAAACGGCCGCGGAGGCGGTCCGCAGCGCATTTTTCGAGCACGCTATCGAGGGTATTTTCCGCACCACCGTCGATGGGCGGTATCTGGACGCCAATCCGGCGCTGGCGCGCATTTACGGTTATGCCGATCCCTCGGAGTTGATCGCGGGGCTCACCGATATCGCGGGTCAACTTTACGTCGATCCGGGACGGCGCGATGCTTTCCAGGCACTTTTGCACCAGAACGATGCCGTCGTTGATTTCGTCTCGAAAATCAGGCGCCGCGACGGTTCCACAATCTGGATTTCGGAAAATGCCCGTGCCGTACGCAATTGGGCCGGACAGATCGTTTTCTACGAAGGCACCGTCGAGGATGTCACCGCCAAGATCGAAGCCGAGGAAGCAATGCGTTTGGCGTTGCGGCAAACCGACGAGGCCAGCCGCGCCAAGAGCGCCTTCCTGGCCGCGATGAGCCACGAACTCAAAACACCGCTCAATGCAGTCCTGGGCTTTTCCGAAATGCTGAAGTGCGAATTGCTGGGTCCGCTCGGTCAGCCTGCCTATCGCCGCTATGCGGAAGACATCCACGTCAGCGGCATGCGGCTGTTGGCCGTTATCGACGACATCCTGGACGTCGCGCGCGTGCAGACGAGTGCGATCACGCTCGACGTCCGGCCTGTTCCTCTCGCCGATGTCGCGCGCGATGCTGTCGCCCAGGCCAAACGGGCAACCGGCGACCCGCGCGAAGTTGCTATCGACTTGCCCGATGCCTTGCCGTTCGTTCGTGTCGATCCGGGGCGGTTATGTCAGGCACTGCTCAAGATTCTCTCGAACGCTTTCAAATTCACGCCCGAAAACGGCGCGATTTCGCTGGTCGTGCGTCTGACAGAGGATGGCCGCGCCGCAATCACGATATCCGACGAAGGCATCGGCATGGAGCCAGAGAAGATCGCGCTGGCGCTCGAACCGTTCGGCCAGATCGATCGTTCGCTCGCCCGGCGTTTCGAGGGTGCCGGCCTCGGGCTCACTATTGCCCGGGCGTTGGTCGAGCTTCACGGCGGCGAATTGTCGATCGCGAGCGAGCAGGGGCGGGGCACGGCGGTGACGATCTTCCTTCCCGCCTGTGCGGTGGTCCAGGCCGAACCGGGACACTCGCAGCGTATCGCGCAGTAGGTTAAACCTTAGCCGCATGGACAATGGTTCGGACACGGCGCTGGTGCTTTTTTCGGGCGGACAGGATTCGACGACCTGCCTCGCCTGGGCGCTCGAGCGTTTTGGCACGGTGGAAACAATCGGCTTCGACTACGGCCAGCGCCACGCGGCGGAACTGCGGGCGCGCCCGCGCATCCTGGCCGGCATCCGTGCGGGCTTTCCCCGATGGCGCGGGAGGCTGGGTGCCGACCACGTCCTGACCCTCGACGTGCTGAAGGCGATCGGCGGCAGCGCGCTGACCGACGCCGTCAGAATCGAAATGGGCGCCAACGGCCTGCCCACCACTTTCGTGCCGGGGCGCAATCTTTTGTTCCTGACGGTGGCTGCGGCGCTTGGCTACCGGCGCGGCAGCCGCCATCTGGTCGGCGGCATGTGCGAAACGGATTTCTCCGGCTATCCCGATTGCCGCGACGCGACGATCAAGGCGCTTGGCCAAGCGCTCGACCTCGGCATGGACACGCATTTCGCACTTCACACACCGCTTATGTGGCTCGACAAAGCGGCGACATGGGCGCTGGCGGAAGAATTGGGCGGGCGCACGCTGGTCGATTTGATCGTCGAGGAGACGGTGACCTGCTACGAGGGCGACCGCACGCAGCGCCATGCCTGGGGCTATGGCTGCGGCGCATGCCCGGCCTGCGAACTGCGCGCCGGGGGCTTCGAGCGATACGCGGCGCGATGAGCTATTCGGTCAAGGAAATCTATTACACGCTGCAGGGCGAGGGCGCGCGCACCGGCCGCGCGGCGGTGTTCCTGCGCTTTGCCGGCTGCAATTTGTGGAGCGGGCTCGAACGCGATCGTGCCGCTGCGATCTGTTGCTTCTGCGACACGGATTTCGTTGGGCTAGACGGGCCGGGCGGCGGACGCTTTGCCGATGCGGATGCGCTGGCTGACGCAGTCGCAGCACGTTGGCGACGTGACAGCCGCGCCCAACCCTATGTCGTATGCACGGGCGGCGAACCTTTGTTGCAGCTTGACGAGGCGCTCATCGCTTCATTGCACGCCAAGGGCTTCGAGATCGGGATCGAAACGAACGGAACGCTGATGCCGCCGCCCGGCATCGACTGGATATGTGTCAGTCCCAAGGCGGATGCGAAGCTAGTGCTCGTGCGCGGCGATGAATTGAAGCTCGTCTATCCGCAAGAAGGCGCCGGGCCGGAGCGCTATGCGGCGCTCGATTTCGCGCATTTCTTCCTGCAGCCGATGGACGGGCTGGCGCGCGCCGCCAACACCGCAGCCGCTACCCGCTATTGCCTCGACCACCCGCAATGGCGCTTGAGCCTGCAGACCCACAAGGTGATCGGGATTCGGTGAGGGCTCTCTAGTTCACGTCTGCGTGGCCCACCATTTCCAGTTTGCGCTTCGCTCACGCGATGAGCGCCGGAAGGCCTTTGAGCAACACGTAGATGCCGACTGCAGCGACGATGCCGCTGAAAACGAGCGCCAGCACGCGCCGGTCCGCAGCCAGCCTGTGTGCAAGCAGGGTTCCCAGATAACCGCCAACAGTTCCGCCAGCGATGAAGGCCAAAGCGACCGGCCAATTGACAAAACCGGACAGCGCATAGCTGACCGCCGTCGTGGCGCCGAAGGCCGTCACGCAGACCAGGGAGGAGCCGATCGCATTGAGCAGCGGCATCGAAGTCGCAGCCACGAGTCCGGGCACGATAAGGAAGCCGCCGCCGATGCCGAAGAAGCCGGACAGGGCTCCGACTGTAAACCCGATGCCGACGAGTGGCGGCAATAGGCGGAGCGAGGACGTCCTGTCGAGTCGCACGTCGGCGACGTCGCCACCGCGCCGTGGCCGCAGCATCAGCACCGAGATCACGATCATCAAGGCTCCAAACATGGCAAGGAGCTTGGCGCCGTTGACGGCCTTTCCGAAGTCAGCGCCGATTGCGGCTCCGGCGATGCCGGCAAGTGCGAAGACGACGGCACAAGACCATTTCACCGTGTGCTTGCGGGCGTGGCCCAGCAAATTCAGAAAGGCGTTGGCAGCCACGGCGACCGCGCTTGTACCGATCGCCTCGTGCGGAGACTTCATGCCCACGACATAAACGAGCAGCGGTACAGCCAGGACGGAGCCTCCACCTCCGATCAGCCCGAGCGATAGGCCCACGGTGCCGCCCGACAACAATGAGAGAACGGTCTGGAGTAAAGTCATTTCGCGCGGTCGGTCCCATCGAGCATGAGCGCTCTGAAACTCTGAAGATATCAGGCGAACGCGATTCGGTATCTCGAATTCCTCCCATCCAACAGTCCGGTGAACTGCATTGCGCGAATCGTTTTCCGCGTCCGCCCTCCAGCGCATATTCTCTTTGGCCGTGCGCGGGCAGAGGCAGCGCTTCTGTTGCACACCGACGGCTTCGTCCAGCAAGCCGATCGAAATAATCATAACAATTCATTATAAACTTAACCGGAAGTTCCTGCGTAAGCGAATGTCGAACTCCGCTCGGCCAAGAAATGAGGCGTGCTCGACTCGTTCCGCATGCGATGTGACAGGGATTCAAAAAAAGCCCCGGAACAGTTGCCCGGGGCGTGTTTCGCCCTCCGCTCTTCGCGATTGCGGAATTTATGCTGCTCTGCGATCTGCACTTGAGTTTTTGTCCGAGCCATTGCAAAGCTGTATCCAACAATTTGCGCGGCAGGCGCGATAAGGAGGGGACGTCCATGACACTTTTGATTCATAGAAGAGCGGCGATCATCAGTTCCGGCGTGGCCATTGCAACGGGCGCGGCCGCGCTGGCCTCGCCGCCGTCGCAAGCTGCAGAAGCGGATTTGATACCTCCGGGCGCGCGCACATTGTCGGAGTTGAACGCACGCCTCGCCAAGGCACCGCGCCGGCGCGATTTCAAGACCGTGCCGATGATTCTCAACGATCCTTCGCAATGGGATCACGAGGCGCTTTCGGAAGTCATGGCTTACAAGGGCGCTCCGAAGCAGGCCTTCGACAATTCGGATATCGCGGCACCTTGGCTTAACCTCATGCGCAATGCGCTGAACGGGCAGATCTGGTCATTCCGCCATCCGGATTGCCTGGTGGTCTCCGCAACGCATGGCACGGCCCATCTGGCGCTCTACGATCAGGCGACGTGGGAAAAATATCAACTGTCGACCATTGCCGGTGAAAAGTTCAAGACCAACACCCTGATTTTGGAAACGGCGGCCGGCAGCGCCGATCCCTTGAACTACGAAAGTCCCGAAGGGCCGTTCTCCTCGCACGACAGCACAATTCCGGCGCTCCAGCGTCGCGGCGTGGTGTTTCTGGCGTGCCACAACGCGATGTGGGAATTGTCGGAGAAGCTGATCGCCGCGGGCGTCAATCCGGACAAGCTCACGCCCGACGCCATGGCGGCGGAGTTCACCAACCATTTGATTCCGGATGTGGTGGTGACGCCCGGCATCGTTGCGACCTTGCCGGAATTGCAGCGCGTCGGATTTTTCTACAACAAGTGAGGCGTGCGATGGTCAGGAGGGGCGCGGCGATCGGCCTTTTCGTCGCCTTGATGATCGGTGCTCCGGCCGCAGTCGCGGCGCCGGGAAACGACATCAAGGATAACATCTATCCGCCTTGGCAGGGTGGTGCCAACAACGACGCCGTCGACCGGGGTCTCGAGTTCACCGTGCCGGAGGCGGACGACCTCGCCGATTTTCACGGCGATCCGATGGGTGCCAAGCTCGTGCTTTATGTCGGCGGCAATTATTTCTTCGCAATGGCCCCGCTGGTCGCCGAATTCGAGCGCGAGCACCCCGCCTACAAGGGACACATCTATTGGGAGACGATCCCGCCCGGCTTGTTGGCCAAGCAGATCGACGCAGGGGGCACCATTACGGTCGGCAACATGACCTGGACTGCAAAGGCCGATGCCTATCTTGCCGGACTGCGCAAAGTGAAGGAGATGATCGACACGGGCCGACTGGTCGGGCCGGCCATACCTTATGTCACGAACACGCTCACCATCATGGTGCCAAAGGGCAATCCGGCGCATATCACCGGCCTTGGCGATCTCGGCGCGCCCGGCGTCCGGCTCGTGATGCCCAATCCTGAATTCGAGGGGATTGCGCGGCAAATCAAAGCTGCTCTCGCTAAGGCGGGCGGCAATGCGTTGGTGACTTCGGTGTATGAAACGAAGGTCAAAGACGGCAGCACGATTCTCACGCACATCCATCATCGGCAGTCGCCTCTGTTCCTGATGCTGGGACGCGCCGACGCAGGCGTCACGTGGCAGTCCGAAGCCTTGTTTCAGGAGAAAGTGGGACATCCAATCGCGCATGTGGATATCCCGGACGCGGTCAACAGTGTCGCCGTCTATGCCGGTGCCGAAGTGAAGGGCGCAGCCCACCCCGAGGCAGCGAAAGCTTGGCTCGCCTTCATCCACTCTGAGCCTGCTCTGGCAATCTTCGAGAGCTATGGGTTTAAAGCCTACGCGCAATCGAACTGAATCAATCATACGGGAGGATCATGATGGCGGCGTCGATCGCGGAGGAAGCGAATACGCGCGGGGGAACCGCGGCGGGCGAGAGCGACTGGCGTTACGCCGCCATCGCAATGTTATCGGTGCGCGTCATTCAAGGCTTCATCTATTGGGGCGGTGGGTCCCGGCGCTTCATCTATGCGCCCAACAAATTGGACCCCCATCAGGCAAACTGGATGGCAAACAAGTTCCAATCGGCGATGCCTGGCGCGCTTCTCGGCCTCGATCACGTCGTGGCCTACATGCTTCAGCATTTTTGGCTGCTCTATGCGGGAATGATCGCGGTCAGCGCCGCCGAACTCGTCGCCGGAGCGATGTTGATGGCGGGACTGATGACGCGTTTCGCGGCCCTTGTCTCGGTGGGCCTGTCGATTGCCCTGATGCTGTTGTTTGGATGGCAGGGCGCCACTTGCGTCGACGAGTGGACGATGGCCGCCTGCAACCTCGCCATGGGCGCCACAATATTCTTGGCCGGCAGCGGCGCATTTTCACTCGACAATGTCCTGCTGCGAGGTATGCCAGGCCTGGCCGCTCGCCCGTGGTTTCGCTGGGCCGCAGGGAGCCTGAAGCTGCCGATCAGCGACGTGGCGTTCCGCAATCTCGGTTTTGCGGTGCTTGCCTTCGTCCTTGCCTTCAATATCGGCACCTACAATTACTATCGGGGGTCGGTGGTCACGCCCTTCCACGAAGGTCCGGTCAGTCCGAGCAAGCATCATTTCACGCTTTCGAACGTTATCGTGTTGCCGGACGGCGGCATGCGCTTTCACATCTATCTTGATGGGGGCACGCCCGATACGCCCGCCCATGTGATGAAGGCGGAGTTGATCGACGCGGGCGGCAAGACGCTGGCCAGCTGGAACACGGAGGCCCTGACAAAACTTCCGGCATCCGCCATCCACAACGATTTCGCCTATAACAAATTCAAAGCCGGTCCCTATGGTCTGGCCGCTGGAATGGGAGCGATGGCCACTGTGACATTGCCGCCGGCAGCGACCGGAGCCGATCTCTCAACTGCTGCCGTTCTGTGTCTGACCGACGTAAACGGTCGCAAATTCATGGGCAAGGTCGGCCCGGCAGGCGGACGAGCGGACTGAGGGGCGTGCGATCGCCGCTCTTGGGGACGACGCATAGCGTCGATTGGCTCAATGCGGACGCGGGCTGCCGCTGGCGACAAAAATTCGCTTGCCCTGAGGAACCTGCGTGCCGTCACTAACGGGATCGCGCCGGCTACGCTTGGCAGGCGGGACAGAGACGCAAGCTCGGCCTCAATCGCGTCTGCCGCACCCAGCGGGGCAGCATTCCCGCGCAGTCCAACATGCCTCATGCAGGTCGGCCTAATCCGTGATCCGGTAAAGGCGGATATCGTCCGCCTTCGCCGACACGACCTTCAGGTCTAGCTAGCCCGCGAAATGTGTGATGAGAGAATCGAGATCGGGACGCGCGCGCTCATCGAGCGGGGCGGTACTCGTGCCGATATAGAGGAACCCCGCGATACGCTCGCCGGACCTGAGACCCAATTGCTCCCTCACGCGCGGATGGTAAGCGTACCACTCCGTCACCCAGTTCGCGACATAACCCAAGGCGTGGGACGCGATCAGCATGTTCTGGCACACTGCGCCCGCCGACAGGATTTGCTCCCACTCGGGAATGGGAATGCCCTCGCGCACGCGGCTGACGACGCCCACCACGACGGGCGCGCGCAGGAAGCGTGCGCGTTCCGCTGCCAGCCGCTCCTCGCTCACGCCCTGCTCGCTCGCGGCCAGGCATTCGGCGAGCAGAGCGCCCATGCGTTCGCGGGCTTCGCCTTCGAACAGGATGAAGCGCCAGGGGGCGAGCTTGCCGTGATCGGGGGCGCGCGCGCCGGCGGCGAGAATGGTCCGCAGCTGGTTGCCGGTCGGGCCGGGGCCCGCCATGGTCTTGGCCGACCCGGAGCGGCGCGACAGGAGCAGACCGAGGGGGCCGGCGCCGACATCGTTGAAAATGCGAGGACTGGGCATGCTGAACGTTCCTGTCATTGGGGCGGGCACTTGCCGCGTGACGCGATTTGCTTATGTAACGGTCAAGGTTCCTCGGGGCGAGCCCCAGCGCGCATCGGCTCGGTTTGGAAGCGTAACATTCCTGTCCTATGATGGGTTCGAAAAGGAAGGCTCATGTCCGCACCTGCCGAAAAATTGGACTTATGCGACCCGATCTGGATGGCGCTGCGCAGCCAAGCCGAGGAATTGGCCCGGGACGAGCCTTCGCTCGCCAGTTTCGTGCATGTCACGATCCTGAACCACGAGCGCCTGGAAGACGCGCTGTCCTATCATCTGGCGAAGAAGATCGGGGGCGAGGATCTGAACACGATGCTCGCGCGCGAGATATTCGACGAGGCCTTGGCGGCGTCGCCGGAGATCGGCGAGGCGGTGCGGGCCGACCTTTCGGCGGTGTTCGAGCGCGATCCCGCCTGTCATCGCTACATCGATGCGTTTCTCTTCTACAAGGGGTTCCTCGCGATCCAATGTCATCGCGTGGCCCATTGGCTGTGGAGCGAGGCGCGCACGCCGCTCGCGCTGTTCCTGCAAAGCCGCGTTTCGGAAATTTTCGCGGTGGATATTCATCCTGCGGCGCGGCTCGGCCGGGGTATCATGATGGACCACGCGACCGGCATCGTGATCGGCGAGACGGCAATTGTCGATGACGACGTCTCGATGCTGCACGGCGTCAATCTGGGCGGTTCCGGCAAAGAGAGCGGCGACCGCCATCCCAAGATTCGCCGGGGCGTGATGCTGGGCGCCGGCGCCAAGATTCTCGGCAATATTGTCGTGGGCGAATATTCTCGCGTCGGTGCGGGAAGCGTTGTCCTCAAAGACGTGCCGGCCAATTGCACGGTTGCCGGCGTGCCGGCGAAAGTCATCGGCTGGGCCGGCTGCCAACGCCCGTCGCAGACGATGAATCAGATGATCGAAGATTTCGAAGCCGATTATCAGATTTAGGAATGCGCGCGCGGAACCCCGCGCGGAGGACGACACAGGATGAAGCAAAAAGCGGTTATCGTGTTTCTCTCGGCGGCAGTCTGTCTGGCCTCGCACGCTCAGGCGCAAATGGGCGGCGGTCCGGGTGGGGGTATGGGCAGCATCGATCCCGGCGGCGACCAGCCGTTGACCGGTTCGGTGGAACTGCCGCCTGAACCGGAAGCAAGGGCCGAAGACCTCCGGCTGAACGGAAAATGCGATCAGGCCATTCCGATTTTGCGCCGATTGGCGGCCAAGGGGCCCGGCTACGGGATTTCCCAATACAATCTCGGATTGTGCCTGTATGACCTTGCCGATGCCGAGCCGGACGCAAAGCGCGCCGCGAACCTCCAGCACGAGGCCGCCGAATATATCGTGGAAGCGGCAAATAATGGTTTTCCCGGTGCCCAGAAACGCTTGGTGACGATCTATTTGGACGGCACCGGCATCGCCAGCGATCCGGTGGAGGCCGGGAAGTGGTCTTTGCTCTATCATGCGAATGGCACGCGCCAGGCGCTCGGCCTGCCCGATATTTCGTCGGATGTGCAGGCGCGGCTGGACAGCGCGCTGACGCAGAAGAATTGGGACGAAGCGCAATCGCGTGCCGCTTCATGGTCGCCGCCGCCTGGTCTGGACGCCGGAAATTAGACGGAAGGCTGTTCAAGCCTCCGTCCTGCAGACAGTATGAATCGTTTCCGTATTCTGCATTCTGCGTTGACTATTTGATGGCAACCGGATTGACTGGTGTGCCTACCGCGCCGCTGAACGGCAGTGACGTCGCGACAAGCATAAATTCGTAGACGCCGTCGTTTGCGCAATCCCTGCCCAGCGCCTCCAGATTCCAGATTTCACCCAACATCATGCCCATGTCGCGAAGGGCCAGCATGTGGAAAACCGAATAAAGCCCATCCTTTTCCGGCTTCATCACTTCGACCCCCACGTTGTCGGCGGCGACGGCGGCCGTATTCCGATCATGGAACCACTCGGCGCAACGCCAGCTTATGCCGGGACTATTCCAAGCCCACGCGTGCCCGTTGTGGTTGGCAAGAAAATCCAGATACCATCCGGTGCGGATCACGATGATGTCGCCTGTGCGAATTTCGACGCGTTGCTTGGCAACGATCTCATCCAGCTCGGCAGGCATGATCACCTCGTCTTCGGCAAGATGATCGACGCCACGATGCCGCGCGACGTCCAACAGCACGCCGCGACCGACGATATGGCCGCGGGCGGCGACAGGCTCGATCGCGTTCTTCGCCGCTCCCAAGCTCGTAACCGCCGCAGCTGGATATCCATTATACATTTTGCCTTCGTAGTGGATATGCGATAGCGCATCCCATTGTGTGCACGACTGCAAAGGCATGATGATATAGTCATCGGTGAACCTTGCCGGGCCCTGTTCGAACAGGTCCACCAGCCAGGCTTCGGTTTCTCCGCCCATGCCTTTGACGACCTCAGCGAGATTCTGATCGCCGCCGTCCACCGTCATCACATGAATGGGATTGCGACGAATTCCATGGGCCCCTTGAGGTCCGTGAGCATTGAGCGGTACGCCAAGAGAGATCATTCGCCCATGCCGGGCTAAGGTCGCCGCATACTTCACAACGTCAGGAGTGATGTGGTTGAGGGTCCCCAACTCGTCATCGGCGCCCCATCGACCCCAATTGCGAACCCGGTCGGCCATGCGCCGCCACTCTGAATCGGAATCCCCCGGCTGGAGGTCATCGTGATGATGATGGTCCTTCATGCGTTATTGCTCCCATCGACATTGGTTCTGATATTTGAAAGAAAGGAAAGAACGGGTTGGGAAAGAACGGGGACAGCTAACATATTTCCGAACGATCCAATGAAGTTGCCATAATATGTTAGCTGTCCCCGGTCCTCCCAAGGTCAAGAACCGGAGTCTCTGATGCAGGATCCTAACTGGAGCACAAACGATATCTCCGATCAAAGCGGGAAGACAGCAATTGTGACCGGCGCCACGAGCGGGATCGGCAAAGAGACCGCGCGGGTGCTCGCAGGCAAGGGCGCGAAAGTGATCCTGGCCGTTCGCAACACGGTAAAAGGTCGGTCCGTCGCCGATGATATCCGCAAGAGCCTGCCACAAGCGGACATATTCGTCCGGAGGCTCGATCTTGCGAGCTTGTCGTCCGTCAAAGCCTTCGCCGACAGCTGTCTGCAGGACGAAGCCCGGCTCGACATTTTGGTCAACAATGCAGGCGTGATGTTCCCGCCCTACACGAAAACCGAAGACGGTTTCGAACTGCAAATGGGCACCAATCACCTGGGCCATTTTGCGTTGGCGGGGCGCCTGTTACCACTTCTGAAAGCGACACACGAATCGAGGATCGCGGTCGTATCCAGCCTCGCCCACACGCGCGGCAAGATCGACTTCGAGGATATGCAGTGGGAAAGGCGCCCGTTCAATACCCAACAAGCCTATTGCGACAGCAAGCTCGCGAACCTCTACTTCACCCTCGAATTGGCCAGGCGGCTTAAGGCGCGGGGCGACAACATCATCGTTGCGGCAGCTCACCCCGGATGGACCAAGACGGAACTGCAACGCCATTCGGGTGTATTGCAGTTCCTGAATCACCTGTTCTCGCAGGGTCCGGACATGGGCGCACTGCCAACCCTACGCGCTGCATGCGCCCCGGATGTCCGGCCCGGTGACTATTTTGGACCATCGAGGTTCTCCGAGATGCACGGCCCGGCCGTCAAGGTAAGCCCCGCCAAACGGGCGCAAGATCATGACATCGCCAGGAAGTTCTGGGCGGTTTCTGAAGAACTGACGGGAGTTTCGTACTGAAAGCCCATGACTGAATGGTAAGAATTTCGTTGGAGCGTCGAGCCTATTCCGCCAGCACCGCGCGCACTGCCTCGAGCGGCACTTCGCTTGTCGTGAAAGCGTGTGCGAGACCGCGGGCCAGCACGAAAACGATTTTGCCGTTCTTCGCTTTCTTGTCATGCGTCATATGGGCGAGGAGCGTGTCGGTATCTTGCGACACCTTCGCCGTGCATCAGTCGTGACGAATAGCCCGTCGCCGCTTCGAGCGCATGGCCGAACGTATGTCCCAAATTGAGGAGAGCACGGTCGCTCGCCTGAGGCCCATCCTTCAAGCCCCGCGCCAGCCGCCGAAGCGTCGGCCCGTCAAAACCATCCCGAAGACTGACTGCTGTCGCCATGGCGAATCTCCCGCACTCGCCATAACAAATCAAAATTCATCCCCTTTGGGAGCCCCTGAGACACAACCCGGCAGGCAGGTATGACTCGGTGTCTGCAAAACGGGGTGCAGGCCACCGATGCCTGATCCTGTGAAACTCACCTCGCGACATATTGTAAGTGGAGATCAGATGCTTCGCGAAACCACTTATTCCTCGGTTCGATAACAACGCGCCTTTGTCGAGAATGACGCATTTAGCGGCAAGGCAAGCTATTTCGGGTGCGAGATGCTCACGGTTGGCTCGATTTTCCGCTAGGACTTGTATTCCTAGTTGCCCAACCAGTCGGCGGACCCCCTTATGCCCGAATGCCCCGTTGAACAGCAAGAAGCGGCCAGCGCCTTCTATGCAGAACTCGACGTAGATGTCAGCTACTATCCCGCCATCTGGCACACCTTCAAGGTGGGCCACCTGCTGGCGACCGATCTTGATCGCATTTGTCAGCATCATAAGCTTAGCATCGCCGACGTCCATTTGTTGGGCGCCATGAGGATAGACAGGCCACGGCAGCTGCGCGCAACGGACCTGGCCCAAACACTACATGTGTCGAACGCGGTGCTTTCCACGCGGATAACAAAGCTCGAAGGCAAGGGTTTGCTCATGCGAATTCCAAGCACATCTGACCGCCGGGCCTTCGATCTGAAACTCACCGCGAAAGGAGTAGCAACGACCGACGCCGCAATTGCCGAGATAGGTCGGCACGCCAGCTTCGTCCGATGCTTTCGCCGGCTTTCCGAGCAGGACCGAAGCGCGCTCGCGCGGATTATGGGCGAACTGCACAATCAGCTCGATCGGGACTTCGTCTCCACACGTCGCGGAAAAATTTAGGGGGCTAAACAACTCGTCCTTGGGGGCGCTGGGTCGGGTCGCTACGCTTTCTCGGAAAAAACAGTGGTATTGATCGCTCTCTGGGAAGGAAGCCATGGCACCGCCGCCGTCCAGCGCTAAAGAGAACGAATTCACAACGCCGGTCCATCCACCGCTAGTTCTTGCGGATACTGAACGCGCCGACTGGTTGGATGAAGCCGACATTGTCCTGGTCGGCTTCGGCAGCGCTGCAGCGGTTGCTGGCCTGCAGGCGCGTGAGGACGGCGCGAGCGTTCTGGCGCTCGATCGCTTTGGCGGCGGCGGCACCACGGCAATCAGCGGCGGAATTATCTATGCCGGAGGCACGAAATACCAGCGCGCGTCCGGTTTCAATGACACCGCTGAAGAGATGTACAAATACCTCTTTTTTGAAGGCATGGCCGTGCAGCCGGACACGCTGAAGCGCTATTGCGATACCAGTGCCGAAAACCTCGAATGGCTCTCCGGACACGGAGTTCAGTTCGGTACCGGAGTCTACCCGTACTCCACTACCTACCCGCCCGATGGCTATTTCCTCTATTACTCGGGGATGGAGAAGGCGCGTCCGGAAGTCGCTTATGTGGCGCCGCGTGGGCACCGTACTGTCGGCAAAGGTATGACCGGCAAGAACTACTGGGCCGCGGTTCGCGACGCGGCGTTCGGACAGGGCGTCCGGCTGATGCAGCATTCGCCGGTCCGTCGCCTGGTGATGGATGCCAATGGTCGGGTGATCGGCGTCGAATGCCAGATTATCCCCAGGGAATATTGGAAGAAGCATGATGCGCTTTACAGGCGCGTCACACCCTATCGGCCGCTCAACGGTGTGCGAAGCGAACAGGCAGTGCAGGACTGCCGCGCCTTCGAGGAGGAAATCCCGCAGCAGCGTGCACTGGTGCGCGCCCACCGGGCGGTGATCGTCGCGTCGGGCAACTATACCTACAACCTCAAGTTCCTCGGCCGCTACCGACCAGAGTTCGAACAATGCTATCGCGAGATTGTCCGCATGGGGACGATGGGTGATGATGGCAGTGGCGTGGAGCTTGGCCTGAGCGCCGGCGGCCAGCTTGCCTGCATGGATGCGGCAGTGCTTTCTCGTCCGACCTACCCGCCGCTGGCTTATGTGACGGGCGCGCTCGTCAATTTGGAGGGTCGACGCTACATCAATGAGGACGCCAATTATTCCGTTCTTGGACAGGCTACCTCCGAACAGAAGGACTACGCCGCCTGGCTCATCATCGATTCCCGCACCTTCTGGAAAGGCATCCGGCAGTTGCTGCCGCCCGGCCAGATGTTCTCACTGTTCGGAACGCCTGCCTTCCTCAACATCCTGTTCGGTGGAACAAGGAAGGCGAGGACAATTGGGGAACTTGCACGCAAGTGCCGCATGTCTCCGGACAACCAGCTTGCCGCGACGATTGCTGCCTATAACGAGGGGGTCGCCAAGGAAAGCGATGCTCTCGGCAAGCGCGCCGAGAACCTGGGCGCTGTTGTCAGGGGACCGTTCTATGCAGTCAACATGTCGCTCCGGAACAAGTGGAACATGAGTTCAGGCATGCCCTTCGGCGGACTGAAGGTCGACGAGGAGACGGGCGCGATCGTCCGGGCGGATGGCTCGCCGGTTCCGGGCCTGTTCGCCTGCGGGCGCTGCACGGTAGGCATGTCGTCAAGGACAACCTTCAGCGGATTGTCGCTAGGGGATACCGTCTTTTCAGGCCGCCGCGCCGCACGCAGCGCTGTCCGTGGGGAAATTCCAACCGGGCACAAACAGCAACTGGCGCAGTGACTCGCTCGGGCGTTGGCTATTGATTGAGAAAACCGAAACCGCTCCAACTTGTTTGCCAGTTCTGGCTTTTTCCATCGCACGGCAGCTCGCCGCCCATCAAAACCGAGCGGAATACCCATCCGAATGCCGCTTCGCGGACACGATGACAGCGAACATATTTCCGCAATCTCATTGCCTCACCGTCTCGGTGTAAATCTTTCTCGGAAGGCGCGCGCACGCGGGCGGGGACGCCCGCGCTCCAATCTACTCCGCCAGCACCGCGCGCACTGCCTCGAGCGGCACTTCGCTTGTCGTGAAAGCGTGTCCGAGACCGCGGACCAGCACGAAAACGATTTTGCCGTTCTTCGCTTTCTTGTCATGCATCATATGGGCGAGGAGCGTGTCGGTATCGGGGCGGGGGCCGGGAATGTCGGCGATTGCCGCGGGCAGACCGCTGTCGCGCAAATGGCGGGCGATGCGCTCGCCATCCGCCGCTGGCGCCAGGCCGAGTTTGGCCGAAAGCTGAAAGGCCAGCACCATGCCGATCGCGACACCTTCGCCGTGCAGCAGTCGCGACGAATAGTCCGTCGCCGCTTCGAGCGCATGGCCGAACGTATGTCCCAAATTGAGGAGCGCGCGGTCGCCCGTTTCGCGTTCGTCGCGCGCCACGATGTCGGCTTTCATCCGGCAGGAATGAGCGACGATATGCGTCAACGGCTCGGGGTCGCCGCGCAACGCCGCGGCGCCATGATTTTCCAGCCAGTGGAAGAAATCTGCATCGCCCAGCGCGCCATATTTGACGACCTCGGCATATCCGGCGCGCAATTCGCGATGCGGCAGCGTGGCGAGCAACGCGGTATCGGCGATAACGATGCGTGGCTGATGGAAAATGCCGACGAGGTTCTTGCCCTCCGCCGTGTTGATCGCGGTCTTGCCGCCGACGGAGGAATCGACCTGCGCCAGCAGCGTCGTCGGGATTTGCGCGAAATCGACGCCGCGCTTGAGCACGCCAGCCGCGAATCCCGCGAGGTCGCCAATGACGCCGCCGCCCAGCGCCACGATGAGCCCGCCGCGGTCGATGCCGGAAGCGAGCAGGGCGCTGCACACGTGTTCGAGGCCCTGAAAGCTTTTCGTGCCTTCGCCCGGCTCCAGCACAATCGTCCGCGCTTCGATGCCTTCGCGTTCGAGAGAGGCAATGAGTGGTTCCAGATGAAGCGCCGCCACATGGCTGTCGGTCACGACGGGCACAAAATCGGGAGCGAGGGGTTTGATAAGGGGGCCTGCCTGGCCGATCGCACCCGCGGCGACATGAATGTCGTAGCTGCGCGCGCCGAGCCTGACTTCGATGCGTTCGTTCATGCGTTCTCCAAAACCCCGCGCGCTTCCAGCGCGGCAATGATGCGCTCGACCACGGTGGCATGCGGCCCGTCCTCGATGTCGAGTGAAATGTCCGCCTGTGCGTAGAAGGGTTCGCGCGCCGCGAGCAGCTTTTCGAGAATCTCGCGCGGATCGCCATCGCGCAGAAGCGGGCGCGTTTCGCGCCGTTGCACGCGCGCGGCAAGCAGTTCAGGCGGGGCGCGCAGCCAGATCGAGACGGCGTCGGCTTTGATTTGCGCGCGCGTGCGCTCGTCGACGAAGGCGCCGCCGCCGGTCGCCAGCACATGGGGCGGCTCGGTGAGCAGGCGCAAAATCACCCGCCGCTCGCCGTCGCGAAATGCCTGTTCGCCGAAGCGATCGAAAATTTCCGCTATGGTGCAGCCCGCTGCCGCCTCGATTTCGGAATCGGCGTCCCGAAACGGCACGCCCAGCTGCGCAGCCAGGCGCCGGCCGACGGAACTCTTCCCGGCACCCATCATTCCGACAAGCGCGATTGTGCGTTTCAAACGGGCCATTGCCTTCCGGATACACGTCTCGCGCGTCTTCTGCCAGTCGGGCTTGCGCATTGGCACCACTTTCCGCCACATAGGCGTTCGAGCGGATCAGGCGGGCGGGTATAAATGGCGGACACCATGGGCTGGACTGCACGAATCGGACTGGTACTTCTCTTCCTTCTCATCCTCGGCGCGGCGGCCCTCGCCATCTATGCCAGCCGGCTGGTGCCACCACACCAGACCTACGAGCAGGTCATCCCCAATGACCGTCTTACGGGTTGAAATTTTCCGCGCGGCTGCAGTTGCAGCCTGTCTGTTCGTTTGCGCCGTACCTGCCATTGCGCAGGCTCCGCCTGACAATGGCGGCACGCCGCCCGAGCCGGTAAGCGCTACGCCGCGCCCGCTGACAGGGGGAGAGCCGGTGGAAGCGCCGCCTCCGCCGACCGGCGCTTCGATCGAAGTCCAAGCGCTGGGCTCGCCAGACGGCCCGCCTGTCGGCCTGCTCGGTCCGACGAATGGCGGCTTGGGCGCCGATATCTGGTCGGGCTCGCCGCGCGCTCTTATCGAGGACTTGCTGGCGCGGTTGCCGCTGGCGACGCCCGTGCCATCGGTCAGAAGGCTCGCGCGCCGGCTTGTGCTAACGAAGGCCGATGCGCCCGTCGGCGAGGCACCGCATGCCTTTCAGACCGTGCGTGTCGAAGCTTTGCGCGACGCAGGGCTCGTCGACGACGCAGGCGCCCTTGCGGCCCAGGTGCGGCTGAAAGACGACCCCGAATTTGCCCGTGTTCAGGCCGATGCCATCCTGCTCGCCGAGCGCACGATCGATGCCTGCAGCGATGCCACGCTCGCGCGTCTGTCGAATGCCGACGCGTTCTGGATTCAGCTGCGGGCTTATTGCTACGCGGTTGCGGGACAAGGGGACATGCTCGATCTCACGCGCAATGTGATGAAGGCGGAAGGGACGGATGACCCGGCATTCGAGAATTTGCTGAACGACGCGCTCACGCACAAAGCGGCCGATCCGGGCGAGATGCACGATCCCACGGCGCTCGACGTCTTTCTGCTTCGGCTTGTCGGCCTCCCCGTGAGCCCCGGTCTTGCGGCGAAATTCGGGCTGTCGGCCAGCGTGCTGGCGCTGCGCGATGCCAAAAATCCGCCGAACGCGCGCGCCGATGCGGCCGAGCAGGTGCTGCACAGCGGAGCGGTGTCTCCGGTCGAACTGAGCGTGGTCGCGGATGCGCAAATTTTCACGCCCGCGCAACTGGCTACAGCGCAGACGAGTTCTGCCGATCTTCCGTTTTTCGCCGGCCAGGCGCTCATCCGCCAGGCCGCCGCGCATGAGACACACCCCGAGGCGAAGGCGGCATTGCTGTTTGCCGCTCTCGAACGGACCGAGAATGCCGGTCTGCTTCCGGTTGCTGCGGGATTGCAGGAAAGCGTCGCAGCGTCGCTCAAGCCGATCACCGCGATGCGCCTGCAGGCCGGGCTCATCACACGGGCGCTGTTGCTCGCGGGCAATCCGGACGCAGCGGAACGCTGGCGCGACATTCTCGACCCCGACAATGACGCGGACAGACCGCTCGCTGCAGCACTCGCGGTCGAATTGTATCTCGCAGCGCCGAACTCCGGTCGCGCCGTGCGCGCGCAACAGGCATTATCATGGCTCGCGCAAAACGCCGTCTCGCTGCAGCCTCTGGGCGGTCCCGAAATGCAGCGCTACGGGGCGCTCGCAACCGGCCTCTACCATGCGCTGGGCGAAGTGTTGCCGCCCGATGCCGGCGCGCAGATTGCGCCACTTGCGAACACCGAATGGCCCGGCCGGAGAGTCGCTGAGTCGGTCGTCAAGCGGCTCGCCAAGGCGCGCGGCGAGCCGGGACGGAAAGGCGAGGCACTGCTGACGATCCTCGACGCCATCGGCGCCGCGGGGCCGGGCGATCTCGCGCCCAACGCCACGGTCGAACTGGTGCGCGCGCTCAAGGCCGAGGGCGAGCCGGAAGCGGCGCACGCCCTCGCCCGCGATGCGCTGCTCCTCTATCGGCCGGTTCCACTCGAATCCTATCATTTCCTGCCGCCTGCGCCGGCCGCGCCGCCGCCCCCGGCTCAACCGTGACAAAAGCGGTGCGCAAAGCGCGCGTCCTTCGAAGTGCGGCGTCCATCGAAGTCTTTCTCGACATGATGAGCGCGGAACGCAGCGCCAGCCGCAACACGCTGGAAGCCTATCGCCGTGATCTCGCGGCGTTCGAAGAGATGATGGGCGACGTGCGCCACGCCACAAGCGACGAAATCAAGCGCTATCTCGCCCGGCTCACAAAATCAGGCGCTGCGGCTACTTCGCAGGCGAGGCGGCTGTCCGCGCTGCGCCAATATTTCGCCTTTCTCTATGCCGAGGGCATCCGCGCCGACGATCCGACGCTCGCGATCGAAGCGCCGCGCCGCGCGCGCCCCTTGCCCAAAACCTTGTCGATGGAGGATGTCGAGACGCTGATCTCGGCGGCGCGCGCGCGCGCCGAAATATCGCCGGAAGGCAAGCGCCTCCTGTGCCTTCTCGAAATTCTCTACGCCGCCGGCCTGCGCGTCTCGGAACTGGCGACGTTGCCGCTCGCGGCCGTGAAGCGCCGCGATTGCTTTCTGTTCGTGAAAGGCAAGGGCGGCAAGGAGAGGTTGGCGCCGCTCAACGGCGAGGCGCGCGCGGCGATCGCCGCTTATCTCGACATACGCGCTGAATTCCTGCCGCGCGGAAAGGTCGGTGCGGCCGAGAAATTTCTGTTCCCGTCGCGCAGCGCCGACGGCCATCTCACGCGGCGCCGCTGCCACCAATTGCTCAAGGAGCTTGCCAGCGATGCGGGCGTCGACCCCGACAAGCTGTCGCCGCACGTGCTGCGTCACGCCTTCGCCACCCATCTGGTCGAAGGCGGCGCCGATCTGCGCAGCGTGCAGACCATGCTCGGCCATTCGGATATTTCGACAACGCAAATCTACACGCATGTGGCAAGCGACCGACTCAAAAACGTGATCAACGCCGCCCATCCTCTGGCGCGCAAGCGCAAGCCGACAAAGCCGTGACAGTGTTGCAAGGCCAAGGTTGACGGGACCGGGGCTCTCCGCCACGTTCAAGCGTGGTCATCAAAGCGAGGATAGTCCGGTGAGCTTTACCAGCATCGAGCGGCGGGCGCCGCTGCGGCTTTATCGTTCCAAATTGTTCGTGCCGGGCTCGCGGCCCGCTCTGTTCGAGAAGGCGGCGGCCGGTCCTGCCGATGTCGTCTGCCTCGATCTGGAAGATGCGGTCGCGCCCGCCGACAAGGAGATCGCGCGCGACAACGTCGTCCAGGCGCTCAACGAGGTCGACTGGAAGAGTAAGACCGTCACCGTGCGCATCAACGGTCTCGACACGCATTATTGCTATCGCGACGTGCTGGCGCTGGTGGAAAAGGGCGGCGAGGCGCTCGATGCGATCATGATACCGAAAGTCGGAGTGGCATCGGACATCTATGCGATCGATATGCTGATCACGCAGGCCTCGAGTTCCGTCGGCCGCAAGAAAAGAATCGGCCTCGAAGTGATCATCGAGACGGTGCTGGGGCTGACCAATATCGACGCGATTGCCGGCGCCTCGGAGCGGCTGGAAAGCCTGCATTTCGGTTCGGCCGATTACGCGGCGTCGCAAGGCATGCGCACGACCAATATCGGCGGCGGCAATGCGGATTATGTAATGCTGACCGACGCCGCAGGCGAGGGCGCGCGCGAGCGGCACTGGAACGATTTGTGGCATTTTCCGCTGTTCCGCATGGTGCAGGCTGCCCGTGCGCATGGCCTGATGGCGATCGACGGGCCGTTCGGCGATTATTCCGATCCCGACGGATTTCGCGTGCAGTCGATGCGCACGGCGATTCTCGGCTGCGAAGGCAAATGGGCAATCCATCCGAGCCAGGTAGCGCTCGCCAATGAAATCTACACGCCGCCGGCCAGGGAAGTGGAACGCGCGGAGGCGATTCTTGCTGCCATGAAAGAAGCGCAGGAAACCGGTTTTGGCGCGGTCGCGCTGAAAGGCGTGTTGATCGATGCCGCTTCGATCCGGCAGGCGCGAGGAATCGTCAAGCAGATGCAGATGATTCGCGAGCAAATGGGCTCCTAGTGCCGCGGATCCGCAATTCAAAATGTCTCGGAGCGAGACGGGGCCTGAATTTCAGATGTCAATAAACTGTCATAATCCATTGATTGCAATGCTTTTTTTGAATTTAGGATTATTCTATATGAATATTCCAGCTTATTGATATTATTGAATGCAAATTTTCAGGTTCGTAAAAGTAAATTAATATTTATTGTTGTAAAAGAAACCTGAAACTCGAAGGATTACTGGCGTTCACACACTCGGGTCCTTGTTAGCGGAAAGTCCGCGGCGAAGTTTGGGAGGGTCGAATGGCAATCGACATGAATGGACGTGACGACACGGCTCCAGTTTCGAGCACGAAGGTCGTGACCAATGGTTCGAGCGATCCGCACGGTTCCGCCGATCACGTGCAGGGAGAAACGCATATTCGGCTCGGCGCGATGACGGTCGGCGGAAGTCCGCATGGCGCTGGCGACAGTCACCCCGCGCGCCGTCCCATCGTGTCAGTCAAACAACCAAGCGATGGCTCCAATTTGCATGTCGGCAAAGGCGTGAATTTGAAGGGGGAAGTCACCTCCTGCGGCACGTTGACAATCGAAGGCGACGTCCAAGCCGAAGCTACCGTGGGACTTTTGCAGATATCCGGCGGTGGCTCGTTCGAAGGCTCTGCCATCGTCGATGAAGCGGAAATCGACGGCCGGTTCAAGGGAACGCTGCAGGTGTCGGGCAAGCTCCTGGTGCGGCGCTGCGGTCGCGTGACGGGCCGGTTAAGCTACGGTCAAATCGAAGTGGAGCGCGGCGCCGAAATTCATGGCCGCATTGCCGCGCAGTTCGGCCCTGGCACGAAAAACATCCTGCCCATGAATAACATCCGAAAGGCATGGCTGTTCGGAAACTAAGGTCGCGAAAGGTTTTCAGCCGGCCTGTCCGGAACCATGCGAACGGGTGTCGCATGCTTACGGGCGATGCCGCGCAAAACCTACCGGGCATTTCGCCGGCGCGTCGGCCCGCTGGTCCCTTTCGTTGACATATCAGCACGCGGCAGCCACTTTCCGGGCACGGCCAAGCGGGTTTGGCCATTCCAATTTCCGTTAGGACGATGCACGCTTATCTCGAATTCGAACGCCCCATCGCCGATCTCGAAGGCAAAATCGTGGAACTCCGCAAGCTGGCGGAAGCCGATCCCACGATGGACATCGAGGACGATGTTGGACGGCTCCAGTCCAAGGCGAAGCAACTGATCCACGACACCTATGCGAAGCTGACGCCCTGGCAGAAGGCGTTGGTGGCGCGCCATCCCGCCCGCCCGCATTGCCTGGACTATGTCTCTTCGCTGATCGACGATTTCACGTCCTTGGCCGGCGACCGCCTGTTTGGCGAGGATCGCGCCGTGGTAACGGGGCTGGGCCGCTTCCGGGGCCGCGCCGTGGCGATTGTGGGCCAGGAAAAGGGCAACGACACCAAGAGCCGCCTTCACCACAATTTTGGCATGGCGATGCCCGAGGGCTATCGCAAGACGCAGCGTCTGTTCGCGATGGCGAACCGTTTCCAGTTGCCGGTGATTTCGTTGGCCGATACGCCGGGCGCCTATCCGGGCGTGGCAGCCGAAGAGCGGGGACAGGCCGAAGCCATCGCGCGCGCGACGCAAGCCTGTCTCAATCTTGAAGTGCCGTTCGTGTCAGTTATCATCGGCGAAGGCATGTCAGGGGGCGCGCTCGGCATTGCCGTCGCCAACCGCGTCTACATGCTCGAACATTCGATCTATGCGGTGATTTCGCCGGAAGGCTGCGCGTCGATCCTGTGGCGCAGTGCCGAGAAGACGCAGGAAGCTGCCGCCGCGATGAAAATCACCGCGCAAGACCTGCTCGAATTGAAGGTCATCGACGGCATCGTGCCCGAGCCTGTAGGCGGCGCCCATCGCGCACCCGAAGCGACGATCCAAGCGGTCGGCGACGTGATCGCGCGCGCGCTCGACGAAATGAACGGATTGTCGCCGCAGCAGATACGTCTGCAGCGGCGCGAGAAATATCTCGCGATGGGACGGAGTTTGGGCGGGTAGGGCGTGGGGACGATGCGGCGACCTTCGCTTGCGTCATTTCACAGTTTCGACACTGACGCCAATTTTATGTTCCTTATGTCAGCGTAACAAAACGTCCTTTATGTTACAGCATACTTGCGTGTGCCACGAAGCCGGCGCGCCAGTCTAAGGCCCGAAGCAACGCTTCGAAGGGTTGCCGTCAGAATGCGATTTGATCGCAATCAATGACTTATCCTTGTTCATAGGGCTACTGCGCCAACACAATTAGGAGGCTTCCATGAATTGGCTTCAGAAACTTGCCGTCGGCACGGTGATTGTTCTCTGTGGGGCGGCGTCTGTCGCGATCGCGCAGCCCTCGGCATCGCAGCAGCCTCAGGGATATGGCTACATGATGGGTCCCTGGATGATGGGTACCAACGGAATGATAGGCGGCCCGATGGGTCCCGGGATGATGGGCGGCGGGCCTGGCGGGAACGGCCAGGGCGGCTCGATGTGCAGCATGATGAACTACCAAATAGGTGGCCGGCTCGCTTATCTCAAAGCCGAACTTCAGATTACGCAGCCACAGGAAGCGTTATGGAATGCTTATGCCGATGCCGTGCAGAAAAATTCGCGAAGCATGGCTGCGCGCTGCAACAGCATGATGGGCGGAAATACATGGAACACGCTGAGCCTGCCCGATCGCCTTACCCGCCATGAACAATTCATGGCCCTCCAGATCGATGCCTTGCGAGCGATCGACAAGAGCCTGAAGCCGCTCTATGCGACGTTCAGCGACAGCCAGAAGAAAGTGGCGGACCAGTTGATCTGGTGCCCGATGGGCATGATGTAAAGCGGAGCGTATTACGATGTGGCAATGCGGCCCGTGGTCTGGAGGCAGTTGGTTCGGAGGGTGGGGGATGATGCCGTTCGGTGGTATCTTTTCGCTCTTGTTTCTCGTGCTGGTGGTCGGCGTGGCCTTTGCGCTTGTTCGCGGCGCTACCGGCAGAGGTCGCAGCACCCGTTCGCTTGGGCTCGACGCGCTCGAAGAGCGCTATGCGAGAGGTGAAATCCAGCGTGAAGAATATCTACAAAAGAAGCGCGACCTTGGCGGCTGACTCGGTACGCGGCGCCGCAGCCACCTGTTCCTGCAAACCTGAATGGGCGTGATACCAATAGGTGCCGCTCTGACGCACCGTGAAGCGATAAGTGAAGGTCTCGCCCGGCTTGATGCCGGCAAAGCCATTTAGTCCAGGCACCCCATCCATCGCGGCCGGCACCAGCATGCCATGCCAATGGACCGAGCTTGTCGTGGGAAGCGTGTTCGTCACGCAGATGACGACTCCTCGCCTTCTTTGAAGTGCAGTGTCGGCCCCGGAATCAGCCCGTTCACCGCGATCACCTCGATGCCTCTGCCGCCCAGGGCGCGGCCATCAGGAGAAGCGCGAGAACCAGGACACGAAACGCCAGAATCCGACCCATCAGCTCCTATCGTATCATGGGACTTGTCCCAACCGGGCCAGAGTCATACGTTACGCCGGTAGGGTATTCAGCTACGGATTCGCCATGCCCAAAGCCAACGCTCAACTGCTCGCCCGGATTTCGCGGATTGAAGGACAGATGCGCGGCATTTCGCGCATGGTCGAACAAGATCGCTACTGCATCGACATCCTCAATCAGATCGAGGCGATCAAGGCGGCGTTGCGCCGTGTCGAGGTGGAGATCCTCAAAGGCCATGCCGCGCATTGCGTGGCGCACGCGATTAAGAGCGGCGACGCGAAGGATCAGACTGAAAAATTCTCCGAACTCGTGGAGCTGTTCAACCGCTATGCAAAAAACTGAGCTTTTATCAGAGACGCGCGATCCCGTCTGCGGAATGCCCGTCGATCCCGCACGCACGCAGCACCATGCCGACTACCACGGCGCGGCCTTTCACTTTTGCTCCGAGAAATGCAGAAGAAAGTTTCTCGCCGATCCTGGCCGCTACACCAAAGCGCCGATCGCACCAACCACACCCCTGCCAAGCGCCGGCGTCATCTACACCTGCCCCATGCACCCGCAGATCAGGCAGGATCATCCGGGCAATTGTCCGATCTGCGGCATGACGCTGGAGCCCGTCGTGGCGACGCGCGAGCAATCGTCGAGTCGCGAGCTAGCCGACATGACGCGCCGATTTTGGTTCGCGTTCTTTTTTGCAATCCCGGTTGTCGTGCTTGGGATGGGAAGCGAGCTTTTGGGCTTGAGCCGCTTTATCCCCGCGCGCATTTCGATTTGGGTTCAATTCGCGCTTGCGACGCCCGTTGTCTTGTGGGCGGGCTGGCCTTTCTTCGTTCGCGCCTTGGCCTCGTTGCGTACGCGTCACCTCAACATGTTCACGCTGATCGCGCTCGGGACTGGCATCGCCTGGACCTACAGCGTCTTCGCGATGCTGTTGCCGCAAGTCTTTCCGCCGGCGTTTCGTTCGGCACAGGGCACCGTCGCCGTCTATTTCGAGGCGGCGGCCGTCATCACCGCCCTCGTCCTTCTCGGCCAGGTGCTTGAGCTGCGCGCGCGTGAACACACGTCCGGCGCCATTCGTGCCCTTCTCGATCTCGCGCCTAAAACCGCGCGCCGCTTAACCGGCGATCGCGAGGAAGAGGTGCCGCTCGAAGCGATCATAGTGGGCGATCACGTGCGTATCCGCCCCGGCGAGAAGATCGCCGTCGATGGCGAAGTAATCGAAGGCCATTCGTCGGTCGATGAGTCGATGGTCACGGGCGAATCCATGCCCGTGACCAAAGACAGCGGCAGCAAAGTGATCGGCGGCACTATCAACCGTTCGGGCACGCTCGTTATTCGCGCAGAGAAAGTAGGTCGCGATTCGATGCTTGCCCGCATCGTCTCGATGGTGGCCGAAGCGCAACGCAGCCGCGCGCCCATCCAACGCCTCGCCGATCGCGTTTCCTCTTGGTTTGTGCCGACCGTTATCGCCGTGGCTCTACTCGCGTTTGCGGCTTGGCTGACATTCGGCCCCGCGCCGCGGCTTACCTACGGCCTTGTTGCCGCCGTCACCGTGCTCATTATCGCCTGCCCCTGCGCGTTGGGGCTCGCGACACCTATGTCGATCATGGTAGGTGTCGGCCGCGGCGCCCAGGCGGGCGTGCTCGTCAAGAACGCCGAAGCTTTGGAGCGTATGGAGCGCGTCGATACGCTCGTTATCGACAAGACCGGCACGCTCACGGAAGGCAAACCTGCCGTCACGGCCATCGTCGCAGCGCAAGGTTTTGGCGAGGACGAACTCCTCCGGCTTGTCGCCGGCATCGAGGGACCGAGCGAGCATCCGCTTGCCACCGCCATTGTTGCGGAAGCCAAGGCGCGCAAGATCGTCATTCCGCCCGTTCAAGGGTTCGATTCTCCATCGGGCAAGGGCGCGCTCGGCATCGTCGACGGCAGCAAAGTCATCGTCGGCAACCGGCACTTCCTTCAAGAAAAAGGCCTCGATGTAACTCCGCTCGCCGCCAAAGCCGATGAGTTGCGCGGCGATGGTGCCACCGTCATATTCATTGGCATTGACGGCCGGCTTGCGGGACTTCTGGCGATCGCCGATCCCGTCAAGGCAACCACTCCCGCAGCACTCAAGGCGCTCAAAGCCGCCGGCATTCGCATCGTGATGTTGACCGGCGATAATCGCACGACGGCATTGGCGGTTGCCAAACGTCTCGGCATCGAGGACGTGGAAGCCGAGATTCTTCCCGACCAAAAGAGCGCGACTGTCAGCAAATTCAAGAGCAAGGGCCGCGTTGTCGCGATGGCAGGCGATGGCGTCAATGACGCGCCCGCTTTGGCCGCCGCCGATGTCGGCATTGCGATGGGCTCAGGCACCGATGTTGCGATGGAGAGCGCCGGCGTCACGCTTCTAAAAGGCGACCTGACCGGCATCGTGCGCGTGCGCATTCTCTCCAAAGGAACGATGCGCAATATCCGCCAGAACTTGTTTTTTGCCTTCATCTACAACGCCGTTGGCGTGCCTGTCGCGGCGGGCGTCCTCTATCCCAATTTCGGAATTCTCCTTTCGCCGGTGATTGCCGCCGCAGCCATGGCGCTTTCCTCGGTCAGCGTCATCAGCAACGCGCTGAGGCTGCGTTGGATCGATTTGCCTTCCTAAACGACGGCTTTTCAGCCTTTCGGCGTAACGAGTGAACCTACAGAAGGGCGTCACAGCTCCCGCGCGAACGCTCTGATATCGTCGACCAGTTCCTTCGGGCGCTCCAGCGCGGCGAAATGGCCGCCTTCGGCAAATTCCGTCCAGCGCACGACGTTGAGACTTTTCTCCACCTGGCTGCGCGGCGGAAACGGAATGAGGTCGACGGGAAAGCGCGCGATTGCTACCGGCTTCTCGATGCGCGAATGCGGCAGCACCGGCGCGCCGCTCAAATCCTCGAACAATCCGCGATAAAGCCATGTCGCCGTGTTGAAGCTCCTGGTGACGAGATAGATCATCACATTCGTTAGCAACTGGTCCTTGGTATAGGCGTTGGCGAAACCGCGGCGGATGTCCGACCAGCCATGGAATTTTTCGACGATCCATGCCGCCGTGCCAACCGGCGAATCCATCATCGCGTAGGAGAGCGTCTGCGGCTTGGTCGATTGTTCGCGAAAATAGGCGCCTTCCGCATTGAACATTTGGCGCGAACTCTCGGCGTGCTCGATTTCTTCTTGCGTCTGCGGCCTGACGCCAGGCGACGTCCAGCCCATCATGTTGATGTGGATGGCGCGGCAACCTTTGCCCTCATAGCCGAGCCATCCCGAAATCGACGAACCCCAATCGCCGCCTTGCGCGATGTAGTTGGGAAGCTTGAGCATTTCGACCATCAATGTGTCGAACAGGCGCGCAATGGTGCGCGGGCTGATCGGCCGTGCGGGCTTGCCCGAGAAGCCATAGCCCGGCAGCGACGGCACGATCACGGTGAAGGCATCCCTGGCGTCGCCGCCGAAGCGCTCCGGATAGGCGAGGGGCTCGATGATGTGGAGGAACTCAAACACCGATCCCGGCCAGCCATGGCTGAGGATCAAGGGCTTCGGCGCCGGTCCCGATCCTTCGACACGATAGAAATGAATGTCGATGTCTTCAACGCGCGCGCGGAATTGTGGAAAGCGGTTGAGTTCGCTTTCCCATTTGCGCCAGTCGTATGACTCCACCCAATAGGTGCAGAGTTCGCGCATGAAATCGAGATTGGCGCCGTAGGCCCAGGTACCTTCAAGGCCCGGACCGCGCGGCATTTCATGCCATTCATAAGCGCGCACCTTGGCGTGGATGGCGTCGAGGGTTGCTTGCGGAATATCGATTCTGAAAGGCGTCGGCACGGCGCATTCTCCTCTGCGTCGATCGACGGTGGGCCCGGCCGGAACTCTACACCAGCGCGCCGTGGCAATGCTTGAATTTGCGTCCCGACCCACAAGGACAGGGCGCATTGCGCTGCACTTTGCCCCAAGTGTTGGGATCGTTGGGATTGACCGCCATGTCCTTGAACCGCGTGATCCGCTGGGTCCCCTGGTCGCCATTGACGGGGAGCCCTTCGTCTTCGCCGGTCAGCGGATTGATGTGATGCTCCTGCATGGCAATGGGCTTTTGCTGCAACACCGGCGGCGGCTGTTCGACATTGATCTGGATATGCATCAGCTGGCGCACGACGCCGGTGCGCATCTTGCTGAGCAATCCTTCGAACAGGGTGAAGGCTTCGCTCTTGTACTCGTTGAGCGGATCGCGTTGTCCGTAACCGCGCAGCCCCACATATTGGCGCAAATGGTCGAGATTGACGATGTGCTCGCGCCAATCCGTGTCGAGGGTCTGCAGCAGGACCGCCTTCTCCACGTAGCGCATGACGTCGCTGCCGGCGTTTGCCGCGCGCTCGGCGGCCCGCGTCTCGACCGCCTTGAGGACGCGTTCATGCACTTCTTCCTCGGCGATGCCTTCCTCTTTGGTCCAGTCCACGATCGGCAGTGCGATGCCGAACGTTTTCTCGATCTCGCTTTCGAGGCCGATCGCGTCCCATTGCTCCGCATAGGCCTTTTCGGGAATATGCCGGGCGACCAGTTCGTCGACCACTTCGCGGCGCATGTCGGCGATCTGATCGCTGACATCGTCGGCCGACATGATCTCCTTGCGCTGTTCGAACACGACCTTGCGCTGATCGTTGAGCACATCGTCATATTTGAGGACGTTCTTGCGCATTTCGAAATTGCGCGCCTCGACCTTTTGCTGCGCCTTTTCCAGGGCCTTGTTGACCCAGGGATGCGCGATCGCTTCGCCTTTTTCCAGGCCGAGCCGCTGCAGGATCGAATCCATGCGCTCCGAGCCGAAGATGCGCATCAGATCGTCCTGCAGGCTGAGGAAGAACTTCGATGCGCCGGGGTCGCCCTGGCGGCCCGAACGGCCGCGCAGCTGATTGTCGATGCGTCGGCTTTCGTGACGTTCCGTGCCGATGACGTAGAGACCGCCCGCGGCCAGTGCGCGCTCCTTGTCGGCCGCCACTTCGGCGCGGATTTGTGCGATGCGGGCGGCGCGTTCGGTTTCGTCGACGATGCCGCCGAGCTCGTTGCGGATGCGCATGTCGGCGTTGCCGCCGAGCTGGATGTCGGTGCCGCGGCCCGCCATGTTGGTGGCGATGGTGACGGTGCCCGAGACGCCTGCCTGCGCCACGATCATGGCTTCGTGTTCGTGATAGCGCGCATTCAGAACGTTGTGCTTGACCTTCTGCTTCTTGAGAAAATCGGAGAGAAGCTCCGATTTCTCGATCGAGGTGGTGCCGACGAGGATCGGCTGCCCGCGCATGTGACAATCCCTGATGAGGGCAATGATCGCCTCGTTCTTCTCGTCGACCGTACGGTAGACTTCGTCGTCGGAATCGATGCGCCTGACAGGCAGATTGGTCGGAATGTCGAGGACGTCGAGATTGTAGATGTCCATCAGCTCGGCGGCTTCGGTCATGGCCGTGCCGGTCATGCCGGCGAGTTTGTCGTACAGCCGGAAATAATTCTGGAAGGTGATCGAGGCGAGCGTCACGTTTTCGGGCTGGATGGCGGTTTGTTCCTTCGCCTCCAGTGCCTGATGCAAGCCTTCCGAATAACGCCGTCCTTCCATCATGCGTCCGGTGAACTCGTCGATGATGACGACGCGTCCGTCCTTCACAATGTAATCGCGATCGCGCTGGAACAGCTTGTGGGCCTTCAGCGCCTGATTGACGTGGTGGAGAACGGTAATGTTTTCGATGTCGTAGAGGTCGCCTTCCTCGAGCAGATTGGCAGCGCGCAGAAGCTCGGTCATCCGCTCGTTGCCCTCCTCGGTGAGCGTGACCTGACGCTGCTTTTCGTCGAGTTCGAAATCGTCCTTGGCGAGGCTCGGGATCAGCGCGTCGACCAGGCGATAGACTTCGGACTGGTCGTCGGTCGGACCGGAAATGATCAGCGGCGTGCGCGCCTCATCGATCAGGATCGAGTCCACTTCGTCGACGATCGCGTAGCTGTGGCCCCGCTGGACCATTGTCGCGATCGAGTACTTCATGTTGTCGCGCAGATAGTCGAAGCCGAATTCGTTATTGGTGCCGTAAGTTACGTCGCAGCCATAGGCTTCTTTGCGCTGCTCGTCGGTCAGGCCGTGGACGATGCAGCCGACGCTAAGCTCCAGGAAGCGGTAGATCTGGCCCATCCATTCGGCGTCGCGGCTGGCAAGATAATCGTTGACGGTGATCACATGCACGCCCTTGCCGGCCAGTGCATTGAGATAGACGGGAAGCGTGGCGACGAGCGTCTTGCCTTCGCCGGTCTTCATCTCGGAAATGTTGCCGCCGTGGAGTACCATGCCGCCCACCAGCTGGACGTCGAAATGGCGCTGGCCGAGCGTGCGCTTGGCCGCCTCGCGAACGGTGGCGAACGCCTCGGGCAGGATGTCGTCGAGGCTGGCGCCGGCCGCGAGGCGCTCTTTGAGGGCGGGCGTCATCGCCTTCAATTCGTCGTCCGATTTGGACGCGAAAGTTGGTTCGAGGCCGTTGATCTCGGCGACCCGCTTCCAATAGGGGCGCAGCTTGCGCTCGTTGGAGGAGCCGAAGAATCGTTGCGCGATTCCGCTGAAGTCGAGCATGCATTCCTCGTGAGGCCGGGCGGCCGTGTGTGCGTCGCGGGAGGGCTCCCGGCGAATGCGCGGCAAGCTTCGGTCCGATGCAGGCTGGCCGACCGCGCGGCGCAGAGATAAGAACCGCTCTCCCCCTTGTCAATTCAGGCGAATCCGGCCTATTCGGCCGATCCTCGAGCGTTTGCCGGGCACAGGCAGAGCGGGGCGACCGGGAGAACGGCAAAAATGGCGAAGGCAGCCTCTTCTGCACGCAAAAAGTCGAGCCGGCGGCCCACGCGGCCACCAAAGATACGTGCACCAAAGGCGCGCTCGCCAAAGGTGCGTCCGGCCAAGGCGCGTGCCGCGAAGGCTGCCGCCGCAAAGGTACGAATCAAACCCGCCGCGGCCGAGGCCGTGTCGCCTCTGGCGCCGAAAAAGGCTCCCTACCTGCCTCCGCTTGCCGGCATTCGCCTTGCTACGGGCGCGGCCGGAATCCGCTACAAGGACCGCACCGACGTCCTGCTGGCGATTTTCGCGCCGGAAACGCATGTGGCCGGCGTCTACACGACCTCCAAGACGGCATCGGCGCCCGTCGTATGGTGCCGCGAGGCGATGAAGGGGGGGACCGCCCGCGCGCTCGTCGTCAACAGCGGCAATGCCAATGCCTTTACGGGAAGTGCAGGGCAGTTAGCCGTGCATGTGATCGCCGATATCGCTGCGGCTGCGGTGGGATGCCACGCCAATGAAGTGTTCATGGCTTCGACCGGCGTCATCGGCGAGCCCCTGCCGGCCGAGCGCATCACCCGTATCCTGGATTCGCTCGCCGAGGCGGGGGCGGCGGATGGCTGGCCGGACGCGGCGCGCGCGATCATGACGACGGACACGTTTCCCAAAATGGCGACGGCCGCCGCTGATATCGACGGCCACAAGGTGACGATCAACGGCATTGCCAAAGGTTCGGGCATGATCGCGCCCGACATGGCGACCATGCTCGCCTTCGTGTTCACGGATGCGAAGCTGCCTGCCGCGGTGCTTCAGGACATGCTTTCGGCGGGGGTGCGCGAATCGTTCAACGCGATCACGGTCGACAGCGATACTTCGACCAGCGACACGCTGCTGCTGTTTGCGACCGGCAAGGGCGCCCACCATCCCGCGATTACCAAGACGAGCGACAGGCGGCTGGGCGATTTCCGTGAGAAACTCGATGAAGTGCTCCTGAATCTGGCGCTGCAGATCGTGCGTGACGGCGAAGGCGCCCAAAAGCTGATCCGGGTCGATGTGCGGGGTGCGGAATCGGATGCCGCCGCGCGTCGAATCGCGCTGTCTATCGCCAATTCGCCACTGGTGAAAACGGCGATTGCCGGCAGCGACGCCAATTGGGGGCGCGTCGTCATGGCGGTCGGCAAGGCGGGCGAGGCGGCAGACCGCGATCGGCTCCGGATCGATTTCGGCGGACTGGTCGTGGCGGAAAACGGCGAGCGTGCGCGAGGCTATGACGAGGCGGCGGCAACGCGAGCGGTGTCGGGCCGCGAAGTGTCCATCGGTGTCGATCTCGGGCTGGGCACCGGCAAGGCACGGATTTGGACCTGCGACCTGACGGAAGGCTATATCCGCATCAATGGATCGTATCGTAGTTGAACGAATGCTTTAGGCGCGGGTTAATGCGGCACGTTCATACTGGAGACCATGGAATGACCGGGTTGAGGCTGCTCCTTGTCGCGGCATGCGCCCTGGTCGATCCCGACGGACGGGTCCTCGTGGCCCAGCGTCCGGCGGGCAAAAGCATGGCGGGGTTATGGGAGTTTCCGGGTGGAAAGATCGAAGCCGGCGAGCGGCCCGAAGAGACGCTGATCCGCGAGCTCGCAGAAGAACTCGGCATTACGGTCAAGCACGCCTGTCTCGCGCCTTTCACCTTCGCGTCCCATTCCTATCCCGATTTCCATCTCCTGATGCCGCTTTATCTGTGTCGGCGCTGGGAGGGGACTGTGATCGGCCGCGAGGGCCAAGCGCTCAAATGGCTGCGCCCGAAGGATTTGAGCAACATTGCGATGCCGCCGGCGGATATGCCGCTCATACCGATGCTGCGCGATCTGCTCTGAGCGCATTTCTGCACGACGTGCGCGCCGCAACCGCGATCGAATATGCGATGGTCGCAGCCGGCATTTCAGTCGTGGTTGTTTCGGCAGTCAATCTGCTCGGCCAGAATGTGAACGAAATGTTCTTCGCCAGGATCGCGGCGGCGATTTAGGCCGGCGTTGCGCGTATGAGAATAAGGCGAAATGTAAACCCTCGCCGTATTCCTATCAGCGAGTAGAACCCGGTCTCGCGTTATGAGTGGGGTTCATTAGACGCACGTCGCTAATCAAACCCTGGAATGATAGACCGCGAAATGCATTTGCAGCCTTCATCCCATTGAAGCGGACCCCGAATCTGGGACCGGGGGCTTAGTTGGAAAATAGGCCGTTCTGTTGCTAAACGGAGCGGACGATGACGAAGAAGACGAGACGCAAGATTGATGCGGCGTTGAAGGCGAAGATC
>JBAVOL010000082.1:0-13401 GCA_049692035.1 Rhizomicrobium sp.
TGCACTACGATCTGGGGTACTTCGATGACGAGACCTGCAGACTGGAACCCCTTCAAAACCCTTTCGGGCCAAAAGTGTTACCTATGTCCCAAGTATGAACCGTTACCCATGTGTCCGGAACGGACCAGCGTAGGCTGGCTGGGGCGGGAGGATTCGAACCTCCGAATGCCGGAATCAAAATCCGGTGCCTTACCACTTGGCGACGCCCCAATAGCCCGGTTGGACTCGCGGGCCGCGGACCATAGTGCCTTGCTTTCGGGCTTTCAACGTGATCGGTGAATGCCAGTTGCGGGGGCCTGAGGCCATCGTTATAAGGGCGCCTCCCGAGGCCACCGGAGAGTAGCTCAGCCTGGTAGAGCACCACGTTCGGGACGTGGGGGCCGGAGGTTCGAATCCTCTCTCTCCGACCAATCATTTCAATCGCTTACGCTTCCATCGGTGGTAACGATTTTGGGCGTAACGGACGTTTGTAAGGGACTTTTGTCTCTCGAAAACAGGGCCGTCGATCTGCGATTCGTTCGGCTGCCACGCGACGCAGCTCGTCCGCGACCTCGATATACGCCTGCGTTTTTTCGGCATCGCTGTGGGGCGGGCGAGGGCCTGTGCAATGACGCCAGGCTTTGAAGCGCGACGTGGGTAATGAATGCGGTCCGCAGATCGTGCCAGCGCCAGGTGCGCCCATATTTTTCGCGCATGATTGTCCGCGCCCGTCGCCCCTGGGTGCTTTGTCATCTTGCGATTCATCGACGTTTGAATGAACTATTCGCGATGACGAGCCGGGGCAATGTGCCCGACAGCTCATCTCGCGACAGGAAGCCGCGGCGTCAGGAGCCGCGTGCGCTCATCCCGCCAAAGGAAATCATACCGAGCGCCATGCCCGCCATGAATCCACCGTCGACATTGAGCACCGCGCCATTGATGTAGCTCGCTGCCTTGCAGTTCAGCATCATCAGCGCATTCGCCTGTTCTTCGGGCTGGGCAAACCGATCAATCGGCTTCATCACGGCATCGAGTGTCGAACTGGGAGTCTTCACCGCAATCTGGTTTGTCATCATCGGCGTCTGCGTCGGGCCGGGAAGAATGCAGTTGATGCGGATACCGCGCTTGATGAGCGTCTGTGCCTTCAGCAACGAATAGACAATGATGGCTTCCTTGGAAAAGGCATAGCCCTCGCTGACAATGTCCGGATGATCTTCGCTCCAGCGGACGGCCTCTGCATAATTGTCAATCTGCACGAACTCCATGTGAGTCGGAATACGCCTGGCCCAGCCCATTCCTGCTGTCGAGGAGATGCTTGCGATGGCGCTGCCTTCTCCCATCAGAGGGAGTACGCGCTCAGTCAGATAACGCGTGCCAATGAAATTGACCTTCATGATCTCCATCGGCGTGAAGGTCGGCCCCAATCCTGCGCAGTTGAACAGCGCATCAACCTTCCCGCCGACCGCCTGGACTCCCGCGTCAATCATGGCGGGGTCCTGCAGGTCGATCCGGTTGAATGACGCGAGGTCGAGCATGGACTGCTGGAAATCAAGCCCATGCACTTCCGCGCCCTGCTCGAGCAGGATTTCCGCGGTCGCCCGGCCCATCCCCGAATAGCAGCCGCTCACTATGACGCGCTTGCCCTTGTAGCCAAGAAAATCCTTCATCGCTTTCCTCCAAGAATTTGAACGTAGAACCCGCCCGGATTGCGGGACGAATTATTTTTGAAGAACCTTTTCCAGTGCACCATGCGGGGCGGACGAGGCTGCACCATTTGGGGCCTCTCAACTGCCTGTCTTGCCCATAATTTGTAGCAAAAGCGGGACGAGTTTCTCGCGCACCCGTACGGTGTCGGGATGCTCCGCGTCTGAGGCGATCAGTCCGTCCCGGATGCGGAACATGAAGAGATGTTGGTTTTCGTAGTGTTCACCTTGGTTTTCGTAGTGTTCATCATTGATCAGCGTGCCCGAGGCATAGACTTCTGCAGCGACGCGACCTTTTTCCGCGGTCAGTGAATCGGCAGTGTAGTCGTAGGGGCCGGAAAAGATCGAGGCGAGGAGCGCCATGCCGCCTTGGAAACGGGCCTTTTCCGAGGTTCCCGAAGCCGTCCAGCCGGTCATATCAGATGCAGCAGTCGATCGGGAAGCACGCCCTTGGATAAGGCTTCGAAGAATTCAAGCACGATCAGGTGGTTGGCCTGCATGATGTGTCATTTCCTTGTTTCCGGGTTGTTCAGGCAGCTTGCCGCCAAAGCGTATCTACTTGCTTGATGTTAAGATAGTGAATACTATTTAGGCTGTCCACTCACGAAAGTCGCACTTGATGGGGGGCGACCAAGAAGACGAAACGGATTGCGGGCCTTGATCAAGGGCAACAGCAGCCACGCGCAGGAGAAATAGCATGTCCAATTTTGTCAAGCGCCCGAGCCTTTCGCTTGCTCCTGCGACAGGCCTGCTGCGCAACGATCATTTTCAGATGGCCTATGCCACGAACGACATCGATCGCGCCTGTGGTATCTTGAGCGACCGCTTCGGGATCAAGGCGTTTCGTCGCCTCGAAGGCCCACTGCCGGCTGGCGGAAACATCCGGATCGAACTGGCCTGGGTCGGCACCATCATGTACGAATTGCTGACCGCCAGCGGGCCGGGATCGGAAATTTACCGCCACCGCCTCCCGGAAGGAGACGATTTCGTCATCCGCCACCACCATCTGGGCTACCTGATCCATGACCGGGCCGCATGGGATGGGCTGGACCGGGATGCGGAGCGGATCGGCCGCAAGGTCCTCTCGAAAAACACAACGCCCGGATTCCTGTCGAGCGCCTTCGTCGATGCCCCTGAACTTGGTCACCTCCTGGAATATATTTTCCCTGAGCAGGCTGGCATCGACTTCTTCGAAGGCGTTCCGGGCAACTGACGCGAGTGGCCGCACACGAGATCGGCCGTTTCCTGACCTTTTTCCCGTTCGGGCTGCAGAGGCGACTGGCATGAACACTCCCGTCATTCCCCCATTATTCGATTGCCTTTCGGGCCTCGAAGAAGCGATCGCCCAGATCCAGAACACCTGGCGGCCGGACGATCCGGAATACCGCGCCGACGTCTACCGCCAGACGATGACGAGTCTGTCCTACAGCTATTTCGCTTACTTTCACGCCACGCCCGAACATCCCGACTGGGCGCCGCTATGGAACCCGGTCTACACGTTGCAACCCAACCCGGACGACATCTATCTCTATTCGCCCATCCGGGGCGACATGACCTATCGCGTTTCTGGCAACCGCGGCACGGTGAAAATCCTTTCCTTCACCACCCAGCGGTACATGTCGGGCATGGTGGACGACACTTCGATGATCGGCGGACACAATGAAGTGGACGATGTCGACCTCGGCCTAGCGCTAGGCGAAGAATTCGAAGTGATCTTCAGTGCCGAGCGCCCCCTGGGCCATACGGGGAAGTGGGCACCGATCCACCGGGAGGCGACCGGCATGATGGTGCGTTTCCGCAGCTATGACTGGGCGAGGGAAGTCGACCCGGTCATTTCCATCGAATGTCTTGATCCCGTGCCTCCCAAGCCGCGTCTAACGCCAGAGCAGATCGTTGCGCGCATTCGTGAAATGGCAAAATTTCCGGCGCGCAAGACGAAAAGCTACTACCGCATGCAGAACGGCGTGAAGGAGCGGGTCGGCTTCAACGTCTTCGAGCCCGTGCGCTATGCCGGCGCATTGCAGAAACAGGTTTACTGGCCGGCGTGTTTCCAGCTGGAGGAAGACGAGGCACTGATCATCGAGTCCGAACTCCCCAAAAAGCGTCCCTATTGGAACATCCAGCTCAACGACCCCTATTTCAACGCGCTCGAATATGTCTATCGTCTCTCCAGCCTCAACGGCCATACGGCGAAGATCAGTTCCGACGGCAAGTTCCGCGCGGTGATCGCGCTGAGCGATCCGGGCGTGCCCAACTGGCTCGATCCTGCGGGCTACAAGGAAGGCGGCATCTACGGGCGCTGGTTCGATTGCGACAGCAGTCCCACGCCGATCATCAAGCGGGTGAAGCTCGCCGAGCTACGCAACAACCTGCCGTTCGACACGCCGATTGTCACGCCGGAGGAACGCGCCGAGGAGCTGCGCATCCGTGTACGCGCTTGTCAGCGCCGCAAGCGGTGGTGAGGAGGTGATCACGGACCACCTCGATTTCACCGGCCGCGTCGCCATCGTCACCGGCGGCGGCACCGGCATCGGCTTTGCAACTGCCCGGCAGTTCGCCAAGCTTGGCGCAAGCGTCGTCATCGCCAGCCGCACGACCGAGGAGCTGGAACGTTCGGCAGCCAGCATCCGCGAGGAAAGCGGCGCACAGTGCCTTGCCGTGCCGACCAACGTAAAAGATGAGGACGCTGTCATTCGCATGGTCCAGCGTACGGTCGATGAATTCAACCGCGTCGACATATTGATCAACAATGCTGGCGGTACACGCATGGGGCCGCTTGCCAAGATGACGACCAAAGCATGGGATACGGTTTATGACCTCAATGTCCGCGCCGCCTATTTCTGTACGCGCGAGGTCGGCGAGCACATGATCGCGCAGCGCTCGGGCGCGATCGTCAACATTTCCTCTAATGCCGGCATGACCGGGGTGAAAGGCGGGGCGCATTATTCGTCCGCCAAGGCGGCACTGCAGATGTTCACCACGGTCACTGCTGCGGAATGGGGGCGCTACGGCATCCGCGCCAATTGCGTGGCAGCCGGCATGATTTCCTCGCCACGCGCCGTAGATGCCTGGAACGCGGCGGGGCTTGATCCGAACAATATGGCGAGCCTCATTCCGCTGCGCCGCCCCGGCACGCCCGATGAGATCGCCAACATGATCGTCTTCTTCGCCAGCGACGCCGCTTCCTACATCACGGGACAAACGGTCGCGGTCAATGGCGGCCTGCCGATGAGCGGGATCCCCGATGATTGAAGCACGCATGTCAGGGACGAGAACGCACAATGGATGACAGTTACGATCCGCCAGAATGTTTCCGCAATTCGCTCGACCAGCTGCACGAACTGGTCGCGAAGGAGGTAGGAAGCAGCGACTTCGGCGGCGCGGATTACCTGCCGGGCCTCAGGGTGCTGCTGCAGTCGATGGATTATGATCCACATTTCTCCGAAAAGGGCCGTCGCTACGCCTGGGGCACGGTCGTCGGTGTGCTCAAGGGCCGGGCCCAAGCGATCAAGTCCATGGCCGAAAATCCGGACTTTGGCCGCTACGCCATTTCCAGCCCCGTCGTCATCACCGGCATCCCGCGCACCGGTACAACGGCGCTGCACAAGCTGATGGCTGTCGATGACCGCTTCCAGGGGCTGCAGACTTGGCTTCTCGATGCCCCTATGCCGCGCCCGCCGATGGAGCGCTGGGTGGACTATCCCCAGTTCCACAAGACCGTTGCAGTCCTTGAGGCGCGCTACCGCGAGGCGCCGAACAAGCGTGCTGCACACAACATGGTGGCCGAGCAAGTCGACGAATGCTGCCTCGTTCTGCGGCAAGGCTTCGTCTCCAACCTGTGGGGTTGCGGCTGGTCAGCGCCCACCTATGACGCCTGGTGGCAATGCCAGAGCGAATGGCCATGCTACGAGCACTTTTACCGCTGCATGCAGCTGATCGGCAGCAATGAGCCGGAAAAGCGCTGGCTATTGAAGAATCCCGGCCATATCGACAACCTTGACTTGCTCTTCGCCGTCTTCCCCGATGCGAAGGTGATTCAGACGCATCGCGATCCCGCCAAGGCCGTGCCATCGCTTTGCGCGCTGCTGATGCAGCTTCATGCGATGATGGAGGAAGGCCGCTACGAACAGCGCGCGCATATCATGCTGGCGCGCGAAGTGGCCAAATGGGCCAATGCGGTGCGCAAGGCGGACAGGGTGCGAGAAAAGCATCCCGGCCAGGTGCTTGACATCATCCATGGCGATTTCCACCGCGATCCCATGGCAGTGGTCAAGCGCATCTATGGCTTCATCGGTATGGAGCTGACGGCACGGGCCATCACCGACATGACACAGCGCATCGCCGAAAAGCCGGAGCTGAGCCACGGCGTCCATCGCTACAACATCGCCGATTTCGGTCTCACCGAAGACGAAGTCCGCGAACGCTTCGGCAATTATGTCCAGCGCTTCGACCTGCTGAAAGGATAAGGAAACCAGCCATGAAAGCAGCCATCTATCCCGGCCATGGCAAGCCCATCGTCATCGAGGACCTGCCAGATCCCGAACCCGGTCCGGAAGATGTCATCATCAAGGTCCACCGCTGCGGCATTTGCGGCACCGACCTCTCCATGACCAAGGGCGAGATGTGGGACTATGGCGCCGGCAGCCAGTTGGGCCACGAATATGCCGGCGAGATCGTCGCGCTCGGCAAGAATGTCACCGACTTCAGGACGGGCGAGAAGATCGCCGTCCTGCCCTCGCTCGCCTGCGGCCACTGCGCGGGCTGTGCCCAGGGCAATCATATCCTTTGCCGCAGCGCTGGAAGCGTCATGCGCGGCTTTGCCGAACTTGCCCTTGTGCCCACCAGCGTCGCGGTGAAGCTGCCCGCCACGTTGTCGCTGGCGGACGGGGCGCTTATCGAGCCGCTGGCGGTAAGCCTCTACGGCGTGCGCCAGTCGCGCATCCAGGCCGGCGACAAGGTGCTGGTGCTGGGCGGCGGCACGGTGGCGCTCTATGCCATCTACTGGGCGCGGCGGTTGGGCGCGAGCCGGATCGTCGCCATGTCGCGCTCCGACCGGCGCAAGGACCTCGTGCTCAACATGGGGGCGGACGCCTTCATCAAATATGGCGACAATGAAGTGGGCGAAGTCATCGAAGCCCTCGGCGGTTCGCCGGACATCGTCTACGAATGCGTCGGCAGCCCCGGGATGCTCACCAAAGCGACCATGCATGCCGCACTTTACGGCAAGGTCGTCTCCTTGGGCTTCTGCACCGCGCCCGACCCGGTGATGCCGGCCATGGCCAGTTACAAATGCGTCACCATGCAGTTCCTCGTCGGCTATACCATGCGGGACTTCCACTATTGCGCCGACCAGATGGACAAGGGTCACGCCGATCCCAAAATGCTGATTACCAACGACATTTCGCTTCTCGAATTGCCATCGATGGTCGACCACCTGCGCGGCCCCAACAACGAGACCAAGGTGCACGTCCATCCCTTTGTGCGCTGAGAACGCAGAGGAAAGATGGTAACGGCGACCATACCTGCACTCGTCGTCGGCGTTACACGCGGCATCGGCGGCGCGATCAACGGATCAATCGCGACGACGAAGACGACGTCGTCAGTCCGGTCGGCGATAGACTGGAACAGCGCAGCATCATGGTTCGTGATGCAGCGTCAAAATAGTAAATCATGTATCAAGAGATAAAGGAGGGGGCACGAATGTCGAAGGATGGGTTCAACTTTACCAACAAGGTGGTGATTGTTACGGGAGCAAGCGAAGGCATCGGCGCTGCGACGGCGCAGCTTTTTGCGGAGCACGGCGCTGATCTCTCTATTGCCGCACGGCGTCCGGACAAACTGGAACTGCGAGCGGATCATATAAGGACCACGACCAGGCGCCGCTGCCTAGGCGTAATGGCAGATGTTACGGATCCGGCACAAGTGAAGAATATGGTCGATCGTACGTTGGAAGAGTTTGGCAGAATAGACGTTCTCATCAACAATGCCGGAAAATCGGTCCGCTCGTCCTTAAGAAAATTGACGCCTGAGATATGGCAAAAGGGCAGGGCATTGAATCTCGACAGTGCAGCCTACTGCACCATGGAAGTGGGAAAACATTTCCTCGAGCGGAAATCCGGCGTTATCGTCAACGTATCCTCCGTGGCTGGAATAAATGGGACTATGGGCGAAGTTCCTTATTCCGCGGGGAAAGCGGGAATTCAAATGTTGACGCGGGTTGCAGCTGCCGAATGGGGCCCACACGGAATTCGAGTGAATTGCGTCGCGCCGGGAATGACGGCCACCGAAAAGCTTCAACGGCACTTCGAAACGGGTGTTTTCAACTTGAAAGAAGTCAGCGCCAGATTCCCGTTACGGCGTCCCGGAACATGTGAAGAGGTTGCATACGCAATCCTGTTCTTGGCGAGCGACTATGCATCCTACATTACCGGCCAGACGCTCGCAGTCGATGGGGGACCTATGATTTCCGGGTTCACCGACTGAAGGCGAGATACGAGAAAGATGCGGAAGGGTTCGAATAAATCGAACATAACCGGGATAAGGTCGTTGAAGAGGAGGAAAAATAGCGCAACACATGTTCAAGCTGGCCGGCAAGGTTGCGTTGTTCCTGGCATCGGACCTGTCGAGCCATGTAACCGGCGTCACCATCCCTGTAGATGGGGGATGGATGGCTGAGTACCTAATCCCCCGAAAGGGATAGGGTAGCCGTGAAGGTCAAGCACGGTAGTTTATCCAGAGCTGGTTTGCTCGGCGCAGGACGTTGGCGGTGATGATGCGTTTTCCTGTCACGGCTGTGCCGACCAATAATTGATCTTCCTTTGAGCGTTCCGTCAGCTATCCTAGTCGGGACCGCGAAGGACCAATGGATTGGGAAGAAATGGTTCGTGACCGGAGGCGTTCGCCGAGACGTTCCGTGAGATTAAGAGCGTGCGGGTGCATGAGCGCCTCGAATTCGCGAGCCCGGCAAGACGCGTAGCTACACGCCTCGATCTCAATCGCGTCGCCCGGCTCAGCGCTTAGTGAAGGCACAAATACTCGGGAGAGGTAGCAGACCGATGAAGTCCCTGGCTGAAATTTGCATGGATGTCCTTTCGCTCGAATCGGCGCGCGACGCCATCGAGTACGAGGATCGGTGGTATAGTTGGGGTGAATTGCGCCAGCTTGCGGAACAGATTTGGTCTGCACTTGAGGTAAGTGGTATCGGCGAGGGTGCGCCCGTCACGCTGGTGCCGCGCAATCGGCCATCGGCGCTTACCGCGTTTGTCGCGCTGCTGGCTCAGGGCAGGACCTTGCGGATGGTCTATGCCTTCCAGTCGCCAACGGCGATCGCCGGTGCGGTCGAGCGGCTGAATTCGCCGGCAGTCGTCATGGCAGAGCAGGATTTTACGGCCGAAGTCCGCGCTGTCCTTGCTGCGAAGGGGATCGCAGGTATCGCGATCGGCGAAATGTCGGCGAAGCTGGTCGAAGGATTCGAGCGCGGCACGCCGCGGCCGGAGAATGATTCGGAAATGGAGCCGCGCGTAGAAATCCTTACGAGCGGTACCACGGGACCGCCAAAGCAGTTTCCACTTCCGCACGCAGTCATCGCCAGGATTGTTGCCGGCCACAACACGGCGGGAGTTTTCCGGGAAGATCCAACCGAACCGCCGGTGCCATTCACCTTTCCTGTCGGGAACATCTCCGGGATCTACAGCTCGGCAGCGTCGATTCTCAGGGGCAAGCGGACGATCATGTTGGATCGTTTTTCGGTCACTACTTGGCATCAATTCGTCCTCAAATACCGTCCGACCGCCGGCGGCGCGCCGCCGGCCGCAGTCAACATGATTCTGGACGCCAACATTCCCAAGGAAGACCTCGCAAGCTTCAAATATTTCAGTACAGGCGCGGCACCGCTCGATCCAACTGTGCACCGTGCTTTCGAGGATCGCTATGGCATCCCCATCCTGCTCTCCTATGGCGCCACCGAATTCGGCGGACCGGTAGTCGCGATGACACCGGAGTTGCACGCCGAGTGGGGTGACAAGAAACTAGGTAGCGTCGGCAAACCCATGCCGGGCGCAAAGCTGCGCATCCTTGACCCTGAAACCGAAAAAGAGCTCCCGGCGGGCAAGGAAGGCGTCATGGAAGTCGTGTCGCCCCGCATGGGACCCGGATGGATTCGCACGTCCGACATTGGCGTGATCGACGCGGACGGATTCGTCTGGCATCGGGGCCGCGCCGATGGCGCTATCATGCGTGGCGGCTTTAAAGTTCTGCCGGAGACGATCGAGCGGGCGCTGTTGTTACACCCGGCCGTCTCTGCGGCGGGAGTGGTCGGCGTTGCCGATAAGCGACTGTATCAGGTCCCCGCGGCGGCAATCCAGCTGAAGCCCGATGCGGTCGCGCCCTCGATCGAGGAATTGGAGAGGCATTTGCGACAGTACGTGCTTTCGACGCATATTCCGGTGCATTGGGAGTTCGTTGACGCGCTGCCAAAGAATCGTTCGTTCAAGATCGACCGGCCGGGATTGCGACTCCTTTTTGAGGAGGAATCCGTGGGCTGACATGCGCGATTGATAGCCGCGGTACGCTCCTAATTCGGGTGAGACTGGTCTTAGTGATGTACGAGATTTGCTACGGCGTGGGTCCCAGCATGGAACTCCATACCGATGGGGCTCCGCCTGACGGCGATTTCGTGCCGAGGTTCCATCACTTTGGTTATCTCGTGCCCGACAAGAATTCTGGGTCAGGCATTCAATAAGATTGGATAGGGAGAAGCGATCATGTTGACATTGACCAATGCGCGGCTGTTCGACGGTCGTCAAATGTTACCGGGCCGTCGCAGCGTTACGCTCGATGGGGACCGTATCACAACGGTCAGCGAACAGTCAGGCATTGGCTCGGGCGAGCGCATCGATGTCGGCGGCATGACATTGATGCCTGGACTGATCACATGCCATCTGCATCCGGATTTCTATAAATACAAGCTTACAGAAGTATTTTCCGGCATTCAGCTGGGCAAGGAGCTACCACCGGGCGTGCTTATGGCAATCGGCGTGCGCACCTGCCGCGTGCTCCTCGAAAGCGGCTTCACCGGCTATGTCGGCGCCGCTTGCTCGCACGACATTGACGCCCAGCTCAAGATGGCGATTGAAATGGGGATCATTCCGGGACCGCGCATCCTCGCCTGCAGTCATCATGTCGGCACCACCGCCGACGCCAATGATCCGCGCAAATGGTGGCAGCGCTTCGAAACGCCCGGAATTGACGTCTTCGCCGACGGCCCGGACGCTCTTCGCAAGCTGGTCCGTGAGGAAATCCGGCGCGGGGCGGAGACGATCAAGTTCTTTGCGAGCCCCGGGCATCTTATTCCTGGCCACCGCGGCAGGCGCAACATGGCGCGCGATGAAATCGCGGCCATCGTGAACGCCGCGCATGAGCGCGGCGTGCTGGTCCGCTCTCATGTCTGCCACAAGGATATGATCCTGGAATGCATCGAGCTCGGCGTGGACGTGATCGATCATGGCGACGAGATGGACGAGGAATGCGTCGACGCGATGGCAAAAGCCGGCACCTTCTGGGTGCCGAGCCTGACCTTTACCAAGCTTCTGCTCGATCTGGGCGGGTTCGATGATGACGGTGAGTTCGCCAAATCCTACGACTTGCTCCGGTGTGTGCTGCCGCTGGCGCAGAAGGCCGGCGTTCGCATCCTTATCGGCGACGACTATAGCGGGCTTGTTAGCGACAGCTGCAAGGACGATCCGTTGGACCATCAGGTTGGCTGCTATGGCCGGGAGCTGGCGTTCTACGGCGCGATCGAAGGTCTTTCGTCCGCCGAGGTGCTCGCTTGGGGTACGAAGAATGCCGGCGAGCTGCTGGTCAAGGCGCCGGGAAGGGTGGGTGTGATCGAGCCCGGCGCGCTGGCCGACCTGATCATTGTGGATGGTGAGCCGATGGCCGATCTTTCGTTGCTCGCAAGGCCCAACGAAGCGTTGAAAGCCGTCATTCGCAATGGCGCGATGGTGATCGACCGCCTGCCCCCTGCTAATAGCCGGCGGGCTGCCTAAAATTGGAGGATGGCTAATAGCGTCTCTAAAATCGAATCCGCCGCCGACGCAGAATCTCTCGCGCGGCGGCGGATTTCTTTATGGCGTCAGAGATCGAGACTCCGCGCAATACGGGATCGAGCGAGCAAGGCAGGCTGGATGCGAGGCCCTGCGTTAGCCTGTGCCCGCGTCAGGGCCGCCCGACATACTTATCGATCGCGCGCTCGAAATGGCGGATGCGAATCTCCTCATAATTGGCAAGCGTCTCGCCCCGTTTGTAGGAGGCCGCAGCACCTTCCTGCTGTAGGCCGACATTGTCCGTATCCTGATCGAGTACGGCGCCGAAGCCCGGCTCCACGCCCTCGACCTCGCCATAGGATTGGTGCACCCCGATGTGGACAGGTTCGGCGGGAGCCGGACGCGAGCCGCCCTCCGGGACGGGCCGCAGGAACAGGAGGTCGAAGATTGACTTCGTATGGTCCTTCGGATTGGGCCGGAAGCGATACACCATCGGCAGCGAAATGCCAGGGAACAGGAAGCAGCTCGGAAAAATGTTGTAGGAATAGCAATCGATCATTTCGGAATCGGACACGCCGCTCAGATCGACGTCAAGCGCCTTGCTCATGATGCCGCGAAGCTCGTTGGCCATGACCTGGCGCGCCGTGCCGCCGTTCGGAACCTTCAGCTTCTCTTCGCCCAGCACGGTGCTGTCGCCGAGCGTGAACTGATCGAGGACGTCCTGTTCGCTATATTGGCCGGCCAGATGCGGGCTGAGGCAGCCCATCGGCGCGATGAAGCGGCTGACATGGTCGCCGTAAATGTCGTATTGCGAATTGGCATCCGCCGTCGACAGCGCGACCGCCGGATGCGTCTCGAGCACGTGGTAGGCTTCAAGGAACGCTTCGGCGGCGAATTTCCAGTTGCACGGAAGTTCCTTCACGGCATGCGCGAAGACGTAGCGGTCTTCCAGACGCCAACGCGCGAAATGCGCCATCACTTCCGGGCCAATATATTCGGCGAAGGGCTTGGCGTTCGGGTCCATGTTGATCCAGACGAAACCGGCCCACACCGCGACCGTCGCTTCCGGCAGGTTGAACTTCTTGGGATTGACATGCGGAAAATCCCACTGGCAAAGGATATTCTTCACCGTGCCGTCGACGTTCCACGACCAGCCATGGAAGCTGCAGCGGAAATCCGAAGCATTTCCTTCCGAGCCCGACGCGCGCAGCTTGGTGCCGCGATGGAGACAGGCATTGTAGAACGCCTTGATCTCGTTCGGCGCGGTGCGCGTGATGATGAAGGAGTAAGGTCCGATTTCGTAAACCTGATAGTCGCCGACATTGGGAATGTGCTCTTCGCGGCAGGCCCATTGCCAGGTGCGGTTCCACATCCGCTCATATTCCAGCTTGGCGAAATCGGCCGAGATGTAGCGCTCGTAGGAAATGTCTTCGTCGCCGAGGAATTGATAGGACTCGGCCCGAATCTCGGCGGGCATTTGAACCTTGTCTTTGCCGAGAATTTCCTGCGTGCTGGGAAAGCCCGGGCAGCGGGCCGCACCCCTATTGAGCTCCGGTTTGATTTTGCGGTCTTGGATGGTCATTGAGCGTTCTCCCAAAATATCGTTGAGGATCATCAAGCGGGGCACGACGCCGAGCGCCGCTGTCTGCGTTCGACAAGGCCCGGTGTGAAGGACT
>JBAVOL010000083.1:0-6640 GCA_049692035.1 Rhizomicrobium sp.
TGCACTACGATCTGGGGTACTTCGATGACGAGACCTGCAGACTGGAACCCCTTCAAAACCCTTTCGGGCCAAAAGTGTTACCTATGTCCCAAGTATGAACCGTTACCCATGTGTCCGGAACGGACCAATGATGGAATGGTACAGGGCGGAGCCGCGGACGAACCATGCTCCGGTTTGCCTGGCAGCGCGGAGCAGCGGGGCCGCGACAGGCACGGGAGACGGACGCGTTAGCCTGCAACCGCTTCCATGACTTCCTTCGGCCGGCGCCGAATGGCAAGAAGATAGGCTGCGGCCGGCGCATCCGGCGCGCGCCGGCCCTGCTCCCAATTCTTCACTGTGGCGAGCGGAATCCGATACGACGCGGCAAACCTTTGCTGCGACATGTGCAGCGCCTCGCGGATTGCCTTCACGTCGGGAATCTCGACCGTGGTTACGCGCATGCCGCGAACCTTGGCCGCACCTCGCGCGTGCTGGGCCGCCTGTTGCATGCTCTCAATCAGCTCTTTGCCGAACTTGCTCATCGCATTCACCTCACACTCTACGTATTGTGTTTTCCCTTGATCGTGGCGGCTAGCGCACGCACGGCCCGCTTTTCATCCGGATATAAATCCTCCCGGCGTGCCTTCGCGTACACCATCAGCAAATAGAGCGGTCGATCGCCGTCGTGATAATAATAGATCACCCGAACGCCACCGCGCTTGCCGCTCCCTGCCCTACTCCATCGTACCTTGCGCACGCCGCCGGTATCGGGGATCACGTTCCCGGCTTCCGGATTGCTGGCGATGTAGAGCACAAATTCGTCATGCTCCGTCTCAGTCCAAACCTCCTTCGCCTGCCGCACGAAAACCGGGGTTTCCGCGATCGTGATCAGCTTCTCCACCATGATCAGTCTATACGCCATTGGCACCCAGCCGTCCAGAAAAATGACGCCAATGGCGCCCATTCCGTTGACAAATAGAACATAACATGAACATACTCCACCGCACACTCAGCGGCGATATTATACTTCCCGTTCCCAGCCGCTAGGGGTAGCCTCCAGTGACGGAGGCCGATTCTTCGGCGGCATGGCTTGCCGACGTGATGCTCCGGCCCAATGGATACGTGGTCGTGGTCGATCTTGAGTGTGCGTTTGATGAAAGCGGGACCCATGGGGGCTCGCCGTTCGTGTGCGTGGCTGGCTACGTCATGGAAAAGGACAGCGCGCGCGCTCTGGAGCGCGAATGGAATGGGGTTCTGAATTGGGATCAACTTCCTCGCCCTTTGCGTCACTTTCACATGGCGGACTGTGCGCCCGATCCCGGTAACGCTGAATTCGCCGGACTTACAAAGCAGCAGCGAATCCAACTCGTCGCACGAATGATTGGGGTAATTAAGCGCAACACCAAGCTTGGTGTTGCCGTGACGGTCAACGTCGCGGAGTATGAAGCTTTCCTAAAAGGCCACCCCTTCTATCCAGACCCATATGTCGTTGCGGCCCACGTTGCGCTGGTTGGCATTTTCAAGTTCATCAGGATCAATCCGCAGATAATTCGTCGAATGGCCTATTTTTTTGAGAGCGGGCACAAGAGCCAATCCGACGCAAATGCCCTGATGCAAATGGTTTTCCGCATCCCACACCTAAAGGAAACGTATGCGGGGCACGCATTTATTCCAAAATTGGGCAACCCAATAGTGCAAGCCGCCGATCTGCTCGCGTGGCAATGGGCAAAGGATCGCAAGAACACTCTTGAGGGACGCCCGCGCCGAAAGGATTTGCAGAGCCTTTTAGCTCATCGGCACAACGTCGCGCATGTACCGCCGGAAATCTTGGCCGCACTCGCTGAAAACCAGGAAAAAGCTATTCAGACTTTTTTCCGGATGTTTGGGGACGGGGGGACTCTCCGAGATGTTGCCGCTCTTGCTGAGAGGTCACAACTCGCTTGAACGCCCGCTCAAAATCCTTCGGATCATTGCTGGTCCCGATCTCGCGCGCGGTTTCGCGAATCCGTTTGCGCCGTTCTTCTTCGGAAAGTGTGTGCTTCTTTTTCGGCACGTCGCGTCACTCCAAGGCGCGCTCTAGCAGCGCCAGAATGAGCCGGAGTTTAGTCCGGCCCTTGCGAAAGTCACGCTCTGCTTTCTTGCCCACGAGTCGTTCGATAGGTCAGCCGCTTTCCGGCTGCGCCTTTAAGCGCCTTCACGGCGCGGCCTTCGTCGCCGATCCCAAGCGCCTTGCGGTTGGAATAGCGGAAGTCGAATTCGTTCAAGTACCGCTGCAAATGTTGCACGCCGCAATGCTGATAGGTTCCGACCATGCCGCGCTTAAACAGGCCGAAAGCGCCTTCGACGGTGTTGGTCGAAACTTCGCCGCGCGCCCATTCCTCTTTGCTGTGGTTCACGGTGTCGTGGCTGGCGACCCAATTCTCAATTCCGAAATAGAGATTGGATTCGTCGGTATTCAGTTTAGCGGCTGGCGAGACGTGATTTTTCACTACGTCATGCACATCAGCCTTGCGAAGCGCGGGCATGTAGAGCGAGCGTATACGGCCACCACGTTCCACAAGCGCCATGACAGCGTGCTTGCTGCGAGCGCCGTGTCCGGGGCCTTCCTCGCTATGACCGATGAAGGTTTCGTCCACTTCCACCATGCCGCCGTTGCTACCCATCGGAGCGACGCGGCCCGAGGGCTTGAACGCCTCGCGAATTCTGTGCGCCATGAACCATGCAGACTTGAGGGTAATTCCCAAGGTCCGGTGAAGCTGGTTCGCGCTGATCCCCTTCTTCGAAGAGCAGATCATGTGGATTGCGGTCAGCCAGTCGCGCATCTGGATATGGCTGGCTTCGAAGATGGTCCCGACCTTGACGGTGAAGGGCTTCCGGCAGGCATAGCACTTCCAGAGGCCGGGACGGTTGCTCTTGCCCTGAAGGCGGCCAGCCTGCCCGACAACGCCACAGTGGGGGCAAACCGGGCCATCCGGCCAAAGGTGGGCCTCGACGAAGGCATAGGCGGCAGCTTCATCAGTGAATTGGGGGGCGCTGAAAATGGACTTGGACATGGGCTAACTCCTTATGAGTCAACTCTATTCCTAGTCCGTGGGAACGTCAAGTATAATATCGCCCACTCAGCGGAAGTCCGTATGCAACAGCCTTTGATGTTCAAGCTGGATCAAAATCCAAGGGGTCGAGGTTTGCGCTGCGACCGCGACGGGCTGTTTCTGGGACGCGATGCACTTCTTCAGCAGAATAAGGAGGGCAATTTCGAGGCGCGCCCTGCGTGGCTGCCGATCTTCAAAGGGCTTTTATACGCGTCTATAGCGGCGAGACGGATTGGGAAAGCCGCATTCGCAGCGTGAAGCTTGTCGCCGACGCGTTGAACAAGGGCGAAATGGCGCGCGCCATGATGACGGCTGTGCTGATGCGCCTGCCCGATCCCGGCGACGCTATTGGCATTGCCGATGTGGATGTCATACGCGGCTTGCAGGCAACGCACGGCCACTGCGCGAAACACTGCCGCATCGTGCGATTTTTGCCTCTCGATGTGTAGGGCGCAGTTTGTGAATGATGGAATGGTACAGGGCACGGACTGAGACCGACTGCGCTCTCCACGATAAACCTCGATCGGAGCAGATTCCTGGCGTCGAACCCTTCGGATGAGGTTTTCGGGAGGCACAGGGATATGGATGAGCCGTGGCGCCTGTCCAGCAGGACGTCGGTCAAGCGCGGATGACAAGTTTCTCTGCGTGATCCGCCGCCCACGGCGTAATCTTCGTCGTTGTGTCCTGGAAACTTTCCGGCAGCTCCTCGATGATGCGGTATGTCGCGGCCATGCGGCCGAACCCGACGCAATAGGCCACGTACATGCAGAGCTCGACGATCTCCTTCTCGGTGAAATACTTGCGAAGGTTCGCGAGCGTCTCGTCGCTGACCGCCAGATGATTGGTCGCGGCGAGGTCGGCATAATGGATGGCCGCCTTCTCCGCGTCCGTCAGATCGGGCGCCTCCATTGGCTTTTCGAGCGAGCAGACCAAGCCCTCCGTCAGACCGTCCTCCAGCGCCGACTCATAGCGAACGGCCATGCAGCTGCGGCATTGATTGTGAAAGGCAATTCGCAGCCGGACCAATTCCAGCAATCGGCGCCGCAACGTCAGGCCCTGCGACATTGCCCCCGTGAAAATGATGAAGGCCTTCGCCAATTCGGGCGCGTTGGCATAGACGCCGAGCATCGTCTGCTGAACGGTCGGCAGAGCGTCGGCCTGTGCGAGTTCACGCAGCTCATCGTCCCATTGATCCACGGGAAGGGATGTGATTCGTGTCATAACAGCCTCCATGTAGAATTGAGGGGTGATTGATCATCCTAAGGGTATCCTAAAACATGTCACCCAGTTTCCAATCATGTCTGAACACGAATTTCGATTGGGCCACCCGATGATTGCCGGAATGGACCGTCCGTTGCAATTTCTCCCGCCAAGGTTGTTCATGGATCATACGCAACGACGGCGCGGTGCTTGATCCGCCTGCCGTCGGGGGGACCGACTCGATGTACGGCGTGGCATCGACGGCGAAGTCGGGCTCCTCGTTGGGCAAATGGGGTAGTGCCAATCCGGTGACTGTTTGCATGTTGCGCCTCCTCGACTATCCCGCAGGGCCGGTCGGACCACGCTTCGTCTCACTACAGGGATTGGTGTGTGCCAGGGTCAGCGTTAAGTCGGCTAGCGACAAGCTTCCGTAAGTCGCCCGCCTTGACCTTGGCGCTTGAAGTCAGCGAGAGCTCTTCTTCGTGAACGAACAGAACGCGGCGTGGCACCTTGTAGCTCGCCAACTGGTGCTTGAGAAAATTACGTACTGCTTCCTCGTCGAGATTGGCTCCGTCGTGGGGCACGATGCAGCTTACGACCATTTCGCCCAAGTTCTCGTGCGGTACGCCGACCGTCTTGGCCACCTTTACGCCGGGACAGGTGACAAGGATACCGTCGACCTCGACTGGCGACACGTTGGCTCCCGCGGTCTTGATGATGTCGGTCAACCTTCCCTCGAAGTGCAACCGCCCACTGTCGTCTATGTAGCCGCCATCGCCAGTGTGAAAAAAACCCTCATCGTCGAGCGTTTCGCTGAGGGGGATGCCGACGTAGCCCAGCATGAGCGTCGGACCTTTGACCGCGATTTCGCCCCGGTTGCCGCGCGGGACCACAACGCCCGTCTCGGGATCGACGATCTTGATTGTGTTTCCCGGCAGCGCCTCGCCATTACTACCACTGGCGAACTCAGGCGGCGTATCACTCGCAAAAGCGGTGGAGACCGTAAACGTCTCGGTGCTGCCATAGGACCAAACCGGATCCACCCACGGAGAATCGCGAAATGTCGGATGCCGCGACGCTGGCCTGCTGGGGTCGACATAGCACAGGCTGCTGAGATCGACGGTGTTCCAGTTCGGGGACGCTTCGAGTTCCGCCCATTGGTGCGGCCAAGCATAAGGCCAGGTGACGCGCTCCGCCTGCATCAGCTCCAGCGCTTCGACTGCGTCGAAGATTCGCTGCAGGATCATGGCACCGCCGGCGGCAAGGGTGCCGCCCAGCGTCAAAGCAAAATTACCGGACCATATGAAACTGTTTGCGGTCCAAGTGCGGACATCATCCTTTAGGGCGAACATGCGCCGCATGCGCCAGCATTGGATGGCTACCCCCCTATGGGCGCTGAGGATACCCTTTGGCCGACTGGTCGACCCCGACGACAGGAATAGCGCTCCGGCATCCGACGGATTGGCAGTAGCTGTGGTTGCATCCACCAGCGCCCGTGGAATTTTTTGCCGTGCGCCAGGAAGCCGGACCAGGTTTCAATACCGCCGGTGGCTTCGGCGTCATCTACCACGACCGCGCGTCGCAAAAACGGAAACTTCGTCGACACAAGGTGACCGGGTTGCGCGGAGAAAATCTCCGGCTCAAGCTCGCGAAGCATCGCGACAAAGTCTTTTTTCGCGACAGATCGCTCGATGAGCACAATCGAAACGCCGGTCACCTGCAACAGATGCTCAAGCTCGGGCATCGTCGAGAATGTACTGATGGCAACTGCAACTCCGCCGGCAGGTCCGATACCGAAAAATCCGGCAATCCATTCCGGCCGATTGATCATCAGAATACCCACACGGCTGTCCTTGCCTACCCCGCAGGCCAGGAGTGCGCGAGCGATTTCCACCGCCCGCTCCCACAGCATCGCGTAAGTCCAACGCTCGACGCCATCAGGCGTATGCAGAACCAGTGCCTCGCGATCGGCATAGCGGGTCGTCACCTCGCGAAGGAATCCCGGCAATGTGAGGGCCCCTAGACCTAGCTCCTCGCTCAGCGGAATTCCTTTGATGATCGAGAGCGGTGTGTCGGCCAGGGATCCAATATCTTCGCTCATTCCGCTTCTTTCAGATGAATCGTCCCTGGAACATCGAAATTGGTAACCATGGTTTAGCCGCTTATTTGATTTTCTTTTGAATGGCCGTTCACGCTGGCTCACCTTCTGTTGCTAACGACGACAGAGCGATGTGATCGTTACATAGTCGTCCGTGAACAATGGCCAAGCGGTTGATCGGGATTCGTTTATTGTCGAACTGACGGATTTGAGATTGCAGGATTTTGGGGTTTGGAGCCTCGAAAGCTTGCGATTTCGTTTTGCGGTTTTG
>JBAVOL010000084.1:0-13710 GCA_049692035.1 Rhizomicrobium sp.
GATCTTCGCCTTCAACGCCGCATCAATCTTGCGTCTCGTCTTCTTCGTCATCGTCCGCTCCGTTTAGCAACAGAACGGCCTATTTTCCAACTAAGCCCCCGGTCCCAGATTCGGGGTCCGCTTCACACTGCATCAAAGTTTTAACAGCGATTTCCTCGACCATAGTTGGGTCCACATTTCCGAGGCAGAGTTCGACGAAATTGCCACGAATGGAATCAAACAATTCTGGTCCGACTTTCCGGAGCTAATGTTCTATCCACCGTGAGACACTGCGCCGGCCAGATCGAAGGGGGTTAACGTAATGCCCGTAAGACTTGATATTGCTGGGCCATATCCAATTGCGCGAACCAAATTGCCTGGGGCTATTACCCACCTTGGACGTGTTCGTGGCCGACGCGATGACGGGATGAGCGACGAAAGGGAAGGGGACAGCTAACCTATTTTCGCATTACGACGGCGACAACAGATCGCGGAAATACGTTTGCTGTCGTCGGGTTCCATAACGGATTGCCCCACCGTGCCACCCGTAATCATTCGCAGCGCTACAGGTGCCGAACAACGAGCGAGTTGCCCCATGTTCGGTTCAGGTACTCACAGACGAGACGGCGATGACAATGGTGGGCCGTAGCTTCCGAGCATAGCAGGCAAGCGTTATCAAACGTTTCTGGAGTGAGCCATGTTTCAATTTTACGTTCTGCCATCAACTCTAGGAAGTGGCTTTCATAGACGCCCCAATCGCCTTTCTCGTTCTTATATGCCTTCAATATCGAGTCCGTCGGAGCCAGAAGAGGTTGGTGTTCGTATTGGATGCCGCCGATCTTGTTGAGAAAATACGCGAGATCATCGGCTTTCGCGAACCCTGCGAGTTGGGACGTATTGTGCAATCGGACATCGACGACTTTTTTCACGCCCGACTTCAACAATCGGTCGAAGAACCGCTCTGCGCTGGTTTGTGTGAAGCCAATCGTGAAGACGTTTGCAATCGTCAAATTAATTACTCCGCAGCGAGTGAACCTTTTGGGTCGGGCCGCGGTTCGGCGAAAGCAACCTTCCGTCCACGGTCTCGATAAGCAACAGCCAGTCGCTCGTCGCGCTGTGCGAATAGGTCGTCGACATTGTGGCCCGACATTTCGAGAAGGCGCTCTTCGATCTCGGAATGGGGCGCGATACGGCCGTCAGAGAGGATGTGCTTTACGACGATGCCACACCTTGCCAACTCGCGGCCGACAAGAAGACAACGGTGGCAGTCCACCGGATTTTGTTCGGAGCACATCAGCGCAATATGATATTTTTTTGCGCCTTCAATGACGCGCTTCAGTCCATTCGCGAATTCTTCGCTCGTTACCATCTTCTCATAATCGGCAATACCGTCACTGAAATACTCGGGTTTTTTTGGACGCCCACCGAGTTCCCTTCCGAGAAACACATACGAGATTCCATCCCGATTCAGGTTTTCTTTGAGCGTATCGCGATTGAATTGCGGGAAATGCCGCGAGAAGGGAGAAGTCCTTACGTCGGCAATCGCTGTAACATCGGCTTCGCGCAATAGACTAAGAAAGCGTCCATACGCATGCGTCGAATGACCAATCGTCAGAACGATTAACGGTCCCGCCATTTTCACACCGTCACCAATATACGCCATTGATCATGACCGTACACTTTCCCGGTTGCCCAGCCCAAGCGCGGGCCAACCCAACTCTAACGTGCAATAATCCGGCTTCTGGAAGCAGCTCGTTCACAGCGTCGACGCCATTAGCCCGATAGGTCTCACGTAGGCCCTTGGCGACGACTGGCAGCGTGTAACGTTCTTCTTCGTCTTCCAGGTAAGCGCGAAGGCTTTTCTTGCCCTGATAGTCGCCTTCAAAAAATTCGAGGTTATCACGAGCAATTTTCACCGCTGCGAGCGAGCCAATCTGCGTCCCTTCGTGGACATGAGCGGCCTTCTTCGCGCCATCCCATTCGCCTGTTGTGCGAACGTGATCCAGGAAAGCCCCACTCAGCGTGTCCGCGGTTGGGGGCGCACCTACTCCGAACCAAGGTTTCGGGCCAGGCATAATGAGCGCAATTGTCGCCGGTTCGATCGGAGTATCTTCGGTTCTGTGTGGATAAACACCATTCGGTTGCGCGCCACTGGGCGTGACTTGAATCGTAGCCCCAGGAGTGATTCCGCGCGCAAGGAGTAGCGCGGCTGTCCAGTTTGAGCCGCCAGGCAGCGGCCTCACCATTCTTCCCTGAGCTGCGACCCACCCAGCGACGCAATAGTTGCCTTGGTGCATCTCGGTGACATCGGTGATTAGAATTCTCATGGCATCGAATCCTCACACTGGACCCTAGCCGCGTCCCGAAAATTTAAAAATGGGGTTCCGATGCCGCCCCGATGCCGGCGGGACAATTATTCAAAATTGTTGTTTATAATCAAATACTTAGAAAACATGGTGGCGCTCCCAAGGGGAATCGAACCCCTGTTTCAGCCTTGAGAGGGCCGCGTCCTAACCGCTAGACGATGGGAGCATCGCGCGCGTGAGAGGCGCTTATAACGGGCCGCGGGCTTGGCGATCAAGCGAGGGAACGAGCCGCATGGGGCGGAATTCGCCGGCCGAGAAGACGAAGGCCGCGAGGCTGGGCGCGTCGCCCGGGCGCAGGCCGGCGATGAGCCAGATAAAATTCTCTTCGCCGGCGCCTGTGCGATCATGCGCCGAAGGCTCGGCCACGCCGCCGGGATGGGAATGATAGCAACCGACGATCGCGCGGCGGCTTCCGCGCAACGCCCGCATCAGGCGAAACTGGTCGGCCGGGTCGATTTCGAAGCGGTCGTATCCTTTCGCAAGATTGCGCGCCGGATGAAGCGCCAATGCTTCGATGGCGTCGTCGCGCGCCGCGCCTTCGATCAGGCCGCAGCATTCGCGAGGGTAAGCGCGCAGCGCCTCGGCGGCGAGGCTTTCGCGCAACGACATAGGCAGTATCAGAATCGAGATCACGCCCTCGGTCCTTGAGGCCGACGTGCTCGCGCCGCTGCCGAACCGCAAAAAAAATTGTCATCCCCGGCCGGGCGCGTTCGCGCGAGGGGAAGGGGACCCAGGTCCCTGAACAATGCGACGCTACAAAGTTGCGTGCTGCGTCGGTCCTCGCACCACCGCGCGCGATCCCTGCACCTGGGTCCCCTTCCCTCGCCGCGCACACGCGCAGCTCGCCGGGGATGACATGTTTTGGATTCGTTGGAGGAAACATTTTTAGAGACCGCCGCCATCGTCACTTGGGTACATCGGGCGGCGCCGGTTTGATGCGCGCCACGAGGCGGCCGGTGTCGGTGTCGATGATATCGACCTCGTCGCCTTCGCCGGTGCGTAGCCCGAGGATCAAACGATTGCCGCTGGTTTCGATGGTGGTGATCCTGGCGCCCGGCGGCAGCGCTGCGATTGCCCCGGCATCGGCGGCACGATGGTGCCCGGCGAGCTTCAACCCCGCGCCGACGATCAACGCGCCGAACGCCAGTACGATGAGGACGCCAAGAATGATGACGACGGCCTTCATCGCACGATAGGTTGCGCTCGCCTTCGGATCGTCATTGGCGGGAGCTGTGCCGGATAACGCTGTCAAACCTGTTTCCTCCATGGCGTCTGGCGTGGCGTCTCGCGCGGGTGGACAAACGCGCGCGGCGATCGTCGGCGAGGAACAGGCGGGGTCCCGGCTCGACCGGTTCCTTGCCCGGGCCCTGCCCGACATCAGCCGCTCCCGCCTGCAAGCCCTGATCGCCGAGGGCTGCGTCACGCACGACGGCCAAACGATAGGAGACGGCAACCGGAGGGTCAAACCGGGCGAGACCTATGACGTTGCGATACCGCCAGCCGCCCCTGCCCAGCCGGAAGGCCAGGATATTCCGCTCGCCATCGTCTACGAGGACAAGGACGTCATCGTCATCGAGAAGCCGGCCGGTCTTGTCGTTCACCCCGCGGCGGGCAATCTTGACGGCACGCTGGTGAATGCGCTGATCGCCCATTGCGGCAAGGAACTGACGGGGGTGGGGGGTGTCGCCCGCCCCGGCATCGTCCATCGGCTCGACAAGGACACCAGCGGGCTTCTCGTGGCCGCCAAGAACGAGCGCGCGATGACCAGCCTCGCCCGGCAATTCGCCGCCCACACCATCGAGCGCGCCTATCAGGCGGTCGTCTGGGGGGCGCCAAGAGCCGGCGAAGGCCTGATCGAGGGCCAGATCGGGCGCAATCCGTTCGACCGCAAGCGGATGGCGGTGCTGCGCGGCGAGCAGGGCAAGCTTGCCCGCACGCGCTATCGCGTGATCGAGCGTTTCGGCGATCCCGAACACCCCTTTGCCAGCCTCATCGAATGCCGGCTGGAGACCGGCCGCACCCACCAAATCCGCGTGCATTTGACCCATCTGGGCCATCCCCTGATCGGCGATCCGACCTATGGACGGGCGCGGCTACCCCCGCGCGCGAAGAATCCCGCCGAGGACGAAGCCTACGCCGCGGCGGCGAATTTCCCCCGCCAGGCGCTCCACGCCTATATTCTCGGCTTCCAACACCCTTCGACGCATAAGGTCATTCGGTTCGAATCGCCGTGGCCAAAAGACCTCGCGGCGCTGATTGCGAGCCTGCGGCGCTTGCAAGACAACCAATCGCACATACATCGCAATTTCGACCAAATTCGAAAGTAATTTGGCCGAAACGCGTCTCGGGGCGTTATGATGATCGAGGCGCGGGGCTGCCTCGCGCACGCATTGGGGCGTGTGGGATCGCAGCCTGCAAATGGGGTGAGGGTATGAGCAGCCGTGGTGTGCCGGCGCTGCAAGGCGAAGGCGGACTATCGCGATATCTTTCGGAAATCCGGAAATTTCCGCTTCTGGAGCCGCAGGAAGAATACATGCTCGCCAAACGCTGGCGCGAGCATGAAGACCCCGAAGCGGCGCGCCAGCTCGTCACCAGCCATCTGCGCCTCGTCGCCAAGATCGCCATGGGCTATCGCGGCTATGGCCTGCCGGTTTCGGAAATCGTCTCCGAAGGCAATGTCGGGCTGATGCAGGCGGTGAAACGCTTCGAGCCCGAGCGCGGCTTCCGCCTTGCGACCTATGCCATGTGGTGGATCAGGGCCGCGATCCAGGAATACATCCTGCGTTCGTGGAGCCTCGTCAAAATGGGCACGACGGCGGCGCAGAAGAAACTGTTCTTCAACCTGCGCAAGGTGAAGGGCAAGATCAACGCGTTGGAAGAAGGCGATCTCCACCCCGATCAGGTGGCCGACATCGCCAAGAAGCTCGCGGTGTCCGAAGAGGAGGTGGTCAATATGAACCGCCGGCTCTCCGCTCCCGATTCTTCGCTCAACGCGCCGCTGCGTTCCGATTCCGAATCGGAATGGCAGGATTGGCTGGCCGACGACACGATCGATCAGGAAACCCGCCTCGCCAATTCCGAGGAGATGGATGAACGCCACGATTTATTGACCGACGCGCTCGGCGAATTGAGCGAGCGCGAACGCGACATCATCCAGGCGCGGCGCCTGCGCGAAGAACCGGCCACCCTCGAAGAGCTGTCGCAGAAATACGGCGTCAGCCGCGAGCGCGTGCGCCAGATCGAAGTGCGCGCATTCGAAAAGCTGCAACTGCAGATGAAACGGACCCTCGCGGAAAAACGCAGCCACACGCTCGTGGCGTAGGAGCGACAATCCGACGAAGTGTGCAGCACTTCGTCGTTAGATTGCGCGTAAAGGCGTTACGGCGAGCGCACGTTCACACCGCCGAGCGCATTGGCCATCTTCGCGAATTGCCGGTCGAAGCTCACAAAGGCCTCGCAACCTGCACATGCCGCAAGATGCAGGGCATCCGCGAAATCCATTCCTTGTTCCATCCAGCCCAATGCCGTGGCGACCAGGGCAGGATGCTCCAACGTGACGCGCGGTAGCGCCGCGAAGGTGCCGAGCGCGCTTGCGACACGTTCGGGCGCAAAGCCATAGGCGCTGCGCAACACCCATTCGGCTTCGAGGAAAACGGTGGTCGCGACGAATACGTCGTGCCGATCGATCAACGCACGCGCCTTCGCCGCCTGCTGGACGTGATCGCCCGTCAGATAGCGCACGATGAGATTAGTATCGATTCCGAGCATGGCGCCGTTTGGCTTCCACGGCGATTGCCGCCTTCATCTCTTCGAGCGTCTTGGGTTTCCCGCTATAGGCAAGCGAGCCGAACACGTCTTTCGGGTTCGTCGGCACGAAGAACGGGGCAGCCCTCAGCAGCACGCCGTCGGGCGTGTCTTCTACGACCAACCGCGTTCCCGCTCCCCACCGCCGCTTTTGCCGCACGGCCTTGGGCAAGATGACCTGTCCCTTGGTCGAGACGATTGTCGTCAGTTTTTCGTCCATTGCCATCGGCCCTTACCGTAAGTAAGACGGTGGTAAGATATCACCGGTTTACCGCTCTTACAATCGGGCTGCTGGGACCGCGGGATCGGCAAAAATTGCTCTGTCGATTTGCCGCAAAAATTGCATTTGACGAACCCCGCGTGCGCGTCTACACAGGACGCGGGCCACGCCTCCCCAACGAGGTGCGTTCATTCTGAAAGGAATGACTGATGACCGGAAATCGTCCGGCCGTGCGCCCTGCACGGCCTTTTTTTTCGTCCGGACCTTGCGCCAAGCGGCCGGGTTGGACAGTTGAAGCCCTGGGCGGCGCGCTGCTGGGACGTTCCCACCGCTCCAAACCGGGCAAAGCCAAGCTCAAGGAAGCAATCGACCGCACGCGCGCGATTCTCGGCATCCCTGCCGATTACCGCATCGCCATCGTGCCGGCGTCCGACACCGGCGCCGTCGAAATGGCGATGTGGACGATGCTGGGGCCGTTGCCCGTCGACGTCTTCGCGTGGGAAAGCTTCGGCGAGGATTGGGTCACCGACACGATCAAGCAGTTGAAGATCAAAGACGCGCAGGTCTTCAAGGCGGATTACGGCAAGCTGCCCGATCTCCATCAGGCGAACCCCAGGCATGACATCGTGTTTCTGTGGAACGGAACCACATCGGGCGTGCGCGTACCCGACGGCGACTGGATCGCAGCCGACCGGTTGGGGCTCACGATTTGCGACGCGACAAGTGCGGCGTTCGCAATGGAATTGCCGTGGGACAAGCTCGATGTGACGACCTTCTCCTGGCAGAAGGTGCTGGGTGGCGAAGCCGCCCACGGCATGCTGGTGCTCTCGCCCAATGCGGTGGCGCGGCTTGAATCCTATTCGCCGCACTGGCCGCTGCCGAAAATCTTCCGCATGACCAAGGGCGGCAAGCTCGTCGAAGGCATTTTCGAAGGCGAGACCATCAACACGCCCTCGATGCTGGCGCTGGAAGATTATCTCGATACGCTCAAATGGGCGGAAGACATCGGCGGGCGCGAAGCGCTCATTGCGCGCTCGACACGCAATCTCGACGTGCTGAGCCGTTGGGTGAGCAACACCGAATGGGTCGACTTCCTCGCCGAAGATGCGCGCACGCGCTCCAACACCTCGGTGTGCCTCAAGATCGTCGATCCGTGGTTCGCAAAGCTTACCGCCGAACAACAGGCCGATGCCGCGAAAAAGCTCGCGAGCCTCATCGAGAAGGAAGGCGTGGGCCTCGACATCGGCGCCTATCGCAGCGCCCCGCCGGGCTTGCGCATCTGGTGTGGTGCCACGGTCGAAGCAAGCGATCTCGAAGCGTTGACGCCCTGGCTCGATTGGGCCTGGGGCCAGATCAAAGCAGGCTGAATCGGTTTCTATTCAAACCAGGTGTGTCATTCCCGCTTGCGCGGGAATGACACGAAGTTGAATTTGGCAGCTAACGCTCTACATGGAGTTTCCCATGCCCAAAGTTCTGATAGCCGACAAGCTTTCGCCCGCAGCACTTGCGATCTTCAAGGAGCGCGGGATCGACGCCGATGTGAAGACGGGCCTGTCGAAAGACGAACTTCTCGCCATCGTCGCCGACTATGACGGCATCGCCATCCGTTCGGCGACCAAGGTGACGGCCGAGGTGATCAAGGCCGCGAAGAAACTCAAGGTCGTCGGCCGCGCCGGCATCGGCGTCGACAATGTCGACATTCCGGCCGCAACCGCCGCAGGCGTCATCGTGATGAACACGCCGTTCGGCAATTCGATCACGACGGCCGAGCACGCCATCGCGCTGATGCTGGCGCTGGCACGCGAACTGCCCGCCGCCAATGCTTCGACCCATGGGGGCAAATGGGAAAAGAACCGCTTCATGGGCGTCGAGCTGACCGGCAAGACGCTCGGCCTCATCGGCGCCGGCAATATCGGCTCGATCGTCGCCGACCGCGCCCAAGGCTTGAAGATGAAGGTCGTCGCCTATGATCCCTACCTGTCGCCCGAGCGGGCAAAGGATCTGGGCGTCGAAAAGGTCGAGCTGAACGACCTGCTCGCCCGTGCCGATTTCATCACGCTGCACACGCCGCTGACCAACGAAACGCGCAACATCCTCTCGGCCGATGCGATCAACCGTACGAAGAAAGGCGTGCGCATCGTCAATTGCGCGCGCGGCGGGTTGATCGACGAGGCGGCGCTGAAGGCGGCGCTCGATTCGGGGCATGTGGCCGGTGCGGCGCTGGACGTGTTCGAAGAAGAGCCGGCGAAATCCAACATCCTGTTCGGCAACGAGAAGGTGGTGGCGACACCGCATCTGGGCGCCTCGACCAGCGAAGCACAGGAGAATGTCGCGCTGCAGGTGGCGGAGCAGATCTCGGATTATCTGCTCACCGGCGCCATCACCAACGCGCTGAACATGCCGTCGATCTCGGCGCAGGAAGCGCAGAAGGTGCGGCCATGGATTTCGCTCGCCGAAAAGCTCGGCGCTTTCGCCGGGCAGCTGACCTCCACCAGCCTGCAGGCGGTCGAAATTCTCTACGAAGGCACGGCCGCAGAACTCAACACCCGTGCGCTGACGCAGGCGGCGCTCGCAGGGCTCCTCCAGCCGGCGCTGGAGGACGTCAACATGGTCAACGCGCCCATCGTCGCCAAGGAACGCGGCATCAAGGTGAGCGAGACGCGCCGCGACCGCCAGGGCATCTATGAGGGCTTCATCAAGATCACGGTCACGCTTGCCGATGGCACCACGCGGCGCGTTGCGGGGACCGTGTTCTCCGACGGACGTCCGCGCCTCATCCAGGTCAAGGACATCAACCTGGATGCGGAGTTCGGTCCACACATGCTCTATGTGATCAACGAGGACAAGCCCGGCTTCATCGGCCGGCTCGGCACGCTGCTCGGCGAGGCGGGCGTCAATATCGCGTCGTTCGCGCTGGGGCGCAGTGCCCCGGGCGCCGATGCGATCGCGCTGGTCGAAGTTGACGGCGAAATCGACGAGAAGGTGCTCTCAGCCATCCGCAAACTGCCGCTGGTGAAGCAAGCCAACGCGCTTGTGTTCTGAAGACGCGTATTCGTTTAGTCCGCCAGCCCCATGACAAAGGCCAATGCCGTGTTGAGGCGTGCAATGTCGCGTGCGCCGAGGCGGCCTATCGTTTGTCCGATGCGTTGGCGTCGGACGGTTACCGGTTTGTCGGCCATCACTTGCGATCGCACACGCAAGCCGTTTGCCGGACTCGGCTCGACCGTGATGCGGAAATCCGGCGCGTCGGCCAATTCCGATGTCATCTGGCAGATCACAACCGAGGCATGGCTTTGGGGAAAGGCGTCGCTCTGAACGATCACCGCCGGACGCCGTTTGCCATGGTCGCCCGCAGCCGCGACCGTCACCACGTCACCGCGTTTCATCGCGGCTTTCGGCAGACGCGTCGAACTCGGAAACCGCCTCGATCCAATCGAGCGCCGCCGCCTCGTTTTCCGGCGTGAGGCGGGCCACGTCTTTTGCCACCCGCCGCCGCACGGATCGCAACCGCGCATCCGGCACGACGATCCGCAATTCGCGCGAACCGCGCGCGCGGTTGCGCGCACGCATCGCCTTCATCCGTTCGGCCGGTGACGCCATGAACCGCTCACGCCATACGTAACGCGTGACGTTGTAACGCGTTACGGAACAAAAGGCAATTTCGGGTAGTTGCGGTTTCAGCGAGTGCACGATGCCTGCGATTCCTATTGCCGCAGGGAGCAATGTTCTTCCCTTGGGGAGCAAAATCGGCCTGACGTTCGCCCGACATGCCGCTATAGTCGCTGACCTTGCCCGGCAGAAACCTGCGCGCGGGCGGTAATCGATCCGGGTACGGAATAATGTCGAATGTCGCCGTGATCGGCGCCCAATGGGGCGACGAAGGCAAAGGCAAGATCGTGGACTGGCTGTCGGCACGCGCCGACGTGGTGGTGCGTTTTCAGGGCGGCCACAATGCCGGCCATACGCTCGTCATCGACGGCAAGACTTACAAGCTCAGCCTGTTGCCGTCGGGCGTGGTGCGCAAGGGCAAATTCGCCATCATCGGCAACGGCGTCGTCATCGATCCCTGGGCGTTCGCGGCCGAGATCGACAAGCTCAAGGGCGAAGGCGTCGACATCACGCCGGCCGATCTGCTGGTGGCGGAAAATGCCGTCCTGATTCTTCCGCTGCACGGCGAGCTCGATGCGGCGCGAGAAGCCTCGAACAGCCTGCAGCGCATCGGTACGACCAAGCGCGGCATTGGCCCGGCCTATGAAGACAAGGTCGGGCGGCGCGCGTTGCGGGTGATCGACCTCAAGGACCAGGCCTCGCTGCCGGCCAAGATCGAGCGCCTGCTTGCGCACCACAACGCGCTACGCCGCGGCATGGGCCAGGACGAAATCGACGCGGGGCGATTGCTCGCAGGCCTGCAGGACATTGCGCCGCGTATCCTGCCCTATATCGGTTGCAGCTGGCGCAGCCTCGATGCGGCGCGACGCACGGGAAAACGCGTGCTGTTCGAAGGCGCCCAGGCCGTCCTGCTCGATGTCGACCACGGCACCTACCCATATGTCACCTCCTCGAACACCGTTGCCGGGCAAGCCGCCACCGGCTCGGGCTGCGGGCCGCGCGACGTGGGCTATGTGCTCGGCATCGCCAAGGCCTATACGACGCGCGTCGGCGAAGGCCCGTTTCCGACCGAATTGACCGACGCGACCGGCGAACTTCTGGGCACGCGCGGCGCCGAATTCGGCACCGTCACCGGGCGCAAGCGCCGCTGCGGCTGGTTCGATTCCGTGCTCGTGCGCCAGACGGTGATTACCGGCGGCATCGACGGCATTGCGCTCACCAAGCTCGACGTGCTCGACGGCTTCGCCGAGATCAGGCTTTGCGTCGGCTATCGTCTCGACGGCCGCGAAATCGATTATCTGCCGGCGGATGCGGTCGAGCAGGCCCGCCTCGTTCCGATTTACGAGGTCATGGAAGGCTGGAGCCAGTCGACGCGGGGGGCACGCTCCTGGGCCGATTTGCCCGCCACCGCCGTCAAATATATCCGCCGCATCGAAGAGCTGATTGCTGCACCCGTGGCGCTGCTTTCCACCAGCCCCGAGCGCGAGGACACGATCCTGGTGCGCGATCCGTTCGTGGATCGTTGAGCGTTGCGTTCAATTGTGGTATAATTCCACCAATAAATGGTAGAAAGCAACCATGAGCCTGAACATCAAAAATGAGGAAGCTCACACGCTGGCCCAGGAGATCGCCGCTCTGACCGGTGAAAGCCTGACGGCTGCCGTGACGGAAGCCCTGCGGGAGCGCCTGCATCGGCTGCAGCGCAAAGGAATGGCCGAGAGGCTGATGGCGATTGGACGCGATTGTGCGGCGCGGTTGAACGCGCCCGGCAAAAAGATGATGGAAATCGACGACCTTTACGACGAAAAGACCGGCCTACCGAAGTGATCCTCGATACCTCGGCCATCATCGCGATCCTCAAACAGGAGCCGGAAGCTGCCGAGTTCTCTCGCGCGATCGAGGCGGCAGAGGCGTGCCGAATGAGCATGGCGAGCTTCGTCGAAGCCGCCGTTGTGATCGATTCCAAGGGCGATCCGAAGGCAAGCCGGAAGTACGACGATATGCTGCGGGACGCAAAAGTCGAATTGGTGTCCGTCGACGAAACGCAAGCCCGCATCGCGCGCGAAGCCTATCGCGACTTCGGCAAGGGCAGCGGTCACGCCGCGCAACTGAATTTCGGCGATTGCTTCGCCTATGCCTTGGCCAAGGCGACCGGCGAGCCTCTGCTGTTCAAAGGAAACGATTTCTCCCATACCGAGTCGTCCGTTAAGAAGCCAGATTGAGTGCTGATTGGGCTGTGAAGGCGGCGCATAAGAGTTCGAAGATTTGGCGCAAAAAATCTCTGAGCCATGCGAGGACACGGCGGAGATTATGGCCGACGGCGCTGAGGATGGCGTTTGCGGCGTCGCCGGCGCGCCCTTTGAGATAGCAGCGTCCCAGATGTCCCTCTGACTTCATATGGCCGATCGTCGGTTCGATGGCGGATCGGCGTTTGAGCTGGCGTTTGATCGCGCCGAAGACGCCGCGCTTTTGCCCGGAGATGAAGACGCTGCGCGGGTTGGGCGCGTCGTGACCGCGATAGCCTTTGTCGACGAAAATGCGCTCGATATTGCGGCCGATCAGCTTCTGTGTGTCTTCAAGGACGGGTTTGAGCGTGTGTCCGTCGTAGGGGTTGCCCGGCAGAGATTTGGCGTGGAGCACGAACTGACCGCCCGGCGCACGGGCGTTGGTAGTGACGAGCGAGACCTTGACGCCGAATTCATAAGGCGCGGCGGCTTTGCCTTTGCCGATGCACTCGACCTCCGGAGCGTGGAAAGAATAGAGCTTCCAACCGCGCTGACGCTGGCGTTGGGAACGGATTTGATCGGCGCGTCCGAGCAGCGTGGCGAAGGCCGCTTCGAGTTCCTCGTTGCCTGCGCTCTTGCGGCGGATGTCGCGCACCAACCGGCCCAGCCGCGTGCGCAGAAAGCGCAACTCGCGATGATGCCGCCTGAATTGCTTGGCATGGGCATAGCGTCCCGCCATCATCGCCGCGCGTTTGGCGAGGCGCAGATAGGACTGGCGCAGCTTCACCCCATGCTTCGTCGCCATGCGGTTCAGCCCCTTGATCGCCGCATGCAGCAGCTTCGCGTCGGTGGGAAACGTGACGTTCTTGGGCTGCACCGTGGTGTCGACTGTGACCCGCGCCAGGTCTTGGGTGCGCAGAGCGCCTGTCTCGTGCGCTACGCGCAGGCTCTCGGCCAAAAGCAGTTCCAGCTTGTCGCCTAGCCGCTTACGCCAATGGCTCAAATCCGAGCGCTCATGCGGGAAGGCGTGTTGGAAGAACTCCTCGCCGGTGAAGTATTGGAAGTACGGATCGCAGACCCAGCGCTCGCACACCGCGTCGTCGGACAACCCGTGGATGTGCTTGAGCAGCAGCAACCCGATGACGAAACGGGTCTCGATGCCGGGGCGCCCATTCTCGCTGTAAAGCGGCGCAATCTCCTGGTCGATCCACGCCCAATCGATCCTCGCGGCAAGCTGAACCAGTTCGTGCTTCATGTTGATGATTTGGTCCAGTCGCGACCGAAAAAGATCGCCCGAACCCGTCGTCTTGTGCTGCTTCGGCCGCATCGCGCACCTCTTTCGATGCGCCTACAGAATCACGATTTGCGCCGCGAATAAATCCAAAACCGCAAAACGAAATCGCAAGCTTTCGAGGCTCCAAACCCCAAAATCCTGCAATCTCAAATCCGTCAGTTCGACAATAAACGAATCCCGATCAACCGCTTGGCCATTGTTCACGGACGACTA
>JBAVOL010000085.1:0-48035 GCA_049692035.1 Rhizomicrobium sp.
ATCGCGCAGAACATGCGCGGTGACGTTGCCGGCTATACCGCAGTCGGCGAGAGCCTCAGCAACGGCACCTCGACAATCGACGTGGCCATGTCGGCCGGCCAGTCGATCTCCGACCTGTTGATCCAGATGAAGCAACAGGCGCTTTCGGCGTCGGATGCGTCGATCAACACGCAGAGCCGTCAGGCGTTGAACGCGAACTTCCAGGCTCTGCTGCAGCAGATCACCACGGTGGTTCAAAACGCGCAGTTCAACGGCACGAACCTGATCGACGGTTCGACCAACCAGATCACGGCGCTCGCGTCGGCCGACGGCCAGCACCGTGTCACGGTCGCTGCCGAAAACATGAGCCTGAGCGGTTCGATCGTCACCATCACCTCGACCGGTTCGATCGCGACCCAGGCCATGGCTTCGACGATGGTTTCCACCATCCAGACCTCACTCAACAATGTCGACTCGGCTCTGGCCAGCCTCGGCAGCGGTTCGGCGAAGTTCTCGATCCAGTCGACCTTCGTACAAAACCTGTCCGACACTCTGACGGCCGGTATCGGAAGCCTGGTCGATGCCAACATGGCGACCGAGAGCGCCCAGCTCACCGCGCTGCAGACCAAGCAGCAGCTCGGCGTGCAGGCTCTGTCCATCGCCAATCAGGCGCCGTCCATTGCTTTGTCTCTGTTCCATTAAACGTCGTTCAAGGCGGGGCCGCGTCAGCGGCCTCGCCGGTTTTTCTCGGTTGAGAAAAGTCGACGTACCGATTTGCCCCATAGGCGTTTTCGGGGTTTGAACAGTGGGTGTTTCTTCATAAGAAGCAGAAGATGGCGGGTGGAGTATTTGTCAGGTCGGTTGTCGCGCTCTTCGACTCGAAGAGCACGCGATCTCGTGGGGGACCTGACAGATTTACTCTGCCCGTGCATCTGCCGGCGCAGACGCCAGTCCGATAATTATTGGCCGATTCTATTGGTCGACGCAGCGCGCCAGCGTACCGACGACGCGTTCCACGTCGGCTTCGGTCATGCTCGCGAACAGCGGCAGGCTGAGCGTGCGCGCATAATAGAGATCGGCGCCGGGCAGATCATATCCGCCAAAGCGCTTCGCATAATAGGGCTGGCGATGGACCGGGTAGTAATGCACCTGTGTTCCGATGCCGTTCTCCGCCAGCATCCGCATCAATTGCGCGCGCGGGAGCCCTGCGGATTCGAAATCGACGCGCACGGCATAGAGATGCCACGCCGGCAGGCATCGCAGCGAGCGCGCCACCGGGCGGATGACGGAGGGTTCCGCCGCCAGGAGCGCATCATAGGTTGCGGCCAGCACGCGCCTGCGGGCGATGAAACGTTCGAGCTTGCCCAGCTGCGACAGTCCGAGCGCGCATTGAATATCGTTTGCGCGCCAGTTGAATTCCGGCTCGACGAGCTCGTAATACCAGGGGTTCGGCATGCCTTCCCGGTCGAAAGCGTCGTCGACATTCACGAATGAAGCCGCCTCGCGCGTCACGCCGTGATTGCGCGCCAGCACAAGCCGTTTCGCCAGATCCGGATCGTTGGTGGTGACGGCGCCGCCTTCGCCCATCGCGATCGCTTTCACCGGATGGAACGAGAACACGCTCATATCGCAAAAGCGGTTGGCGCCGAGACTGCTTGCCGTGCCGTCCGTCGCAACATAGCCCGCGCCCAGCGCGTGGCAGGAATCGTCGACGATCCTGGCGCCGTGGGCGCGCGCAATATGCGCAATTTCTTCGATTTCGCCGCATTGTCCGTTCAGATGGACGTTGAACACGGCGTCCGCCCGGCCGGCCCGCGCGAGCGCCGCGGCGAGGTCTTGCGGCCGCATCAGTCCGGAATCGGGATCGACATCGGCGAACATGATGTCCGCGCCGTTCAGATGGGGCGCGCTGGCGGTCGCGAGAAAAGTGACGGCCGGCACGACGATGGTGGTTCCGGCGCCCAGCCCGAGCGCGCGCGCTGCCATGTACAGCGCTGCCGTGCCGTTGGCGCAGACGATCGCATGTCGGGCGCCCACCGTCTGCGCGAGCTGGCTTTCAAAACGCCCGACATAGGGGCCGGTCGTCAGGAAATCGCCGCGCAGGGCTTCGGCGACGGCGGCGATGTCGTCTTCTTCGATAACCTGCCTTCCGTAGGGCAGAAAGCGATTGGCGGTCGGCGAAGCCTGGCGCTCGCGTAGAGTCGCCGTCGCGCTCATGCCAGGGCCTGGGCGAGAAGCATCTGCAAGCCCCGTGCGTCGAGCCGCTCGGAATTGCTGTCGCTTGAATAGGCAAAGCCTTCGGCCACCGGTCTGGCGCCGCGGTTGATGTAGGCCTCGCGCGCCGCGGCGGCGAAACTCGCAAGGATGACGAAGCGATCCTCCATCTCCACTGTCCAGCGCGAATCGTCGGCCGGAATCATCGTCTCGTGCAGTTTCTCGCCCGGCCTGACGCCGACGACTTTCTGCCCGAGGCTGGGGCAAAGAAGGGAGGCGACCTCGGGGATCGTGGAGGACGGAATCTTGGGGATGAAAATCTCGCCGCCGCGCGCCATCTCCATGCTCGACAGCACGAAATTGACGCCCTGGGTCAGGGTGATCCAGAAGCGTGTCATGCGGGAATCGGTGATCGGCAGCGTTTCGGCGCCGTCGTCCGCCAGCTTCTTGAAGAAGGGTACGACGCTGCCCCGCGATCCGAACACATTGCCATAGCGCACGACGGCAAAGCGTGTGCCGTCCGCACCGGCAAGATTGTTGGCCGCGACGAAAATCTTGTCGGAGGCGAGCTTGGAGGCGCCGTAGAGGTTGACGGGATTGGCGGCCTTGTCGGTCGACAGCGCGATGACCTTGCGCACGTTGCGCCGCAGCGCGGCATAGACGAGATTTTCGGCACCGAAGACATTGGTGCGAATGCATTCGAACGGATTGTATTCGGCGGTGGGAACCTGCTTGAGCGCAGCCGCATGGACCACATAGTCGATATCGCGCATGGCGAGTTCGAGCCGGTCGCGGTCGCGCACATCGCCGATGAAATAGCGCATGAAGGGATAGCGTTCCATCGGAAATGCCTGTTGCATCTCGAACTGCTTGAGTTCGTCGCGCGAAAAGATGACGAGGCGGCGGGGTTTGTAACGGTCGATCACGGTCTTGACGAAATGCTTGCCGAAAGACCCGGTGCCGCCGGTGACGAGCACCGCCCTGTCGTTCAGATCGAGCCAGGGCTGCGTAAATTCGCGCAGCGTCGGCTGGGCCTGTTCGATTCGTGCCGCATCTTCGGCAGTGGGAAGGAAAATTTTTGCAGCGCGCTGCGCCATGGCGATTGCACCTTAAAGATCCTGACCCAAGTGTTGCAGAACGCGGTTAACAATGAACTGACGCCGCGCTCCGGATTAGCGAAAAGCGAAAGCGTCTGGGACCGGCGCGATAGGGCTGCGGCTTGCGGGTCTCGTCGAGTTCGAGGGCCGAGAGGGCCAACTGGCAGAACAGGCTGCCGCCGATGCGCCGGTGGATCAAAAGGCCCAGAAGCGGCGCTGTTTGGCGGTCGACCTCCACGCGGATGCGCGTCGCCGCATCGCCAAGTTCGGCCCAGCCTTCGGTCATGCCGATGCCGTGAGACGACGACACGAGAAAGGACACGGGCGCGCCGTGATCGACCGTACTATCCCTAAGCAAAAAGGTTTCCCAATCCTTGCCGCCATTATGGGTCGTTAAGGAAAGCCGTTCCCAATCGAACGCATCCGGCAGGAGCGTGATATGGCCCAGCCGCAGGCTGCCCCGATCCCAGTTTTCCCAGTCGAACAAGAGGTCAAAATCGACGCGCGGCTCATGCCCGGAAAAGCGCATCGTCTTTGCGATGACGCCTTTCGGCGTTTCGATGCGCGCTGCGACGACCACCGCGCCGTCCGGCCGACGGCAAAGGCGGGTTTCGCACCATTCGAGGTCGGTGATCTTGTGTTCGCCCGGGGCCTCGAACACGCAATCGCCGGTGTACCAATCCGCCTGCAAAGCGATGTCGTCGAAATGGCCGTGCGCCAACCCGCCGATCGTGGCGCACGTGTCGCCGGCAAAGCGCAATGATTCGATCGCCAATCCGCGTCTGCGGTCGAGACGTGCGCCGAGCGCCGGCGTTTCGATGTCGATGTGGCGCGCGGTCAATGTCTGAATTTCGTCTTCACAAACTCCGATTGTCATCCCTGGCCGAGCGAGCGTAGCGAAGCGAGGGGAAGGGGACCCAGGTCCATCCGACGGGCGAGATGGATCAAGAACACTCTCTGCGTAGTTTTCTTCGATATCGTGCGCTTCGGCCACCTGGGTCCCCTTCCCTCGCGCGAACTGCGTTCGCGCTCGCCGGGGATGACACGTCTGGATGAGATCGTTTCCACGCGCCGCCCAGCGCGCCTCGGCCCGGGTCAGGCGCGCACAAAACTGCGTCCAGCGATGTTCGGTGATGTGGGTACGGAAATCGCTCGACCACAGATAGCAAAGCTCTTTCCATGCGTCGTCGCCGGCGTCGGTACGGTCGATCCCGCGATAGATGCGTTCGCAGGCCGCGTTGATGCCAAGGTCGTCGCGACCGGTGACGGCCCAGCGCGAGAGATTGTATTTCCGCTGTTTTTTTACCGGCACGGGGCAGGCCGCACTTTCGAGGCGCAGCGGTGTTTCTTGATCGTTCGAGCCGGCTGCCAGCACGGCGCCGGGCGCGACCAATCGCGTTGCGCCGGTCGCTGCGAGGACAGCGAATGCGCGACCTATGCGCACCCATTCGCTTTCGCCGCCGAGCGTTTCTTCGGTGCGATAACGGCCGGGCCGGAAATCGAATATCTCCGCATCGCTCGCATAGAGGCAAAGGGAGCGCGGGATTGCGCTGCGCTGTTGGTCGACATAACCGACATAATCCTCGATCGCGATATCGCCATGGGCGAAGCGTTGCAGCTTTTGGAAAGCGACCGTGTTGGTCCACAAAAGCGCGATGCTGCGTCCGCAAGCCCCCGCAGCCCTTTGCGGCCGATAACGTGTTTCGGCGGGCCATTCGGGATGATGGGCTGCCGGATTGTCCCAATCCATCAGGATCGCGCGATATCCTGCATCGAGATAGAGACCGACCAGCCCGGCGGAATAGGCTTGCTCGTTGACGAGCGCGAGCGAGGGGCGCTGCCCCAGCACGCGTTCGTAGATTTCGTGGCCGATCCGCAGATTGGCCTGCGTCACGCGCGCCGGAACCAAAGGGCCGATGATCTGGGCATAACCCGAACCGATCGGTTCGATGCGACCGTCTGCGACCAGGCGCCTGGCCTCGGCGCACCAAAGGGGATCGCGCGCGGCGATTTCCTCAAGGGTGAGGCCGGTCGCTTCGACGCCGATGGGGCCATGCACCTTCGCGAGTTCCAGAAGCGGCCAATAGCAGCGCGCGATCACTTCGTCGCGCTGTTCTTCTTCGATCGACGAAAAAGCGATATTGAGATGGAACAGCGCAAACAGCTGGAGCGTTGCGTCCCCGTTGCGGGCGTCGCGCTGAAGAAGGGGCGCGTTCATGCCGTTTCGATGTGAAGCAGGGAAAGGGCGTCATTGGCTGCGGCCAACGCCGCTTCGCGCGACGCACCGGTGGCCAGCACCATGGCGGCCGACGGCCGTTTGTCGCCGGCCGGCGGAATGATATCGCCCGGCTTCGCCGTCACGATCAACTCCGTCACGCCGGGCACCCGGCGCGCCGCCTCGGCGCCGTCCACGCGCACGATGCGGCCCGGATCGGGAAATGCATAGCGCTGGATCACCGGAACCGCCCCTTTGGGTTCGAGATCGTCTGCGCATACCGTTTCGCCCAGCGCGATTCTGATGGCGGCACCGATGAAATCGACTCCCGTGTTCAACGGAATCTCGCGCGTGCAGAAGAAGCCGCCCGACAGCCGCGCGGCGAGTTCGATCACGTATGGCTCGCCCTCGTGGACGACGATGTCGCCCTTCACGGTGCCATTGACGATGCCGAGCGCGGCAGCGGCCCGCGCGACCAAATCCTTGACCTTCTGCTGTGTGTCGACTGCAAGCCGGCTCGGCAGGTCGCCGCCGTTCTCGATGAAGAACGGGGCATAACGCTCAAGATATTCGTAATTGCGATCGGAGAAGCCAGGCGTGAAGCAGCGCCCGTTCACGACGATGCTCTCGGTGGAGACCTGCGGGCCTTCGAGATATTGCTCCGCCATCACGCGCTGCGTCGGCGAATGGGATTGCGCGAGGGTGAAGGCGCGGCCGAGGTCCTTGACCCGCGCCACGCGTTGCACGCCGCGGCTGCCGCGGCTGTCGACCGGTTTGATCACGAGATCGCGGCCGCGTTCGATCGCGATGCGGCTCAGGGCTTGCGGCGTATCGACGGCAGCAAACCACGGTACTGCAACACCGGCGCGTGCGAAGCATTCCTTCATGGCGAGCTTGTCGGAGGCCAGACGCGCGCTTTCCACGGAGAGGCCGGGGAGGCCCAGGCGTTTGAGGACGGAAGCGACCGTCAGCGGGGCGTCGGCGGCCACGCAGATGACGCCGTCGATGTGCCGAATCTTGCGATGATAGCGCTCGGCAGCCGCGGCGGTTTCATTCGCGCCGTAGACATCTGCGATCAGGCAGGAATCGGCATAGGCAAAGCCCGGCGCGTGCGGATCGCGATCGGAAACGACAACGTAACAACCCATCTCTTTCGCTCGCCGCGCGGCATCGGCCGCTTCGATGCCGCCCGAGACAATCAGAAGGGTTTTCGTCATCAGAAATACAGCCCGCCATTGACGTTGAGCGTCTGCGCCGTGATGTAGGAGGCGGCATCGCTCGCCAGGAACACCACCGCATCGGCGACCTCCTGCGTGGTGCCGAGCCGTTGCAAGAGGATCGAATCGGCCGCCCTCTGCACGCTCGCCGAGGCGAGGCCGGCGTCCGCCATGTCGGAGGCGATCAATCCCGCGGCCACCGTGTTCGAGCGCACGCCGTGTCGGGCGGCGAAGCGCGCGATCACTTGCGCCAGCGAAATGAGGCCGGCTTTCGATGCCGCATAATGCGCGGTGCGCGGTCCGCCATACTGGCCGCTCACCGAACCGATATGCACGATACTGCCGCCGCCGGCTTGGGCCAGGAGCGGCAGAAAAACTTGCGCGCAGACGAACGGGCCCTTGAGGTTGGTCGCGAGTACGCAGTCCCAATCGGCGTCCGCGATCTGGTCGAAATCGGTCGGCTTGTTGGTGCCGGCATTGTTGACGAGGATCGAAAGCGGCGCGAAGGCGGCCTGCATGTCTTTCGCCGCAGCCACGACGCTCGCGCGATCGGCCACGTCCATCGGGAGTGCCAATCCGCGCCGGCCGAGCGCTTCGATTGCGCCGACAACCTGCATCGCCTCATCGCGCCGTTCGCGATAGGACAGCGCCACATCGGCACCGGCTTGCGCGAGCCCCAGCGCGATGGCGCGCCCGATACCGCGGCTGCCGCCGGTCACGAAGGCCGATTTTCCGGCGAGCGAAAAGCGCGACATCGCTATTGGTCCTTGCGCAGAATCGCGGCCTTGGCAGCGCGCGCAATGTGCGGCGCGGAGAGGCCGAAGGCATCGGCGAGTTCTTCGGGTTCGCCCGAAGCCCCGAACACGTCCTTGACGCCGACGAATTCGACCGGGCAGGGGCGCGTTTGCGCCAGTGCTTCGGCGACTGCCCCGCCAAGCCCGCCATGAATGTTGTGATCCTCGGCCGTGACGATAGCGCCGGTTTCTGCGGCGCAGCGCGCGAGAAGTTCGCGATCGATCGGCTTGATCGTCGCCATATTGACGACGCGCGCGCTGATGCCGTCCGCGCCCAGCAATTGCGCCGCTTCCAGCGCCCGGGCGACCTCGACGCCGCAAGCCACGATCGTCACATCGCTGCCGTCGTGCAGGATGTGCCCCTTGCCGATCGCGAAGCTGTGGTCGTCGCCATAGACGCGTTTAGCGGGGCTGCGTCCCGTGCGCATATAGACGGGTCCGTCGAATTCGAGAATCGCGCGCGTCGCCAGTTGTGCTTCGGTTGCGTCCGCCGGAGAAATCACTGTCATGCCGGGGATGGCACGGAACGCCGCCAGGTCTTCCAGTGCCTGAGCCGAGCCGCCGTCAGGTCCGACGTCGAGACCGGGATGGCTCGCTACGATCTTCGCGTTGCGCCGCGCATAAGCGAGCGACAGCCGGGCTTGCTCGATGGCGCGCAGGCAGAAGACCGCGAATGTCGTCACCACGGGAATGAGGCCCACGGCGGCAAGCCCGCCGGCTGCGGCCATCATGTTCTGCTCGGCAATGCCGAATTGCAGAAAGCGCGCCGGATGGCTCTTGCGGAAATGGTGCGTGCCCGTGCCGCCGGCAATGTCGGCATCAAGCACGACGACGTCCGGGAATTCGTCCGCGAGTTGCGAGAGCGCCCTGCCGAACGCTTCGCGCAAGGAATCGCCGCTTGTACCGATCAATACCGGCGCTTCAGAGGTCGCTGTCATCGAGCCATTCCCTGCTTTCGTCGTGAGAGGCGCCAAGCGCCAGCAAAGCTTCTTCGGCCTGTTCCGGCGTCAGCTTTACGCTGCCATGCCATTGCGGCACGTCTTCCATATACGGCACGCCCTTGCCCTTGATCGTGTGAGCGATGATGACGGCAGGCCTGCCATGGGTGGCGGCGGCGCGGCGCAAGGTCGAAAGAATGGTCGCGATGTCGTGACCGTCGATTTCGGCAACCGCCCATTCGAACGCCCGCCACTTGGCGGCCAGCGGCTCGATTGCCATGATCCTGTCGTTGCGGTCGTCGCTTTGCAGCTTGTTGTAGTCGATGAGGACACACAAATTGTCGAGACGATGATGGGCCGCGCACATCGCGGCTTCCCAAACCTCACCCTCCTGCAATTCGCCGTCGCCCAACAGCGTGTACACCCGCGCGGTGCTCTTCTGCAGCTTGAGCCCCATCGCCATGCCGAGTGCAACCGACATACCCTGGCCGAGCGAACCCGTGCTGGTTCCGACCCAGGGAAGATCGACCACATGCGGATGGCCCTGAAAGGGGCTGCCCAGTTTGCGCAAGCGCAGTGCCGCGCGCGGGTCGCAGAAGCCGTAATGGGCGGCAATTGCGTAGAGTGTCGGTGCGCTGTGTCCTTTCGACAGAACAAAGCGGTCGCGGTTGCGATCGTTCATCGTGTCCGGCCAGAAATTGAGCTCGGCGCCGAACAGGCTCGCCATGATATCGGCCGAGGACAGCGCCCCGCCCGGGTGCCCGGAGCCCGCATGATAGATCGCGGCAATCGCATGCTGGCGCGCAAAACGCGCGGCCTGTGCAATGTCCGTAAGCAATTCCTGTGCGGGGAAAACTTGTGCGGTGCGTGTCGTGGGAAGAACATTGGCGGCCAGGCGTACGGTCATGGGATGGCCTCTTCAGGCAGCTTTGTTGAGACGTGCATCGGCGAGAAGATCCGCGTAAAAGAGGATTTGTGCGCGCGGTGCCAGGCGTTTGGCTTCGGCAGCGATCTCGCCGGCAAAGCCGCGCGACATGATGATCACGATGTCGGGGTCGGTCGCGGCCAATTCCTCCGGCCCGGTCGGCCGGCAGCCATAGCGATCTTCGACATGGGCTTTCAGGTGGGTGTCGATCAGGAGCGACAGCGTGGTCGGCACGAAGCGCCCGTGCACGACGAGCGTGTCGAACAGGCGGCCAGCCCCCCACATTGCAACGCGCTTCGGCGCCATTTCGGCGATTGCAGTGGCGACAAATGTCAAAGCCGCGAGATTGCGGGCGCGGTGCGCGACATAAGACGCGATCAGACGCTCGGCTTCCGCCACTTCGCGCGGGTCGGCGTCTCCTGCCCGATAGGCGGTATCGGCCTTGCGCGCGACGATCAGCAGATTTTCGCGATCGTCGATATCGGGTGCCGCGACGATCTCGAATCCCGCCGCTGCCACCATCCGCATCAGCGTGCGGGCGGAGAAATGAAAGAGATGCTTGTCGATGAACCATTCCTCGACGATATCGTCGGCGCCGATGAGGGCGATATTGGGCGCATCGATCAGGAGGAGCCCGCCAGGCTTCAGCGTGCGCCAATGATCGGCGAGCACGCGTGCGGGATCGCCCAGATGTTCGATCGTGTGGCACGAATGGACGAGGTCGAAGCGGCCGGTTTCAAGCGCGGCGTCTTCGATGCGCGCCGCAACGGTTTCGCACCGTTCGAGCCCGGCGCAGGACTCAGCGACGCGTTCGTCGGGTTCGACGGCGACGATAGTGGCGTTGGGCGCCGCTTCGAGAAAGGCGCGTGCGAAGCTGCCGCGGTTCGAGCCCACATCGAGCACCGCCAGGTCTGCGGAAAAATCGGCGTGCCGTTTGAGCACCGCGAGCGCGTGGCCGGTGCGAAAGCCCTTGCCGTAGCGGATATTGCCCCAATCGGCGCCGCCCGACACGGCCGGGCTGGCGCGTTGCGCCCGGTCGACGCGCGGCAAGCTCTGGACGAGGCCACAATGACGGCAAAGATAAACGCTGAGACCGCGAGTCGAACGCTCGGGCCTGTAGACCACCTCAAGCCCGTTGCGGCGACACAGTTCGCAAATTTCGTTCATGGATGGGCGCCCCGGGAAGGTTCCGCTAACCATCTTCTTCCCGTTGTCGTTAATAATTCACTACATATTCGGGACGATCCGCATAACCCAGGCGCGCCATCATCGGGGCCGCAATGGCGTCGAACTGTGCACGCTGGCGTGCGTCGAGCAGCCGATCTTCGGGGCGATTGACATTGTGAGGGCGCTCGAACAGCGCAGAAATTTCCGCGCTGCAGCAAAGACCGAGAAATTCGAACAGCGCACGGACCGCGACGCGAGATTCCTGGAGTTCTTCCAGCCGCACGAAGCTGTGCCGGTGGCCGGGAAGTGCGGACAGCGAGTCAGCTATGACGCGGTTGATCTCCGTCCAGTGCCAGGCGATGCGCTCGAATTGGTCGAAACGGCGAAACGCCTGCGCCAGGGGATCGCCGGGCCGTGCCAACGGCCACCAATATTTTTTTTCCGGAGGCGGGGCGAGACGCTCGCCCGGCTGGTCGGCGAAGGCCTGCAGGATCGCGGTAGAATGCAAATCATAACATTCCGCGCCCAATTTGTGAAAATAGGAACTCGCGACCTTGCGCCCGTCGCGTACCAGATGGACGAATTTTGCCTCAGGCAGAAGCGTCGCCAGTTCCGGAATCAGCCACGATGCCTTGTTCGAGGAATCGCCCCAATGGCGCGCGCCGCTGTAATGGATGGCGGCCCCATAGGTCGCGCGCAAAAGGGCGAGCGCCTCTTCGCGGCTCGCCCAGCCCATATAGCGGCGCACGGCGAGCGGCTGGACGATATGCACCATATATTCGTGATGCATCTCGGTTCCGCCCGCGGCCGACAACGCCTTGTGCAGCATCGCGGTGCCGGAACGGCCGCTCGAAACGATGAAGAAGGCCTGCGTCGAAGCGCTCACGGTTTGACGGCAATGACGGCGGCTTCGCGGCCCAGCCCCGCCTCGGCGAGCGCGCCGTAGAAAGCGCGCCGCGCCGATCCGAGACCGGCCGCTTCGAGGGCGAGGTCGAATCGCTTGCGCTTGGCGTGGCAGGCGCGGCCGAGCCCAGGGTCGATCGTATAATTGTCGCCCATGAGCAGGAACGCTTCCATCGGGAAGCTCGTCATGCGTTCGACGATATCGAAGCCCAGCCTTTCGAGCAGGCCGCCGATCGAGCCGAAATCGAAATAATTGAGATGGTGCCTGGGCGCCACCCACCATTCGTTGCGCGTGGTCGCAGAACTGGCGGCAATCTGGAACGGCGAATAATCGTTGGGCACATTGACGCACAGCACACCGCCGGCCTCGAGCAGCTTGCGGGTCTGGATCAGTACCGCGGCCGGATCGGGGACATGTTCGAGCACATTGTTGAGTTGCACCGCGTCGAACCGGCCCAGGCCGGGGGCTGTATCCGCATTGAAGAAACCCTCGGCGACTTCGATGCCCAGCGTGCGTGCATGGAGGGCCGCCTGGCGCGACGGCTCGATGCCGAGCACGCGCCAGCCCCGCGCTTTTGCCGTCTTGAGAAAAAAGCCGGGGCCGGAGCCGATGTCGAGCAAGCGCCGCCGCGCCTGTGGCAGCAGACGTTCGAAGCTGTCCAGGCGATCGTTCTGCGCCAGTTCCGCCCATTCCTGGTCCTCGCCGGAATGGGCGAGGAAGGTCGGCTTTTCGTCTCGGTAATATTCTTCCCGGTATATTTGCATGAGCGCGCGCGCATCGGGCAGGGGGACAACATGACGGAAGCCGCACAGGACGCAATCGATGATGTCGAGACCGTTCGCCTGCGACAGGCGCGGCCCTTCATGCGATTGCCAAGCGATGGTGGTCGCCGCTGCCGCGATGCCCATTTCCTACCGATCCCCTGCACGTCGTTAACGCTCTTTTAGCCAAGTTATCTTTAAAAACGGTTAAGGTTTAAGGAGGCATGAGTGGAACTATCGCGCGGACCGGTCTTCATCGCCGAGGCTTCGAGCAATCATGCGCGCGATCTCGCGCGGGCTCTGGCTTTCGTCGACGCTGCGGCCGATGCGGGGTGCGACGCGGTCAAGTTTCAATTGTTCAAGATCGACCGCATGTTCGCGCCCGAAATCCTGGCGCAAAGCGCCATGCACCGCGCGCGCCGCGATTGGGAATTGCCGCTCGAGCACTTGCACCCGCTTGCTGCTCGCTGTGCCATGCGCGCCATCCGGTTTTCCTGTACGCCGTTCTATCGTGAAGCGGTCGACGAGCTGCGGCCCTTTGTCGATTTCTACAAGATTGCTTCCTACGAGTTGTTGGTGACGCCATTGCTCGAAGCCTGCGCGCGCACCGGCAAGCCGGTCGTATTGTCCACCGGCATGGCGACGCTCGAAGAGATACGCCATGCGGCGGCGACGCTTCGCCAGGCTGGCGCCCAGGACGTGACGCTGTTGCATTGCGTCTCGGCCTATCCGACGCCTGCCGAAGAAGCCAATCTTTCGGCAATCGCCGCGATCCGCGAAGCGACCGGCATGGCGGTCGGCTGGTCCGATCACACGCGCAAGCCTGCCGTGATCGAACGCGCCGTGCATCGCTGGAATGCTGCGGCCGTCGAATTCCACCTCGATCTCGACGGCGAGGGCGCGGAATATGCGGCCGGCCATTGCTGGCTGCCGCACGAAATCGGGCCGGTCATCGCCCGCATTCGTGAAAGCCTCAAAGCCGACGGCACGGGGTTCAAAGGTCCGCAACCCTGCGAACTCGAAGATCGCGAATGGCGGGCCGATCCGGTCGACGGGATGCGGCCGCTGCGGGGCGTTCGCGCGCATTGGAAACCCGCGGCATGATCGTGACCCCGGAACCGAGCGATCATTTGCGCGTCGTCGCCCTTATCCAGGCGCGAATGGGTTCGACGCGCCTGCCCGGCAAGGTGCTGCGGCCGATCGCGGGCAAACCTCTTCTGTGGCATATCGTTCACCGGCTGAAGCGGTCGCAATTCATCGAGAGTATCGCGATCGCGACCTCGACCAATCCGCGCGACGATGCGATCGTCGAATTCGGACGCGATCATGATGTGATCGTCGTGCGCGGTCCCGAAGACGACGTGCTCGCCCGTTTCGCGCGCGCCGCCGAAATCCTCGATGCCGACATCATCGTGCGTGTGTCGGCCGATGCACCCTTTGTCGATGCCGGCTTCATCGATCATCTGATCACCTCGCTCCTCGAACAGAACGGCGACTATGTTCTCCTGGAAGACGGTGCGATCGCCGGCCATGAGGGCGTCGATCCGTTCAGCCGCCGCGCGCTCGACAAGCTGATGATGGACGCAAGCGACGATCCGATCGCCCGCGAACATGTGACGGGTTATTTCAAGGCGCATCCCGATTTCGTGCGCATCGCCCGCGCCCCCGCCTATCCGCCTTTGGCGCGCGCGGGTGGCCGGCTCACGATCGACACGCCCGACGATCTTGCCTTCGTCGAGGCGGTGCATGAGCGCATGGCGGCGAAGGCGGGCGAGGCGTCACTGGCCGATCTCCTGCTGCTGCTGGAACGCGAGCCCGGCTTGCGTGCGCTCAACGCCCATGTGCGGCAAAAGGCGCTCGACGGGCGCGGCGGCGTTGCGCTCATCCGCTGTGATGGCGGCGGACAATTCGGTTACGGCCATGTCAAGCGCATGGTGGCGCTCGCGCGCGCGTTGCGCGACCGCGAAGGGATCGGTGCGGTGTTCGCCGTCAATGGCACGCGCGATGCGGTTGGCCCCATCACACGCGCCGGCTTCGAAGCAATGCCCGTCAAGGCCGATCGCGATGCAGAAGATTTGCGCGAATTGATCGATCGGCACAGACCGGGCATTTTCGTCTGCGACATGCGCGAAGGGATCGGTCGAGACGATCTGGCGAAGCTTGCATCGCATGTGGAACTCACCGCCGTGATCGACGATGGTTCCGACCGTCGGCTTGCTGCCGATGTCGCTTATTACCCGCCCGTTCCGCAGGCCCTCGCGCTCGATTGGCGCGGTTCGCAATGCGAGCGTCACATCGGCTGGCAATGGTCGATTCTGGGACTGGGAAAACCGGCTGCAGCATGGCGCAATGGATCGCCGCGGCCGACGCTGCTCGTCACCATGGGCGGCAGCGATCCGGCTGGCTTGACGCTTCAGGCCGCGCGGGCGCTGGCCCGGCTCGATCCCGTCTTTCGCGCCCGCTTCGTTATCGGTCCCGGTGTCGAGGATCGCACCAGAATTGCGCGCGCGATCGTGGCACTGGCGCCGCATTTCGAAACGCTCGAAGGGGCCGACGGTCTGGCGACGGAATTCGCCTCCTGCGATTTGGCGCTGGCGGCGTTCGGCGTGACCGCCTACGAACTCGCGGCTTACGGCGTGCCGGCGCTCTATCTCTGCCTGACCGAAGATCACGCATCGTCGGCGTCGGCGTTCGAGGATGCGGGCATGGGCCAGTCGCTGGGACTGGCGTCGCGCGTAGAAGACCGGGAAATAGCGCATGCGGTGTGGACGCTGCTCGGCGATTCCACGCGCCGCCGCGAAATGCGCTCCGCCGGTCTCACGACCATCGACGGCGAAGGTGCCGCCCGCGTCGCGGCGCACCTCGCAGCGAAACTCGCGCAATCGCGGGGCGGCGGGACGGTAGATTCACTGGGACCGCGGGCGTCTCGCCCGCATGCGTGAAAGTTCATTCAATTGTGCGGACCTGCTTGCCCGAAGCCGAGGCTTCACTTCGGCGAAGGCGGGCAAGATGCCCGCGATCCCAGTTTGGCGCGTTTGGTGGCCCAGTTACGGCGCGAAGCCTGCGTTCGAGCGTATCGCTACCCCACCTCCGTCCCGATCCGCGCCTTCGCTTGCGCGAACGCATCCGCCCAATCGCCGCGCATCTTGGGCATCATCAACGCGCAGGACGATGCGAAAGGTTCGAAGCTCTGGCCGAAGCTTGTCCAACTGGTGTCGTAGAGGATCTTGAACGTCGGCACGCCGGCGCCGGCGGCGAGCCATGAGACCGCGGTCGGCGCGCTGACGACGCAATCGAGCGCCGACAGCATCGCGCAAGCACGGTCGAGTTCGTTTTTCTGGTCGAGCCCTTGGGGAACGCAGATTTCGCGTCCGCTTCGTGTTTGCAGCTCAGCGACTTCCTCGGCCGTCGCATCATATTGCGTGCAGACGATGGTGCCGGGAAGTTCGCGCAGGAAATCCGCCCAGGCGGCCAGTGGGGAATATTGCAGCGTGCGCGCGCCGCCCGTCTTGCCGCTGCGCCAGCATACGCCGATGAGAGGACCACGCGCGCCGAACTTCTCGCGCCAGCTTCGCGTTTCACCGGCATCGGCCGTGAGATAACGATGGGGCACGGGAAAGCGTGAAAGGTCGCTGCGCAGAAAGCGCGGCAACGATCCCAGTTCGATCGCCGCATTGGCGCCGCCTGCCGCTTTGAGCCAGTCGTAATGCGCTGTTGTGCGGCCGCCGCGTGTTTCCATGCGGCACGGCCGAACCGTGGCGTCCGGAAAGGAACGGGCGAACAGCGGCACGAGACGCGGTTCGCATTCGAGGATGATGCTGCCGCCTTCGCGGCCGGCGCGTGCACAAAGTTCGGGGATGAGACTCGCAAACATCAGCTGATCGCCGACACCCTGTTCGGCCATGACCAGCAACCGGGTTTTCCTGAGGGATGCGCCGGTCCAGCGCGGCAGGCGATGGTCGCGAGCCGGCGCCTTGTCGGCGAAATCGAGCCGCGCCGCATAATCGCGCCAACCCTCCTTCAAATTGCCGCGCAGCAGATGCAGCACCGCACGATTGAGGCGCGCCTGTGCATTTTGCGGTTCGCGCTTGAGGACGCGGTCGTATAGGGCGAGCGCTTCTTCGATTTCTCCGTCGTCGGCCAGGAGGTCGGCGAGATTGCCGAGTGCTGCGGGATAATCGGGCTTGAGGGCAAGGGCTTCGCGGTAATGCGCGGCGGCGCGCGAAATATCCCCCATCTCGCGATAGACCGAACCTTGCGTCAGCCAGAGCTCAGGGGTGGCCGGATGGCGCGCCAGCGCCGGCGCGAGAAGCGCTTGCGCTGCGTCGAACCGGCCTTCGCTGCGCAAAAGATTGGCGAGATTGACGAGGGCTTCGATGCGCTCCGGTTCGATCGTCAGCACCCGGCGGAAAAAATTCTCTGCCGGCCCGGCAAGACCTAAAGCGCGCGCCGTATTGCCCAACGCAAACAACACGCGAATATCGTCGGGCCGGTGCGCGAGCGCCGCTTCGTAACGCTCGATCGCTTCGGCGTGGCGCCCCTGCGCCGCGAGGGCGAGGCCTTGCGCATAGGGGTCGCTTGTGCGGAGCGGCACGGTCATGGCAGCGAGTTGCGCATTTGAGAGTAAACGTCGCGTTAAGCACGCGAGAACAGAAACAGCCGGTGTCGGCGGCTTAGCGAGAACTTAACCCTCATGCGGCCAGGATGGCCGTGCAGGTTTCCAGGAGGGTGTTGGCGTGTCGACCTTCTCGCCGATCACGCTCGATTCGTCGGTGCTGCTCAGCTATTATTCTGCGCAATTGTCTTCGGCTGCAGCCTCGGCCGCTCCAGCGTCGAGTTCAACTTCGTCGGGGACGTCGTCGGGATCGTCGTTCGGCAGTGCAACGACCAATTCCACCGGCCAGACGCCGCCCTGGGATGCGACGACGCAGCCGACCGAGCAGGCGTTGGTGGCGAAAGTTCTCTCCACGACCGATTTCATCCAGCAAAGTTCGACGCCGCTCGTGGGCGGCGGTTCGGCCAGCGCCGAGACGCAGGCGGACAACCAGAATCTCTTCACGCTCTATAACGCGATTAGTTCGCTCGGTACGCTGGCGGGGATCGCGCAACAGCCCGGCCTCACCTCCGGCGAGATCGCAGGCTACAACGCGCAATTCCAGACCGGCCTTTCTCAAGTCGAGTCGTTCATCAATTCCACGACCTTCAACAATTTGACGTTGCAGACGCAACAGCCGAGCTCGTCGGTCACCGGCACGGCGTCGGTTCCGCTTCCCGCCTTCGCCCTCACCGGCAGCACGCTTGTCAGCGATGCGGATCTGAACAATCCGCTTCCCAATGTGAGCCCGAGCGACAGCTTCACGGTCGGCATAACCAAGGGCGGCACCACGACGAATGTGAACATCGACCTGTCGCAGATCCGGGGTCCGCTGACGCTCGACAACATCGTCACTTACACCAACCAGCAATTGGCGGCCGACGGGTTCACCACGCAATTCCAGCAAACGATGACGAGCGGCACGATCGAAAACGTGCAGGACGCGAGTTGGGGCATTTCGATCAACCCGGGCGTGGGCGAGACCGTCAGCCTGTCATCCGCACAGGCGACGCCGGCGCTTTATGTCTCCGGCACGACGGGCTCGACCACCGGGACGCCGGCCAATTCGACGACCGGACAGGCGGCGGTGCCGGCCGACAATCAGGGCAGCATCACGACACTCACCAATCTGTCGGGCACGCCGCAAAGCCTGGGCACCACGACGGTCGCGCCCAGCACCGGCACCACGACGGTGCAATCCTCCGTCGTTGACTCGCAAGGCAATGTCTATGTCGTCGGCAACGCCACCGGCAATTTCGGCAGCCAGCTCAATCAGGCGTCGCAGGACGTTTATCTGTCGAAATACAATTCGGCAGGCGATCTTGTCTGGTCGCAGCTTCTGGGCAGCACCGGAACCTCGACCGCCTATTCGCTGGCACTCAATCCGCAAGGCGGGGTCGTCGTGGCCGGTTCGAGCACCGAGCCTCTGACCACGACTTCGATTGCGGACGGCAATACCGACAGTTTCGTTGCATCCTACGACGCCAACGGCGATCAGAACTGGGTCCAGCAGATCCCGACGCTGAGCAACAACCAGGCCAACGCCGTTACCGTCGATTCGCAGGGCAATGTCTATATCGGCGGCTCGGTGAGCGGCGTGATCGGCTCGGGCCAGACCAGTTCGGGCGGCACCAATGCCTATCTCGCCGAACTCAACAGTTCCGGACAGATCGTGTCCGAGAACCAATTCGGCCCTTCTGGCAATGATTCCGTTGCGGCAACGGCGATGACGTCGAGCGGCGATCTCCTGGTCGCATCGCAGCAGAATGGCGATGCGATTCTTTCGTCCTATGCCGGCGGCGACATCACCAGCACACCCACCTGGCAAATGGACCTCGGCAGCCTCAATGGCGGAGCGATCAGCGGTCTCGCCGTGTCCGGCAACCAGATCTATCTTTCCGGCACGACCAGCAACACTGCGCTCACGGCCGGCGGGCAGGCGACGGTTGCCGTGCCGAGTTCGGGCAACACCGAAGCGTTTGTGTTCAACGCCACCGATAACGGCACCAGCGCGACGGCCAACACCGTCAGCTATGTCGGTACGGCCACGGGTTCGACCACGGGCGGCGGCGTGACGGTGGGCCCCGACGGCACGGTCTATCTCGCCGGCACGACCACAGGAACCTTTGCCGGCCAGGAACGCACCGTCGCGGGCGTCAACAATGCCTTCGTCGCCGCATTGTCGAGCAACGGAACCGTCGATTGGACAAACCAATATGGCGGCGCCGACGGCCAGTCGACCGGAACAAGCGTTGCCGTCGATTCGACCGGCGCGAGCGTGCTCAATGCGCTCGGTCTTCCCACCGGCACGGTCAACATCAACCAATCCGTCGCGCTCACCTCGAATACGACGTTGCAGGCCGGCGATTCGTTCAATCTTCAGACCGAGGGCACCGGCGGGCGCACGTCGACGATCACCATCAGCCAGGGCGAAACGCTGCAAGAGCTGGTCGACGACGTCAACAGCGAATTGCTGTCGAGCGGTACGGCATCCATCGCCTATACCGCCAATGGCGGCCAGACTTTGAAGATCACGGCGAAACCGGGCGCCACGATCTCGCTCCAGGCCGGCCCCGCCGCGTCCGATGCGCTCGGCCGCCTGGGCATCACGCCGGGCGTCATCACGGCGCCCGCCAAGGCAGGCTCCACAGCTTCGACCAGCAGCACCTCGGCGACCAGTTCGTCCTCGGCCAAGCCGGTGTACGGCCTCGGGCTCGACACCTTGATCGATATTTCCAGCACGGGCGATGCAGGCGTCGCCAAAGTTTCGCTGCAGAACGTGTTGGATACGATCCAGAACATCTATCAGAAGACCAACACGCCGCCGTCTTCCGCGTCGTCGACCTCGTCCGCGTCGCAATCGAGCGGCACGGTGCCCGCCTATCTGCAATCGCAGATCGCGAATTATTCGCTGGCGCTGCAATCCTTCAACCTTGCCAGTTCGCTCAGCAGCACCTCATCGTCGTCCTCGTCGCCGACGTTCGGTTTGCCGTCGTCGCTGCTCATCGCGTGAGTTCGAGTTGATTTGTATTCAACTGGGTTACGGAAATTGTCTATTGTCGTCATGGCCCGCAGTCGCGGGCCATGACAACGAAAATATTTCATTTGTTAAAACGCTCAAGCTTCGCGCCATCCGCCGACGATTTACACCACGTTGTTGTAGATGAGCGCGCCCGGCGAACGCGTTGCCGCCGGCTGGGGCGCGTAGGGACGTTGTGCATTGCGGCGCTTGGCCACGTCCTCGGCGATCGCGCGGATCATGCCTTCGGTCGCATTGCGCACGCGGGTCAATATCCGGGCGTGAAGCGCAAGGACTTCGCGAAAGCGCGCCGTCGCCCGGGTCAGCTTTTCGCGGGATTCCGGGGGCAGAGATTTCACGACATCGACGCCGAACCCTTGCGCCTCCCGGCTGTACAGCGCGGTCATCTGTTGCACGTCCGGCCGATGCGAGTGCATCTCGCGGGGACGTCCGCGTTCGAGCGCCGCAATATCGGCTTGCAACGCTTCGGTAAGCCGCACCGTCAATGCGACGAGACGTTCGATCTTGCGTGCGTCCACACTCATCTTCCGGCCTCCTGGAGTTTCAGCAATTGTTGGGCGACGGGGGCGGCAAGTCCAAAACCGCCCTGGCTTTCAAGTTGCTTGCTGTATTGGTCGAGCATCAGAGAGCGGAACATGGATTCGCCGGGGCCGCCGCCGAACGGCCCGTCGGTCGGAATGTCCTCGAACATCTGCCCCAGGAACTCCGAAATGAACACCGACTCGAATTGCCTGGCGGCCTTTGTCGCTGCGGCCGCGTTTGCGGCGCGGATTGGCGCCTGCACGGGTTGCGCCTTCGCCAGAATCATTGCCGAGGAGACGTCCAGACCGGTGCTCATCCGATCACCTCGATATCGGCCTGGAGTGCGCCGGCCGCCTTGATGGCTTGCAGGATGGAGATGATGTCGCGCGGGCCCACGCCCAGCGCATTCAAGCCGTCGACCAGCTTCTGCAGGCTTACGCCGTCGCTGAATACGGCCATCTTGTGGTTCTTGCCTTCGTCGATCTGGATCTGCGTGCGCGGAACGACCTGGGTCGTGCCGCCCTGACTGAACGCCGTGGGCTGGCTCACTTCGGGTGTTTCGGTCACCTTGATGGTCAGATTGCCCTGGGCGATGGCGATCGTGGAGATGCGCACGTCGGAGCCCATCACGATGACGCCCGATTGTTCGTCGATGATGACCTTGGCCGCCTCGTCCGGATTGACCTTGAGCTCCTCGATGTCCGTCAGGAGGCCGACGACGCCGCCGTGATAATTTGCCGGCACGGTGATGTGCACGGTCGCCGGATCGTCCACCGCCGCGACATTGCTGCCCAGATAGGCGTTGATCGCGGCTGCAACACGCATCGCCGTCGTGAAATCGGGATTGTGCAGCGACAGACGCAGCTGGGATTGGCTGGCCAGCGAGAAGCCGACTTCGCGTTCGACGATCGCGCCGTTGGAGATGCGTCCCGCCGTCGGCACGCCGCGGGTCACGCTCGCCGCCTGACCCTGGGCGACAAATCCGCCGATCGCGACAGGGCCCTGTGCCAGCGCATAGACGGCTCCGTCCGCACCCAGAAGCGGCGTCACCAGAAGCGTGCCGCCTTGCAGGCTCTTGGCGTCGCCCAGCGCGCTCACCGACACATCGATCCGCGTGCCTTGTGCGGAAAAGGCCGGAAGGCTGCCGGTGACCATGACGGCGGCGACGTCTTTCGTTTGCATCGTCTGGCCATGGGCGTTGACCCCGAGCCGTTCGAGCATGGTGGTGAGGCTGAGCTGGGTGAATGGCGCATTGCGGAGCGAATCGCCGGAGCCGTTGAGCCCCACCACCAGGCCGTAGCCCACGAGCATGTTGTCGCGGATGCCTTCGATGTCGACGATGTCCTTCACCCGCGAAAACGCGCAAGCCCCGGCGGGAACAAAGGCGATGATTGCGGCGCTCGCTATCGCCACTATCTGCTTCAGAACGGTCTGTATCCGAATCATGAGCGGTTCTGCTCTCTCGCGATTTTGCCGGTCATCCCGTGCCAGTTTCATGCCGCGAAAGAAGGCATGGAAATTGAGGAATAACAGGAGGTTATGGAATGTCCGGCAGCGGCAACACGGCTACGCGGCAAGATTTTCCGGGCAGGAAACGCCGTTTGCCCATTGTTTGTGATTCAGTGGCGGCCGAAATCCCTCTATTGTAGGGCGATCGCGTCAGAGCGGTTCGCGTCAAAGCCTGAGGAGCTCGTTTTCCAATGTCCGCCGGAATGCCCAAGAACCGTCAGCGTCCCGCAGTGCTGTGCATCCTCGACGGCTGGGGATGGCGGCCGGAGGAGACGGACAATGCGATCGTGCTTGCGAAGCCCGCCAATTTCAACCGCATGCTGGCGCAATGCCCGCACGCGCTGCTCGCCACGTCGGGGCGCGCGGTCGGCCTGCCGGCCGGCCAGATGGGCAATTCGGAGGTCGGCCATATGAATATCGGCGCCGGTCGCGTGGTGATGCAGGACCTGCCGCGGATCGACGATGCGCTGGCCGATGGTTCGCTCGGCAGCCGCCCGGTGCTCCGCAATCTCATCGCCAAGGCGAGGTCCGCGAACGGTGCCGTCCATGTGATGGGGCTGCTGTCGCCTGGCGGCGTGCACAGCCACCAGGATCACATCGCGGCGCTGGTGCGCGTCGTGGCGGAGGCTGGCGTGCCGGTCTTCGTGCATGCGTTTCTCGACGGCCGCGATACGCCGCCCAAAAGCGCACTCGGATTTCTCGAAATTTTCACCAACGCGATCGAGGGTCTCCGCGGCGTGCGCATCGCCACCGTTTCGGGCCGCTATTACGCGATGGACCGCGACAAGCGCTGGGACCGCGTCGCCCGCGCCTATGCGGCGATCGTCGATGCGAAGGGCGACGATGTGCGCGATGTACGCGAGGCGATTCTCGCTTCCTACGACAAGAATGTAACCGACGAATTCGTGGCTCCCGCCGTCATCGGTGATTATGCCGGCGTGTCGGACGGCGACGCGTTGCTGTTTGCCAATTTCCGGACCGATCGTGCCCGCGAAATCGCGACTGCCCTGCTCGATCCGGGGTTCGAAGGTTTTCCACGCGCGCGGGTGCCGAAATTCTCGGCCGCCGCGGGACTGACCGAATACTCCGCGGCTCTCAAACGCTTCATGGAAGCGGTGTTTCCGCCCGAGGAAATCCGCGAGACGATCGGCGAATATGTCGCCGGGCTCGGACTCAGGCAGTTGCGCATCGCCGAGACCGAGAAATATGCGCATGTAACGTTCTTCCTCAATGGCGGCCGCGAGGAGCCGTTCGCCGGCGAAGACCGCATCCTCGTTTCCAGCCCGAAGGTCGCCACCTATGATTTGAAGCCCGAAATGTCGGCGTTCGAAGTGACCGACAGACTCGAGGCTGCGATCCTTTCCGGTGCCTACGATCTCATCGTCGTCAACTATGCCAATCCCGACATGGTGGGACATACCGGCATTCTGCTTGCGGCGGAGGCGGCGATCCACGCGGTCGATGATTGTCTGGGCCGGCTGCGCGCCGCCGTCGAGAAGACGGGCGGGGTGCTGCTGATCACCGCCGATCACGGCAATGCGGAGATGATGCGCGATCCGCTCACCGGCGCGCCGCACACCGCGCATACGACATTCGATGTGCCGATCATCGTCGTCAACGCCGCGCGTTCGATGACGCTTTCGCACGGCAAGCTGGCCGACGTGGCGCCGACATTGCTCGACCTGATGGGGCTCGACCGGCCGCCGGAAATGTCCGGCCATTCGTTGATCGAAGCGGTCAAGGCAAGCGCGGAGAGCGTGGCCTGACGGAGATTTCCTTCCATTGGCTTGCAGCACTGTTGGGCGCGGGTGTTGCGTTGTTCGCCGCGGGCGCGATGGCGCAGCATAACACGCATCATCATCGTGCGACGTCCGCCACGGACGCGCGCGCAGCGCCGGTTCCGCCGCAACCTGCGCCGCCGGTGCCTGCCGAGCCGCTGAAAGACCTCACCGGCGCCGTTCCCGCGCATGAGGCGGCCAGGCTGCCGAGCACCGCGGCGCAATATCGCGCGCTCCAGGCGGAGATCGCCAAGAACCGTCCCGCCGTCGAAGGTGCGCGGCGGCGCAGCACCTTGTTGAACAATGAGGCCGCAGACCTCCGCCGCCGCCTGATCGACACCGCCGCCCGTGTCCAGGCATTGGAAGAGGAAAAGGGCCGGATCGAAACGGAACTCGCTCGCCTCGCGCCGCAAGAACGCGCGATGGCGGCGGCCTTCGCCAATGACCGCAGCGAAGTGGCAAAGCTCCTGGCCGTGCTGGAAAGATTGCAATCCGACATGCCGCCCGTCATCGCGCTCCGGGCGGACGATGCGTTAGGGGCCGCGCGCGGCGCCATGCTGCTCGGGGCATCGCTGCCGCGTATTTACAGCGCGGCGGCGGAATTGTCGCAGAGGCTGCAAGCCCTGCGCCGTGAACGTATGGAACTCTTCGCCCGCCGCCGGGAGGGCGCACGCAACGCGGCCGAACTCGCCGATGCGCGCGTCGAACTCGATCAGCTTCTCGCGATAAAATCGCAGGAGGCCGACGAGGCGTCCGCCCAATATGGCGATTTGCAGTCGCGGCTGGATGCGGCGGCGCAGGCGGCGGCCAATCTCGGATCCCTGCTTGCCAAGGTGGCCAAGCTCAGGGTGCATGCCGTGGGGCAGGGGATCGTCGTCGTGTCGGCCGAGAACCAGCGCGGTCCCGACGCTTTGCGCCGCGGCGCCCTCATCCGGCCGGTCGTGGGGCAGGCGGTCGCCGGCGGCACCGACGGCGTCGGCGGTGAACGCGCGCCGGGGATAACCTTTTTTACCACACAAGGAGCGGAAGTGGTTTCTCCGTGCGATGGCGCAGTGCTATTCGCCGGCTCTTACCATAAAACGGGCAAAGTCTTGATATTAGAAATGGTGGGCGGTTACGATCTGGTTCTTGCGGGCCTCGGGACGGTCGACGTCCGGCCAGGCGATGAATTGCTTGCAGGCGAACCGGTGGGCGCGATGCCGCGCGCCGGGGCCGGGGCAAGGCTCTATTTCGAACTGCGGCAGAACGGTAAGGGCGTCAATCCGGCGCCTTGGATGGAAGTCGATCTGAGGAAGGCGAAGAGGTCATGAAAAAATACGGACTGGTCGGCATGGGGATGGCTGCGGGATTTGCCGCGGCGTTGATGTTATTCCCGGTCGCACACGGCGCCGCCGATCACTCGGCCTATCGCCAGCTCGATTTGTTCAGCGATGCCTTCGAACGCGTGCGCAGCGATTATGTGCGCCCCGTCGACGACAGCGAACTGGTCAGCGCCGCCATCGAAGGCATGGTCTCCTCGCTCGATCCGCATTCGAGCTACATGGATGCCAAGAGCTTCGCCGACATGCAGATTCAAACCAAGGGCGAATTCGGCGGATTGGGTCTCGAAGTGACGATGGAAGACGGCCTCGTGAAGGTCATCACGCCGATCGACGATACGCCCGCCGCCAGGGCCGGCATCAAGACGGGCGATTTCATTGCGGCCATCGACGGCACACCGATCCAGGGCATGGCGCTCAACGACGCGATCGTGAAAATGCGGGGTGCGCCGGGCACGAAGGTGACGCTGACCATTCTTCGCAACGGCGCGAAAAAGCCATTCGACGTGGTGCTGACGCGCGCGGTCATTCAGGTCGACAGCGTCAAATTCCATCGCGACGGCGATGTCGGTTACATCCGGCTGGCGTCGTTCAACGAACAGACGACGGCGGGCCTCGAAAAGGCCATCCGTGTGTTGAAGCGCGAGATCGGGCCGGGGCTCAGAGGCTATGTGCTCGATTTGCGCAACAATCCCGGCGGGCTGCTCGATCAGGCCGTATCGGTGTCGAGCGACTTCATCGCCTCGGGTGAAATCGTCTCCACGCGCGGTCGCCACCCCGACGACACCTCGCGCTACGACGCCAAAGGCCGCGACCTGACGGACGGAAAGCCGCTCGTCGTGCTGATCAATGGCGGCACCGCATCGGCGTCGGAAATCGTCGCCGGCGCGCTCCAGGATCACAAACGGGCGACGATCGAGGGAATGACCTCGTTCGGCAAGGGATCGGTGCAGACCATCATTCCGCTGGGCGAAGGCGGCGGCGCACTGCGACTCACAACGGCGCGCTACTTCACGCCCTCCGGGCATTCGATCCAGGCGACGGGAATCATTCCCGACGTGGCGGTGGCGCAGGGCGACGAGACGGATATCGTGCCCAAGGTCGAGCGTCCGAGCGAAGCCGATCTGCCCGGGCATCTGGCGCCGGAAGACGTGGCCAAGAGGCGGGCGCCGCCTGTGATCCGTCCGCCGGCGGGCAAGAAGTTCGACGACTTCCAGCTCTCCTATGCGCTCGATATCCTGAACGGCAAGACGAATGTGAGCTCGATCCAGAAGGATTCGCAGTCGAATTGATATTCGAGCACTCGGAAACCATGGAAAGGTGACACGTTGCACCCTTCACCCAGATTCGCGCGATGTCACTTTCCATGTCTTGCTTCCCCTCTCCCGCAAGTGGAGAGGGGAAGCTGGAGCTTCGCATCAGCAAAGAAAATTCGGCACTCGCTGTGCCCTCTCCTCCTTGTGGAGGCCGGCCACATCAGGCGCGGAGAAGACATTTCATGAATCGTTTTGCGCTTAGCGGATCGGGCGCGGCGCTCGGATTTATCGCCGGGCTCGCATTCCTGGCTGCTGCCGGCGGCGCCGAGGATCCGCAATCGGCATTTCGCGCGCTCGATCGGTTCGGCGAGGCCTTCGCCATCGTGCAGGCGGATTACGTCGAGCAACCCGACGACAGACTGCTCGTCGAAAATGCGCTGAACGGCATGATCTCCAGCCTCGATCCGCATTCGAGCTATTTCGATCCCAAGACCTATGCCGACATGCAGGTCAGGACCGAAGGCCAATATGGCGGCGTCGGCATCGTGATCGCGGCGGACAATGGCGCGATCAAGGTGGTTTCGCCGATCGACGACACGCCGGCGGCCAAAGCCGGCATCAAATCGGGCGACATCATCCTGGCGGTTGACGGCAAAGGCCTGCAGGGCCTCAGCCTCGATTCCGTTCAGGGGCTGTTGCGCGGCAAGGCGGGCACCAAGCTCACGCTGACGCTGCTGCGTGCGGGCGAAGCGAAATCGTTCGAGGTCAAGCTGGTGCGCGCGGCCATCGAAGTCGAGGCGGTGAAATTCCATCGCGACGGCGATGTCGGCTATATCCGCATCCCGGCATTCAACGAGCATACCGATACCGGCCTCGAGACCGCCGTGCGGGCGCTCAGGAAACAGATCGGGCCGAAGCTGAAAGGTTATATCGTCGATTTGCGGGACAATGGCGGCGGCGTGCTCGACCAGGCCATCGCCGTGTCGGACGATTTCCTCGACAGCGGCGAGATCGTCTCCACACGCGGGCGCAATCCGGCCGACACCACGCGCTACGACGCCAAACCCGGCGATATCACCGGCGGCAAGCGGATCGTCGTGCTGATCAATGGCGGAACCGCGTCGGCGTCCGAGATCGTCGCGGGCGCGCTGCAGGATCACAGGCGCGCAACGATCGTCGGCATGACGTCGTTCGGCAAGGCCTCGGTGCAGACGATCATTCCGCTCAATGGCGGCGAGGACGGCGCGCTGCATCTGACGACCGCGCGCTACTACACGCCGTCCGGACGCTCGATCCAGGCGACGGGCATCGTGCCCGACATCGCGGTGGCGCAGGGCGACGAGAGCGCGCCGGTACCGTCGATCGAACGCTACAGCGAAGCCGATCTGCCGCATCATCTCCAGGCGGAAACCACCGGCACAGCGGCGCCGCTCGCGCCGATCCGGCCGCCGCCGGGCCAGAAATTCGACGATTTCCAATTGTCCTATGCGCTCGCTCTGCTCGACGGAAAGAGCGCTTCCCTGACGGCGCGGGGAAAGTAGCGGTCAAGAGACACATTGCATCATGCGTCGACGGGCGCCAGCTGCCACACGATCTCGTGGAGGCCGGATGCGAGTCCCGAGGCGGGCGTGAATTTGTCGAAGCGCGGCGGAGACGCATGCTGGCTGGCATAGAGACGGATCAATCGCATCTTGCGTTCGCAGTCGTCGGCATTGATCGGCATTACAATCGGAGTGAGCCGGCTCGGCGCAAACAATTGGGTCGCGCGCTGCAGGCCGACCTGCCGAACGCCGAAATCGCTCGCGTAATGCAGGTCCTCATAGAGAAATACCGTACAGCGACGGCGAAGCCAGTCGTACGCACGCCGGACGGCAAGCAGTGTCGAGAGATGATTGCGGTGTCCGCCGATCCCCATCGGGCAGTAAAGCTCGGCACCGTGCGGATCCCCCTCGCCAGGCAGCAGGGCGAGGATACAAGGCATCAGGCGCTGCGATAGAGCGGCAACTTCCGCCGTCAGGTTTGCAAGATCAAAAGGTTTGTAGCCAAGCACAGGCGGCTCCGACAGCCCCAGGTCGTGGCGCGTCAGTCGCGCGGTTCCGGCGAAAAGCTCGTCCTCCCGGCGCCGCAGCCTGGTGATCGCTTCCACCTGCGCCTCGTCGTCGGTCGGCAGCTCCAAATCCACGGCCACATAGCGGCTGCGCGTGAACAGATTCACCAAGGCGCCAGGGCAGCGGCTCGCGAGGTTCCCGATGGAAAAGCAGACATCGTCGTGATGTGGTGACAAATAAACGCGCATGCCGCCTGCGCCGTCGTTTTCCGTATGACACCGATTCAGCGTGAACGATAACCATTCCTTGAATCGTTCGGAAGCCGCGGCCCGCGTATAGTTGTCGCAAGAGCCACCGATGCCCGGGCATCGGCTGCGGGCACCGCAATGGTCCAGGCGTCCGTCACCCCGTCTGGATAGAGCGGCAGCGATCTGGTAATATTCGCCTCGTGACAGCTATGACGCCGAGGCCCGCGCAGGCATTCCATTTCGTCCCAAGGTTTCATGACCGATAGCGAGCCTCCCATCGCCAGCCTGCCGCGGATCGCGGCTATCGCCACCATGGCGAGTCGGGTGCAATCCTTCGAAAGGGCCTTTCCTGCGATCCATGCGCAGGTCGATCACGTCTATGTTTATCTCGACGGCTACAGTGCTATCCCCGCCTTTTTGGAGGATCGTGAACGCATCAGCGTGTTTCACGCCCAGGACGTCGGCGATCTTCATGCGAGCAGCCGGTTTCTTTGCCTGCAGCAATTGTCGGTACCGACCGTCGTGTTCATGATGGACGACGATATCATCTATCCGCTCGACTATGCGGATCGCATGATTCAAGCCTTGCAGCAATGCGGGGGACGGGCGATCGTCGGGGTGCTCGGCCGGATATTCCTTCCGCCGCATGTATCCTATGTTCATCATGTCGCAACGATGCATTTCGAAAGGCCGGTTGAGCGGATAGTCAACGTGCACGAACTGGGTACCGGGACATGCGCCTTCGTCTCGGCCAATTTCGACGTCGATCCGCGCAGTTGGGACCGCACCGACATGGACGACATCACCGTCGCGATAGAGGCCCAAAAACGCCGCCTGCCCCGGCTCGCTGTGGCGCGTGAGGCGCGGTGGCTCAAGGCAATCGCCCAGGATCAAACGGACAGTCTGTGGGTCCACACGAAACGCGACGACACGGAGCAGAGCCGGCGCATGCGCACGCTTTTGAGCCTGTATGCGTAGATTTCACCGGCTCGGCGGCGGCACCTGCCCAACCGGCGGATAGGCGGGCAGCAGCGGCGGCGGCGGCGGCAGGCCGCCCGGATGCTTGCGCAGCGCTTCCATCAGGTAATCGACCGCGGCCTCGATCTGGGCGTCATGGCCGGCCAGCAATTGGCCCGGATCGGTGTCGACCTCGATGTCGGGATCGACGCCATGGTTCTCGATGACCCATTCCGATTCGCGGCCGTACAGGCTGTCTTCGGGCACGGTGATATAGCCGCTGTCGAGCAGTCCCCAGGTGCCGCGAATGCCGCGCACTCCGCCCCATGTGCGCGTGCCGATCAGCGGACCCAGGCCGTATTTGCGGAAATAGAACGGAAAGATGTCGCCGTCGGATGCCGAGTAGTGGTTGATCAGCGTCACTTTCGGTCCGTTGATCAATTGCTGCGGAATGGGCATTGCCGCGCCTTCGCGATTGGTCGACATGCCGATCAGGATGCGGCGCAAACGCTCCAGCACGATCTGGTCGATGAAGCCGCCGCCGTTCCAGCGGTCGTCGACGATCAGCGCCTGCTTGTCGAGCTGTGGATAGAACTGGCGCACGAACTGCTCCATGCCCAGCGATTCCATGTCGGACATGTAGACATAGGCGATTTTGCCGCCGGAAAGCCTATCGACCATTTCGCGGTTGTGGTCGATCCAGGACTTCTGGCGCACCGACAATTCGTTCTCGATCGGCTGCACGGTGACATCGCGCCGCTTTGCATCAGGACCGTCGGCGATACTCAGTGTCACCGGCTGGTCGCCGAGACCGACAAACAGGCTGTAGGGATTGGTCGGGGCGGTGAGTTCCTTGCCGTCGACCGCCAGCAAATAGTCGCCTTCATGCACGTCGACGCCGGGCTCGGTTAGCGGGCTGCGATAGGCGGGCCGCGTGTTGTCGCCGGGATAGATTTTGGCGAATTTGTAGCGCCCGGAAGCGGTGTCGAGCGCGAAGTCCGCGCCGAGCAGCGCGGTGGGTACGGCTTTGTTCGGGTTTCCGTCGTCGCCGCCGCCGACATAAGTGTGCGAATTGCCGAGTTCGCCCTGCATCTCGCCGATCAGATAGTTCAGGTCTTCGCGCGAGCCGGCGAGCGGCAACAGCTTGGCATAGGCATCATGCACCCTTTGCCAGTCGACGCCGTTCATCTTCGGGTTGACGAACAGATCGCGCTCCAGCCGCCAGGCGTTGTCGAACATTTCGGCCCATTCCCGGGTCGGTTCGATGCGCGCGGTCATATGCGAAAGATCGAGCGGCTTGGGCTTGTTCTTGTCGTCGTCCGTCTTGGCCTTGGCGTCGATGATGGCGTAGATGTTGTCCCCGTCGCCCTTCGTCTTGTAGAGCACCTTCTCGCCGTCGGCCGACAGGCTGTAGCTGTCCAGCCCCTCGACCACGATGGCGTCCTTGCGCTCGCCCAGATCGTACACATGCAAGGCCGATTTCTCGCCGGGCAGCGGGCCGTCGATCATCTGCGGCGCGACGGTCTGGTAGAAAATCTTGTCGTCGCGGGCATCAAGGCTGGCAATGTCGGCGGCCGGAACCGGCAGCGCCACCGCACGCGCCATCAACCCGGCGACATCGATGGCGACCGGCTTGATGGCCGCAGGCTTCCACGGTTCGGGCTTCGTCTCCTTCTTTGGTTCCACTGCGCCTTCGTCCGAGCGCGGCGCAAACGGCGAAGCTTCGTTCTTGCGCAGCGTGGCCACATAGATGCCGGTCATTTCCAGCGTCGCGACATTGAACTCGCTTTCGCTCAGGGTCGGGTTTTCATGCCGCGTCGAGAGGAAGTACAAATATTTTCCGTCCGGCGAGAAGACCGGATTGAAATCGTTGCCCAGCGGCTCGGATACGGCGCTCGTCTTGCCCGTTTCGAGGCTGTAGAGGCGGATGCCCCGCTGCTCGTTGGCACCGGTGATGCTGTAAGCAAGCCAGCGTCCATCCGGCGAAAAGCTCTGATCGTGGATTTCGTTATAGGTGTCCTGCGCCACTACGCTGGCCTCGCCGTCGGCAATGTCGAGCAGCCATAACCGGTGATTGCCGTCGGCGAAGGCGAGATGCTTGCTGTCCGGCGACCACAGCGCAGTGTAGAGAAAACCGGTCTTGAAATGCGTCAGGATTTTTTCCGCCCCGCCGGCAGCCGGACGGACCGCGATCTGCTGTTCGCGGTCGACATCGGTGGTGTAGGCGACGGTCTTGCCGTCGGGCGACCAGCTCGGATGGTCTTCGTCGGCACTGCTGGTATTGGTGAGATCGCGCGTCGGGCCATGCTCGGCGGGTACCGTGAACAGATCGCCGCGGGCCGAGAACAGCGCGCGCTTGCCGTTCGGCGACAGCGCATAGTCGGCCTCCCCGGCGGTGTCGGCGCTGCGGATGAGCTTGCTCACATCGACATAGCGCGCCGAGGTGCGCGTGCCGTCGTCCGGCACGGTGACGTCGAGTTGGTGCAGTTGTTCGGACGGCAGATCGAGCACCCACAGCGCGCCGCCCTGCTGGAACACGATGCCGGCCGACGAGCCGGCATCGAGGCTCGGAAAATCGATGTCGTAGTCGGTGAAATGAGTCACTTCGCGGAATTGCTTGCTGTCGAGGTCGTAGACCCAGATATTTTCGCGGCGGTTGCTGTCGCGATCGGACAGGAAATAAATCTTGCGGCCGTACCACATCGGCGCGGTGTCGGTGCCCTTCCAGTCGGTGATCCTGTCGAGCTTCCTGGTGTCGAAATCGTAGGTGTAGACATCCTGCGCCAGGCCGCCGTCATAGCGCTTCCAGGTGCGGAAGTTGCGGAAAATGCGGTTGTAGGCGATCGACCTGCCGTCGGGGCTGTAGGTCATCAAGCCGCCGCGGTCGAGCGGCAACGGCGTCACCAGCCCGCCGCCGACCGGCACTTCGAACAACCGTCCGTACCAGCTGTTCCACGCCATGCGCCGCGACAGGAAGACGACGGCTTTCGAATCCGGCGTCCAGGTTACGACCATGTTGTCCGGCCCCCAGCGCGTCGGTGCCTTGTCGACGACGTCGGAATGAAATGTCAGACGCCGCGCCGCGCCGCCGCCGGCCGGAATGACATAAACGTCGCGGTTGCCCTGGTAACTGGCGGTGAAGGCGATCCACCTGCCATCGGGCGAGAAGCGCGGCATCAGATCGTCGCCGGAATCGGCCGTCAAACGGCTGGCAACGCCGCCGGTGCGCGGCACTTCCCACAGATTGCCATGCGCCTCGAACGCCAGCGTGTCGCCGTGCAGCGTCGGGAAGCGCATCAGCGTGCGCTCATCGGCGGCGGCCCGTGCCGACGCCAGGGCCGTGAAGACCGCCAGCCACAGCGCCATCCGGCACCGCACTCGAATTTCCATCACTACCCCGCTCCTGCTTTGCCGTCCGGACGAAACGTTTGCAGTTCTAGCAAATCAGAACCTCTATCATCCATCGCCGGTCCATCACGTTCGTACGATCAACGGGCGCTGATAGTGTCTTTCATCGCCTTCATGGTTAAAAGGCGGCCGGTGGACCAAATGTCCCATTTAATCCGTGTTGTTCGAGTTAACGCGACTGTAACCACGTGTTGGTTTATCTAGGAGCATGGCCGCAAACCTCTTTGCCGAAGACGACGAAACGGCGGCTGGCGCGACGCGCCAGACACCGCACCTGCTGGCGCTCGCCTATTTCGCCGTCTTTGCCGCGCTGCTGGCGCTCCTGGGATCGCTCGCTTTGTTCGGCCGCTCCTCCGATGGCGATCCCGTCGTCCGGTTTCAGTTGCGATCTCCGCCCGCCCGGCACGCGGCGAACGGCGCAGTCAGGAAGTCGGCGGCGGCCCCGCCCGCTCACCTCTCCGGCAATCCGGCCCCTTCAGGCCCGCAGCCGAACGCAACGGTCGCCACAGCCACGCCGCCGCTCCGGCCCGGCGCCGCTCCTCCCGTTTCGGGCACATCCTTGCCGCCGCAAATCGTGCCGTCGACAATTGCCAAGCCCGTTTATGCAGGGCGCGTCCTGATCGCCGACCCGGCCTTGATCGAGCAGACCGCGCAGGGACCCCTGCCACGCATCGCCAATGACGGCCGCTCGCCGATGAACGCCTATGCGCCGCCGGTGGCGCCGACCAGGGCGCCGCGCATCGCCATTGTCGTCAGCGGGCTCGGCTTCAGCGCAAAATGGACTTCGGCCGCGATCCACGATCTGCCAGCCGGCGTCACGCTCGCTTTCGCGCCCTATTCCGACGACGTCCAGCGCTGGGTCGGCGAAGCGCGCCGTGAAGGCCATGAGGTCCTTCTGGAAGTGCCGATGGAGCCCTTCGATTTTCCCGACAGCGATCCGGGCCCCCATACGTTGCGTGCGGCGGTCGGTGAGGAATCGAATACCCAGCGCCTGGTGTGGTCGCTGACGCGCTTTACCGGCTATGCCGGCATCACCAATCTCCAAGGAGACCGGCTTCTGGCCGACCCCGATTCGCTCGAGCCGGTCATGACCTATGTGGCGCGGCGCGGGCTGCTGTTCTTCGACAGCGGCCCCCAATCGCGTTCCGTGGCGCCCGATATTGCCCGCCGTATTGCCGCACCCTATGTGCAGAGCGCCGTGACGCTTGACACGATCCAGACCGGGATGGAGATCGATGCGCGACTCTCCGAACTGGAAAAGCTGGCCCGGACGAACGGATCGGCGGCGGGTACGGGTTTCCTCTATCCCGTCACTATCGACCGTGTCGCCAATTGGGCCAAGGGGCTGGCGGGGCGGGGGTTTGTTCTGGTGCCCGCTTCGGCCATAGTTACGCCATCCCACTAGGCGAAAATCGGGTATTAGCGATGTCGCGTCATTCACCCCATCTGCGCCATGAGGACCTGCCCTATCGGCCTTGCGTGGGCATCATGCTGTTCAATCGCGAGGGACTGGTGTTCGTCGGCAAGCGTATCGATCAAACGGTGGAAGGCTGGCAGATGCCGCAGGGCGGCATCGACGGGAATGAAACCCCGGCCGAGGCCGCCTTTCGCGAGCTCAAGGAAGAAGTCGGCACCGACAAGGCGGAATTGTTGCGCGAACACGATCAATGGCTCGCTTACGATCTTCCCGCCCATCTTCTCGGCGTGGCGCTGCACGGGCGCTATCGTGGTCAGCGGCAAAAATGGCTCGCGTTGCGCTTCACCGGCGAGGATGGAGATATCAATATCGCAACCGCCCATCCCGAATTCGCCCATTGGAAATGGCTGGCGGTCGAGGCATTGCCGCGGCTGATCGTACCGTTCAAGCGCGACACCTATGCAAAAGTGATCGCCGCGTTCCGTGATCTCGCAATCCCCGTCGCATGAAAAAACCTGCGATGAGTGCGTTGCGTAATCCGGTCGTGATGATTCACGGCGCCTTTTGCGGCGGCTGGGTGTTCGAGAATTGGCGCACGATGTTCGAAGAGCTGGGCTATGAAGTCCATGCGCCGACCTTGCGCCATCACGATTGCGGCCGGGAGCCGCCGAACGAGCTCGGCAATACCTCCATGCTCGATTATGTGGGCGATCTTGAGGCATTCCTCGATCGTCTCCACGGCAAACCGATTCTGATCGGCCATTCGATGGGCGGATTGATCGCGCAGATGCTGGCGGCGCGGCGCCCCGTGCGGGCACTCGTACTGCTCGCGCCGTCGGCGCCGTGGGGTGTGTTGCCGTCGACGCCGTTCGAATTCGTATCGGCGCAGGCATTGTATTTCGCCGGCGATTTCTGGAACCGCACATTGGCGCCTACCCGTTGGATCGCAGCGGCCAATGCGCTCGACAATGTGCCCGACGCGGAACACGACGCCATACTCCACCGCTTCGTTCCGGAATCGGGGCTGGCAACCTTCGAGATCATGCACTGGCCCATGGATATAAAACGCGCCACCGAAATCGACCCGCGCGACGTGGCGTGCCCGATTCTTTGCCTCGTGGGAACGCGCGACCGCATCAACCCGCCGACAACCGTACGCCAATTGGCGCAACGTTATCGCGGCCGCGCCAGCTTTGAAGAACTCGACGGCCACAGTCATTGGCTGATCGGCGAGCCGGGCTGGGAGAAGATCGCAAGCCAGGTGCTTGCCTGGCTCGACGAGGTGTCGTCTCTCGACACCGTGCCCTCGGAAACGCGGGGCTTGTAACCTGCACTTTTTGAACGGGTCTGTGCCCTGCCCCCTCAATTCGTCGTCTTGGCGCCGTCGTAGTGCGCGTGGAAATCGTCCATGAATCTTTCCAACGTGTCGATCGAGGCGATTTTGCCGGCGAGATCGCGAAAGGCGACGCCTTGCTGGTCGATGTTCTGCGTGACGACCGCAAACGCGCTTGCGTCGGGACTCGTCTTCATTTTCGCGGCGAACCGGGTGCGCAGCCTGTCCAGGCTCGTTTCGTCGCCCGCCAGCGAATAGGCGACGGCCGCGCGCATGAGGTCCCCGCGTTCCGCTGCGCTGAGCGGGATCGCGTCGCTCCAGCGATCGCCGACAAGTTCTTCGGATTTCTGCGCGGCGATCGCCCAATTGCCGCTTTCCCAATAGATGTCGCTGCGCAGGCGGCGTGTGTCGGGGGCTTCGTCCGCCGCGATGAGATCGAGCGCCTGGTCCCATTGCTTGAGCGCCGCCAGCGCGCGCGCCTCAAGAAGAACGCGGCCGTGATTGACGTCATCCGGCAATCCGGCAATTTCCGTCGAGCGCAACGTTTCCAGCGCGTCCTTGGGCTTGTGATCCATCAGGTCGATCATGGCGAGACGCGTTGCAACCTGCGAGCGTGCCATGCCGTCGAGGCGGTTGGTCACCTGATAATGGAGCAGGTTTTCCGCCGGTCCCAACAGATCGACAGCCACCAGGCGGTCGGCCATGCGCCGGATCATCTCGTCGCCATTGGGACCGATGGGCGTCAGGTCGATGAAATCGTAGAACAGGCTAAGAGCCTGGATCGGCGGCATCGTGTCGGCCTTGCCCTTGAGAAACAAGGTTTCGAACGTGTTGCGCATGTCGTCCTGCGCCTGACGCGCAAGATCGTCATTGGGAAAATTCCGGCTGGCCACGCGCAAAATCTGCAATCCCTCCCGCCAGCGTTTCTTGGCGAAATAAAGAGCGCCCAGCTTGCGCAGCGTCTTGAGTTCGAGTGCGTCTCCGCGCCAGCGAAAGCGCAATTTCTCCAGCATCGCGATCGCCTTGTCCCGGGGCACGATGCCGCTGACCAGGCCCGTGTCGACATCGGCGTAGATGGCTTGCGCAGCAGCGCGTTCATCGCCGCTGTTCTCGATCGATAGGAACAGCGCATGGGCCTCCATGGGGCGGTCTTCGAGGGCATAAAGCCTGGCGCGCGCGAGTTGCGCCTGCAATGCCAGGTCTCGGGGCAGATCGTGGGGCAGGTGACCAAGCGCTGCGTCCGCGTCTTCCACGGTGTTGGACGCCAGCGCGGCATCTGCCTCGGCGAGACGCGCGCGCGCCTGCCAGGCCGGTGGATAGCGATGCAGCACCGGCTCGGCGAGCGCCAGTGCCTTACGGGCGCCGTTCCAGTTCTCGAGGGCCGCTTCCGTCAAGCCACGCCAGAATGCGGCGTGGCGGTCGTTGTCGAAGATGCTGCCGGCAATATCGTTATGGGCATCGCGATAGCGCCCCATCATGAAATTCGCTGCGGCGCGCATCGTCTGCAACTGCACGTCGCCCTGCAGGGCCGGGTTGGTCGTCTGCATCAAATTGATGAGGCCCAGCGCTTCTGCCGCAAATTCATTGCCAAGATAGAACCGTGCGAGCGCAAGCCGCGCTCGATTGGCTTCTTCCGGTACTTCGGTGGCATCTTCGATCCTCAGCCTGCGCTGGGTGTCGAGGAAATTGCTATCTGCCGCCCTGCCCCAATTGGCCAGGTCGAGGAATGCGGGGCTGTCGTTGCTGTGTGCCAGACCGGCGGGCGTCTGTGCCGCGACAAGGGGGGCCGTCGTGAGCGCGAGCCCGCCGGGCCTCGTGATCGTCACGCGCCCCTGCGCCACACGCACTACCAGATCATCCGTATACGGCTCTATGGCGAGCCCTGCCGCGGTGGGCAGGACGGCAAATTCGGCGTAGCTGCGCGGATCGGTGACGGCGCGGCCGAGCACTCCGGGCACGACGATCAGCGTGTCGCCTGCAGCCGGATCGGTCTGCATCGCGGCGTGGGTGGCGCCGGAAACGATCGTGGTCAGCGCCGCCTGTTTGGGATCGTCGTCGTCGCGCACGAATCCGATCGCTATCGGCGTCGTATGCGCATGCGGCGAAATCTCCACGATCAGATTCGATCCGGCGGCACGGGCGGCAATCTGTTCGGCCTGCTTCAATCCGATCCGGACGGTCGTGACGCCGTTGCCGCTCGCTTCGTCCAGCGATGAAGGAAAATCGCCGAGCGCCGTCTTGAGCTGAACCGGATCGATCCTGGGGACGCCGTCGATCACGATCCACGCCGTCATGCCGCGTACGAAAACCGCGGCGGCCTGGGTGCTCGCGCCGGGAAAATTGATGATGACGCCGTGCCGCGTTCGTTCGGCTTGAGCCGATGCGGTATCGGCGATTGCGCCTTGCGGCGCAGTTTCGGCGGACGTTGCCGGCGGCGCAGCTGCCGAAGCCGCGCTCGGGTTGTGTGCAGCGGTCGGAGCATTGGCGGTTTGGGACGCCGCCGCCGGCTTGGGCTCGGCGGACGGATTGAGCCGCGCTGCCGCCTCGGCAATTGCCTTGGCCTGCGGGCTTGAATCGTCCACCTTCGCAGCGCGGGCAATCTGTATCAGGTCCGGTCTCGCCACGGTCGAACCGGAATCGGTTGGCGGCCTGTATGCCGCGGCATCGGCTTTGGGCGCCAGAATGTCGAGCACGATCTTCGTGCCGTCGCGGAAATCGTGGTAACGCGATTGGGTATCGGTGTCGAATTCGATGACCGTGCCGCCATCCTCGATCCTCCAGCCCGCGTCCTTCACCCAGGGCGGAGAAACTTCCTGGAAGCCGGTGAAATCCGGACGCATCATCGCGTTGAAGCGGATCGTGATGCGGCCCGACCCGGCAAATACCGTATACTGAACGTTCCGCGGCCAATCGAAGACGATGCGCGAAAAGTTTGCATAGGCACCTGCCCGGATACTAAGCACTGCGAGCTTTTGAACGTCTACGGCCGGCAATTCCTTGGGCGGCGGCGGCGGAAGGTCCGGCGGCGTCCCCATGAAACTGTCCGGCGCGAGATCGACGGCGAGCTTGTCCGCAGAGGTGCTCGTGTGCAGGCGCACATTTTGAGCGAGCGCAAAACGAAAGATATGGCCGCCAGCATCGGTGCGTCCGCTTGCAACATATCCCGGCAGGCCCTGAACGATGGCGTTCGCGTCGATCGCGATTCTGCGGTCGAACGAAATCGTCAGGACGCTTCCGGCGAGCGCGGCCCTGGCGCGGGCCGCAGGCGTGAGCGTAAAGACGATACGGCCGAACCCATTGCTGCTCGCGGTGCTGACGGTGTCCGCGCTCGCCGGTCGGGCCAGAAGAGCGAACGCCAATGCCGCTGCAAGGTGCAGCCGGATATGCATTGTCATCTTCGCTCTGTGCATCGCGTGGCGCGTCCGTCAGGAACCGTCTCTACGGCGAATGCCGACATCGCAATAGAGGCTTGAATCGCCCGATTTCCGGCAATTCGCCATTTGCGTCCCGTGTGTCATGTTCATTTGCCCGATGCCTGAGGCTGGGGCGCGGTCGCGCCGGTGGTGGTCTTGCCTGTGGTCGGTGCAGGTGTGGTCGCCGGCGGAGTCGTTGCCGGCGCTGCACCGGGCAGTTGTGCTGCGGATGCCGCTGCGGGCGGCGCTGTCGCTGCGCCCGTCCCCGGCATGGCCGCAGCAATCTGCTGCGGCGCGGCCGGGGCCTGCTCGGGAAGCTTCAAACGATTGGCGAGTTTGAGCGTCAGCTTCTGCGCTGCCTCGGCCTGCATTTGTGCCAGGATCAAGCCGAGAACGTCCGGCTTCAACTGGGCGGCGACCGCCACCAGAACCTCATCGTCCAGCGTGTCGAAAATGCGTGCCGCATCCCTCGGCCTCATCGAGGCATAGGTCTTGACCAGAGAATCGAGTCGTTTCTGTTCGGCGGCATCGCGCTGGCCGAGCAAGGTCTGGATTTGGGCCTGCAATTGCTTGAGGCTGTCGATCTTGCCGTCCACCCGTTTTTCGGCGGCGGCGATCAGATTTTCGTGCATCTCCAGGCCGCGTTCGCGATCGTCGAGTTCGGTGCGGCGCTTGGCGAGACTGGTCAGCACCTCCACCTGAGCGCTGGAGGTTTCGGCATCGTCGTCGACAACCGGATCGGGCGATTGCGTGGCCTGGTCCGTTGCTTGCGTGGCGGGCGTGTCCCGCTGTTCCTGGGCTCGCGCATCCAAAGCGAGGCCCGCACCTTTGACGACGAGCAGTGCTGCACTCAGCACCATGACGGCCGGGATCAGGCGAAGCCGCTTTAAGGGATTTCCGATTTTCACCGCACATTTCCCGTGGCTGTGGACCTCGCCGTGTCGGGGCGCAGAATCTGTGGCTTGAGCGCGTCGAGGCGGTTGGCGAGAACGGCCGGCGTGGTTCGGCTGCGCGCTGCAGGAGAAACTGCCGGACGGTCGGGCTGTGCCGCCGCGCCCCTCTCGATCCGTGCAGCGATGCGTTCGCCCGATGTCGTCAGAAGGGAGAGTTCGTCGATCATTGCGCGCGCACGCGCGAGGCGTTCGTCGAGCGTTTCTGCCGCGTTGCCCGTGGTGGCCTTGAGAAGGCGCATCGATGCGCCGGCCGATCCGATCGCTGTGTTGAGTTCGCCGATCGTTTCGCGGAAGCCGTCCTGTCCCTTGCGCAGTGCCGCGAGCCGGCGCTCCAGGAGTGCGCAATAGACAAGTGTCGCAGCCAGCAACACGCTCAGGGCAATTTCAACGGCCAGGGTCAGGTTCATAGGGTATTCCTTTCAAAGCGAACGCGAGGCATCGGTGCGCTCGATGGCTTCGTCGATTCGTACGGCGATCTGCGACCCCACGCGTCCCATGCGCCCGCGCAACAGGGGGACGCCGCCGCATCGCAGTTCGATCTTGGAATCGGGATTGGCATTGAGCATCACCGTCTCGCCCACTTGCAGATTCATCATCTTGCTGAGCGGCAGCATCTGCTCGTCGAGAATGGCGGCGATGTCGACGCGCGTGGACCACAATTCCGTTGCGAGATGGCCTTCCCAGATCGAGTCGCGACCGAATTTTTCGCCCATGAACTGCTGCAGGAGCAGCTTGCGGATCGGTTCGAGCGTCGCATAGGGAAGAAGCAGTTCGGTGCGTCCGCCGCGGTCTTCCATGTCGATGCGCAGCTTTACGAGGATGGCGGCATTGGCGGGGCGCGCGATCGCGGCAAAGCGCGGATTGGTCTCGAGCCGGTCGAGCCCGAAGGTGACGGGCGCCAGGGGCTCGAATGCCGTGCACATGTCCTGGAGGATGACCTCCATCATGCGTTGGACCAGCGTGCGCTCGATGGTGGTGTAGGGCCGGCCTTCGATGCGCATTGCCGCGGTGCCGCGGCGGCCTCCCAGGAGCACGTCCACAATCGAATAGATGAGATTGGAATCGACGGTGAAGAGGCCGTAATTGTCGAGTTGTTCGGCACGGAACACCGCGAGAATCGCCGGCAACGGGATCGAATTCAGGTAGTCGCCGAAGCGGATGGAGGTGATGTTGTCGAGGCTCACCTCGACATTGTCGGACGTGAAATTGCGCAGGCTCGTCGTCATCAGCCGCACGAGGCGGTCGAAGACGATTTCAAGCATCGGCAGGCGTTCGTAGGAGACGAGCGCGGAATTTATGATGGCGCGAACGCCGCTCTTGTCCTGGATCTGGTCGTCATTGACGTCGAAGCCCAGGAGGCTGTCGATTTCTTCCTGATTGAGAATGCGCTCGCCGCCGGCGTTGTCGTCCGCGGGCATAGCGGTCGCATCGATGTCGGCTTCGACCTCCGGCGTGGTCGGGGAATCCGTCATTCTCGTCACCCCGCTATTGAATGATCATTTCTTTGAGGAGCACGTCGCGGACCGGATAGGGTGCCGCCGCAACATTGATCCGCCGCAACAGCTCTTCCTTCACGCGCATGACGCCGGCCGATCCGCGCAGGTCGTCGACCCGGAGTTCGCGCAGATAGCTCTGAAACTGGTCCACGATCCGGGGCATCAGCACCTGAAGCGCTGGCTTCTCTTCGGGGGCGGCCAGTTCGAGAGAAACCGACAGCTTGAGATAGGAGGGGGTCGAATCTGCAGATTGGATGTTCACGACAATGTTGGGCACATCGAAAAATACGACCTGCGGCGGTAGCAAGGGCAATTGAACCGTGCCAGCCATCCTCGGATTGGCGTCGTCGCTCGGTCCCTGGAAAAAAAAGAAATACGCTCCGGCGCCCAGCGCCAGCACGGCTGCGCCGCCGCCCGCGATCAGGAGGAATTTCTTGCCGAAACGCTTCTTCGGCGCTTTGCCGTCTTGGCTTTCCGCCGGCTGTTCATCGTCGTCGTCGACCCTGAGCGCTTTCTTGTCGGCGGCCATCGGTGTCCCCTGGAATTCTTTCCAACTGCGTCGTGCCTACCGGCCGGCGCGACACGAGATTTAGGCCGGCATGGTTAAGGAGTAGTTCAAAACGATCGGATTTCGGGAGTGGACGGCAATCTTCGCTCGGCAGTCCTTGCCGGGCGGGCCGGGCGGCCCTCGCGATAAGCCGGGGAAACGCCGGGTTTTCGGATGGCACGCCCGGTGCACCAGTGGTGGCGAACGCAATGGACCAGAAGGGACCCTGCGCCGCCATGGACAGTACTCAGCTCATATGCCTCTCCCAGCAGCTCGCGGCCTACGCCTCGATGGACGCGATCGCCAACAATCTCGCGAATATGTCGACAGCCGGATTTAAGCGCGAGACGCCGCAGTTCCAGGAATATGTCGAGCAGGTCCAGGCGGGCGAGGGCCAGACCGGAACGCAAACCGTGAGCTATGTGCAGGAGACCGGCATGCTGCGCGACCTCACAGAGGGTCACATCGAGACGACGAACGCACCCTTCGACTGCGCGATCAACGGCAACGGTTATTTCGTGGTTCAGACGGCAAACGGCACGCGCTATACCCGCAACGGCCATTTCTCGCTCGACGCAAGCGGCCAGATCGTCACCGACAGTGGCGACCCGGTGCAGGGTGAGGGAGGGAATATCTCGGTTTCACCGGACGACGGCGACATTCATATCGCCTCCGACGGAACCGTGAGCGGCGTCAAAGGTCAGATCGGCAAGATCAGCCTCGTCGACTTCGCCGACGATGGCGCCCTCGTGAAGCAGGGCGAAAGTCTCTATTCGACCGCGCAGTCCCCGCAATCCGCCACGGCGGCGTCCATCAAGCAGGGCGCCATCGAGAGTTCCAACGTCGAGCCCGTCGTCGAGATGTCGAACATGATCGAAGTGATGCGGGCCTATCAGGCGACCGCAAACCTCAGCCAGTCCCAGTCGACTCTCACGCAACAGGCGATCGACAAGCTCGCCACGATTCAAAGCTAAGGAGAATATCCATGCGAGCCTTGAGCATAGCCGCGACGGGAATGGCCGCGCAGCAGACGAACGTCGAAGTGATCGCGAACAATCTCGCGAACATGAATACGACCGGCTACAAGACGCAGAACGCCGCGTTCGAGGATCTCCTTTATCAAAACGTCGAACAGCCCGGCGCCCAATCGTCGGATTCCGGTACGCTTCTGCCGAGCGGCATCCAGCTGGGGTCCGGCGTTCGCACCGCCGCCATCTATCGCATCACATCGCAAGGCGCGCTGACTTCGACGACCAATCCCTACGATCTTGCCATCCAGGGCTCCGGCTATTTTCGCGTCATCATGCCGGACGGCACCGATGCGTTCACGCGTGCCGGCAATTTTGCGCTGTCGCCTGCAGGTGAAATCGTGACCCAGGACGGTTACGAGGTGGCCCCCGGTATCACGGTGCCCCCCAACGCGCTCAGTGTGGCGGTGAATTCGCAGGGGCAGGTCCAGGCAACGATCCCCGGATCGACCGGGACAACGACATCGATATTGGGCCAGCTCGAACTCGATCGTTTTCCCAACGAGGCGGGGCTCAGCGCGACCGGTAACAATCTTTTCACCCAGACGGCGTCGTCGGGCGCACCCCAAGCCGGCGTTCCGGGCGCGACCGGCTACGGCACCATCCAGCAGGGCTATCTGGAATCCTCGAACGTCGATCCGGTCGCGCAGATCACCGCGCTCATCACGGCCCAGCGCGCCTACGAAATGAATTCCAAGGTCGTCACTGCAGCCAACGACATGCTGCAGCAGACCGCAAGCATGGGGCAAGGTTGATGAAAACGCTTCTGCGCACCGCAATCCTCTGTATGACGCCCCTGGCTGCGTGGCACGCGTCCGCGCAACAGACGATGCCCGCGAACGCCCCGCGCGTCGTCGTACCGGCACACGACATCGAACGCGGCGAAACCATCGTGGAGCAAGACCTCGACTACGCGAGTGTGGCGCCGGATCGGTTGCGCCCGGGTATCATCACGTCTGCAGCGGACCTCGAGGGGCGCGAGGCGCGCCGCGTGCTGCGTGCCGGCGAACTCGTGCGCGTGGACGATGTACGCCGTCCGATTCTCGTCGCCAGAGGATCCACTGTCACGATGGTCTTCAACGAACCCGGCGTCAGCCTGACGGCCGTGGGCCGGGCGATGGACGAAGGCGGCCTCGGCGAAACTGTCGTGGTGCAAAACCCCGTCTCCTTCCGCCAGGTCTCGTGCGTCGTAACCGGCGCCGGCGAAGTGCGCGCGGGCGATGCCGTAACGGGCGCTGCCGCTCAATTGGCGGTCAATCAATGAATCGGCCGATGAATCGGGCCATAAAGCGGGAAGGACATAACATGCGTATCGCGTATTGGAAGCAATTCACCTCCGTCATCGCGCTTTCGGCGACCGTCGGCGCCTGCGGCGCACTCGATCGCATCGAAAACATCGGCGCCTCGCCGAAGCTTTCGGCCATTACCAATCCGCAACAGCAGAAGGTCGAACTGCCGATGCCGGTTGCGCCGGCCACGCCGCGTCAGGCGAGTTCGTTATGGCAGACGGGGTCGCACAGTTTCTTTCCCGATCCGCGCGCCAGTCATGTGGGCGATATCATCACCGTCGATATCGCGATCGCCGACACCGCGCAGCTGTCCAATGCCACCACTCGCACGCGCGCAAACACCGACGATGCGAGCCTGAACAATTTCTTCGGGCTGGTTAGTTCGGGACTGGAAAATTCACTCGGCGGCCAGGCCACAACGGGCACATCGAACACGGCGGGCAACCTCGTCAACATGGGATCGGCGACGTCGAACGCGGGCTCCGGCTCGATCAACCGGTCGGAAACGATCAATTTGACGCTTGCAGCCCTCGTCACCCAGGTTCTGCCGAACGGCAACCTGGTCATCGCCGGCCATCAGCAGGTCAAGGTCAATACCGAGATGCGCGACCTGCGGATTTCCGGCGTCGTGCGCACCGAAGACATCACCAGCGACAACACGATCAACCTGAGCCAGATCGCCGAGGCGAGAATCGCCTATGGCGGCCAGGGCCAGATTACCGACTTCCAGCAGCCGCGTTACGGCTCACAGCTCTTCGACATATTGATGCCGTGGTGAGGACGCCCGCGCTCCGTCGACATGCTGCTGCCGTCGTGAGAACTCAATCGTCGCGATAGACCCGCTCGCGGCGCTCGTGGCGCTCCTGTGCCTCGATCGACAGCGTGGCGATGGGCCTCGCGTCGAGGCGCTTGAGCGAGATGGGCTCGCCGGTTTCCTCGCAGAAGCCGTAGGAGCCGTCTTCCAACCGGGCCAAAGCGGCGTCGATTTTGGCGATCAGTTTGCGCTGGCGGTCGCGGGTGCGCAATTCCAGCTGGCGTTCGGATTCGGTGGCAGCGCGATCGACCAAATCCGCATTGGTCGTTGTCTCGGCCTGCAGGTTCTGGATCGTCTCGCGACTCTCGCGAAGGATGTCATCCTTCCAGCGCAGCAGCTTGCGGCGGAAATACTCGCGCTGCCGCTCGTTCATAAAGGCCTCACTTTCCGACGGCCGGTAGCCAGGCGGAAGTTCGATACCCATGGACACTCCTATGATGCACGCCCTCCGTGAGCGGCCGGGGTTATACAGGCGCAGGCCGAGCGCTTCAAATGGAATCGCGGGGGTGCCGTTGACACAAATTCTTCTTTTGACAGAGTTGCTTAACTGGCGGCGCGGTCGGCCTGTTCGAGCTTGGCCAACTCGACCCGGGCGCGGAGGTCGATTTCGTCGAGCACGCTTTGGAGCTGGGGATCGGCGAAGCTCTCCTGCCGGCGACTGACGGCGCTCGCCAGGCGGTTCAGAGTCGTGCGTGGAATGGCGCCCGCCAGGAGCCCGTCACGGACCTGGTCGAGCATATCGAGAAGTTCTTCGCCGTGGGAAAGACCTTTCGAGCGGCCGTCCGTCGAATCGTCCAGGCTTTGCAGGGTGAGGATGGTTTCGACAGCCGCGATCGGTCCGGGCCCGCTGACCGTTTGTGCCCGCGGCGCTTCGCCGATGTCGGCGGGCTTGAACACACCGTCGCTCGACACGGATCCCCGCGAGACGCGGCGCACACCGCTGCTGCCCACTCCTCCGGTACCTTTGATTTCCAAGGGCTTCGTCCCATTGCGGCACATTACGTTTGCGCGCGGATGGTTAAGATCGCACTAACGCCCTCTACCCCCGGTGGTAGGGATGACCGCCCATGATCGTCAGGGCGCGATAGATTTGTTCGGACAGCATCGCGCGCACCAGCAGATGCGGCCAGGTCTGCGGCCCGAACGCGAGGCTGCGGGAGGATTTGACGGCGGGGCCGGGGTCCAGGCCATCCGGACCGCCGATGAGAAAAACGAGATCACGGGCGCCGGCGTCGCGCATCGCGGCGAGCATTTCGGCAAAATCCTCGCTCGTCATGCCCTTGCCACGGGCGTCGAGGAAGACGACATGCGCACCCGGCGGAATGCGCGCCGCGAGGCGCTCGCCTTCTTCGGCGATTCGCGCTTTGGTTTCGCGCAGCTTCGAGACGGCGACTTCCTCGACCGCAACCGACGAGAAGCCGAGCCTGCGGCCGAAGGTGCGGGCGCGGGCGATGTAATCTTCGACCAGCGGGTTTTCAGACGTACCGCGCGCATGCCCGACGGCGAGTACCAGAAGACGCATCGCGTAAGACCTTGTTGTCGGGGATCAGCGCGCCGCGGCGCGTGCGGGTTCCTGCACCGACCACATGCCTTCGAGATCGTAGTAGTTGCGCACCTCGGGTCGGAAGACATGCACGATGACATCGCCCGCGTCGACCAGCGCCCAGTCGCCGGCCTGCGCGCCGGCAAGCGGACGCGTGCCGTAGCCCGCTTCCTTGAGCCGTCGCGCCAGATGTTCGGCGATGGAAGAAACGTGACGCGCCGAACGCCCCGTGGCAATGACGATGTAGTCGGCCAATGCCGAGCGGCCGTCGAGGTCGATCGTCACGATATTTTCGGCCTTGTCGTCGTCGAGCGAGGTGAGAATGCGGGAGAGGAGCGTCGGTTCCTCGGGTGCGTGCGCCGCTGCTATCTTCCTGGAAGCGGTTTTCTTGGGCGCGGGCTTCTTGGCGGTCGTCTTACGGGTCAGGTCGTGGTCCTCCTTCGCAGATTCCGGCGGAGGCGCCGCGGTCCGAATATGGTCTCGGTTGTCTGATCCGGAATGGCCGCCCGCTCCGTCGAATGGCAACCCACTCTATCACAGACGAATCGGTCAGACCAAGGCTTGATCGCGATTGCCGCGGATGGCGGTGGAACTGCGTGCGTTCAACCGACCGCCGACAATGGCGAAGGCGGGTGGTTTGCTGCGGGCAATTCGGCGCCTGTTCCGCAGGCGCGCCCGCCAGAAACGCTGCATTGCCCTGGCCTGCAACGGCGCCAATATGGAACCGGGACGCATCACGACGGCGACCGGCATCAGTTTCACGATGTCCGGCCAGTCCTTCCAGCGATGAAAACCGATGAGATTGTCGCTTCCCATCAGCCAGATGAAGTGCAATTCAGGAAAGCGCCGCACGAGTGCGCTTAGCGTGTCGACCGTAAAGTGCGTGCCAAGCACGCGTTCGACGTCGGTGACGATGACACGGCGCTCATGCACGAGGCGGGTCGCAAGCGCCACGCGTTTGTCGAGCGGCGCCGTCTCGCGCACGGGTTTGAGCGGGTTCTGCGGCGAAACCAGCCACCATACATAATCGAGGCCCAGCCTCTTCAGGGCCATTTCGCTGATATGCACGTGGCCGCCATGCGGCGGATTGAACGAGCCGCCGAGAAGCCCGATGCGCAGGCCCGGCGCCACGGGCCCCGGCGGCTTCAACCAATGCGCCGAAACGCGCGTCACGGGCGCGTCTGGCCGTTGCCGCGCACGACATATTTGAACGTCGTGAGTTGCTCGACGCCCACCGGCCCGCGCGCATGCAGCTTGCCGGTGCCGATGCCGATTTCCGCGCCCATGCCGAACTCGCCGCCATCGGCGAATT
>JBAVOL010000086.1:0-1771 GCA_049692035.1 Rhizomicrobium sp.
CGCATGGCCATCCAGCCGCACCACCGTCAGCAGATCCGGTCCATCTATGCCTTCCGGCCCGGTGACTATTTGAACGCGAACCCTGCGTAGCCCTGCGCGGTCATGCGACGAACCTCCGGTACGTATGTTGCCATGCCGCCTGCCCATGGCTGGAATATCCGTGAGCCATCATCCGGATTGACATGCACCATGTAGTTATCCACCTGCCGACGTATCATGTTCTCCGAGACCGCGGCGGACTTGCGCCCCCAGATGTCCGCTCCTTTTTCAGTCGCCTCAACGGTAGAGTATCCTGATCGCCTCATGTACTCGATGCAGTCGGCGATCCAGTCTACGTGGAATTCGTTTTCCAGTATCAGAGGTCCCAGTACTGACGGACTGCCGGCGTTCGTCGGATGGAAGAAATTGGGAAAACCCGGCGTCATCAGGCCAAAGACCGTACGCGGCCCCCGTGCCCAGATATCTCGGGGTGCCTGGCCCTTTTCATTGACAACGCCAGCCTTGTCGATGGCGCCGAGAAAAGGCCGGAAGCCCAAGGCAAATATGATGAGGTCCACGTCGTAGTGATTGTGCCTGGTGCGGATCCCGGTTTCGGTGATCTCCTCGATCGGGTCTTCCCGCATATCCACCAGGCTGACATGGGCCTGATTGAAGCACTCGTAGTAGTCGATTTCCAGGATAAGCCGGCGCGTGCCGATGGGATAGTCGGGGCACAGCTTTTCCGCGATGAGGGGATCTTTAACCCGCTCGCGGATCTTTTCCCTGACGAACTCCGCGGCGATCTCGTTTGAGTCCCGGTTGATGCCGATATCCTCGAAGACATAGGCCATGCCATGGCCGCCAAAGACCCATTGCCGTTCCATCCGCTCCCGCTGCTCTCCCGGCGTGTATTGCGCCGCCGGTTTTCGATCTTCCTGCCCCATGGGTAGCGTGGGCCGCCCCAGCATCGATTCCTTGAAGTCTTCGAGATTGCCGGAAATCTCTCGCTGCTTTTCCAAGTTGGGAGGGCCGTTGCGCGCGGGTACAGCATAGTGGGGAGTGCGCTGGAAGACGAAGAGGTGTTCGGCTTCCCTGGCCACGACCGGCACTGCCTGGACGCCGGACGAGCCGGTACCGACGATGGCGACCCGCCGGCCTTTGAACCGAACCTCCCGGTGCGGCCAGCGGTTGCTCTGCAGCCATTCGCCCTTGAACCGGTCCAGGCCCGGAAAGGAAACCGGCTTGGGCACGGAAAGATTGCCGGTGCACATCACGAGAAAGCGGCACGCAATCTCGTTGCTACCGTCGGTCTTCAGATGCCAGTGCCGGTCCTCACTCGACCATTGTGCCTCTCGAAGCCAAGTGTCGAAGCGGAACAGCCTTCTTAGGTCCAGCTTGTCGACCACCCAGTTCAAGTGTTCCATCAGTTCCGGCTGAGCCGCATAGCGCTCCTTCCACTGCCATCCGTCATAGATCACGCGGGAAAAGAGGTAGCTGTACAGATCGATGCTATCCGTATCGACACGAGAGCCGGGATAACCGTTGTGATACCAAGTGCCACCGACGCCGGAGGCACCCTCGATGCCGATCACGGACAAGCCTTCGTCGCGGAAGCGATGCGCGGCGTAGACCCCACCGAAACCGGCTCCGATGACCGCGACGTCGAAAATCTCTTCCGTCATTTCGCAAAACGTCTCCTGAAAACCTTTGGCGCGCCATCCCCGCAGGCCAGCGCTGCAACCATTGGCGAGCACTCCCCGATCCTTCGTTCACCGGCGCTTGATTTTGCGGC
>JBAVOL010000087.1:0-64067 GCA_049692035.1 Rhizomicrobium sp.
TCGAGGGGCTCGATTTTGTTCTCCACGGCGAAACCGTGCACGACTGAACAAAATTCTCAGTGCCTGTCCCGACTGGGGCGCCCCTCATGGGGCGCCCCTTTTTCTTTCCTGTCGCCGCACAGCCGCATGGGGTTCGGACCAGGAGCGATAGATCCCGTCCAACATGCGGTATAAAGCATCCTCTCCTATGTCGGGAACTTCGCGGCGGTACTGTGGGACGAGACGCAACGCGCCGCGCAGATTATCCGGAGTAAGATCGGATAATGCCGGACGCGTGAACAATGCGTGCTGCCAGGAATCGTCGACCAGGCGGGCAAGAACGCGCCCGACACCCTGGAGTATGCCCCCAGGGGCCTGCGCGGCCCGCCACTCGGCGACGGCGCTGTACGGCTGATGGACTTTGAGCGATCGCAGCGACGACCAATCGGCATCCCTGTTCTTGCTGTTCGGATAGAAAGCCAACTGCCCCGGCTCGCCGCAATCGACGTGGAAATTCGTCGCCAGAATCCAGGCGTTGGCCACGATCAGCCGCCAGAAGAACGTCTCTTTCACGGCGGCCGGCATCATGACGAGGCGATAGTCCATGTCATGGACGAAATAGCGAAAGTTCTTCACGTAATTGTCGAATATCGGGTAGGTCGGCGAAAAAGCAGTCGCATAACGCGCGACATGCGCAAACCACCCATAGGTCCCGTCGTACAACACCTCGGAATTCACAAGCTGTTCGGCATCGCGGTCGGCAAGCTTGGCAACGTCGCATTTGAGACCGATAAAGGCGGCATCTTCGTAATGGAGCGGCAAATTGGCGTCGGCCCACGGAATCCAGATTTTCGCGGCAAACGGCGATGGCGGCATGGCGACGCCGAATTCCCGCCCCAGATTCGACGGTGCACACAGCGTATCGAAGCGGACGATCTTGGACTTCAGGAATTCTTCGTCGGCAATAAAATCCGGCCTGATCTTGACAATCAAGGCATCGTTTTGCGGAACACACGCAAGCGCCGCTTCGAGATTTCGGATTTGACAGGTCACGCCAATCTTCAACGGTGCCCCCGAAACTTCCGGTTGGGGCACGCGCGACAGTTCCACGTCCGGCATGGCCGCAAGCGGCTGCACATATTCATCAATATCGGGCCTGTCCCATGTCACATACAAAATGCGCTGGATTATGCCGACACGCTTGAGGTTTCGCAGCGGCTCAAAGCTGCGTCGCAGCAATAGAGGGCTTTTCGTAAAGCCGATGACGACGGCGACGACAGGGCTTGGCATGACGACCTCACAATTGCGCGCAATTCAGCACGTGTGTCATGCGCTCCAGCACGAAGGACGTGAGTCTTTCGGTCTTTACGTAGGGAAGCGTACGAAACAGATTCAGCGCGACAAATTGCGGCAACCGAAGGACGAGTTGCGGGTCCACCAGCGCCAGCATCGCACGCAACGGCGGCGCCAGTTTTTCGAGCCCCTGCGCCGTGCGTTCCACGCCCGGGGCGCTTTTGCGGGACATGTAAAGCTCTCGCAAGCACCAGTGGCCGGCAACATCCTGGAACAATTTCGCGGCATCGAGCCAATACGACGATACGAAGCAATCGTCGCAATCGATAAAGACAAGACCGCTTGTACCGGAAAAAACCATATTTTCCAGCGTCAGGTCGCCATGGCACAATGATGGGGGGACACCATCCCAACGCAGGGCGTTGAGCCGGACCGCCATTTCCGCGATTGCCGCAAATTTCGGCCTGCACGCTTGCGACGTCCGGCATCGTTCCGTGATTTGGTCGATTTTTGCGTGAAACGGAGCCGCCGGCAACGCATCCTGCGCGGTCAGGCGAAAGAACCGGAAAGCCCTCTCCAACGTCGACACGGCAGCGTCCCTATCGAAATGAGTGAATTCGCAAATCAGCGCCGCAAGATTGTTCGCGGGGACATATTCCATGTCGAAGAACGCCAGCCCGGCTTTATCCTCTCCTTCGCTCAGCACGCGGGGAAAAGGCATCCCGTAGCTCAACAGGCGGCGTTGCAGGGCGGATTGACTGCGCAATCTCTCATTCCAGCGTTTTTCGCCGGCGGTCTTGCGCACGAAACGCGTGCGTCCCCGGCCATAGAGGAGCACGGTGGCGCCCGAATGGCCTCGCAGCTGCCTGACGGGTCCTGGTTCCGCGTCCTCATGGCGGAATGCCGCCTCTTCCGTAGGTTCGGCAGGCTCTTCCCGGGGTCGCGACAGGACGTTCATCGCCAGTCTCTCAAATAGTCGCCGAGCGTCGCCTCATTACGCTGAACACTGACGCCGACAGCGGCCGGAAATGGATTCGATGCGGCGTGATCGTTGATGAGCAGGCGTCTGCCATGGTGACAATTCATGATCAGCGCATGGGCATCGAGGCCGAGGCCGGCAAGAGCGGCCTGTGTTTGCGCGCGGTAGGCTTCCGGCCGTGCCGTCATAAAGACGAGTTGGGCGCCGTTTTCCTGCCATTCGCGCAGCGTCGCGACATTGGCGTCTATCGGCTCTTCCGGATCGTCCCAATAGGGCCGGAAATACTGGCTTTGGTTCTTGAACACGACCCCGTCGATGTCGCATACGATCGTTCCGCGCGATCGGACATATCGGCGCCAATCTTCCAGTGTGCCGACATCGACGAGATTGGTAACGTGATGCGGAACGACACTGACGCAGGCCCGGATCGCACTGCTCAGCACATGCGACACGAACAATTCCGCGCGCACCTTGGTGCGCGAAATCTCCAGGAAATGTTCGACGAATAGCCGCGCGTCCGCACAGCCATAGAGACCCACGCAAACATGGTTCGAAGCAAGAGATTTTTCGACCATCTCCACGACATTCCCGTTGTCGTCGACGACGGCGAAACTCTTGGCGCCGATATTGGCCATCCGGGGCGCGGTGCGCACATCCACAACCGATGCGAAACTGCAATCCGGGAGCGGCGCGGGATCGAAAAAGCTGTCGGCGTCCTTGATGGCGATAGCGCCGGTAATGTCGGCCTGGCGGATCATGTGGGCGACCGTATCGGCCGGGCCGCGTGTATCGCGATCGAGGACCACGATTTCGGCGCTCTGTCCGAACGCACGTCGCAACAGATCGCGGCAGCCATAGGACGCGTCATGATCTGCGCGGATTGCGATCACAACCCGCTCATAGGCATCGGACGGCACGCTGTTTGCCGCCCGCTGCAGCGCCAGCGCGCCATCGGGCAGCGTCAACATCCATTTTGGGCGGACGCCGGGGTAGCGCGACGAACGCCCGGCGCAGGGAAGCAGTAGGGTTCTCATTCGAACCATCCGATTCTCGCAGCGTCGCATTGAAAACGAGCGCGGCCCCGACGATCGACATGCATCGACATGCAACACCATTTGCGGCGACAATCGCCGCACCGTTTCAGGCCGCTCGAAGAATTTTCCGGTCGGGCTCACGCATCTGCACCGTCTCAATCCCGGCATAGCGCGCTGCCGGGTTGCCGTGAAATTCATGGGCGCCGATATGAATGAGGCTGGAATTCGTGTTCAGCCAGACCTTCCCGCCGATCGCCCGCCAGCGCTTGCAGAAAGTGTAATCCTCGCTCAGATAATGCCCCGTTTCCGGCTCGATGATGCAGTCGAACAGCGCATAAAGGTTCTTGCTCGCGGGCGTCCGGGTAAGATTGTGCGCCGCGGTGTAGTGCGTTTCGGGATACGCCTTGACCATCTTGCGGATCGTGTCGCGCTTGATCATCATGAACCCGGTTCCCGCGAACTCTCCGGTAATGAAACCGTCCCGGCATTCGCGCGTGTCGCCCTCGCAGGCAACGCCGACATAGCGCAAAGCAGCGGTGTCGAGTTCCTCGCCGCCACGCGCGCGGTGAACGGCGTTTTCATCCCATTCGAGGACTTTCAACGGATACATGCCGGTGACGACATCCTCGTCGAATTGTATCATCTGTTCGACTTCAGCCGGATCGAATCCGATGTCGGCATCGATGAACATCAGATGCGTTGCGGAAGGATGGTCGAGGAACATCGAGACCAGCGTGTTGCGCCCTCTGGTGATGAGGGATTCATACCCGAGCATCTGTAACGAAACGGAAAAGCCTCTTTCGGTTCCGCGCTGGAGAAGTGCGAATACGCATTGCATGTAACGTTGTGCGACGAGGCCGCCGTAGCACGGCGTGGCGACGAAGATGTGGGGAACCTGTTTCGGCATTTTTACTCCCGTGTCGTGAAAGATGGCGACGATGAATGGTGCGCCTTCTGGCGTCCTGGCGACGCTGCCCGACCCTGAAGCACGCATCGTGCCGAAGCCGGGCACGTGCAAAACGCACGAATGGCGCGGTAATCGGACGTTTTTCGGGTCCCATTGTCCGGCAGGTGCTGCAGAGTTTGCCCGCCGGGAAGGAATTGCCGTGGGCAGAGCGCGCCGGCCGCCGCACGGTCTGGGGGCGATTTCCAGGCCCCGCCATCGGGCAGTCGCATGGACGGGCGAGGCTGAGCAACGCTAAGGTATTCTCGCCGCTTCGCATGGAGATGGTGCGCGCGTGTTGCCAGGTCGTTTATCCCAACTGCCGTCAGGGTCATTTGCCAGGCTTGCAACCCTGCTCGACCACGTGCCCGCGGGCGCCGATGTCGTGAACCTTTCCGTCGGCGATCCCCGCGGGAACGTCCCGGCATTCGTCAGCGAAGCGATCTCGCGGCACGCCCGTCAATTCGGCGAATATCCCGCTATCAACGGGACCTCCGATTGGCGCGAGGCGGCGGGGGCATGGCTGCGCAGCCGTTTCGGGTTGCCTGAGGAATCCGTCAATCCCGACAGGCATCTCCTGCCGCTGAACGGCACGCGTGAGGGGCTGTTCATGGCGCCGTTCATCGTGACCCCGGAAAAGAAGGCGGGCGAGCGCCCGGCCATCCTCATCCCCAATCCCTTCTATCAATGCTATGCGGCGGCGGCGATGGCCGCCGGCGCCGAAGCGGTGTTTGTGCCGGCGCGCGCCGAGACCAATTTCCTTCCCGATTTTGCCGCACTTCCCCGGGCGCTGCTTGAGCGCACCGCTTGCATCTATGTCTGCTCGCCGTCCAATCCGGAAGGCGCCTGCGCGAGCGCAGATTATTGGCGAACGCTGTTCGCGCTGGCCGACCAATACGACTTCACGGTGTTCGCAGACGAGTGTTACGCCGATATCTACTTCACCAAGCCGCCGGTCAGCGCCCTCTCCGTACGCTTTTCGCAAACCAAGGATTTTTCGCGGCTCCTGACCTTTCATTCCCTATCCAAACGCTCGGGCCTTCCTGGCCTACGCTCCGGGATCGTCGCCGGCGATGCGACCCTGATGGCGAAATTCCGGGCCTTGCGGAATTACGCAGGGCCCCAGGTACCCATTCCGATCCTTGTGGCGTCGGCGGCAGCCTGGCGAGACGAAGTCCATGTCGCGGCCAATCGCGCGATCTATGCCGAGCGGTTCCGGCTGGCCGAGCGTCTGCTGGGCAACCGGTCGGGCTTTCGCATGCCCGAGGGCGGCTTCTTTCTTTGGCTCGATGTCGGCGACGGCGAGGCGGCGGCGCTCAGGCTGTGGCGCGAGGCGGGACTTCGCGTGCTTCCCGGCGCCTATATGGGACGCGAGGTCGAACCCGGGAAACCCCAGAGCAATCCCGGGTTTCGCTATATTCGCGTCGCCCTCGTTCAGGATTTATCAACCATTGAGGCCGCACTCGGTAGGATGGGTGAAGTTTTGAGCGAAACCATGCAGGCCAGCGCATGAGTCCGGGACGGATGATCGGCGTCTATCAACCGCGCTCACGGCGCACGGCAATCGCCGACGCGCTGGACGACGCGCGCCGTGCGGTCACGCAGGCTGTGCAGATGGCGTTGATGCGCGGCGCGGGTGCCGCCCTTTTCCTGGGCTCCGCCGCAGCTTTGACCGCGCTCGTGAGCTACAACCCAAACGATTCCAGCCTCAACAACGCGACGACCCGCGATCCTTCGAACCTCCTGGGCGGGCTGGGTGCGACCGCTGCCGATCTCCTGTTGCAGACTTTCGGTCTCGCTGCCGTGACAGCGCTCCTGCCACCGGCTGTGTGGGGCGCGCGTGCATTGATGGGGCGCGGTGTAAGCCAGGCGATGTGGCGTGCCCTGGCATGGCCATCCGGCGCGGTCCTGCTCGCCGCCGGCTTTGGCCTGTTGCCGGCACCGTTCACGCTGCCGGCCGGCGCCGGCGGCCTCATCGGTCTTGCGGCCTCTGGCCTCGCGGCGCATGCGGCGCTGACGCTGCATCAAGGCTGGGCCGCTTTTGTCCTTCCTCTTGTCGCGCTCATTGTCGGCGCGCCGCTCGCGTTCCTCGCGACCGGATTGCAATTGCGTCCCCTGCTTCGAAGTGCCGCTCGCCTGCCGTCCGTCGTGGCGCGGGTCGGTGGCATGATCCGAATGCCGGAACATTTCGCACACCATGACGACGACGAAGAAGAAGATGCGGACGATGAAGAACTCGAAACCGGCGAGGACGACGATTACGGGCTCGGCGTCAAACCCGAACCGGTCGCCGCGCGCCCCGGCACCGCCGAGCCTGCCCGCACGACCCGCGTCAAGCGCGAGGAGAACCACAAGAATCCGCAGCGCACCAAGGCGCCACGCCAGCCGGCGCTGAACCTTGCCGCCGGCGAATATCAACTCCCTGCGCTTGGCCTTCTGGCCGAACCCGTTCGTCTGCACGACGCCACGGCCCTGAGCGACGAAGCGCTCGAAGAAAATGCCCGCATGCTGGAAGCGGTGCTGGGCGATTTCGGCGTCCGCGGCCGTATTGTGGCGGTGCGTCCCGGCCCCGTCGTGACGCTCTACGAATTCGAGCCCGCGGCGGGCGTGAAGTCGTCTCGCGTAATCAGCCTGGCCGACGATGTGGCCCGTTCGATGAGCGCGGTCGCCGCCCGTATCGCCGTCATACCGGGCCGCAACGTGATGGGCATCGAATTGCCCAATCAGAATCGCGAGACGGTGTTCCTGCGCGAGCTTCTCGCATCGAGCGATTATGAAAAGGCCCGCGCGCCATTGATCCTGGCCCTCGGCAAGACGATCGGCGGCGAGGCGGTGATGGCCGACCTTGCCAAGATGCCCCATCTGCTGATCGCCGGCACCACGGGTTCGGGCAAATCGGTCGCGCTCAATACGATGATCCTTTCGCTGCTCTACCGGCTGCCGCCGGAACAGGCGCGCATGATCCTCATCGATCCGAAGATGCTGGAATTGTCGGTGTACGAGGGAATACCCCACCTGCTGGCGCCCGTCGTCACCGACCCGAGGAAGGCCGTCGTCGCGCTCAAATGGACCGTGCGCGAGATGGAAGAACGCTATCGCAAGATGTCGAAGCTCGGCGTGCGCGGCGTGGAAGCCTTCAACGAACGCGTGCGCCGCGCCAAGGACAAGGGCGAAGTGTTGACGCGCACGGTGCAGACGGGCTTCGACCGCGAGACCGGCAAGCCGATCTACGAAAACGAAGTGCTCGAACTCGAGCCGATGCCCTATATCGTCGTCGTGGTCGATGAGATGGCCGATCTGATGATGATCTCGGGCAAGGAAATCGAGGGTGCCGTCCAGCGCCTGGCGCAGATGGCGCGCGCAGCCGGCATCCATCTGATCGCGGCGACGCAACGCCCTTCCGTCGACGTCATTACCGGCACGATCAAGGCCAACTTCCCGACCCGCATCAGTTTCCAGGTCACGTCCAAGATCGACAGCCGCACGATTCTGGGCGAACAGGGCGCCGAGCAGCTGCTCGGCCAGGGCGACATGCTCTACATGATGGCGGGCGGGCGCATCAGGCGCATTCACGGCCCCTTCGTCACCGATCACGAAGTCGAGGACGTCGTGCGCTTCCTCAAGACGCAAGGCCGCCCCGATTATCTCGACGCCGTCACCGAAGAGCAGGACGAAGACAGCGACGATCCCTATTCGCTGATGGGGGGAAATGGCGAATCCGGCGACGCTCTCTACGACAAGGCGCTCGCCATCGTCGCGCGCGAACGCAAGGCGACCACCAGCTATATCCAACGCCGCCTCGAGATCGGCTACAACCGCGCGGCGCGGCTGATCGAGCGCATGGAGGACGAAGGCGTCATCTCCAAGCCCAATCATCAGGGCAAGCGGGAGGTGCTGCTGCCGGACAGGAACGAGGAGTGAGGGGCGGCTATTCCCTACGGTAAGGTCGATTGCATGAATCATGCAATATACGTATAATGCATGAACGTAGAATGGAGCATGGCTTGGATGATCAAGGTCTCGGCGGCGGAGTTTCAGCGCAATATCGGGCGCTATCAGGATATGGCGCTCGTGCAGCCGGTGGCCGTCACCCGCAACGGCCGCGAGCGCACGGTCATGATCTCAATCGAGGAATATCATCGCCTCAAGCGCCGGGACCGGCAGGTGCTCGGGCTTGAGGATTTCACGGACGCCGATATTGCGGCCCTCGAAGCGACGCGGGCACCGGATTCGTCGAAGGCGCGCGACGAGGACGGGTAACATCTTTCCCGGAGGGTAATGGCGTATGGAATACGTTAGCCATCCCGGCTCGCCCCAGGAATTCCGTCACATTGCTGTCGACCGTGCAGTCGGTGAATATGTCCGGGGTATTGTCCCCACAAACACGATTGAGGGATATCGGTCACAACTGAAACTCCAAGTTTTCTTTAGTTATCATTGGGTTAGAGGAAAGCATCTGTCCCGTTATGCCTCTGAAATGTCTTGACGCTATAATCGCCACGAAATGGGCGAAAGCGGGTACCTTAGCGTGCTGATCGCTGCATCAGCCGAGCGGCTTACCTACAAGGCGATGATTGCATGACGAAGCTGAAGAGAAAGCGCACAGAGCCAGTCGAAACTGAGTTCGATGAAGTGGTCGCACGGCTATTGCAAACCGATCCGGAAGAGCTTGCGGCGTCCATAGCTGAACAAATAGAAAAACAACGTGCGGCGGCGGAGAAGCAAATCTTGGACGCGCGCAAGGAGATACAGAATGGCGCGCGTCCAAGACAAGGCCGATTCCGTTTATGATTTTCTATATATTGATTTGCCGCGCATTCAGATTTTCAATTCCCAATTCGATCAGTTTGGTCACATTACCGATTTGACCCGATCAACGACCGCGTCCAGTTCGCTTGGCGGAGGTCTCGACATAAAAATCGCCAAGACCGAGGCATCTTCAGGCGAACAAACGAGCATTTCCAAACGGTACGACACTCAGTTCGTCACTCCGCTGTTATTCTTGGATCACGCTAAAGACATGATCGGCCGGGATATCGCGAAGGCTGGGATTGGGCGGTTTGTGCTCGTATCCGGCGCGCTCCGCATTCTCGATTTGATGATGATTAAGGCCGCATGGGACCTGAAATCTGTCCAGAAACTGGTTCAGACGGGAGCACGGAAGTCACATTCAGGAGAAGAGGGAAACCGTGCACAGCGCCGCGCACAGAAAAACCCTGGCACCAGCGATGACGCTTCGGAAGTGATTGGCCTGATGATCGACATGCTCAAGATAATGCCGCATGGCTTGCAAGGCGTGCTTAGCTCCGCACCTCATACGATATGGTCGGCGCTTCGGGCTGAAGGCTTCGTGACACCTCCGAGCGATCTGCTTCTAAACCATGGGCTTGAACTTACAGGAACGTGGAACCTCGTCGGAATTCTGGATGCGACGCCGGATGACGCAGACAAAGTACACGTTCCTGAGACGCCTACATGGGACCCTGCGGGTGCCCATAGCCTCGTCGGCAATCTGGCGACTACGCTTCAACCTCTCGCCCGCCAATTCCTTGGTCGACCTGTGAAGGCGTATGGCGTCACTCCCCTCCTGATCTTCCGCGAGGTCGGAAGTTAGGTCACATTCGTATATTGGGGAATTGGTATCGTGTCACCCAAGTACGGTGTCACCCCATGCGGCTGCGCGGTCGGCGTCAGCACCCTCACGCTTTCGCCACTCGCAACGAAAATTAATATGCATCCCGTCGCCTTAGCTCCCAAAGGGGAACATTACTCCTGTCCCCCAATTCCCTTCGTCATCCGCTACGGCATGATGCGCGAGCAGATTCTCGGCCTCGAAGCGGTGCTGGCGGACGGCACGGTGTTGTCGTCGCTCAACCATCTGATCAAGAACAATGCAGGCTACGACCTGAAACACATCTTCATCGGCTCGGAAGGCACGCTCGGCGTGGTGACGCGCGCCGTGTTGCGGCTGCGGCCGAAACCGATCAGCCAGGACATGGCGTTTCTGGCGGTCGACGATTTCGCAAGTCTGCCGCGAGTCTTACGCAATATGGAACGCGGGCTGGGCGGCACGCTCTCCGCTTTCGAAGTGTTGTGGTCGGATTTCTACCAGCTGGTGACCACACCGCCGGCACAGAGCCGCCCGCCGCTGCCTTACGGTCACGCCCATTACGTGCTGGTCGAGGCGTTGGGCGGCGAACCGGATGAAGACGCCAACCGCTTCGAGCGCGCACTCGCGGCGGAACTCGAAAACGGCGACATTGCGGATGCGGTGATCGCCAAGTCGAAGGGCGAGTGCGAGCGTTTGTGGGCGATGCGCGACGACGTGATGCAGATTGCCCGCAATTTTCCCGTGTTCACCTTCGACGTGTCGTTGCGGATCGGCGATATGGAAAGTTTCCTGGGCGAGATACGACACGGGCTTGTTGCCCGCTGGCCCGCCGCGACGCTGATCGTGTTCGGCCATCTGGGCGACGGCAATCTTCATGTCGTTCCGGGCGTCGGCGACGGCAGCCCCGCGGCGCGCAAGGCGGTCGAAGAAATCATCTACGGAGCGTTGCGAAAACGCGGCGGATCGGTGTCCGCCGAGCACGGCATCGGCCTCGAAAAGCGCGCCTATCTGTCCTATTCGCGCAGCGCGGAAGAAATCGCCATCATGCGCATGCTCAAGCGCATGCTCGATCCGGACAACATTCTCAATCCGGGCAAGATATTGTCGTAAGCACCGGCTGCCGCGGCGCCTTCGCGGCTTGATTGCCACAAGGGTCCCTTCTTTCGTTCGCCCGCGAAGGTTTTGTGGCGTCCCCTTCGCAGTTGCGGCATAGTTCCTCGCGATGAGCATCCAAGCCGCCCTACACCACGCCACGCGCTACCGATATGACCGCCTCATCGATCTGGGGCCTCAGATTGTGCGTTTGCGGCCCGCGCCGCATTGCCGTACGCCGATCCTCGCCTACGATCTCAAGATCAGCCCGGCCGAGCATTTCCTGAACTGGCAGCAAGACCCCCAATCGAACTGGCTGGCGCGGGTGGTCGTGCCCGAAAAGACCGACCATCTGACCGTCACGGTCGATCTGACGGCAGAGCTTAACGTCATAAATCCGTTCGATTTTTTTCTGGAGCCGGAGGCGGAGGCGTTCCCTTTCGCCTATGCGCCGGAGATCGCGGAAGACCTCAAACCCTATTTCCGGCGGGCGGCGTGCGGCCCTGGTTTTAACGCCTATCTCGCCGCGATCCCGAAGTCGGCAAAAGAGACCACCGGATTTCTGTTCGAACTCAACGCCCGGCTCCAGCGCGACATCTCCTATCTCATCCGCATGGAGCCGGGTATCCAGACGCCCGACGAAACGCTGGAGCGCCGCGCCGGCTCCTGCCGCGATTCGGCCTGGCTCCTGGTCCAGCTGCTGCGTCACCTGGGATTGGCGGCGCGTTTTGCCTCCGGCTATCTGATCCAGCTCAAGCCTGATGTTAAGTCGCTCGATGGGCCGTCCGGCGCCGAGCAGGATTTCACCGATCTTCACGCCTGGTGCGAAGTCTATCTGCCGGGCGCGGGCTGGGTGGGCCTCGATCCGACGTCGGGCCTGTTTGCCGGCGAGGGCCATATCCCGCTCGCCTGTGCTGCGAACCCGACCCAGGCCGCGCCGATCTCCGGCGCGCTCGAAGAATGCGAAGTCGCGTTCGAATTCGAGATGCAGATCGCCCGAATCGTCGAGCCGCCGCGGGTCACCAAGCCCTACACGGTGCAGCAATGGCAGGCGATCAACACCCTCGGCGACCACATCGATGCCATGCTCGCCGATGGCGATGTGCGCCTGACGATGGGAGGCGAACCGACCTTCGTGTCGATCGACGACATGGACGGCGCCGAATGGACGACCGCGGCGGTGGGACCGACCAAGCGCGGCCTTGCCGACACCCTCATCCGCCGCTTGCGCGCCCGTTTTGCGCCCAGCGGTTTCCTGCATCATGGCCAGGGCAAATGGTATCCGGGCGAGAGCCTGCCGCGCTGGGCCTTCTCGCTCTATTGGCGCGGCGACGGCGTTCCCCTATGGCGCGATGAGACACGCATTGCGCGCGAGCGCGACGATTATCGGCCTACGGTGGAAGATGCGCGCAATCTGACGGTCGGCATCGCGCGGCGGCTCGACGTCAATCCCGATTGCGCGATGCCCGCTTTCGAAGATCCCTGGCACTATCTCGGCAAGGAGCGCGGGCTTCCGGCGAATGTCGATCCGCTCGATTCCAAACTCGACGACCCGGAAGAGCGCACGCGGCTGGCGCGAGTGTTCGAGCGCGGGCTTGGTAAACCTGTCGGCTTCGTGCTGCCGGTGCAGCGTTGGAATGCAGCCGATCGCCGGCGCTGGAGATCGGAGCGTTGGGTCACGCGCACAGGCCGGATCCAGCTTATGCCGGGCGATTCTCCCATCGGACTGCGTTTGCCGCTCGGAGCATTGCCGTGGCTGCCGGAAACCGCGCGCCCCTTCGTGCCGCCGCCCGATCCGTTCGACGAACTGCCGCCGCTTCCGGAACGCGATGACTATCGCCAGCCCTATCTCTCCGGTGCGCTGCGCGATGCCGCATGGGAAATAAGGCGTGAGCGCAGCGAACAGGAACCGCCGGTCGAAGGTGCCGCCGTGCGCACGGCACTCGCCATAGAGCCGCGCGACGGACGGCTTTGCGTGTTCATGCCGCCGACCGAATCGGCCGCGGATTATCTCGATCTGCTGTCGGCGGTGGAGGATGCAGCCGCCGAAATCGATGCCGCGCTTCATGTCGAAGGCTACCCGCCGCCTTACGATCCGCGCATCAATCTGATCAAGGTCACACCCGATCCCGGCGTGATCGAGGTCAATATTCATCCTGCACGGAACTGGCGCGAACAGGTCGCGATCACCGAAGCGCTATACGAAGAAGCGCGGCTCACGCGGCTGGGCACGGAGAAATTCATGCTGGACGGCCGGCATACCGGCACGGGTGGCGGCAATCACATTGTCCTGGGTGCGGCGACGCCGGCGGACAGTCCGTTTCTGCGGCGCCCCGACCTTCTGAAAAGCATCGTCGCGTTCTGGCAGAACCATCCCTCGCTGTCCTATCTGTTCTCGGGGCTGTTCATCGGGCCCACCAGCCAGGCCCCGCGCATCGACGAAGCCCGCCTCGATACGCTTTACGAAATGGAGATCGCATTCGACGAAGTGCCCGACAAAGGCTGGGGCAGCGTTCCGCCATGGCTCGTCGACCGCATCTTCCGCAATCTCCTGATCGACGTGAGCGGCAACACCCATCGCACGGAAATCTGCATCGACAAGCTCTATTCGCCCGACGGGCCGACCGGACGCCTCGGTCTCGTCGAATTCCGCGGTTTCGAAATGCCGCCGCATCCCGAGATGAGTCTGGCGCAAGGCTTGCTCCTGCGCGCCTTGATCGCGCGGTTCTGGAAAACACCTTACGCGGCGAAGCTGGTGCGCTGGGGAACGGCGCTGCACGACCGCTTCATGCTACCGCATTTCGTGTGGGCCGATTTCGCCGACGTGATCGCCGATCTGAATGCGAACGGTTTCGCGCTCGATGCCGAATGGTTTCGCCCGCACTGGGCGTTTCGCTTTCCGCTCTATGGCCGCGTCCAATATGGCGGCGTCGGCCTCGAACTGCGCCAGGCGCTCGAACCGTGGAACGTGATGGGTGAAGAGGGCACCGTCGGTGGCACGGTGCGCTTCGTCGACAGTTCGGTCGAGCGGTTGGAAGTGAAAGCGTCGGGCCTCGTCGAGGGCCGCCACAAGATTCTGGTGAACGGCCGCGCGGTGCCGCTGCGCGCGATCGCGATCGGCGAAGGCGTGGGCGGCGTGCGCTATCGCGCCTGGCAGCCGCCGAGCGCGCTGCATCCGACGATTCCCTCGCACGCGCCGCTCGTCTGTGAAGTATGGGACGGCTGGCGCAAACGATCGCTGGGAGGATGCACCTATCATGTCGCCCATCCGGGCGGGCGCAGTTACGAGAATTTTCCCGTCAATTCCTATGAAGCGGAGGGCCGCAGGCTGGCGCGCTTCGAGGATTTCGGGTTCACCGGCGGCATCTTCGAGCCGCCGCTCGAAACCGCGCATCCCGACTTTCCGCACACGCTCGATCTGAGGCGCAGGCCGTGAGCCCCGTTCGCTCCGTGAACGAGTCCGCCGTGCGCGCCTCGCACTACAACGAATTGCATGACGCCGGCGGAGCGATCCGCGCCCACTGGCAGCCGTTGACCGACGCCCTGTCCGCGATGACGCCGGGCGAATATGCGCGCCGCAGGGCTGCCGCGGACGGCGTGATCCGCGACAATGGCGTGACCTACAATGTCTATGACGAGGCCGGCGGCCACGCGCGGCCCTGGCAGCTCGACGTCGTGCCCTTTGTCATCAGCGCCGCCGATTGGCGTGTCATCGAAGCGGGCATCATACAGCGCGCGATGCTGGCCAACGAAGTTCTGCGCGACATCTACGGGCCGCAGAAGCTGATCGCCGAAGCGCATCTGCCGCCGCATCTCGTTTTCGGCCATCCGCAATTCCTGCGTCCGCTGATGGAGGTCGCGCCGGCGGGCGGCGTCCATGTCCATCTCTATTCGATCGATCTTGCGCGCACGCCGGACGGATCGTGGATCGTCCTTTCGTCGCGCGCGGATGCGCCGAGCGGGCTTGGCTACGCGCTCGAAAACCGCATCGTCGTCAGCCAGACCTTCCCCGACCTGTTCGCCGGGATGCGCGTCCAGCGGCTCGCGGCGTTCTTCAACGCCCATCGCCAATATGTGCATTCGCTGGCGGGGCCCGGCCGCGTGGTTTTTCTGTCGCCGGGACCGCATAACGAGGCCTATTTCGAACACGCCTATCTCGCGCATTATCTGGGCCTGACGCTCGTCGAAGGCGACGATCTCGCCGTGCGCGACGGCCAGGTCTTTCTGAAAACGCTGGTCGGGCTCGAACGCGTCGCGGTCATCTTCCGCCGCGTCGATTCCGATTTCTGCGATCCGCTGGAATTGCGCGGCGATTCCGCTTTGGGCATTCCCGGACTGACCGAAGCGGTGCGCTGCGGAAGCGTGGTGCTCGCCAATGCGCTGGGCGGCGGCGTGGTCGAGTCCCCCGCCCTCGATGCCTATATGCCCAGCCTTGCGCGGGCCGTGCTCGGCGAGGAATTGCGCATTCCGGATATTCCCACCGTATGGTGCGGAACCGAATGGGGGCGCAAGGAGGCGTTGGCGCGGCTCGACCGCGTGATCGTGCGCGATGCGTTCGACGCGCGGCCGCTGTTCTCGCGCGGCTCTTCGGCGCGATTGGGTTGCGATCTCACCGCCGCCGAGCGGCATGCGCTGGCCGAAAGACTGAGCCGGCGCGGAGCGACGGTCGTGACACAGGATATGGCGCCGATGGGATTGGCACCGGTGTATGAAGACGGCCGTCTCGGCAAGCGTCCCGTCTCGCTCAAGGTATTCGCCGCCTGGACACCGCAAGGCTATGTCGTGATGCCGGGCGGGCTTGCGCGCGTCGCACCCGACGACAGCACGCGGGCGCTCTCCATGCAGTCCGGCGCCATCAGCAAGGACGCCTGGGTGGTGGCGGATGGCCCGGTCGATCCGTTCACGCTTTTGCACGAGAGCGGCAAGCCGGTGGCGATCATGCGTTCCGGCGATGCGCCGCCGAGCCGCGCGATGGACAATCTGTTCTGGCTCGGGCGCTATGCGGAGCGGGCCGAGAACCTGGTGCGGATCCTGCGCGCGATCGTGCGGCGCCTGGGCGAGGATGTCGCCACGACATCCACCTTGACGCGCCAGCTGCTGTTGCCGCTGGCGCGGGCGAGTTCCGCGCCGATCAGCGAGGCGGGGATCGCCGACCATTCGCGCCTCGGTGTCGAGCTGCACAACCTGGTTTACGATTTCCGATCGGCGAAAGGGCTGCAGGGATTGCTGGCGAGCGTGCGCCGGACGGCATGGGCCGCCCGCGACCGCCTTTCGCCCGATACCTGGCGCACGATCCATACGCTCACCAACAGCGAGGCGTTGCCCGCCGCGCCGCGGGCCTTCGACGCCACCGAAATGCTGTTTTATCTCGACACGCTGGTGCGGCGCAGCGCGGCTCTGTCCGGTCTTTCGGCCGAGAACATGACGCGCGGCCCCAACTGGCTGTTCGTCGAACTGGGGCGGCGCATCGAGCGCGGCGCGCATCTGGCATGGCTGGTCGACCAGACGCTGGCGCATGCGCAAGCCTGGGAGGACGATCTGATCCGCGTGACGCTCGAAATCGCCGACAGCGCGATGACCTATCGGGCGCGCTATCTCAATGCGTTCCAGGCCGCGCCGCTGATCGATCTGGTGCTGTTCGACGAGGCCAATCCGCGCGCCGTGGCCTATCAGCTGGCGGCCATCGACGACCATATCCGGCAGCTGCCGCGGGTGACGGCCGGCCAGCGCCGCGACATCGCGCAGAAGCTCGCCTGCGATGCGCGCGCCGCCCTCGCGGAAGCCGATGCCGTTTCCATCGCGACACCGGACGAGGACGGCGCGCGGCCCCACCTCGTCCGGATCGCCGAGGAAATCGACACGGCTTTGGCGCGCATCACCGACGCGATCACCGATGCCTATTTTCAGCACTCGATCCACCGCCGCACCGGCGCCATGCGGCGCGAGGTGCCGTGATGCAATATCTCGTCCGCCACCGGACCGTCTATCATTACCTCCAGGACGTCTCCTATTCGTGCCATCTCGCGCATTTGATCCCGCGCGAGACCGCGGCGCAGCGCGTGAGTTCGGTCGCGCTCGCGCTGACCCCTGCGCCGGCGCAGCGGTTTCGGCGGCAGGACTATTTCGGCAACATCTCGGAATGGTTCGCGATCGATCATCCGCACCGTACATTGGAGCTGGTGACCGAAAGCCGCGTGACGGTTTCACCGCGCGACGACGACGCAGCGGCGCAAGCGCCGGAATGGGAAACCGTGCGCGCGATGATCGAACAGGCGCGCGATCCGCACGCGTGCGAGGCGGTGCAATATGTTTTCGATTCGCCGCTCACCGCGTTCACCGGCAAACTCGCCGATTACGCGAGCGAAAGTCTAACGCCGGGGCGCTCCCTGCTCGACGGCGTTGCCGAATTGACGACGCGCATTCACGCCGATTTTCGCTACGACACAACGGTTACCGACGCGACGACGCCCGTCGACCGGGTTTTCGAGATCAAGGCCGGCGTCTGCCAGGACCTCGCGCATGTCGGCATCGCGTGCCTGCGCGCGCTGGGATTGGCCGCGCGCTATGTCAGCGGCTATCTGCTCACCGAGCCGCCGCCCGGCCAGCCCCGCCTGCTCGGCGCCGATGCGAGCCACGCCTGGTTTTCGGTGTTCGTTCCGCCGCTCGGCTGGGTCGATTTCGACCCCACCAACGATGTGCGCCCCGGCGAAGGGCACGTGACGCTCGCCTGGGGCCGCGACTATGCCGACGTGGCGCCGCTCAACGGCGTGGTGACGGGCGGCGGCGACCACGTCGTCGAAGTCGGCGTCGACGTGGTGCCGGTGTGAGGGGGGGCTATGGTGCGGTCGTGCGAAGGGGCGCGAGACACCACAGGAAGGTGACGGCGGCGAGTGCGAGGATCTAAAGGGCGAAACCGCGCGTGAACAAAGGTTGATCATGGCGTGGAACAGCGTTCATTCATCGCACCAATAAAGCCAGCAACCTATGAAGTCGGGTGTCTGCACTAGCAACAATCTGCCGCTCCTCTCCACGCAAAGGACGTAAGAGAACCAAAACGGCAATAAAGAGCATTCCAAAGGCAGCACCCGCCACGATACCAAAAACACCTGAAATTGAGAAGAATAGAACTACTTGCCGACCCAACGCACTCATTCCCAAAGTAACTGCGGCCACTGCCGCCAAGACAGGAACGTCAATGATATTTGGAACGCCACGCTCGCTCAGCGAACGTTGCACAATCCACAAACGTGTAGCAGCGTCGCCGAGCGGACAAAGAAGCAACGGCCAGATGCCAAACCGGTGTCCGAGCAGAGCGAGGACGGCAAGCCATACTATCGAAAACGGTAGGGACTTCGTGAGCGCATGTGGGGCACCAAGCGCGATGGCTGTTATTTCATAACTTCTGTAGCACGAATTGGCGACAATCAGGGCAAGCAACCAGGGTAAGAAGATCGCGGCAGAACCATATTTTCCATGCGTCACGATATCGATCAGCGCGCTTCCTGATATAACAGTTCCCACAATTAATGCCCCGATAAAAACCGAGTCAATTTTGGTAACCAACGAGAGCACAGCGCGAAGACGTAGATGATCGCTTGTCCGCGCGATATCTCCCATGATGGCAGGTTCTATAAACGGAAATAGCATTTGGCCGGGCGTATACCGTTGCACGCTTACGACAACACTTTGCACGAATCCAAAGCCCGCAAACCTTTGAACGCTTAGCATCGTGCTAGCAAGTATCCGCACAACTGCAGGGCTGGATGCGAACCAAGCCAAAGAACTCGCATAACCGCCGATACCGGTCGCCAAGACATCTGGTCTGTGCAATTGGGAGGTCAGAGTCGCAATATGATCGTTCTCCGATAACTTCCGAAGGACACCAATAAGTAGAAAAGCAAAAGAAACAACAGCAGTTAGTACGCTTACGGACAAAACACCAATCGCCGTATTCATATCTCCAAAGCTACCCGCCGCCGCGATAAGGCTGAAGCGTACAAGCGGCTCACCGAGAGCGTTCCGCCTGGATTCACGCTGTAGCATCAGCGCTTGCGCCATCGTGTCTGCATCAAATAGCAGGGCACTTGCACAGATATAGAGCACGCTAACAGCGATCAGATCGCGGTGGCTATTCATCCACGACAGATCAAAGATTGAGGCAAGCCCCACTAGCAAAAGCAATATGAACAGACACGTGAGCAAACGGACGGCAACGAGGGCTAAGACCAATTGCTTTACGACACGTTTAGCTAACGTCAACCCGGCCTGCGAAACGTATTTCGAAATAAGCCGCGGTATTCCAAAAGATGTTGTCGCCTGGACAAAGACCGAGACCGCGAATGCAAACGAATATTTTGCGTACTCCGGGACAGGAAGCGTCCGAACGACAACAATTTGGAATGCCAACGCGATAAATAGCGCAATCATACGACCGGAGACGAATATTCGAAATGATTTTCGATCCATCTAATCGACGCTTAACCTGTGATTGAACGCCACTGCGCGATAAAGTCCGGACAAATCGGAACTGAAAATTTGTAGTAACAACAGCTTCAAGCCTTTCGCGACGGAGCATGAATTAGCGATTTCTGCCTAATTTCTCGGCACTCGTCAGTCTACGCACAACCCAACAACAAGATCAGCTCATACAGTCGCATTGGCGTCGATCACGTCTCCACAAGAATATGCTTACTAGGGTGTCGTCATAAGCGCTCGAAGAACTGATATGTGCTACCAGGAAAAACATGACGATAGATGGGACGAGCAAGATTTTTGGCCGCTTGTCGCAGATTTAGCCATCCGGACGCCGCGTTGTACATGTCAATCATCCTAGGGGTAACTAGCTTAAGGCCGGCGCCACAGCCGAACGTATAAAGGGATTGAGCCGTGAAACAGTTGATGTGTTCGAGCGGCTGAACTGGCATCGGAAACGTTTCGCCCGCCGTTATGCGACGCAGCACCCCACGACCATTTGGGACGCTGATCTTGATCAGCCCCCCCGGAGCAAGGCAAGAAACAAGTTCTTTTAGGGTTTCAAGCGGCCTGGTCAAATGTTCGAATACCTGTTCAGTGTTGATAAAATCAAACACCACACCTGGGTGATGGGGATTGTCGAGTATCGGAATCCCAATCGACCGCGCGAATTGTTTTCGTTCAACAGAGAGTTCGATGCCATATACATTGCAGCCGAAGGCGCGGGCCATTGATGCCCACTCGGCCCACCCACAGCCAAAATCTAGGACGTTCAAGTCTGTTGGATGGCGTCGAAAGTGACGGATCATCGACTCGACTTGAAATGCCAGATAGCGGTATTGCTCGGTGCCTCTACGCGAACGAAGATCTTGCTGTTCAGTTGGCGGAATCCACACATCATAAATATCTGAGAGTAGCGTCCCGCTCGGCACCTGCGTTTGAAATAGCAAGCGGCAAGAATTGCACAAGGCCAATTCATAGGTTGCACCTATAAGCCTAGCGGGATCGGCGCGACCACAGTAGAACCGTAGCAGGAATTCGCGAAGTGCCGCATTCTGATACGGCATTCGAAAAATGATCTGGAAGTTGTAGCCGGCGCAGGCTGGGCATTTTCTTCGTACTTCAATTCCTCCGCTTTCGAACGACATTACCAGATATTCCCCGCGTAGCCGCCAATCGGGCTGTCATTCCGCACTAAGAGCATTCTCAATAAATCGCATTCTAGAGACCGCTCTAAACGCATCATGGCGCGTAGCAAAGCCCGCTTCGGCGAAATGTGTCATCGCAAATGCCGTTGGCTTTCGTATTCCCTCGGTTGCATTAGTAAACCGCGTGGTTGGAATCGGCGCAAAGTCGATGAGACCGACGACGGTTGCCGAACGTCCATGCTCGCCACAGCAGCAAATACGGTTGCGAATAGGATCAGGGCTGGATTGTGCTCCTCAACAAGCCAATCCTCGACGAAATTCACCTGAATGAAATAGATGCATACCAGAAGCGGGGCGAGGTGAAGACCGTGCGTATATCTGGCGGCAGAAAAGGAGCGACGTAACGCAACCCATAGCATCCACAGCGTAGCCATAAGGCCGACAAGCCCGAGGCAAATTAAAGCCTGGAGGTAGCCATTCTGCGCATTTGGGACGTATCCTGTGTTAAGCGTGGTCTCGATGTATGGCAGAATTATTTTGCTAAAGCCGAGAGAAAAGCCGTAGCCTAATAATGGCCGTTGTTGCCATAACAGGACAATTGACTGCCAAATGGGAGTTCTGCCCGTGAGCGTCGTTTCCTTTCCCAAGGCAGAGAGGATCAATTGGATAAGATCGTCATGGTACACGAGCATGGGCAATACAACGAAGGCAGCTATGGCAAACAGAAGCGCGTACTCACCATGGCTCATCGACTTTGGAAAGTTCTTAATAATAAAATATGTCAATAATACTAGCGAGAATGTCAGATAGCCGCCGCCAGAGTTCGCCATTACTAGACAAAGAAGGCTAATTGCGATCGACGTGACGAGTATTCCGCGTGCACGAATCAAATGCGACCCGCAGGAAATTAGTATAGCGGCAGAAAAGCCTGCCATTTGGCCGAGTAGTGTGCGATGAACGAATATTCCCCGCCATTGACCTGCGTGCGAACTTTGGAAGCCATCCGTCACCTGATGGATTCCATACCGCGGCGCAACAACAACTACAATGACGCTCAAAGTCAGCATTACTACATATGTGCGGAGCACGATCCGTATCGAGCTAAAACCTGGATAATGGGCGGCCAAGCAAATTCCGGTAAAAAGGGTCAGCATTAATGCCGTAGCTTTTCGAACAGTCCCTACCGGATCCGGAGACCAAGTGGCAGAGATCATGGCGAGAAACACCAAAAATGTTAGGGGAGTCGAACGCTTCAAGATCGCGATGATGCTATGGGAAGATTGCAAGCATACCATTATAATAGCTAGATAAGCGACGCCTCTAACGATTTGAGTACTTGTTGATGTCTGGCCGGCGAGAGCAGGTGGTAGCATCGGGCTCTCGCCCGCGAGTTGGTATGTGAACGTGCCGGCGGCAAAGATGAGGGCGATCATAATGACCAATGTTTCAACAGTAGATCGCCGTGCAAAACCTTGGTAACTCGACAAAAGCACATTTCTCTTAGAAGTTTCTTTCGGGAGAATACTCACTGAATATTTCCTTTATCAGGTGTTGCAAATTCGAAACTGTCGAAATCTGTTTTACTCAGTTGTATTCTGTGAAGTATTTATCGTGAGAGCGCCTTGGTTCTATTGAACACGCCAGGAAGTCCTAGCGAGGATTTCTTTGTATTTTTCAAGGAGAGTGAGCACCATCGCTTCGTAAGACCGATTGGCGCGAACCCAGGGAGGTCCCTTTGACGACATTTCAGATGCAAGCGCTTCGTTTGAGAGAAGTGTGATAGCCGCTTGAGCAAAATCGGAAGCGGTTAAGGGCACGCACACACCGGCGCCGCTCGCTTGGATAACCGCACTCTGGTCGGGATGGCTGTTCGCGATGACAGGCCGCCCCATTGCCAAGTATTCGACAAGCTTTGTAGGGGTTCCCGAGCCGTGGATGAAGTCTGTCGGATACGGGGACAGGCATACGTCGGCTCGTCTGACATAAGCGAGCGCAACGGCAAGTGGCAAATGTCCCGTGAAAAATAGTCTATCCGAAACGCCCTCTTTCTCAGCGACTGAGAGGAGTGCCGCATAATCGTCGCGCCGGTAGCCCCCTACAATGAAGAGCACTCCGTCGAGACCGGACTTCGTCAATATTGCCAATACACGGATCATCTCGTCCACACGACGCACTGGCTCCATAGAACCGACATAGACAAGCATTTTCTTGCCAGCGGCGCGGTTGTCCGATTTGGGATCGATTGACGCGGAATTAAACTTGGCAATGCGCACACACATCGGAACAGGTGTGATCCGCCCATGTCGAACCCCCATTTTAGCAATATCTTCCTGCATACGTGCGCTTTGCACGAAGACATGATCGGAGTTTGCAAGAACAATTCGATAAAAGATTGGCCGAAAGGCTCGTGAAACGGCAATGCGCACCAAGACGTTAATGGGATGCAATGAATGACGCCTGATGATCGCATTGAGTTCGATCATCTCGATCATGGGGAACGAAAGCCAAAAAACGAATTTTTTTCCTGACAATCGCGCCGCAATTAGGTAGATGATCCCGATAATTGGAAGGTCACGAACCTGCACAATGTCGTAATTTCCAAAAACGGCGCGATAAGCCGCGTGCAGCCGATTTCGAAGAACGTTCCAGCCACGTCTCACAGAGACGGGAATCCAACCCGCCCCCCCAACTCCACCGACGAAATAACGTTGATTGGGTTCCGCGAGGAAAACTCCGCCGATACCATTGTCGCGGCTAATCATGAACCAATCGATGGTCATTCCAGCAAAGGCCAATCCGTTACAAAACAACTCGACCACATCGACTCGGAATGGCGGATATTCGTCCCTTTCAATGATGAGGACAGACGCCCCGCGCTTCTCCGGGGCATCACGCATCAGAACCGCTCCCGCTCGACCGGTTGGTGCCGGTGGCCTCAGGGACAATACTCGGCATGCTCAAAAGGCTGGGCGTCTCCAAAACGTATCTCTGACAGATCATTTTTCGATCCCGAGTGCGCTTAAGGTCAGCAAATCGATCTCGTCCGCGTGGTCATTTTTTATGACCTCCATACCGCCCGTCCCGCTATAGGCCCACAACGACCAGAAGAAGCCACGGGCCTCCGCCTCCTGGCGTACGTCGCTGAGCCATCGAATCCGCTCGGAATCGCGGGCACCATCGTAAATATCGTGTCTGCGTATTACCCCGAATTCGCCGAGAAATATGCGATTCGGCGGAATATTGTTCGTTTTCGCCCAAGAGGCGACTTGGTCGAAGTCGCGATGTATATCGGAACGACCGAAATTTTCGGCTTTGTAGCGCACTAGATCGGCGAACCCTTTCGCCATATCGGTCGCTCTTTGCGCCAACGACGAATCGAGCTTCATCACCCGCACGGTGATCGCATTGACGCTATCGCTCATCGGCCGGGCTTGCGCGGGATAGGGTATATCGGCAGCGAGCCGATACTTTGGGTCCGGCGAGTAGGATTGGTAGGTGAATTCTAGAGGTCTGTAATAGTGAAACGTGTATAGGACGGCATTGTCCTTGGAAAATCTTCCCGGATCGAGTGCTGTCAGCCCGTCGAAGCCTCCATTGCGCCCACCAGTCAGCACCAACGTCAATTTGGGAGACACGGCGCGAATGCGTGCATACGCCATCTCTTCCATCGTCTGCCATTGTGCGTCACCTGCGAAAGTCCCGCCCACCGCCGGCTCGTTCATCAACTCGAACGCCACCCGTTCGCTGTGCAAGCCGTCGAGCAGGCGCGCGGTGCGCGTGAGCATCGTGCAATACGACTCGAACATCGGTGTGTCGGCGCCCTTCACCAGCGCCGGCGGCAGATAATCCGCGGGGCCGTAAGCATTGGGGTGAAAATCCACGATTACCGCGAGGCCGGAATCCAGAATCCTTTGCACCGTCCGGCCCAGTTGATCGTCGAGCGCGTCACGCCGGGCGCCCGTGAATTGCAGGAACGGCCCCGGATCGACCGGCAGCCGCACGAAATCGAACCCCGCTTTGCGGATGATCGAAAGCTGCTTGTCGGTCAGCGTGTGGCGCGCGGCGGCGAAGGGCGGAAAAAGGAATTGCTTGTCGGGGCCGGGCGTGGTGTCGGCGGAATACAAGGGATGGAACAGCGCGATGCCGCGATGCAATATTCCCGCGGTTTGGGCCGCGGCGCAGGGCGGCACGGCAAGTCCGAAGGCCAGCGCCGCGAGTGCCAGCAAAAGCGCGCGACAGGAAAGCAGGGTGCGAAGCCGCATGTTCGTCACCTTCCGCTTGCGCCGCGCGCAAAGGCGGGTTCCACCGCGTCCTCGCGGCTTGCATACGCTTGCGCCACGCCGATCCCCATCACGATCGCATAAAGGACCGACACGGCCGGCATCTGCAAGCTGAAATCGAACATCGAATGAAAGCCCGCGAGCGCGCTCGCTCCCACGGCCGCTATCGCATAGATGCGGCGGCGCCGGCGCATCAGTGCGCCCAGTGCGCATTGGCCGGTGAGGATGAGAAGCGCGAAAATCCACAGGCACGCCGCGGGGATGCCCAAGCCCAGCGCCAATTCGAGATAGTCGTTGTGCACCCGGTCGACGACATAGGGAATGAAGCTGTCGGCATAGAGGCGATAGACGTCGCCATAGGTGCCGAGGCCGGTGCCGAGCAGCGGATGCGCGGCGATGGCGCGAATCGCCACGCCCCACAGCATCGGGCGGATTTCGCCGGCGCCTGCGGTTTCGATCATGTTTTCGAAGCGCGATTGCAGCGTCGCGCCGTTGAGAAGAAAGAGCGCGAGGATGGCGAGTGCCGCACCAGCACCGCCCGCAAACGTCCATTTCAGTGCGTTGCGGCGAGCGGACACGACGATCGCGATGGCGAACATGACGAGCAGCCCCACCAGGGTCGCGATCAATCCGGCGCGCGAATCCGAGGCGATCAGGGCCGCCAGCAAAATCAGCGTGCCGATCAGCCACACCGCGCCGCGGCCTGCGGCGAAGTGAATCAGCGTACGCAAATGCGTGCGCCAGCCATGCACCGTGACGATGGCGTGGCGGCCGGCCTCGACCAGCAAGGTCAGGCCGGCGAGCAGCGCCATGCCGGTGAAGGTGGCAAAGCTGTTCTTGGCGACGAGACCGCCGCTGACATCGCGGCCGTATGGCGGCGGCAGGCCTTCGAGAAGCGTCAGCTGGCTGGTGCCCAGCGCGCTGAGGACAATGCCGTACAACGCATAGGCGACGCCCACCGCGAACACCGCCACGAAGAGCGTGCGCGCATTTTCGTAGCGGGCGGCGAGCACGAAGGCGAGCCAGCCGGTGGCGACGTAGCTCGCCAGCTTCATCAGTTCGGTCGCGCTCACGAACGGGTTGATCGAGATCGCGCCGGCGACGGCGCGTCCAAGTGCGGGGCTGGCCATGCTCCAGACCGGATTGTGCCAGGCCGCCGGCGTAAAGCCCGCGCTCTGGACCCAGCCCCAGATCAACACCGAAAGCAGCAACGCTCCCGGAATGGCCACGCGCTTTGCCGCGCGCACCGTCGCCGACCAGTCCGCCAGCCCGGCGGGAATCCAGGCGAGCCAATCCAGCGCAACCAAAAGAACGAGGAAACTCCACGACCATGGATGATTGGAGCCGAGCGGAAACTGTACCCAGGCCAGGATCGCAATCAGCAGCCAAAGCGTCGCGCGTTCCGAAAGGCGCGCGAAAGACGCAGACGCCGCCGGACGCTCCGCCCTAGCGGCCATCGATCCGCTCCTCGATCACGAACCGGTTGAAACTGCGCAGCGTCTCGCGGTCGGCGATCAATCCCGCCCTGAGCAACTGACGGCCATTGTCGCTGCGCGACAGATCGTAAAGCGCGGTGCGCAAGGTCATGCCGTTGGTCCATTGGGCGGTGTTCCACATGGGCAGGATGAGGCTCGTTGCGGAATCGCGCAGCGTTTCGTCAAGAAACGGCCATTCGAACGCGATCAGACGCATGCGCCAATCCGCGGTGAACCAATCGTAGCGCGCGATGGGAAAGCCGGTGTCCAGGCAGGCAACGCCGCGCGCCGGCGAGCGGTTCGCTTCGAGCGCGCAAAGCAGCGTCCAGGCGCGCGGATTGGTGGGTGCATCGGCGAGCGCTTCATCCGCCAATTGGCGCGATTGCGCGAGGATTGCGGGATTGCCGCGCGCAGCCAGGGCCAGAAATTCCGCGCCCCAAGCCCGGTCGTCGCCGTCGCCGGGCGGCGCGTGTTCGAACGCCGCCGCGGCAGTCCGTGCCGATTCGACCGGCACGCTTTGTCCGATCGTTGCGGACAAGACGAGACGATGCGCGCCTTCGGTCCCAAGCCCGAAAACGAAGCGCGGAACGGCCGCCCAGGCAAGCAGCGCTGGGACGCTCAAAAGCAGGACGCCGAAAATGACCCGGATGGAATTGGGCGTCGATGTCATCGCAAGGTTCGCCGGGCGCCGGCTCACGCCTCGTAATATTTCGCGTAAGAGTAGTAATAGCTGCCGTAGCCGAAGCTGTAATAATGGAAGCGCTTGGAATCGGCCCGGGTGAGCGCCACGCCCGCGATCGGAGCATGAATGTCGTGCAACGATTTGACGGCGTCGGCTGCGGCGTCGCGCGGCGTCTGCTCCCAACGCACGACAAACAGCACGGCATCGGCGAGCCGCGTCAGAATCTTCGTGTCGGTAACCGGCAGGATCGGCGCCGAGTCCAGGATCACGAAATCGAAGCGGGCGCGCAGCTCGGTAATGAGTTTGGCCATCGCCTGGCTCTCGATCAGGTCGGGCGCGTTTTTTACGTGCTTTGAGGCCGGCAGGATCATGACGGCGCTTCTGGAATCCTTGACCACGGCTTGATCCAGCGTCACGTCACCCTTCAGCACGTCGATAAGATCATGCGGCTGATCACCCAGATTCGCGATCTTCTTCACGTTGGGCCGCCGCAAATCGCCGTCGACCAGGGCGACCTTCTGCCCCGTCTGGGCGACATGGCGCGCAAGGCTAAGCGCCGTCGTCGTCTTGCCTTCGCCGGGAAGCGCCGAGGTTATCAGCACCACCTTCGGCCGGGTGTCGACATTGGAGAGCGTGATACCAAGTTGCAGGCCGCGAATGGCTTCCGAATAGGATGAAAGCGGGCGATCGATCACGAGATCGGCGGCGTTGGCGTTGGCGTTGGCGCTCTGCCCGCCCCCGCGTCGGGCGGCTCCGAGCTTCAGAGTGCGATTTGGAGCAATGTCTGGCAGGGTCGAAAGAACCGGATAGCCCAGAACCTGTTCCGCCCGCGCATTTGTCCGGAACCCGTGGTCCAGCCGTTCCAAAATGAACGCCACGACGAAACCCGCAAACAGGGAGGCCACGAACGCCACGCTGAACACGAGCGTATTGTTCGGAAAGCTCGAAGCGGTGGGAATTGCCGAGCGGGAAATAACCCGCGCATCGGGGATTTGCAGGCCTTCCTGCTGCTGCGTTTCCTTCGAGCGCGCGACGAACGTGTCGTAAAGCGCCTGGCTGGAGGCGGCGTTGGCTTCGAGTTCGCGCAGCTTGACCCGCGCCACCCCCTGAACCGCCGATTGCGATTCGAGCTGGTTCAGGCTCGACTGCAGTGAATATTCGCGCGCGCGCGCAACGGCCACATCGTTCTCGGCGGTACCGACGACGTGACTGGTCTCTTCTGCGATTTTCGCGTCGAGGTCGCGCTTTTCTGCCTGAAGGTCGAGCATTTTCGGATCTTTCGGCCCGTAACGGGTCGACATCTCCGCCTCTTTCTGAATCAGCTCGGCCTGCTGCTGGACCAGCTGACCGATCATGACCGAAGAGACTACCTGCGTGACTTCGGCGGCATGGCCCGAACTCACCAGAGAACGCACGCGCGCGAGGTTCGCTTCGGCTTGCGCGGCGTCGGTACGGGCCTGGACAAGTTGCGCATTCAGCGCGCCGATCTGCTGATCGAGGACCGATACCAGGCCGCTGCCTTGCGGTCCGACCACCTCGGTAATGTGATTGTCCGCTTTGTACTTTTCGACAACGTCCTGCGCCTTGCGGGCCTGATCCGCCAATTGCCCGAGGCGGCTGGAGAGCCATTGGGTCGCCTTGAGCGTGGCCTCGAATTTCGCATTGAGCTGGTCTTCGACATAGGCATCCGCGATCGCATCGGCAATTCTGGCTGCTTTGCCGGGCACTTCCGATTCGAAGTCGATTTGAAGCGCGGTCGACAGCTGCAATTGCGATACGCCGAGCCTTTTTTCGAATCGCGTGATGATGGCGTCCCTGATTTTTTCCTGCTTTTCCTCGGGAGACTGAAACGCGCCCGACCCGTCCGGCAGCCAGGCGAAAGGATCGAGCACGGCAAGGTAGCTGAGCCACGATTTGCGAAGAGCGGGGTTGAACTCTTGGTCGCGATCAAGCCCGAGCTTGGAAATCACGTGCCAGGCGAGCTCGCGCGATTGCAATATCTGTATCTGATTGAGGATGGAGGCCTGGTCTGTCGGCAGGCCGGAAAGCACCTCTTCCACATTGACGACCTTGTTCTCGCGCTGGTCGATCATGACGATGGCCGTGCCTTTGTAGAGCGGCGTCAGCGCCAGATCGACCAAAGTGACAAGGATGAAAATGGCTGCAGCGGCCCCGAGGATCGCTCGTACCCTGAGCCTCGCGATCTGCCACAGTTCCAGCAGAGAAAGCTGAACGCTGGAGGCACCTTGAAAACCTTCTGCCGCCGCAGAATCCATTTGCCGCTCGTCGCTCTCGAGCCGCGTCTGAACGTTCATCCCGTCGACACCTTAGGCAAATCGGCGCGGACCGAACGGCCAACCCGTCAGCCCCAAGCCGGCATTTAGGTCATCACGCCGGCCCACACAATCTCACCAGCCGCGCGAATCAAATCTGGAAGTTGAGGCCCACGGTAACAAGGTTGTCGTGGTACACAAAGCTCGGCGCGTCCGAACCGCGGGTCGAATAATTGTAGGCCAGCGTCCCTTGCACATAGTGAGAGATCAGCCACTTTGCCCCGACGCCCAGGGTGAGCGTCTGAATATAGGCATCCGACGGTCTCACCTGGCCATTATAGGACGTATCGTCGTAATCCGCGTTGAACAGCAAATGGATGCGACGCGTCAGTTCGTAATCGGCATTGAGGCCGACATTCTTGTCGTCGCCGCCCGACGCGCCAAATAGCGTCGTGTCCACAATCGAGCGCTGCCCGGCCAGATGCACGGTCAGCATTTCGGTAGGAAACCACGTCAGAGAGGCGCCGAAATCCAGGCCGCTGATATCGGCAAGCGGATGAGCCTGATGGTGATCGTACTGATCGCTCAGGTAACCGAGATAGATCTGCCCTTGTATAAGGTTGCTCAACAGCGTCTTCACGCCGACATCGTATTGTTCGCCGGTCGAAGAGCGGTGCGTTCCAGTTACGTCGAAATAATGCTGATACTGATCTGAATCGTAGGATGCCCTCAAAAAGCCTTCATAGCCTGGCGAAAAATCATAGTCGCCTTCGAAAAAGCCCCTAACGACAGTGTCATTCCGGTCGGATATGTCGATGTCTGCGCCACCGCCGATGACCGGCTGGCTTTGGTAATTATAGACGTCGGCGCTCGCACCGAGCGTGAAGCCGAGCCGGTTGGGCTGGTATTTGAACTGCCCCGTCGCATTGAGATCATTATACAGCGTCGGGCGCGCCTGGAAGCTGACATTGTCCGGTGAGGACAAAGGCTGAGCGTCCTGGCTGTAGCTGACATTGCCGCTGAATTGCGCCGCGCGGCTGATGACATAGGTGCCCCCGAGACCGGCATCGTATTCGGTGTTATCCACAGCGCTCAACTTCGCATATTCGTTGAACGTCGCATCCGCGTAGGCATCGAGATGCACGAAGCTCGTCTGGTAGTCGAGAACGAGGGTCGGGCTCTCGGCGAAAAAGAAATCGGCTTGGGGAGCCGCGCCCGGACTGTTGTGGTTGGTGCGGTAAACATTGTCGTCATATGACGCGTCGGAGACGAAATTGGTGAACAGTCGGAACGGACCGCCGCCGAGAGGAATGCCCTTCGCAACGAATTCCGGATCGAGCGTTCGCGACGCCGCCAGTGCGTTTATTTCCTGATTCATGTTCCAGACAACCGGGCCGGCTGCCTGATCGGTGGGAGCGCTCGCATCTGGTGCGTTAACGGGAGCATCTGCCCATGCCGCCACCCCACTCACAGAAATCGTCGCGGCTGCGAGCATGGCCGTGGCAGTCAATTTCTTCAACACGCTCATGATTCAACGCCCCCGGAAACGCGAAACATCCTTCCCCTCACGATCAGCGCGAAAAATGTCGCTCTCAAACCACACAAAACTAAGCAACCTTGACGCTCGAATCGCTGCTTATATCGCGCTATCTAAAATTTTATCCGTGCGCCATGTCGAATGAATGAGCACACGCTCGTTCGCACCTCACCCCGTGCAACTCGGGTTTGAACAGGAAGGCTGAGGCGTCCCGGTGTTGCCGCTACCGCTCGGGTTGCCGCCGCCGGTGGAGCTATGGCCATTGCTCCCGAGGCTGTTGTTGCCACCACCCGCGCCGCCGCCAAGCGGGCCACTGCCCGTGCCGCCGTCATGCGAACCGCCGCCGGAGGCGATTGACGTAGATGAGTTTGCAGCAGACGCGAGCGCCGCACCGAGGCTGCCGCCGGTTGCATCTGCGGTCGAATCAAACTGACCGACAGTGGCTGCGTTTCCCGTGCTGCCCACTGCGTCCGCAATTGCCGTTCCCGTGGAAGAGCCTTCCGATACCGCAGCCGTGGCCATGCCCGAGCCGATTGCCGCCGAGCTGGCGCCGGCGTTCGTCGCCGCCGCGATTGCGGCCTCCGCAACGGCTTCGGCTGCCGCGCTGCCATATTGCGAAATCGCGGCTTCGGTAGCTGCAGCGACCGCCGCCGCAACCGCCGCGTTAACAGCGGCCGGGCTTTGACCGGCACTTGACGATTCCGCGGCGGCAACAGCCGCCGATACCGAGCCATTAATGTCCGCCAGATCGCTTGCCGACAAACTGGACTGCGCCACCGCGCCTGCGGTCATCGCAAGCGATGATGCCCCGACCATGAGCACAAGCATCGCCGGCCGTAGCAACGGCCTGCGCAATATAGCAATGACCACTCTGAACCCCCGCACTTGGGAGACTGCCCCGATTCGGCCGCTCCAACCTGATCCGCTTCGCTATCCCGCGAATCGGCTGGAATTTACGCAGCGGATTCGCGGTTGGCAACGTTAATACCCACAGCAATTATGAAGAATTGGTCATCTGCTGCGACCCATGTCATACGAAAAATGTCCTAACAGTTCGCGAATGGATTCAAGCGGCGTAGAACTGGCAAGCGACGCGTGAACGTCATGCAATTGCAGGGCATACGCTGCGAGGCAGTTGGATTCCTAAAATATCCGCTCGTCGACACGCACCGTATCGCCTGGGTAGACCAGAGTTTTGTCATCCGCCGGCAACTCGACTTCGGTGTCCGATCCCTTCCGCCGGATATAGACATTGTCCTTGTCTGCCCGGTAGGTGTAGCCGCCGCCGAGCGCCACGGCATTGAGGACGGTCATGCCGTTCTCGAAGGGATATTCCCCGGGCTTGTTGACTTCGCCGAGAATCGTGAACGGACGGTAGCTCGTAACCTCTACGCTGACCTTGGGATTGATCAGATAACCCTGGGCGAGCTGCGCTTCGACCGCCGTTTCGAATTCGTGCTGCGTCAGCCCCGCAGCCCTCACCTGACCGATCAGAGGCAAGCGCACATTGCCGCTGCCATCGACATCGAACTCGCCGGACAGATCGTCCTCGCCATAGACCGTGACTTTCACCTTGTCGCCCGAGTCGAGCTTGTAGGCGACGGTGCCCGACGCTCCGCCGCCGGCCGCTGCGGGACCAGAGGCGGGCTGGGCCTGCGCGATCGTCGGAGCCATCGTCGCGGCCAGCATTCCTGCAAGGAGGAAGGCAAAAAGCAGCCCCGTTCTCGCGCATTTCCACAAACTGAAACTCATTGGCGTATTCCGTCGCGATTAGCGGTCATATAGACCTCTTCTACACAAAATCAGTGAGGCGAAATTTGGGCGGCGCGAGCCTCTTCCGTTCAGCCGTTTCCGGCCTGAATGAACCGGCAGGAATCCCCCTCAAGCACCGCGCATGTCAGCACGCCCGAGACATAAACACCCGTATCCACTGCAATCCTGTTACGCAATCGGACGGGAGCGGGGACCGGCGTGTGACCATGCACGACGACCTTGTCGTAGAGGGCGGTGCAATCGAGAAAGTCTTCGCGAATCCACAGCAAGTCCTGCTCGCTCTGTTCTTCGATTCGGAGCCCCGGTCTTATACCCGCGTGGACGAACGCATAGTCCCCTACAATAGAAGTGAGCTCCAGGCTCCTCAAAAACTTGAGATGCTCGCCGGGAATGGCTGCAACAAGCGCACGACGCGCTTCCTCGAATTTCCCAGGCGCATCGTAAAGCGGGGGATGCACTCCGTAGCTAATGAGCGTTTCGGGAGCACCATAGGCGCGCCAGGCGCGGTAGTATCCGGCGTCTTCAAGGAAACTCAAGATCGCAGCCTCGTGGTTCCCTTTGATGAACGTCACGTCGAAACCTTGGGGAACCCCGTGCAGAAGCCGCTCTATGACACCGCGCGAATCGGGGCCGCGATCGATGTAATCCCCCAAATAGACGATCGATTTGTCGCCGCGCGACGATGCGGCGTCGGCTGCGATCTGTTGGTGCAGCCTGTCCAGTTGCATGCTGCAACCATGAATGTCCCCCACGGCATAAACCCGTACCCCATCGGGCACACGCGCCTCACGCCGCTCGGCAAACCCCAGTGCCGAAAGCAGCCGCAATCGCAGCGGCGACTCGCCAACTTCAACTTTGACGGGCATTCTCAACGCCGTTTGTACCGTGACCGGCACCGTATAGCATGCCGCAGCAGAGCGTCACCATAATCCCTTCCTGCGATCGGGCTGGCGAACCATGTCCCCGATGGCTTTCACTGGTTCGGGCACGGCGTCCGTGTTGCGACGCCAATCGGTTTCCCGGATTTCCTGCTCCACGGCACCCGTTCTGATCAAGTCGCCTTGGGCATCAATACGCATTGTCCCGGCGCAGCACGACGAACAACGTCTTCGCCAAAATCTGCAGGTCCAGCGTCACGCTGCAATTCGATGCGTACCAGAGATCGTGCTCGATGCGGCGAAACATGAGGTCCACGGTCGGCGTCTCGCCGCGCAAGCCGTTGATTTGGGCCCAGCCGGTGACCCCCGGCTTGACGTGTTGGCGAAGTTCGTAATCCTCAATCTGCTTGGCGTAAAATTCGTCGAGTGCGACGGGGTGCGGTCGCGGTCCAACGAGAGTCATTTCCCCGCGCAGGATGTTCAAAAGTTGCGGAAGTTCGTCGAAACTGGTTGCGCGAAGCCAGCGACCGACGCGTGTCACCCTTTGATCTTCCCGGCGGGCTTGCGTCACCGTTCCATCGTCTTCGAGCACCGTCATGGTGCGGAATTTGAGTATCCGAAACGGCCGCCCGCGAAACCCGTTGCGACGCTGGCGGAAAAACACAGGGCCCCGCGAATCGAGCTTGATGGCCAGCGCAAAAACAAGAAAAGCAGGCGACACGAATGCCAATGCGATGCTTGCAACAAGGATATCGATCGCCCTTTTGACCGCTCGCGCCGCGGCAGACATCGGCACCTTCTGCATCTCGATTGCAACAGTGGTTCCCACTGTGCGGATGGGAAGAGACAACAAGCTCGCGACCGAGTCCGTTGGAATCAAGTTGATCGCGCGGGGCACGAGCCTGAGGCCTGCCTGAATGCCAAGGATACGCTCTTGCGCGTTATTTGCACTCAGAAGATAAATTTCGCCCGGACCAGTCACACGCGCTGTATCTACGATACGCTTTACAAGACGCCGCCGCTCTTCCGGCCAATCGATCGGGTTACAGTCGCCCTCGAAATCGACAATGTGTACGCCGTCGCAACCATGCTCGCGCAGTTCCTTGCAAAGGACCTCGTGCGCGCCGATACGTCGCGGCGCCACAATTATCGCTTCGCTGCCGCGATAGGCATGGGCGTACAACGTCCGCGCCAATACCCTTGGCCCACAAACGCGCGTCGTAACGAGCAACGGTGCTCCGAGCAAAAAGAAGCTCAAAGCCGCGCCGCGTGAATATTGTTGTCCTACCTTGAGAGCGAAGGCGACAAAAACCAGGAACAGAAACGTCGATATCCAGGCGATCAACGCGAGACGCGCGCGTCCCGCCCCACGCGAGACCATCGTGCCGCGTGCGGCACCCATCAGCCGCGTCATGCCGCAAAACAAGACGGCGTCGAGGAGACCCAATCCCGCATAAACACTGGGTTGGCCGACATTACCGAAGGCAAAATAATAATAGGCTGCGCCGGATATTGTAGCGAGCAGGACAATCGTCGCGCCGTCGACGAGGAGGGCCGGCAGCGCAACCGCCAAATCGCCCGAAATATCAAAGTCACCCTGCCGTCGCACCAACACTTGTGAAGCGAGCTCCACGCGCGGCTCGGCATTCTCGCATTCATCGATGAACCCCATTACCCCGCCCCGCCACGCTATCCGCTTTTATGTGCCCCTCGCAAACCGTACGGACAGCCCTGCGCATCAATCGGCCATCGTTCCGGGAAGAAACATTTCCCCGACAACGGGCCGTCTCTAAAGACGGCGAGACCAAGTGAGATGTCGTCTGACATCATTGTCGCACAGCACAAGAAACTGCAAGCGACCAGGATCACACCGCAATGGCTTTTCCCCGGCGCGGCTGCGGTGCAGATACGCATGCAGCCGATAAAGCGCGCATCCAGCCGGAAGCGCGACCGCCGACTTCCGAAAGATTCGCGTTGAGAGTTTGCCCCGGCGCTGCCACAAAATCTCCGTCGCACCGTATTCGCCTTCAAGAGCGAATACCGGTTTTGCGAGAGTTTCACGAGCCTGGCTGGCAACAAACGTCTTGTTCGCGGCCGTTCGAACCGGTCCAGCTGCGTCGCAGCGCCGGCGGTTTCGGAGATATTGCGCCATGCGTCGGTTGCGTGCGTTCTACGCCTGGAAACAGTTGCTTTTTCAAACGAATCATTTTCTTACGAAAAGATATATTCGGTATTAATTATGCGCAACGATGTCAGACGCTCTCGTAATATGGCGCATTTTGCTTCCGCCGATTGTTCGAGGAACGCGGCGTTTTTCGCCGAAGCGCGGGGGTCGATCGAAAGGATGGGTGAAAATCCCGGCCGCCAGGCGAGGCGGCCGGGACTGGCGGCGATTATTTCCAGACGTCCGCGCCGAGAGTCGCGGTCCAGGAGTCTTCTATTTGCTCGACGACGCTGTTCGGGAACGGAACATAGTCGAGCTTTTTCGCGTCTTCCTGACCGTCACGCAGCGCCCAATCGAGGAACTTCAGCACTTCGGTGTTCTTGTCGGCGGGATAATCCTTGCGCATCAGCATGTAGGTTGCCGCCGTGATCGGCCAGCTTTTGGCGCCGGGCTGATCGGTGAGAATGAGATAGAAGTCCTGCACCTTGGCGAAATCGGCGTGGGCGGCAGCGGACTGGAAAGCGGCCATGGTAGGCGCAACGCGTTTTCCCGCTGCATTGGTCATGTCCATATAGGTCATGTTGTTCTGCATGGCGTAGGCGAATTCGACATAGCCGAGCGCGCCCGTCGTCTGACGGACATTTGCGGACACGCCTTCATTGCCCTTGCCGCCCAACCCTATTCCGCGTCGGTGTTCAACATTTCCGGAACGAGTTTCGGCGCGGTCAGCCCCAACGCGATCATGGCACTCAATCGCGGTGCCAAGCTCGGTGGCTTTGCGCACAATACCGGCGAAGGCTCGATCAGCCCCTATCGCCGGAAACATGGCGGCGACATCATCTGGCAGGTCGCCACGGCCTATTTCGGCTGCCGCACGCGCGATGGGCGCTTCGATCCGGCCTAATCGCCGGACTCGATATGTCTGTTCTCGCGCGGCTCGGCATATGACGCGGCGCTCACGGGGATCGTCGCAAGATAAACGAGAAGCGCCGCCGTCATCGTCGCCCAGGGCCACAGCAGCGCGGAACAGAACAGCAGCCCGACAAACGCCACGATCGGCTTCTTCATCGACCGCGGAATATGAATGTGTTTGACCGACAATGTCGGCACGCGGCTGACCATCAGACAGGACATGATTCCCATCACGCTGGCATTGAGCAGCGGGCTGGCGAACGCCTGGCTTTGAAACTGAAAGCCCAGGAGCAGCGGCAACAGGATGAGGCATGCGGCGGCCGGCGTCGGCAGGCCGGTGAAATACGGATTGGGCAGCGCGAGGGGATCGCGCTCGGCGGCTTCGACATTGAAACGCGCCAGGCGAATCGCACAGCACGCGCAATAGATGAGCGCCACCGCCCAGCCTGCACCGGCGGCCTGGTGAAGCGCCCACATATAAACAAGGACACTCGGCGCAATGCCGAAGCTGACGAGATCGGCAAGCGAATCGAGCTGCGCCCCGAACGCGCTGTCGACATGAAAGAGGCGGGCGACCCGGCCGTCGAGCGCGTCAAACAGGGCGGCGAAAACAATCGCCACGACGCCGGCTTTCCAGTTCCCGGCAAACGCGAACGGAATGGCCGTCGTCCCCGAGCAGAGGCCCAGCAGCGTCAACCCGTTGGGAAGAAATTTGCCGAACGGAAAGTCGTCCCGCAGAGCGGCGGCCGTGCGCCCCAGATTGCGTTTTCCCATGCCACCCATTCTTGCCATCAATTGGGGAAGTCTGCGAGCGCCGTCTCGCCCGCTCTGACGCTCTGCCCGGCGCTCGCCAATACGCGCGCGCCGTCCGGCAAATAGATGTCGAGCCGGCTGCCGAAACGGATTATGCCAAAACGATCGCCCCGGCATACGGACTGTCCTTCCTGAAGGTTACAAACGATACGCCGCGCCACGAGGCCGGCAATCTGCACCACCGCGACATCTTTTGCCGCCGGCCCCAGCCCTTCCGCCCGAATCCGGATCGACATGCGTTCGTTATCCTCGCTCGCCTTGTCAAACGACGCATTGAAGAACTTGCCGGGCCGATAGGCAAGTGTTGTGACAGTTCCATTACACGGAATGCGGTTCACATGCACGTTGAAAACGTCCATGAAAATGCTGAGGCGCAGCCGCTTTTCCGCGCCCAGGCCCAGTTCCGGCGGCGGCGCGGCATGGACGACCGGCAAAAACCGGCCATCGGCCGGGCTGACCAGAAGGCCGGCGCCGTTCGGCGGGGTGCGTTCGGGATCGCGGAAAAACGCCGCCACCCAGAGGGTTATCGGCAAAAACAGCCAGCCGGCCCACCAAACGCCCAGGAAAAGGAGCACGTTGATGAGGGCGGCCGCGACGATAAACGGCCAGCCTTCGCGGTGGATGGGCAGTTTCAAGGGCGGGTATCCTTCGCGGCTAAACCGGGGGGGGCGGGGACGTAAGCGGATCGCCCGGCGCCGTCAAGCCCCCGAAGCCCGCTGGGTCAATTTCCGGGCGCGCTGATCTTTCGGGTCACCCCCCAAAATGGCGCCGGCGACCTGCCGGAAGAATGCAACCCTCTGATCGAAGTCCCGACTCGAATTGGCGTCACGGGAACTTAAGGGCGCAGTCCCGAGCCGAGGTCGGCGTTGGATGGAAAGCGGACCTCCGCGCAAAGTCCGCTAAACGCCAATTGCCGCCATCCTCGAATGTCGCGAGCAGCCGCTTAGGGGAATTCCGAAGGAGCATCGCGCGAGAGGGAATGCCTTATCTGTCGCGGCGCTCCCCACCCGCGTCTGTCCGAGACCCGGCCGCAGCATTCCAGACGAGCGGGAGACTTCGGATCGAGAGCAATCCCGGAAACACCGTCGTGTCCGCGCCTGGCTTCACCCGAAACTCCGGGATGCGCCTGAACCACTCGTCCAGCAGGATCCAGAGTTCTCGCCGCGCGAGCGGGGCGCCGAGGCACTTATGAACGCCGCCCACAAAGGTAAAATGCCGGTTGATCGGCCGCGCGGGATCGAAAGTCCGGGGATCGGAGAACTGGGCGGGGTCGAAATTGCCCGAGGGGTTGAGGCACATCACCGACTCGCCTGCCTTGATGGTGACGCCATGCCACTCGAAGTCGCGCTTGGCGGTCCGGCCCGAGCTGAGAATAGGCTGTGTACGGAGGAATTCCTCGACGGCCGTCTCGATCAGTTCCGGATGCTCGCGCAAGCGCGCCTGAATTTCCGGCTCCAGCGCCATGCGGCGGAACATCTGGCTGATGGTCGCCGCCACCGTGTCCAGCCCGCCCAGCCAGAGGAACCAGACCATGCCAATCTTCTCTTCCTCGGTCGGCGCCCGGCCTTCGATCTTGCCGTGGACGATCTTCGAGACGAGGTGATCGTCGGGACGGGCTTCCTTCTCGGCGATGAAGCCGCGCAGGAAGTTGAGCACGCCGCGCAAGGCGGCCTGCATCTTTTCGAGGCTGTTCGAATGGAGGATGTCCCATTCCCACGCGAGGAATTGCTCGAACATGGGGGCGGGGAATCCCATCAATCCCATGAAGACGCGCACCGGGAAGACGCGCCCGAAATCCCAGGCGACGTCCACTTCGCCCTTGCTGGCGAAGGCATCGATCATCTCGATCACGAGCTCGCGAATCCGCGGTTCCAGGAGTTTGAGCCGTGCGGGCGAGAAGTGCGGCATCAGGTACATGCGATATTTGCCGTGTTCGGGCGGATCGACCGCGAGCGGAATCGAGCGGAAGGTCTCCCCGATCAGCGCCTGAAATTCCGCGGTGCCCTTGTTCGAGAAGATCTCGTTGTCGGTATAGACGCGCTGGATGTCTTCGTGGTGGGTGACGACCCAGTGTCCCCTGCTGCGCATGGGGCCTTCGGCAGCGCCTGGTTTCGGCGCATTGTAGAGGAGACGCGGAATCTCCGGCCCGCTCAGCCAGCGGCAGGGCGCGTAAGGGTCGCGCAGGTCGTTCGGCAGATGGCCGATGGCCCAGGTGAGATCGACGACGCGATCCTTGGGCACGTGTGGCGGAACGGGCACGTCAACACGGATCGACTCCAATGTACGTTCGATTGTCATGGTTATCTCCCTGCGTTGACGATATCACACGCCCGGCCGGTTGGAGTGGTGAATGTTGCTGCCGTCACTCGCTCTTGAAGTGTTTGACCAGCTTTGGTCCGGGGCGAATTGGATTATCGACTGCAGCCGACCCGCCGGCAGCGTCCTCGTCCAAAAGAGAATATCGTGGCCGGAGCGATGTTCGCCCGTCGTGCACCGTCACCCCGACGCGCATCCTCCCGCGCGCTTCCCGCTACGTAGGACATGTCGAAGGCACATCCTAGAGACGAAAGTCTTGGGTCCCCTATGCGCCAGACTCGGCCATTCATGGGGCTGATCTCCGATGTATCCGAGGCGCCAGGGACGGTTTGCACGCCAAGCCGCTTAGAAAGCGCGGGGTGGCAATTTCGGGTTCAATACCTTGCGTGCGCTCTCAACACCGGTCACGGGCAAACCGGTGGGACTGAGCAATCCGATCTGCACGAGCACACCGGCCTGATCCCAATAGATGTGTTCATGAGAAATCTTGTCACCATTGAAGCCAACAATCACGGCAACTGCCATCTCGACCGCTTTCCCGGTCGGCGCCACGCCCGGCAGCAGCCAGTCAAGGACCATCGTGTGGGTAAAACTGATGAAGAGTTCCTCGACGACTTGATCCTCTCCGACGGTACGTGACACGCTCACCATCTTCATATCCGGCGGAAAGAACTTGCCGACGAGATGATCACGATAGAAGGCACGGACACCGTCCTGGCCGACGCCCCCCGCCATGGTTGGAACGTGGTTGAGGTGAGGATCGTCGCTCATTGTGGCCATCGTGGTGTCGAGATCGCCCGCGAGTTCCGCACCAACGTGCTTCTCGAATAGAGCCACCATCTGCTGCTGTCTTTCCGATAACATAGGAGTGTTTCCTCCGATCATGGTTCTCGTGCTTCATGACTCCGACGCCGCGTTACACCCGTCGGCGCGCCTGACGGTCGTGGCGGGAAGCCGACGCAGCCATCGGATGATGCGCTGGCCGCTCGTGCCGGGGAGGCTTTACCGCCACCGATCGCACTCCACGCTATTTGGCCAGATAGGGCAGCGGATCGGTATGATGGCCGACCATCTTCCACTGGCCGCCTTCTTTCCGGAATATGTTAGTGGCCCTGAGCTTTAGCAGCACGACCTTGCCCTGCGCGTTGGTGTTCTCGCCCTCTTCGTAATCGTTCACGACCGCGACGTCGCGGCCAGCGATCACCTGGGCATCGACGGGCGCCACCTTTCCACCGAGCTTCATGGCGGCTTGGCCTTTCCAGTCCTTGAGGACGGCGCTCCAGCCATGTTCGAAATTTCCGGTGGGTCCCATATAGGTCACGTCATCGGCATGGGACCAGACCGCCACGATGGGGGCGAGTTCGCCCACAAACATCTTGTTGAGCGCCGCATAGAACTGGGCGTTCGCGGCCAGGACCGCGGCCGTGTCGTTTTCGGCGGCCGGTGCTGAGAGGCTGATGAACATGACGGCCACGCCAATCACCGAAGCCGCGGCACAAACGGACGCCATACTCGGTTGCTGTCTGCGGATCATTATATCCTCCCCTTTTCCCAGATCGACGGGCCACGGACCTTAATTTAGCCGGGGTTCCCTAGATGAACTCTGGAACGGCGTAGACGATAACAGACCGAGAGATTTGCCGCATACCTTATTATGGGTCAAAACCAGTCGTAAAATGGGGCCATTCGGCGGCGCTTATTTGCGAAAGTATTTCATCAGCCTTCCGGCTCGAACAAATATCAGGCCGCTCGGAAACCTGTTGGCGCGCGACGCGTCCGGAAAAATGCGAATGTTTCGGCGCTCCATGCGTCTTGTCGCGCTTGCCGACGGAATCACCCGCAGGCCGCGGCGTGCGCGCCCGGGCATTGCTCGATTTCCACCGTGACATGGCTGAGGTCGGGCAGCGAAGCGAGCCTTGCCTTGTAGTAGGCCGGCGGCTGCGGCGCATGGGTCACCAGCGAGATGATCGCCGCGTTGTGGCCGGGTCCGACGCGCCACAGATGCAAATCGGAAATCCGGTCGCCACCGGTTTCGAGCCGCTCGCCGATTCGTGCAGCGAGCAAAGGGCTCGCCTGGCGGTCGAGCAAAACCGCGCCCGCGTCGCGCACCAGCCCCCACGACCAATTGGCGATGACGATGGCGCCCGCGATGCCCATCATCGGGTCCATCCACACCCAGCCGAACTCGCGCCCACCAACAAGCCCGACAATCGCAAACACCGAAACGGCGGCATCCGCCAGCACATGCACATAGGCGGCGCGCAAATTGAGATCGCGGCTGTGACGATCACGATCGTGATCGTCGTCATTCGCGTGTCCGTGATGATGATCGTGATCGTCCTGCAGCAGCCGGGCGGTCAACAGATTGACGCCGAGGCCGAGGCAGGCGACCGGAATGGCCTCGTCGAAGGCGATCCGCACGGGATGCAGGAGCCGGCCCACGCTCTCATAGCCGATGAGGGCCGCGATCATGGCGAGCACGATGGCGCTGGTATAGCCGGCGAGATCGCCGAATTTCCCGGTTCCGAACGCGAAACTTCGGTCGCGCGCATGGCGCCGCGCATAGGCGTAGGCCACAGCGGCAATCAGCAACGCGCCGGCATGGGTCGACATGTGCAAGCCGTCGGCGATCAATGCCATCGAGCCGAACAGCACGCCGCCGCCGATCTCGGCGATCATCATTGCACCGCAAATCGCGATCACCAGCCGGGTCTTGCGTTCGTTCCTGGCGTGATCGTCGCCGAGAAAGACATGGTCGTGGCGATAGGTGTCGATCGATTGCGCGTGCATGATGATCTCCGTATCCGGCGGTTATTTTAGAGCCGATTTGGTCTGGAGGGAATTGTCCTCATTCTTCTTGTCATGGCCCGCAAAAGCAGGTCATGACAGAGATGGACTTGATTCCATGCAATTGGGAAACCACACTCGCGCTCACCGCGTCATCCGAAAGCGCCGCCGACCCATGAGCCCTGCCGCGCTGCCGCCAGTGCTGGAAGTCTATTACGCGCCGGGCTGTGCGCCTTGTCGGCTCGAACTTCCTGCCGTGGCCGAATTCGCGCGGCGCGACGGCTCCCGTGTCCGCATCGTGATCATCAGCGACGAGGCGCGCGCCCGCGTCGATTTGGACAAGGTATCACCCGCGCTCGCCGCAACCGCTGTGGCGCAAACCCGTTCGACGCCGCAAGCCGCCCTGCGAGCGGCCGGCGACAGCGATGGCATATTGCCCTATGCGCGTTCGCTCGCTGCCAACGGCACGACTTGTGCGCGCTGGCGCGGAGGATTGACACTGGCGCGGGCGCGCGCGCTGGTGTCGGCCTGCGCGGGCGCGTTCATTTTACCGTCGTCGCATCGATCCTGAAGAACATTCCCTTCTCGCCATTGTCGATCAGGCTCATCGGACCGGTGACGGTCACGATCTTGTCGGTCCACACGATCGTATGGGGCGCAAAGATTTCGGCGACTTCGTTCGGCTCGCCCGGCGGACAGAACATGCAGACCGGCGTGCGGCGCGTCAGCAGAAAATGCCTGGTATGGTCGGAGCCGTCCAACGGCATCACGAAACCGTTGAGCGTAACGATATGCCCGGCAAGCGCCTTCACTTCGGGGGTCACCGCAATGCGGTAGATGCCGGTATGGTTATTGTAGCCGATCTTGCACTTGGCGAATTTGACCCAGAGAGGACTCTGCGATTTCGGCAATGTGTCCTGCAGCGCGCGTTCCGAGGCCGGTTGCCCTCCGGATTGCGCCAGTGCGGCATCCTGCAATTGCGCCGCGCCGAACAGGCTCGCCAACACCACGATTCGCAACATTCGTTTGTCTATCATGATTGCAGCAGCTCCTCTATCGATGTACGCGCCGCGCGCAGTGCCGGAAACAGCGCGGCCACGAATGCAACGACGAACGCTCCGGCGACAAGATCGAGGACATCGTCGATCTCCACATGCGGCGTGACGAGCAGACCGGTCGAATCGGCAAGCATATCACCGCCCCAGACAAGCAGCAGCGCCGACAGTCCCATGCCGACGAGCAGGGCAGCCAAGGCAATCATCGCAGCCTCGGCAAACGCAACACCGGCGATGCTCAGCGGGCCGGCGCCCAGCGCACGCAGCAGCGCCAGATCACGTGTGCGCGCATTCATCGTCGCCATCAATCCCGCGGCGGCGCCCGCGGCGGCAATGGCGACGAGCAGGAACCCCAAGGCCTCGGCCGCAACCGTCAGCGGGCGCAGATAGCTCATCAGCCTGGCGATTTCGAAAGTGGGACTTGCAGCAGTCAGCGTAGGATTGGCGTTGATCAGGCGAGGGACAAGAAGCGCCGCGACGGGGCTGCGATACGAGGCCACGACTGCGGTTGCGGCATCCGGCAAATTGGCGATGATTTGGCCTTCCGTCATGCCGGTTCCTTCGGCTTCGTCCTCCGCGTGCTTTTTGTGAATGTAGCGCACCGTCTCGATGTCGGTGAGCACCAGACGGTCGAGCACCGAGCCGGTCGGTGCGAGTATGCCTACGACGCGATAGGGAAATTGGGAATGCAACTCGCCGCCGATCGCCAGGCCGTGCGCACCGACGAAGCTGTCGCCCAATTTGAGGTGCAAGGATTGCGCGGCCCGAGCACCTACCACGGCTTCGAGTATTTTCGTCCATACGCGCCCCTGCGCAAGATCGGCGCGATAAACGGAAAGAATATCGGGCGTCGTGCCGACAATGCGCCAGCCGTCGATATTGTCGCCGAGCGCGATGGGAGCGGCGGCGCGCACGAAGGGATTGTTCGCCGCGGCAAGCGCCGCCTTCTGCGAGACGAGGCCCGTAGGGTCGGAGACATGGAGCACGCAGCACAGGACGAGATCGAGCGCGGAACTCTTGGGGCCAATGACAAGATCGACGCCCCCCCATGCGCGTTCGGCGGCTTCGGGCAATGCGTCGATACCGACATAGGCCGTGGCGACGGCGGCGATTCCGAGCGCCCCTACCATGATCGACAACAAGGCCTGCCCCCAGCGGCGGCGCAGATAGGCAAAAGCAAGCGCAATGATGTTCATGGCATGGCCTCCATCTCGACAACCTTGCCGACGCAATCGAGAACCCGCCGATCATGCGTCGCCATTACGAGTGCCGCGCCTTCGGCAGCAGCCGATTGCGCGAGCAATTCCACCAGGCTCGCGGTATGGGCGTCGTCGAGCGCGGAAGTCGGCTCATCGGCGAGAATGACTGCCGGGCGATTGAGCAGCGCGCGCGCGATCGCCACACGCTGCGCCTGGCCGTGGCTGATGCGATCGGCGCGTTGCGCGCGGACCTGCGTCAGACCAAGCCGCTGGATCAAATCGTCCAGGCGGTGCGGTTCGTGGACGGGATAGCCGGCGCATTGCGCGGCAAGGCGAATATTGGCCGCGACGCTCAGCGCATCGACCAGATGGAACGATTGAAACACCAGGCCGATCCGGCGTCCGCGAAAACCGTCGCGGGCATGTTGTCCAAGCTGCCACGGATCGATGCCGTCGATGGCGATGGTGCCGGCGAACGGCGGCCTGACGCCGGCCAGCGCGAGCAAGGCGGTTGTCTTGCCGCAGCCGGACGGACCGACAATCGCAACAGATTGGCCGGCGGCGAGCGCAAGGTCGGGGAGCTTCGCAAACACTTTGCCATTGCGCGCGAGAACGACGTCACGTGTTGCAAGAATTTTTGGCGAGGCATCATTCGAGTCCGTGACCCGATCCGTTTCCATCTGAATTACCCTCCGAGACGTGTGGCCTGAGACCGGAAATTAGTGCGGGCACCGGCAGCTTGGAGCGGCCGGCGCCCGCAGAATTCAGAACGCTTTCGTCAGGCCCACGAAGAAGCCGCGCCTGGGACCCCATTGGGGCGCGAACACGCCGACGCCGCTGCCGCTGCGGATTTGATAGTTCACGTCGAACAGATTGATCACGTCGAAGCGTGCGGTCAGACCCTGGATGTTGAAGACGCTGAAATCCTGCGCAATGCCGGTGTTGACCTGCGCGTAAGCCGGTACATGCGTGCCGTTCGGAATAACCTCGCCGCTTGGCAATGGGTTGTCTTCGCGCAAGCCCGTGCCGAAAATCAAATCCGCATCGAACAGGGTGCTGCCCCATTTGTAGGACGCGCCGGCGGAGGCCGTGAATGCCTGCTCGTGATCGAGATGGATATAATGGGTCTGCGTAAACGCAAATTGGGCGGGATCGAAGCTGAATTCGCTCGTCTCCCAGCCCAGGCCCATCGCATGTTCGAGGGACAGATTGGCGTAGAGGTTGAGATTGTCCTTCGTGTAGTCGGCGGCCAGCTCGGCGCCGTATTGCTTGCCCTTCCTGTAGTTGAACGGCGTCAGGATGATCGGCGCGCCGAACTGCCCTTCGTCGATCATGTTGTGCGACAGCTTGTAATAGGTGTCGATGCTCACGAGCAGCCCGTCGATGATTTGTTGCTGCGCGCCGGCGTCGAAATAATTGGCGCGCTCGGCGATCGGCGTCGTGTCTTGCGTGATCGGGGGCGTTGCCGAAGTGCCGGCCGTCGGGTTCGCCGTCGTCGGAGAGAATTTGGCGACGGTTTCGTTGCCGATCAGCTCGAAAGGCGGCGGCAAGAAATAGCGCGCATAGCCCAGATGGAAGGTCGTGCCGTCCCAAGGCTTATACACCGCGTTGACGCGCGGACTGATCTGATTGCCGCTGCTGTAGGCCTGGTAGCTGTCGTAGCGCAGACCGTAGTTCAGGGTGAGATCGGACAGCACATTCCATTCGTCCTGCAGATAGAAACTGTAGGTCCACTGCGTCTTCGCGCCGTTATCGACGATCGTTTCGGGCACGTTGTAGCCTGGTGTCGAACTGGGATAGAGCGCGCAGCTATAGGGATTGGTTGGTGTGCCGGCGGGCAGCGCAGGATATTGCGTCGTGCAATCTTCCGGCAACACCGACGAGGTCGTGTCGCTGGTCAGGCGATCCGTCTCGATGATGACGCCGCCACGGATCGTGTGATTGTCGCCCAGGTGATAGGCGGCCTCCGCCTGCTCGCCGAGTGCTACGTCCTTTTTGTAAGCGGATTGCGCGATTCCATTATAGAGCAGATCGCCGATCTGGTCCGGCGAGAAATTGAGGCTCGAATAGCGGCCGAACGCCGAAATCTGGAAGTCGAACGATCCCTGACTGCGCAGATAGCTGAGGATCGCATAATGGGTGATTTCGCGCTGCGTCTCGTTTTCCAGAGCGCTCGGATAGGTAGTCCCGCCGGCATACGGGTCGTTGACGTCGGTCAGGCCGAGCCCCGGCGTTAGTCCCGGCGTATTCGGAATCTGGAAGTGATCGTGGGATGTGCCGAGGATGGCGGTGAGGCTGCTGTTGGAATCGAGAATGTCCTCCAGATAGACGAAGCCGTGATATTGCTGCGTCCTGTCGTGCAGCGGGGTCGAACTGCCGTCCGGCGATTCGATGCCGAGCGAATTGGCCATGTAGTCGCCGGAAACGAAATAATTCAACGACCCCGACGAACCGCCATAGTCGAGGCTCGGCTCGATTTCGTTGTGGCTGCCGCCATAGACGGAAATCTGTCCGCCGGAATTGAACAGGCCCGTCTTGGGTTTGATGTCGACGATGCCGCCGGTGGCAAGGCCATATTCCGCCGGTAATGCGCCGGTAATCAACTCGACCGACTCGGCGAGGCGCGGGTCGAGCGTCTGGCCGAACACGCTGATGCCTTCGGGCAGCGTGATGCCGTCGAGGCGGTATTGCAGCGCGTTGTGCTCGCCACGGATGTGGAACTGTCCATAGGAGTCCTGCGCCACGCTCGGCATTTGCAGGATGACCTGATTGAGCAGCGTGTTGTCGCCGCCCGGCGTGTCCTGAATGTCCTGCGCGGTGATGGCATAGGTCGAAGCGCCGATCTGCGTCTGGATGCCGGCGCGCGCCTCGCTGAGGCGCTTGGCGGTGACGACGATGGTCTCGGTACCGTCAGTACCATTGTCGATCGCGGCGAGGGCCGGACCGGAAAGAATAGCTGCGCCGGCGACGCCGGCGAGAAGAAAACTGCGAAACATACTGGGAACCCCTGCAACAGCCGGCCAGGCATTTCATGCAAGATGCACAAAGGCCGGAATCGTTTCCGGATGGACGGCGGCAGTCCGGGCAGAATCGCTCCGTGACCCGCGCGTCGTCAATGAATGGTCGGAAATGTCAGATGCGGGGCGGGGCCCGGCCGCGCCAAGCATGCGAGAGCGCGAAAATGAACGGCAGCGCCTTGTCGACCACGGCGATGGTCGAGACCGCCATTGCCGGCGGCAGGAAGACTTGCGCGGCCGGCGCCACGAACTGGCCGCAGTGGAGGATTTCCTGGCAGATCGGACAATTGGCCGGGTCGTTCTCGGGATGCTTTTCGTGCCCGCCCTCGCCGGCCTGTTGGGCCAAACGCTCGGGCGCATGGGCGGCCACATAGGCGGCGAGGCGCGCCGCGGCCTCGTGCGTGATATGAATATGCGTCTGGACGACGAAGCTTTGCAAAACAAAGGCGGCGAAAGCCAGCGAAGTGACCGCCAGCCGCCAACCCGTGAGACGGACCGGCGCGGACATCCGCGATCGTGGCGACGACACCTTTTTCATCCGGACGGACGCGAAACCTCGATGCGACGCAGCATCCTATAGCCCAGTCATTGCCACCGCGTCACCTCTCAAAACCGTGATGCCCGGCCGGATGGTGAATTGCGGGTTGGAGCCTTCATCTTTATTGATTCATTCATGCGCCCCCCTCGGCAATCCGGTACGCACGCGTGAATCCAGTCCTGAAATGGACGCTCGCTGCGGCCGGTACCGCCGTCGCGCTCGCCTTTCTGGTGCCGGGCGTGATCTGGCTCGAATCGGAGGCGGTGATCGAGCGGCGCTATCCCCTGGCATCCACCACCGTGGCAGCTGTCCATGACGCCAGATCGATCGCCCGCGGTGCCCATCTCGTGACGATCGCCGGTTGCGCGGACTGTCACGGCCGCAATCTTGAAGGTCGTCTGCTGGGTGGCACGGGCACATTGCCGATCTGGTCGTCGAATCTGCGGCGCATGGCCCACAGCATGAGCGACGAGGAATTCGAACGCGCCATCCGCTATGGCATCACCCCCGCCGCCACCAGCACCTGGGCGATGCCGGCGTTCGACTATATCTATATGAGCGAGGCCGATGTCGTCGCCGTCGTCTCCTATCTGCGCACGCTCGCGCCCGCGGGCGCGATAAGACCCGAGGCCGCTTTCGACATGCGCGCGCGCTTCGCGATTGCGCGCGGGGACCTCGAACCCATTGCGCCGCGCACGCTGGAAAGCGCCGCCTCGCTCGATCTGGGACCGCGTTACGACGGCGGGCGCTATCTTGCGCGCATTTCCTGCAGCGATTGCCATGACACGGATCTGACGGGATCGGCTGACGGCACGGCGCCCGACCTGAACGTCGTCGCCCATTACGATCGCAGCGCATTCTTCGCGCTGCTGCGCGCCGGCAAAAGCGCGGACGGCCGCCCGCTCCGCACGATGCCGCGGCTGGCGGCCACCCGCTTTCACGCATTTGCCGATTACGAAATCGATGCACTCTACGATTATCTGGCGGCGCGGGCGCACGTGCTGGTAAAGCCGGCACGAGAACAGGCACGATTCCACACGATCCAAAACCGCTAATCTTGAACCTTGATCGCCGGGATCTTTTTCTCCATCTCGAACCGCACATTATCGAGCGCAACCGCTTCGTCTTGATAGCCGAAATCCCGCAGCGTTGCGGCTATTTGCGCCAGCATCGACATGAGATATTGGAGAGTTGCGACGCGTTTGCTCTCGGTCATGTGATTGCGATGCCTTCGGTCGCGCGATTGATCCATGCGGCCGTTTTCATGACAGTAGCGTAAACCGACATGATTTTCGCAACGGCGCTGTGCATTGCCGAGGCGGGCACGTTTCCGCGCGGACGGCTCGCCGAAGCGTCTTCGAGAAATATGATCTTGTGCTTGCGGTGATAGGCGTCGACCGCCGTGGAAAGACAATTGGTCTCGCCGAATAGCCCGGCTATGACGAAGTTTCCGGGGCTATGCTCCATCACCTCGCAAAACTCGGCGCAGGAATAGCAAGACGGCTGCAGCGTATCGAACACCATGTCGGTTCGTCTTGCCTCGAAACCTCTAAGCCAGGCGGGGTATGAGCGCGGCTCGTGAATGGACTTCGGCGCCCTTACGTTGCGGACAAACGCAACCGGCAGCTTCATGGCCCTCCCGTGCATGAGGGCCGCTCTGCAATTGGCAAGAACCTCTGCCGAAAAATCCTCGCCGTGGGAGCAGTGAAGGCCGACCAGCACAAGCATCGGCCTTCCGCAATGATCCATATAATCCGATAGACTAACGACCGATGCCATATATGCTAATTTCCGACGGAAGGTCGCGTGACGTCGCGGTGTGCCGAAGATTCGAGGATTCCCGGTACGTGCCAGCGGCCTTCCGGCCTGATCGTTTTGTACGGATTGCCCCCGATGGTTATCGCATCGGGATGCGCCTCGATATCCGCAACCATCTCGACATAATCGAAATCGGAGAAAACGAGTTCCTGGCCGCCTTCGAACAGTCGGAAGCCGAACCGGCTCCAGAAATTGACCAGCCGTTTTTGCGCGTGGCCATAGAGACGGCGATAACCCTTTACGCGACACAACTCGATGGCGGCCCGAACCAATTGGAACGAAAGTCTGGTCGAGCGAAACTCCTTTCGGACCGCCAGGCGTTCGATTTTTGCAAAATCGGCGAAATAACGAATTCGGATGCATCCGGCCGGTTCATCGCCCACATAGCCCAAAAGATGCGTGGCAGACATATCGTTGCCGTCGAATTCCTCTTCGTAGGGGCATTCCTGTTCCGAGATATAAACGGCGCTGCGCATGCACACGATGCGCATGACGTCCTCGAAACTGCGAGCGACCGTCACCGATAACGTACGTTCGCCGGAATGATGGGCATAACTGTCGTAGAGAGGCGTATCGGTGAGAGGCGCATCGGTCTTGGCGGAGCGCCAATAGGCCCACACATGCGGAGCCTCGATTCCGAGGATCCTCGGATTTGGCGCCCATCCCGTCGTCTCAGAGAAGCGCAGGCCATCGGCCGTTGTGACGCGCGTAAACATGTCGACGCCGGCGAAAGGCGGCTTGGACATTTCCTCGAATACCAGCGCGACGCCGCCGACCAGCGTGCCGGGCGCAAAGGTTGCCCAAACATAGATACCGGCGGGCCTTTCGCCGGGTTTGGCGAGAAAGGCGACGTCCGGATTTCCCGTGTCGAGGGTATTTTCGGCAAGTTTCCTGAGGCCTTCGCGGTTGAGCGGCAGGATCGCGACAAACCCTTCAGCCTGGGGTTCGCCGGCAATGTTCTTGCGGCGGCGGGCGATTGCCCATACCGCGTGCGGGTTATGCGCCATGACCCGCTGCACGACGCTGGGATGGCAGATACCCTGTATTTTGTGGCTCGCCGTCTCGACGAGTCGTGCAATCAGGTCGGGGGCGGGCGTAAAAATCATCAGGTGTTTGCCCAGCCGACCGGCGTCGAGCCGGTCGAGGGAATGCTTGGTGTGCGGACGGTTGCCGACCACGGCCTCATCGGACCGCAGCAGGCTCAGAGAGTGTTCTGTCACCTTAACTTCCCCTTTTCAGCAAATTAAGCTAAAAACCACGGAGGTTACGGAGCATCATTCCTTGAGCGCGAAACTGTGTATACCGCCTCTGGAGGAACGGGGTGTTCCTCAGGGCGAACGCGCGCTTCGGGTCGAGCCCAGGGTAGTTCCGGATTGGGAAGCCGCGCGAATATTCCTGGAAGTCGTTCGGAGCAAGAGCTTCCGTTCGGCCGCCGACAAACTGCGTCAATCGACCAACGCACTACGCCGCAAGGTCGACGAACTGGAGCATGCGCTCGATGTCGTGCTGATTACGCGCCATGTGGATGGGGTGAGACCAACGGCAGAGGGCGAAAAAATCTATGCGGCAGCCCTGCACATGGAGGCTGCATCGTTCGAACTGCTCCAGGCGAGAAATTCCGCCGAAAAGACAATCGCCGGAGAGGTTCGGATCACTGTGACGGAAGGCCTGGGCACCTTCTGGCTGACACCGCGCCTGGTGGAATTCCAGCGCGCCAATCCCAAGCTCATGGTCAATCTCAATTGTGCGATGAAATCGGCCGACGTCCTGCGCCTTGAAGCGGACGTCGCGATCCAGCTCGAGCGGCCGCAGGCTTCCGACCTGATGATGACGAAGCTTGGCCGCCTGCATATGATGTGTTTTGCGGCGCAATCTTATCTCGATACCTATGGCTATCCCAAATCCGCTGCCGATCTTGTGAACCATCGATTGGTGTTTCAGTGCGACGACGACAAAAAGTGGCAGGACTATTACGACAGGATTTTTCCGGGCATTTCGCCGATGGGGATTGTCTCCGTACGCAGCAATGTCAGCAGCGCCCATTTCTGGGCCATCGCCAAGGGAGCCGGAATTGGAATGCTCCCAACCTATGCGCAGGCTATCGGAGCTCAGTTGGTGCCTTTGGATGTCGGCATGTATATGCCGCTCGACATCTGGTTGACCTATCATCCCGACGCCAAACGGATTGTCCGCGTCAAGCGGATGATCGACTGGATCATTCAGGCATTCGCGCCCCAACGCTTCCCCTGGTTTCGCGACGAATTCATTCCGCCCCACCGGCTCGCCCAGGAATACAATGGCGAGCCTCTGGTGAACATGTTCGCAGGATACAGCGCGTGCATATGAGGCCCCGGCGAAATTCGATAGCGAGCCTCAGGCGTCGAAATTCCGCACATCGGTGAGATGGCCGGCAATCGCCGCCGCCGCCGCCATGGCGGGGCTCATCAGATGGGTGCGTCCGCCGCGGCCCTGGCGCCCTTCGAAATTGCGGTTCGACGTGGAGGCGCAGCGTTCGCCGGGTTCCAGTCTGTCGGCATTCATGGCCAGACACATCGAACAGCCGGGCTCGCGCCACTCGAAGCCCGCCGCGACGAAGATTTCATCGAGGCCTTCGTCCTCGGCCTGCGCTTTGACGAGACCGGACCCCGGCACAACCATGGCGCCGACATGCGCGGCGACTTTCCTGCCGCGGGCGATTGCGGCCGCCGCGCGCAAATCCTCGATGCGGCCATTGGTGCACGAACCGATGAAGACGCGATCGATCTTGACCTTTTCCAGCGGCGTGCCCGGCACCAGATCCATATAGGCGAGCGCCCGCTCGACGCCGGCGCGCTGAGCGTCGTCTTCCAGGCGCGCGGGATCGGGAACGTGTCCGGTGATCGGCAGTGCCTGCTCGGGACTCGTGCCCCAGGTCACCATCGGCGCAATGTCGCCAGCGTCGAGCACGATCTCGCTATCGAACAGCGCGCCTTCGTCGGATTTGAGCGTGCGCCAGTAATGCAGCGCCGCTTCGAATGAAGCCGCCTTGGGCGCGCGCGGACGGCCCGCCACATAGGCGAAGGTGATTTCATCGGGCGCGATCAGCCCGGCGCGGGCGCCCGCCTCAATCGTCATGTTGCACAAGGTCATGCGGCCTTCCATCGACAGGCCCCGCACCGCCTCGCCGGCATATTCGATGACGTAACCGGTGCCGCCCGCCGTGCCGATACGCGCGATGATGGCGAGCGCAAGATCCTTCGCCGTCACGCCCGGCGGCAACGCGCCATCGACGCTCACGCGCATGTTCTTCGATTTGGAAATCAGCAGCGTTTGCGTCGCCAGCACATGTTCGACCTCGCTGGTGCCGATGCCGAAGGCGAGTGCGCCGAACGCGCCATGGGTGGAGGTATGAGAATCGCCACAGACGATCGTCGTACCCGGCAAGGTCCAGCCCTGTTCCGGACCCACAATATGGACGATGCCCTGGCGGATATCGCTCATCGGCAGATATTCGATGCCGAATTCGCGCGCGTTGGCTTCCAGCGTCGCGATCTGCTGCGCCGATTCGGGATCGGCAATGCCGGCCGCCCGATTGGTCGTCGGTACGTTGTGGTCGGCCACGGCGAGGGTGAGATCGGGCCGGCGCACCTTGCGCCCCGTCATGCGCAGACCGTCGAAGGCTTGCGGGCTCGTCACCTCATGGACGAGGTGGCGGTCGATATAGAGGACGCTCGCCTCGCCCTTCGCCTCATGGACGAGATGGGCATCCCAGATCTTGTCGTACAGTGTCTTTGCCGAAGCCATTGGAGCCACTCAACTTTGCCGGCCCCGTAACACCACAGCGCCCCGCGCCGGTCAATGCCGCCGCATGATGTAAAATACCGCGATGATGATGAGGATGGCGACGAACTGCGCCAGCACGCGGATGCGCATCAGCCGGTTCGACCAGGTACGCGAGACGTCGCCGCCGACCCACAGCGTATACAGCCCCGCCACCAGGACGAACGCGACCAGGCCGAGGGCGACGGCGACGATGAACTTTCCGATCATTGGCTTACCAGCTTCCCGTATTCGGCATCGAGACCCAGGGCTCTTGCGGTGGTCTTGGTCCGCCCTTTTGCAGCAGCTCGATCGAAATACCGTCGGGCGAGCGCACGAACGCCATATGGCCGTCGCGGGGCGGGCGATTGATAGTGACGCCGCCGTCACGCAGCCGCAAGCACAGCGCGTAAATATCGTCGACCTGATAGGCGAGATGGCCGAAATTCCGCCCGCCCTGATAATCCTCGGGATCCCAATTGTGGGTCAGCTCGACCATAGGCGCCGCTTGCGCGCCGGCGCGGTCCACGTCGTCGGGCGCGGCGAGAAACACCAGCGTGAAACGGCCCTTCTCGTTGTCGATCCGGCGGATTTCCTTGAGACCCAAGAGCGTACAGTAGAAACGCCGCGCCGCATCGAGATCGGCGACCCGAACCATGGTGTGCAGAAAACGCATTCTCGTTCTCCTGTCGCTCAGGCCATGGCGTCGATTTCTTCGTCCGACAACCCGCCGGGCACGATGGTGACCGGGATCGGGTGCTGCCCGGGGCCGGCGAACATCGACACCAGCGGCCCCGGTCCTTCCTTGGCCGTTGCCGCCGCCAGCACCAGGATGGAGATATCGCGATCCTCGCGGATCAACGCCAAGAGACATTCGGTCGCGTGCCCGTGCATAATGACGAATTCCGGCATGATGCCCGACAGCGCGTTGACGGTTTCGGCCGCGGCATAAATCAGCCCTTCCGCCTCCTGATGGGCTTCCTCGTACATGATCTCTTCGACGCCCCGCCATTGCTGGAAATCGCCCGGCCCGACCACGCACAAAAGAGTAACGCGCCCGCCCGTGTGCTGGGCTCTACGGGTGGCGAAGCGGATGGCGGCGCGGCATTCCGGCGTCTTGTCGACCACAACCAGGAATTTGCGCGGCCGGCCGGTAGCGCCGCGGTGGGCGGAAGGGGACGAAGTGGTCATCGCGGGGGATGCTGACACTCTCGCGGGCATGGGAGCAAGGGGTGTCACTTGCGGGCGGCCCCCTCACCCCCATCAAGGCAAATTTACAGATCGTGTTTCGCACCCCTCTCCCGCAAGGGGCGAGGGCGCACCTCGCATTGCATCGAATGCATATGCAGCACACAGAATTCCCCTCTCCCCTTGCGGGAGAGGGCTGCAAGGCACGGTCGGCAATCTGCGCAAACGCGGGTGAGGGGCCGCGACGGCGTTCATTTCTTTTCCGCCAACATCCCCTTCAACGCATACACCAAATCCAGCGCCGCTTTCGGCGTCAGGGAATCCGGCAGCACCTCGCGCAGCGCGTTTTCGACAACGCTTGTCTTTGTTTCCACCTTCGCAGGTTGCGTCACGGAGAACAGGGGCAGATCGTCGATCCTGGCAAGCGGCTTATGGCCTTCGCGGCCCTCTTCCAGCGCGCGCAACACCTCTTCCGCGCGCCCGATCACGGCGGACGGCAGGCCCGCCAGCTTCGCCACATGAATGCCATAGGAACGATCGGCGGCGCCGCGCGCCACTTCGTGCAGGAAGACGATCGTATCGTTCCACTCGCTCACCCGCATGGTGACGCAGGCGAGTTGCGGAAGCCGCTGCGCGAGGGTCGTCAGTTCGTGATAATGGGTGGCGAACAGCGCGCGCGAACGGTTTTCCTCGTGCAGATGTTCGACGCATGCCCAGGCGATGGCGAGCCCGTCGAATGTCGCGGTGCCGCGGCCGATCTCATCGAGGATGACGAGGCTTTTCGCGCTCGCCTGATTGAGGATCGCCGCCGTTTCCACCATCTCCACCATGAAGGTCGAGCGCCCGCGCGCCAGATCGTCGGCGGCGCCCACGCGGCTGAACAACCGGTCGACAATTCCGATATGAGCCGCGTCCGCTGGCACAAAGGCGCCCATCTGCGCGAGAATGGCGATCAGCGCGTTTTGCCTGAGAAACGTCGATTTGCCGGCCATGTTGGGGCCGGTGACGAGCCACAATCTTTGGCCGCCATCGCTCGACAAATTGCAATCGTTCGGCACGAACGTGCCCGCATGGTTCTCGGCGAGCGAGGCTTCGACAACGGGATGACGGCCACGCACGATATCGAAGGCGAGGCTCGCATCGATGACGGGTCTGGCGTAGCGCTTTTCGACGGCAATGTGAGCGAGCGCGAGCGTCGTGTCGAGACGCGCCAGTGCGCCTGCAATGTCCGACAAGGCCGCGTGCGCCGCGACAGCGTCTGCCGCCAGCGCATCGAACAATTGGCGCTCGATGGCGAGCGTCTTTTCTGCGGCTTCCGCGATGCGCCCCGCCAGCGTCGCCAATTCGTCGGTGGAGAAGCGCACGGCACTGCCGATCGTCTGGCGATGACGGAATAAATCGCGCGCCGGAGAAGCCAGCAATTTCTCGGCATTGGGCGGGGATGCTTCGATGAAATAGCCGAGCACGCCATTGTGACGGATTTTCAAACCGGCGACTCCGCTGGTCTCGCGATAGCGCGATTCGAGGCCGGCAATGACCCGCCGGCTTTCGTCGCGCAAGGCGCGCACTTCGTCGAGTTCGGCCTGCACGCCGGATGCGATATAGCCGCCGTCGCGTGCCGAAAAAGGCGGTTCGCTCACCAGCAGGCGTTTGAGTTTATCGCCGAGCGCACGCGTCTCCTCGATGCCCGCCTTGAGGCCGGCGCGCGCATCGTTTGTTTCGCCGGGCGAGGTCTTCAACGGATCGTCGATTCCCGCAAGTTTTTCACAAAGGGCGCTTGCGGCGGTCAGCCCGTCGCGCAGCGCGCCCAGATCGCGCGGGCCGCCGCGGCCGACGGAAAGCCTGGCCAACGCGCGGGCGATATCGGGCACACGGCACAAATCCTCGCGCAACGCCCGGCGCAATTCGCTGTCGGCCACGAAGAACGCGACTGCGTCGTGCCGCGCGGCGATTCCGCCGACATCCGTGAGCGGCGAGGCGAGACGGCTCGCAAGCTCGCGCGCGCCGCCGGCCGTGACGGTGCGGTCGATGGACGCGAGCAGGCTTCCTGCGCGTGCGCCGCTCAGCGTTTCGGTCAGTTCGAGATTGCGCCGCGTCGCCGCATCGATCGCCATGAAGACACGCTCGGGCACCCGCGCCAGCTGCTTCAGGGCCGGCAGTCTGCCCTTTTGCGTGAGTTCGAGATAACCGACCAGCGCGCCCGCCGCCGACAGCTCTGCCCGGCTGAATGCGCCCAGCCCATCGAGGGCGGCGATCCCGTACAGATTCTTGAGAGCGCGCTCGCCCACCCCCGAATCGAATTTGGCGGCAGGCAGGGGCGTCAGCGCCGGCCCCAGAGATTTGAGCAGCGGCGCCAGCGTCTGATCGGCGAGCAGGCGGTCGGGCGCCAGGATCTCGCGTGGTGCGAGCCGCGCCAGTTCGCCGGCGAGATCGGCAAGCGCAACCGGACCCACCGTGAACTCGCCGGCCGACATGTCGGCGCTTCCAAGCGCATAATCCTCGCCCGCGCGGCCTATCGCCACGAGAAGATTGGAGGCGCGCGCCTCCAGCAGCGAATCTTCGGTCAGCGTGCCCGGCGTCACCAGGCGTACCACCTCGCGCTTGACCACTGCCTTGGCGCCGCGGCGTTTGGCGTCGGCCGGGTCTTCCACCTGCTCGCACACTGCCACGCGGAAGCCCTTGCGGATCAGCCTTTCAAGATATTGCTCCGCAGCATGGACGGGCACGCCGCACATTGGGATGTCGTCGCCCAGATGCTTGCCGCGCTTGGTCAGCGCGATGTCCAGCGCTTCGGCCGCTTTGGCCGCGTCGTCAAAAAAAAGTTCATAAAAGTCGCCCATGCGGTAAAACAGCAGATATTCGGCGTTGGCCGCCTTGATCTCCTGGTATTGGGTCATTAAGGGCGTAGCGCCCTCTCCGGCGACGTGTTCGTTCATGGGTCTCAACTTAGCAGACGGACCTGTTGCCGGAGCCCCTTTTTGCGGTCGCTGCCATTGAAAGGTTGCGCTCAGGGGCGCGATATTCTGTGGATTGGTTCGAACGGATTGCCATGACCATCAAACGCCCGTCATTCACGCAAGAAGAAGCGCTCGCCTTCCACGCCATGGGCAAGCCCGGCAAGATCGAAATCACGCCGACCAAGCCGATGGCGACGCAGCGCGATCTAAGCCTCGCCTATTCGCCGGGCGTCGCCGTTCCGGTGCGCGCCATCGCCGAACGCCCCGACGCCGTCTACGACTACACGGCCAAGGGCAACCTCGTCGCCGTCATTTCCAACGGCACGGCGATTTTGGGCCTCGGCGATCTGGGCCCGCTCGCCGCCAAGCCGGTGATGGAAGGCAAGGCCGTCCTCTTCAAGCGCTTTGCCGATGTCGATGCGATCGACATCGAGGTCGACACGACGGATGTCGATGCCTTCGTCAATTGCGTGCGCTATCTCGGTCCCACTTTCGGCGGCATCAATCTGGAAGACATCAAGGCGCCCGATTGCTTTGTCATCGAGGAGCGCCTGCGCGAATTGATGGACATTCCCGTTTTCCACGACGATCAGCACGGTACCGCCATCATTTCGGCGGCGGGCGTCATCAATGCGCTGCATCTGACCAACCGCAAATTCTCCGATATCAAGGTGGTGGTGAACGGCGCGGGCTCCGCCGGCATCGCCTGCCTCGAATTGCTGAAGGCAATGGGGCTTCCATCCGGAAACGCGATCCTGTGCGACACCAAAGGCGTCATCTATCGCGGCCGTACCAACGGCATGAATCAGTGGAAGTCGGCGCATGCCGTCGACACCAAAGCGCGCACACTGAGCGAAGCGCTGGTCGACGCCGATCTGTTTCTCGGGCTTTCCGCCAAGGGCGCAGTCACCGCCGACATGGTGAAGACCATGGCAAAGGCGCCGATCATCTTCGCCATGGCCAATCCCGATCCCGAAATCACGCCGGAAGAGGTGAAGTCCGTCAGAGCCGATGCCATCGTCGCCACAGGCCGCTCGGACTATCCCAATCAGGTCAACAACGTTCTGGGCTTTCCTTATATCTTCCGCGGCGCGCTCGACGTGCGCGCGCGCACGATCAACGAAGCGATGAAGATCGCCGCCGCCGAAGCCCTCGCGGCATTGGCGCGCGAAGATGTGCCCGACGAAGTCGCGGCGGCCTATAGCAGCGGGCGTCCGTCCTACGGCGCCAACTACATCATTCCAGCCCCCTTCGATCCGAGACTCATCGCGCGCGTTTCGTCGGCCGTCGCCGAAGCCGCCATCAAAAGCGGCGTGGCGCGCCACGCGATGAAAGACGCCGACACCTATCGCGACCAGCTCACCGCGCGGCTCGATCCTTCGGCCCTGTTGCTGCAGCGGATCATCGGCAGTGTGCGGTCCAATCCCAAGCGCGTGGCGTTTGCCGAAGGCGAGGAGGAATCGGTCATCCGCGCGGCGGCTTCGTTCCAACACGCGGGCTTGGGCAAAGCCCTGCTGATCGGCCGCGAAGAAATCATCCGGCAAGGCATCCGCAATGCCGGCGTCGAAGACGAAAGCGCGTTCGAAATCCGCGTGCCGCATTCGGCAAAGGAAGCACAACCCTACATCGACGCGCTCTACAGAAGGCTGCAGCGCCGTGGCGCGCTCTATCGCGACTGCGTGCGCATGGTGACCAACGACCGTAACATTTATGCGGCCTCGATGGTGGCGGCGGGCGATGCCGATGCGGTCGTGACCGGCGTGACGCGCAGCTATTCGAGCGCCCTCGACACGGTGCGCCAGGTGCTCGGCTCGGAACGCGGCCAACGCCCGATCGGCGTGACGCTGATCTTCACCAAGGGCCGCGTCGTGTTCGTCGGCGACACCAATGTGCACGAGATGCCGACCGCCGAAGAACTCGCCGACATCGCGGTGCAGACGGCGGGTGTTGCCAAACGATTCGGCTATGTGCCGCGCGTGGCGCTGCTCGCCTATTCGACCTTCGGCTTTCCCGTCGCCGAACGCTCCGAACGGCTGGTCGAAGCGGTGAAGATTCTCGACGCCCGCGAAGTCGATTTCGAATATGACGGCGAAATGGCCGCCGATGTCGCGCTCGATCGCGAGAAGATGGCGCTCTATCCGTTCTGCCGGCTGAAGGACACCGCCAATGTGTTGATCATGCCGGCGATCCATTCCGCTTCCATCTCGACCAAACTGCTGCAGCAGATCGGCGGCGTGACCGTGATGGGACCGGTGCTCGTCGGCCTCGAAAAATCCGTCCAGATCGTGCCGCTCGGCGCCAAGATGAGCGAAATCTTCAACGCCGCGGTGATTGCCGCGTTGTAAGAGGGTTCCCCCTCCCGTCGCGCATTTCGTGCGAGGCGGAGGGGGACTTGTGAACATCGTCAAAGCAAGTGGGCTTTGCTCTCAAAAATCATACGCAATCTGCGCCTTGTACATCGTCGATGCGATGAGCTGCCCTGCCGTGCCTTCAATCGCCACGTTCGAGGCCGCGTTGGTGTCCTGGTAGATCGGCTTTTCGATGTCGGCGTAGAAGCGGAAATTCTTCAGACGCATTTCGACGCCGGGCGCGACCAGCAACCGCCGGTAGCCCGAGTTCAACGGGTCGGCATTGTTGCCGCTGTCGTTCTCGCGATAGGAGCCGAGCAGCTGCAGAAGCGGCATCACATCGGCCAGCGGTCCCTGCTGGCCGAAATCATAGGTGAGCCCGACCGCGCCGTCGAGTTCGTTGCCGGGACGATAGCTATCGCGGGTCAGCACCGCGAATTGATAGCGCACCTGTCCAAAATAACCGAGCGCCCCATCGGAGGTGAGCGTGCCGACATGATAGGCGCCGACCATCAGATCAGTGCTGCCGGTGCCGGGCAGGCTGTCGCGGTCGAATTCCGCGCCGCCGAGGGGACCAGTGGGGCCGGTGTAATTGCCCGTCGGCAGCTTGACGCCGAAGCTCAGCCCGGTCGACATGTCCGGGGAAAGCCCGGTGTACGAGGCCGAGAGCTGCAAATCGCCGAGGTCGGTCAGTTTGCCGGTATAGATGCTGCCGGCCGTTCCGAATACGGTGCCGTCGTCCGTCGTCCTCAAATGCCGGGCATAGACCGGCAGTTCGGCCATCACCGTCCAGTCGGAGTTGATCATGTATTCGCCGCCGACCGTGTAGAAGCTGGTGTTGATGTCCTTGTCGGAATTGTCGGAGGCGGGCGCCTTGGACGTGCCCTCCCAGTTCTGGTTCTGGTTCATGTAGCTGTACCGGAACCATACGGAGAAGCCGGAGCCGGAAGCGCTTGGCATGCCAGCGAGCACATTGGCGCCGACGTCGAAAATTCCGCAGCCGCAGGCGCAGGCATAGCTGGCAGTAGGAGCCAGGGTCGTGGCGAACAGGACCGCGATCAACGCGGGTGCGCGGCGGCCCGATTTGCCGCCGAAATCATGGAACATCGTCATGGATCGATCTTTCGCGAAAATGATGCCGCGTGAGCGGCCATGCACCGGATGCAGGGCATCCGGTGCTCTCAACAAGAATTACACTTCGCGAACGGGTGGGGCGCGTGACGAATAGGGCGTGAACGGCGGCTCGCCCCGCGCAATGCTTGGCGCGGATAGGAGCGTGCGGCCGAAAGCGGACGGCGCAGGAAGCGCGATCGCATTGGCGGCGACCGCCACATGGACGGCAGCCGCGAACGGACAAAGCTGATGATCGCGATCGGAATGGTCGGCCGGATGGCCGCGCTGCGCCGGCGCCTTGAGAGTGATGCCGCCCTCGGCCGTGCAGATGATCAGGGGAGCGCCAGGTCCCTGGCCGGGCATCCAGCCCGGAGGCACCAGCGCATGCAAAACCGTCGCGGCAAGCGCAATATGCAATCCGGCAAGGCGCAGCGTGCGGATCATCGTTCCCCCGGCCGGCAAACCGGGCCGACTGGCCCGCAAAATCGGCCAGCGGGCGTGTAGGGTCAAGATCATGAAAGTCGCAGGCGGGCGCCGCGGGATCAGGGGAAATACTGATATTGACAATCAGTCGCAACTAGACCATTCGAGCATGGAAAGCTTCGCATGGTGTCTGGATGATTGTCTGCGTTTGCAATAGGCTGAACGAAGCGAAGGTTCGCGATGCGATTGCCTGCGGCGCGGCCTCGCCCGATCAGGTGTACGCCCATAACGGCGTCGAGAAGGTTTGCGGAACATGCCAAGAAACGATCGTGGCGCTGGTGGAGGATCTGCTCGAAAAAAAGCAGACGCTGCAAGCGGCATAGGGAAAACCGCTCTCGACCCCAAGACGATCGAATTCCTCAACGGCATTCTCAAGAACGAACTTACCGCCATCAACCAGTATTTCCTGCATTCGCGGATGCTGGCGAACTGGGGCATTTCCGAACTGTCGAAGAAAGAATACGAGGAATCGATCGACGAGATGAAACACGCGGATTCGCTGGTGCAGCGGATCCTGTTTCTCGGCGGGCTGCCCAATCTGCAATATCTCGACAAGCTCCTGATCGGCGAGAACACCGAAGAGGTCATTGCCTGCGACCTCGAATTTGAGGAGAAGGCGCTGGCGGATTTGCGCGAGGCCATCGCCTATGCGGAGACCGTCAAGGATTACGGTTCGCGGATACTCTATGAAAACATCCTCAAAAACGAGGAAGAGCATATCGATTATCTGCTGACGCAGCAGCGATTGATCGCAGCCATCGGGCTCGCCGATTACATCCAGGTACAGACCCATCCGAATGCAGCCCAGGCGCTCGACCCGCCGGGGGAATAAGGCTCGACGTCCGTTTGCAGATTGAGGTCGCGATCCTGTCCGTTCCGGCGGGCGGAAGCGCCGACGCCGGCCCCGCATGCCCTTCCCGCCGGACCCGGGCGCCTTCCTCCAGAAACAACGCGTCGGGGCGTGCTTCTCCAGGGAAATACGGGCACGAACGCGGCGGCTTCCGCCTTGTGGGCTTGTGACCCCGCTCCTATATACCCCGCAGACGCGGTGCGGTCTTTTTGGGGCTTTTGCGCCGCCGACATCATGCTAAAGGGGACGGGCCGGAGGGCGCTCGCACGAGGCCAGGAAACCGTCCGCCGCAGAGAAGGGTAAAAACATGGCTAAAGTCATTGGCATCGACCTGGGCACGACCAATTCGTGCGTCGCGGTCATGGAGGGGGCAGCCCCCAAGGTTATCGAAAACGCGGAAGGCGCCCGCACTACGCCGTCGATCGTGGCATTCACCACCGACTCGGAGCGGCTCGTCGGCCAGGCCGCCAAGCGCCAGGCCGTGACCAATCCCGAATTCACCTATTTCGCCATCAAACGGCTGATCGGCCGGCGCTACGACGATCCCCTGACGCAGAAAGATGCGGGGATGGTGCCCTACAAGATCGTCAAGGCGGACAATGGCGACGCTTGGGTCCAGGGCCGCGACGGCAAGAAATTTGCCCCGTCCGAAATCTCGGCGTTCATCCTCAACAAGATGAAGGAAACCGCCGAGGCATTCCTTGGCGAGAAGGTCGCCCAGGCCGTCATCACGGTGCCCGCCTATTTCAACGACGCCCAGCGCCAGGCGACCAAGGATGCCGGCAAGATCGCCGGCCTCGAGGTCCTGCGCATCATCAACGAGCCGACCGCGGCAGCCCTCGCCTATGGCATGGACAAGAAGACGGCCGGCACCATCGCGGTCTATGACCTCGGCGGCGGCACCTTCGACATCTCGGTGCTCGAGATCGGCGACGGCGTGTTCGAGGTCAAGTCGACCAACGGCGACACCTTCCTGGGCGGCGAGGATTTCGACAAGCGGATCATCGACTATCTCGCCGACGAGTTCAAAAAGGAGCAGGGCATCGACCTGCGCAACGACCGCCTGGCGCTGCAGCGCCTCAAGGAGGCGGCGGAGAAGGCCAAGATCGAGCTCAGCGCGTCGATGCAGACCGAGGTCAACCTGCCCTTCATCACCGCCGACCAGGCCGGGCCCAAGCATCTCAACATCAAGCTGACCCGGGCCAAGCTCGAGGCGCTGGTCGACGAGCTGATCCAGCGGACGGTCGAGCCCTGCCGCAACG
>JBAVOL010000088.1:0-25691 GCA_049692035.1 Rhizomicrobium sp.
CGATCCCGGCTATCACAATTGGTTGGACACGCAGGGCTTCGAGCTCGGCAACATGACCTTTCGCAATCTTCTCAACGATGCGACGACAATCATTCATACGCGGCTCGTCAAGCGCTCGGGCCTCGCAGAGGCGCTGCCGGGCGATACCGTCAAGATATCGCAGGAAGAAAGGCAGGCTCAGATGCGGGCGCGCTTCAACGGTATTCAACGGCGCTATTGTCTGTGACAAAGCACCAGACCGGGATTTGAGCAGAACGGTGTGTCTCATTCGGAAAGAGATGCGCGAAGTGATTCCGCTTTATCGCAACCCGGAATCGGGCCTTAGCGTACCTTTTGCGTACCTCGACAGCGAAAGTTCGAGCGACGGCGACGCGCAAACCCCTCGAAAAAATTGGTGGGCCCGGCAGGACTCGAACCTGCGACCAGACCGTTATGAGCGGCCAGCTCTAACCAACTGAGCTACAGGCCCACGAGGGGGGTCGGGCGTTCTATCAGGAATAGCGCGCCGGCCAAAAGCCCTTTTGCCGCAGAACGGCCGCTTCTGTGCATGCTGCGCTATTGCCCCAGTTTCGCCTTGAGGCAACATCAGACTTGGCTGCCTCGCAAGGAGAGACACCGCATGCAACGGACATTCGGCCGCGAAATGTCGCGGATTTCGGCCCTGACCGCCGTCGGCCTGACGCTCGCCCTTGCGGCGCCCACTCCACTCATGGCCCAATCCAATGCCCCGTCCGGGTTGCGGACGCTGTCGGTTTCCGGCCACGGCGAAGTCGAAGTGGTGCCGGACGAAGCCAGGCTGTCGACCGGCGTCGTAAGCGAAGCCCCAACCGCCGCCGACGCGCTCGCCGCCAACCGGCGCGCGATGAATGCCGTATTTGCCGCGCTGAAACAGCAGGGTATTCCCGACAAATCGATCCAAACCTCAGGCATCAACGTATCGCCGCAATATGATTCGGGAAAAACCGGCAATGAGGCGCAGCGCATCGTCAGCTATCGGGTCTCGAACGATATCTCGGTGATCGTCGACGATCTTTCCAGGCTCGGGGCCACCATCGACGCGCTCGTCGCCTCGGGCGCGAATTCGCTCGGCGGCATCGGCTTCACCATCCGCGATCCCAAACCGCTGTTCCGGCAGGCGCGCGCCGAAGCGGTCAAGGACGCGATGGACCGCGCCGAGACCTACGCCAAAGCCGCCGGCGTGACGCTCGGACGCATCGCCGCGATCAGCGAAAACGAGGCTGCGCCGCCGCGGCCCCTCTATTTTGCCATCGCGCGCGTGGAAAGCGGCGCCGTGACTCCGACAGCCGCCGGCGAAGAAGCCGTATCGGCCGGCGTCTCGATGACATTCGAGATCAAATAGGCGCGCTATTTCTGCGCATCCAACGCGCCGATTGGAATGCGGGGTGCGTCCGGATCGTTACTTCGCGTTCTGCATCAGCCGCATGTAGAACGCGACCGCCGGCGCCAGATCGCGCACGGCAAGGCGTTCGTTGGTGCCGTGGACGCGCAACAGGTCGTCCGGCCCGAATCGAAACGGGTCGAGACGGAACACGGCGTCAGCGATCGGCAGATAGTGTCGGGAATCCGTGGCGCCCGTCGCGGTGTCGGGCGCTACCGGGATGTCGTCGAACGAACGTTGAATCTGCGCCACCAGGAATTTGTATGCCGCGCCATGAATATCGGCGACTTTCGAGGCCTCCTCCTTCCTCTCGCCCAAGGCGATCACGTCGACCTTGGGATCGTCGATCGCCTTGCGGACATGTTCGATCACGCTTTGGATCGTGTCGCGCCGGTGCAGACGGAAATTGATCGTCGCGCGGGCCTGCGGCGGCAACACATTGTCCTTGACGCCACCCGCGACCATGGTCGGCGCGATCGTCGTATGCAGGCGCGCTGCCCCGTCCGGATCAATTGCTACCAGACGGTCGACGAGCGGTTCGCAGAGCCACAGATTGGCGAGCAGCAGACGCTGCGCGAACGGCACGAAAGGCGCGAGAACGCCAAGCTTTTCGCGCTGGATATCGTCGAGACCCGACGCAAAGGGATGGTTCATGACCTTCCCGATCGCTTCGGCCAGACGAACGACGGCGAGGTCGTGGCCCGGCCGCGACGAATCACCGCCTTCGCCGTGGGCGACGAGTTCGAGATTCAAATAGCCTTTTTCGGCGATTGCGACGAATGCCACGGGGCGTTGCACGCCCGGAAAGGGTTCATCGACAATCGCGTCTCCCTCGTCGAGCACGAAGTAGAGATGAACGCCGCGCTTCTTCAGCGTATCGGCGATCATGCCATTGCCCTGGGCGCCGCCCACTTCTTCGTCCTGGCCGAACGCGAACATGATCGTGCGTTGCGGCGTGAAACCGGATTTCGCCAGCCGCTCGGCCGCTTCGAGGATCATGACGAGCGGGCCCTTGTCGTCGATCGAGCCGCGTCCCCAGACATAGCCGCCCGCCACGTCGCCGGCGAACGGACCATGCGACCAGGATTTCTCCGTACCCGGAACAACCGGGACGACATCCATATGGGCCATCAGGAGAATCGGCGTCAGAGCAGGATCGGTGCCCTTCCAGGTGAAGAGCAGGCTCTTGCCGATGATCTCGCGCCTGGCGGCCTTATGAAAATTCGGATAGGTCTTGGCCATCCATGCCCGCATGGCATCGAGCGCCGCGTTCTTTTCGGCCTCGTGCACACCGCCTCCATAGGAAACGGTCTTGAACCGGATGGCCGCGCCCAAATGCTGGGCCACGGATCGCGCGTCGACAGCGATCGAGGGCGCCGGCGGGGTGCCCGGCGCGGGCGGCGCGAGCATCAGCGTGCGGGCGAGAACGACAGCCGCAATGACGACAATCGCCAGTGCGCAGCCCATCAGGATACGCTTCATGAAATTCCCCGCCCATTGCCGGCGTTGCAATAAAACCGGTAGCGTTCCATCATAAGGATATTTGGACAAGCATATGGCCCGCCCGCCTCTTTGACCGTAGGAGAGTAAAGCATGGTCTTGCGCCATTTGTTTGTCGCGACTGCCACACTTTTCGCGATTCTGGTAGCGCCGGCCGCAGCCTCCGGCCTTGCGGCACCCCATGTCAGCATCGCTTCCATCGATGCATTGTCGGTGCCCGATCATCCCTATGACGGGAACGCCGATGCCGACCGCGCCGTCGCTGTGGCGTTTGCGCGTGCGCACAGCGAACATAAACGCGTGCTGATCGATCTTGGCGGCAATTGGTGTCCGGATTGCCGCATCCTGGCAGGGGTCATGGAATTGCCGGAGGTGCGCACTTTCGTGGAAGCGCATTATGTGGTGGTCAGTGTCGATGTGGGCCGTTTCAACAAGAACTTACAGATTCCGGCGCGTTTCGGCATCACTGACCGCTTGGAAGGCGTGCCAAGCATTTTGATCGCGACGCCGGATGGCGAGCTTGTCGATCGCGGCCATATCGCGGCGCTCGCCGATGCGCGGACGATGAGCCCGCAAGCGATAGCCGACTGGCTCGCCATGTGGGCGCAGTAGAAATGCATTCGCCGACCATTCGCTTTAGCAAGCCGAGCGCCCAAATTGCGCTGTTCGAGATCGATGCGCCGCCCGCCAACGCGCTGGGAGGGGATTTGCGCCGCAAATTCCTCGAAGGCCTGGCGGCCGTCGAACAGGATTTTGCCGTCCGCGCGGTAGTCGTGACAGGGCACAGGCACGCGTTCTGCAGCGGCGACGATCTGAAGGAGCGTGAAGCGGCGTTGCAGGGAGGCGGCGGCGATGCGGCAGCGAGCTTTCACGTACTCGTCGATCGTATCGAGGCCTGCCGCGCGCCGGTGATCGCAGCCGTCAACGGCTGGGCGATCGGCGGCGGCCTCGAACTCGCGCTGGGTTGCGACATCCGTATCGCCTCGACGCAGGCGCAATTCGTGTGCGCGGCCGTGAATGTGGGATTGATTGCATCGGCCTGGCGCCTGCCCCGCCTGATCGGCGTGGCGCGCGCCAAACACATGCTGCTCACGGGATTGCCATTCGACGCAGCGACTGCGGAACGCTTCGGCCTGGTGAGTTCTGTCCATCCGCCGGAGACGCTCGCCGATGCGGCGCTTGCGCTCGCCGAACGCATCGCCACGCGTGCGCCGCTTCGGTGGAGGCGACCAAGCGCGTGGCAGGCGCGTCGCTCGATCTCGATCCCGACGGAGCGGCACGCATGCTGCAAAAGGAGTTCGAAGTGCTGGTGAAAAGCGCGGACCATGCCGCAGCGCTCGCAGCGTTCCGCGAAAAGCGCGATGCCGAATTTCAGCGGCGATGAACGGTTCGCTTCCTATCGTCCCCTATCTGTCATGGCCCGCATTTGCGGGCCATGACAATCAATGGATAATGAATAAGGGCCGCTGGTATCATCTCGCTAATGTAGCGAACACATCGCGATAGCGATCCATGAATGCTTCGCCGCTCTCGACCTGTTTTTGACGTCGGGATCAAGCGTCGTGAGCATTTAGCCTGCAGGCGTCTCGACGGCGTAAAGGGTCGTGCCCTGCTCTGCACGCAACCGCGCCAGCATCTCCTTCGGCAAAACCACGCCGGTCGAGGTTCCCACAGCCCTTAATATTAGCGCAAGCAAGGCAACATCCTAATCTTCAATATGAGTATATCTATAATAATATCGGATCGAGTGCAAGGAAAGCCAATGAGATAGTGACTATCCGATGGATGGCCGGGTTCGGCGACCCGGCGGCTGTTTCTATCGCCAAGGGGCCGGATTCGAGGGCGTCTCGCTGAAGGTCTTTTCAAGGATTAACACGATAACATGCCGACGCCGCGCGATCCGCCGGACCGGCGAAACGATGTCTTCCCGGCGGGGAGACCACGCCATGAACGAAGCTACTCGCCAACTGGGCGTCCTGCGTGAACTGACCTGGGACCATGTTCTTCTCGTCCTTGCCGTTCTGGTCGGCTGTTATTTGCTTATCGAGATCGTGCGGCGGCTCGTTCGCCGTGCCGCCGAGGGCGCACCCTCGCACCAGCGATTGTTGATCCTGCGCATGGCGCCTGTCGCAAGGCTGCTGATCACCATTGCCGGCATTGCGATCATCATCCCGATTCTGGTCGAGCCCACCTTCGACGATATTGTTGCCCTGATCGCCACCGTGGCGTTGGCGCTCGCCTTTGCGCTTAAGGACTATGTGAGTTGCCTCGCAGCCGGGGTCGTGACCATCCTGGAGAACATCTACCAGCCGGGAGATTGGATCGAGATTGACGGTGCGTACGGCGAGGTGAAGACAATCGGCACCCGGGCGGTGCACATTGTGACGGCGGATGACACCGAAGTGATTATCCCGCACGCCCGGCTTTGGTCGACCAGCGTGTTCAATGCCAGCAGCGGCAGTCAGAGCCTGCTCTGCGTCGCAAACTTCTATCTGCATGCCGATCATGACGGCGACGCAGTGTGCAAAACACTCGCTGCAGTCGCCGAAACCAGCAGATACCGGAAGCCGGAAACGTCAGTGAAGGTCGTCGCGGCGGAAACGCCCTGGGGCACGCGCTACAAGGTCAAAGCCTATGTGAGCGACAGCCGCCATCAGTTCGCCATGATCACCGATCTGACAATCCGGAGCAAAGCGCAACTCCGCAGCATGCACGTCACGTTCGCTCAAGCGCCCTATGCCGAAAGCAAAAGTGGCTGATCCGTATCAGAAAATTCGGAAGTAGGGACACACTATTTATCGAACAATCCCACGTCCGCCTTGGCGTCGTCCACCGCCGGAAGTCATGCGTGTCCCTAATTTCATCCCACCTATCATTTCCGCCATTCTTGCAAAAACCCTCTAGCGCCCTCATAAAGCACTCGGATCAAGACGACCCCCAACATCACCCATAAGGAATCTCGGAAAGCTGCCCATGCCGGAGCAATAGGTGCCCATTCGGCCTGCGTGAGATAAACCGTGCCAGTTCCCCGCATTGATAAAGGTATTATATGGCCAGTCGTTTGATCGGCAACCGTCGGATCATGGGAAAACCCGCTCGACACTGATGATGCCCAAAGGAGAGACACCATAAAAGCAGCAAACGCCAAACCAAGACAAACATTGATTACCTTAATCATCGCAAAGCGCCTTGCAGTTTGTCGCATTGGTCGAACGGTTGAAAGTGGGGACACATACCACTTGTTTTCATTCACCGGTGCACCGGCCTAAAAGTAGTACGGTTCCCACTTTTGTGCCGAATGGTTGGATTCGTGCGCGAACCCACCTTCATTTCGTTCTCTTCTTGGAAAACCTGTTCTCGCTCATACGCATGCCCGCGCGATGAGCCGCCGCAGGAATGCCTCGCACGCCGCGAGCTCCGACAGCGCCACATATTCGTCGGCCTTGTGCGCCTGCTCGATCGAACCGGGCCCGCAGACGACGGCCGCAATGCCCGCCCGCTGGAACAACCCCGCTTCGGTGCCATAGGCGACCGAATGCACGTCATTGACGTCGGCAAGTTCGCTCGCCAGTGCGATGGCGGGCGAAACGGCGTCGAGCACGAGCCCCGGATAGCTCGCGCGAATTTCGGTCTCGATGCGCGCATCAGGCACATGCAGGCGATATTTGGGAAGAATCGCGTGGTCGGCTTGCTGGCGCGCGCTTGCGACGATTGCGTCGCTGTCGCGATCCGGCAATGCGCGGTATTCCCAAATCACGCTGGCCTCGCGCGCGAGCACATTCACCGCCGTGCCGCCCGCAATCATATTGGCCTGCACGGTGGTGTAGGGCGGATCGAAACGCACATCGCGATGGTGCTTCAGCGCGTCGCCCAATCGTTCCAGATACGCCACGAATTCGCAGGCCATCATCACCGCATTGGCGCCCTTGTCCGGCGCGCTCGAATGCCCCTCGCGGCCGATGCAGCGCGTGTGGATCACGGCGCCTGCCTTGTGAGCGCCGACGACCTTCATCCCGGTCGGCTCGCCGATCAGCGCGAGCGCAGGGCGAATTCCGGACTGTTCGAGATCGTCGAGAAGCCCGCGCACGCCCAGGCAACCCACTTCCTCGTCATAGGAGAGTGCGAAATGGAGCGGGCGCTTGAGCGCGGCGCATGCCATCTCCGGCAGGAGCGACAGCGCCGTACCGATGAAGCCCTTCATGTCGGCTGCGCCGCGGCCATAAAGCCTGCCGTCGCGCGCCTCCGGCTTGAACGGGTCGCTCGACCAGGCCTGACCGTCGACGGGCACGACGTCGGTGTGGCCGGAGAGCACATACCCGCCCGCACCTTCGGGGCCGATGCTCGCGAACAAATTGGCTTTGGCACCGTGCTCGTTGTAGGTCCGCCGGCAACGGGCACCGGCTTTTTCGAGCAGATCCTGAACAAAATCGATCAGCGCGAGATTGGAATACCGGCTCGTCGTGTCGAAGGATATCAGCCGTTCAACCAGCCCAAATGCGGTGGACCTAACCGGCATCCGCGTCAGCCGTCGAAAGTCGCTGCGGGATTGCCGATCACGCTCAGGAACTCGCGCCGCGTCAGCGGGTTCTTGCGAAATTCGCCCAGCATCGTGGACGTGACCATGGTGACGCCTTGCTTGTGGACGCCGCGCGTCGTCATGCATTGATGTGCCGCCTCGATGACAACGGCGACACCTTTGGGCTCCAGGACCTTCTGAATGCAGTTGGCGATCTGGGCGTTCATCTTTTCCTGCACTTGCAGGCGCCGTGCATAGGCTTCCACCACGCGCGCCAGCTTGGAAATTCCCACGACCTTATGGGTCGGCAGATAGCCCACATGGGCGCGGCCGATGATCGGCGCCAGGTGATGCTCGCAATGGGATTCGAAGCGGATGTCGCGCAACACGATCATATCGTCATAACCTTCGACTTCCTCGAAGGTGCGGGAGAGAAACTCCTCCGGATCCACGCTGTAGCCGGAAAACCAATCTTCAAAAGCGCGTGCCACGCGCTCGGGCGTATCGCGCAGGCCTTCACGCGCCGGATCGTCGCCCGCCCAGAGCAGGAGCGTGCGCACAGCCTCCTCCGCCTGCACGCGCGAGGGGCGGCTATTCCTGGGCCGAGGCTCGATGACGGCCGGCGCAATTTTGGGGGATTCGGACATGACCACTCCGCTGGCTGAATACAGACGATTTGCGGCCCGCGCATCCAGGTGGTTCAAACCAGGGTAGGCCGTCAGTGAATCTGGCGGCGCTCGTACGGGACTTCAAGCAGGAAAGCCGGAATCTCCGCTTCGAATGCTTCGCCCGATGCGGCCCGCATCTGGTAACGCCCGGTCATCGCGCCAGACGTCGTCGGCAGGGGGCATCCGCTTGTATATTCAAAGGCTTGCCCAGGTTCGATGATAGGCTGGGCACCTACAACTCCGGGCCCATGCACTTCCTGGATTCGGCCCATCGCATCGGTGATATGCCAATAGCGCGACATCAGCTGAACCGTCTCCACCCCGCGATTTTCGATCGTCACGGTATAGGACCATAGATAGCGCCCGGCGTCCGGATCGGATTGATCGTCGAGATAGGCAGCCTTCACCTGCACCCGAACGTCCCGGGTGACCCGTTCATAGACGTCATTGGCCATCGGGCTACCCCGCCCCGAGGATCGCTGTTGCATGGCGGGATTATCACCCGCATCCACCCCCCCTGCAAGCGGCCCCCGGTCGCAGGTCAACGTCACTGCGCTTATGCGTGTTAACATTGCCGCGCTTATGCGCGAGGCTCGACGGACACCGCCGACTTTACGGAGTTGGCGATGAAACATTCTTCATGCGCGTGGTGATGGATACCGGCAAGCGTCTTGGCGTCGACGCTCACGCCTGCGGCAAATTGCGCACGCGGGGCCAAGGTCACACGCGCCATCCACAACTTTCCGTTCACTCCCTTTTCGAGCCAGCCGACCGCCGCGTCGTCGTAAACATCGACCGGGAGCCGCTTACGTGCGCAGATCGCGAGAAATGTGAGCATGTGGCAGCTCGAAAGGGATGCCACAAAGGCCTCTTCGGGGTCGACGCGGTCGCCATCGCCCTTGAAGGCCGGTGCCGCCGAGGCCGCCAACACGACAGCCCCGCTCTTGAACCGGACCTCATGTGCGCGATTGTAAGTGTCGTAAACAAAATCCGCGGTCGTCCGGACCCAACGGACGGCGACATGATGCTCCGACATGACGGCCTCCTTCAGGCAGCTGCCAGCGCTTCCGCCAGATCCTCGCACAGATCGGCCGCATCTTCGAGCCCCACGGACAGCCGCATCATGCCTTCCGTGACGCCGAGCGCCGCACGCGCTTCAGGAGTGAGACGCTGATGGGTCGTGGTGGCCGGATGCGTGACGAGGCTTTTGGTGTCGCCCAGATTATTCGAGACATCGATCAGCTTGAGCGCATTAGCGAAGCGGAAGGCCGCTTCCTTGCCGCCATCGACTTCGAAGGTGACGACACCACCGCCGCCGCTCATCTGCGCCCGCGCCAGATCGTGCTGCGGGTGGTCGGCGCGGAAGGGGTACAGCACGCGGACGATTTTCTTCTCGCCCGCCAGGAAATCGGCGACCCTGCTCGCATTGACGCAGTGCGCGTGCATCCGCAGATCGAGTGTCTCCAGACTCTTCAGATGCACCCAGGCATTGAACGGGCTCATTGACGGACCCGTGTTGCGCAGAAATATCTGCAGATGATCCTTGAGGAAATCCTCTCGGCACAGAATGACGCCGCCGAGGCAGCGCCCTTGGCCATCGATATATTTGGTGGAGGAATGCACCACGATATCGGCGCCAAATTCCATGGGGCGCTGCAGGACCGGGCTTGCGAAGGCATTGTCGACGACAAGGAGGGCGCCACCCCCGTGGGCGATGTCGGCCACCCGCTTCAGATCGACAATAGCGAGCGTCGGATTGGCGGGCGTCTCAAGGAACAGCATCCTGGTCGTGGGACGCATGGCAGCTTGCCATTGCGCAATGTTGTCGCCGTCGACCAGCGTGTTGGTAATGCCGAAGCGCGGCAGAATTTCTTCGATCACATAGCGGCAGGCGCCGAACATCGCCTTCGCGCCGACGACGTGATCACCTGAGCGCAGCGTGGACAGAAACGTCGCCGTCACCGCCGCCATTCCGCTCGCCGTGCTGCGGGCAACAGGCGCGCCTTCGAGTGCCGCGATGCGCGCCTCGAACATCGAGACCGTCGGATTTCCGAATCGCGTGTAGGTGAAGCCATCGGCGCCTTTGAAGCGGGCCTCTGCTTCCTCGGGAGATTCGTAGGCGTAGCCGGAGGTCAGAAACAGCGCTTCGGACGTCTCCTGGAATTCCGAGCGCATCTGTCCACCGCGCACGGCTATGGTCTGCGCGCGCCATTTGCCGGTGCCGGCCTTTTTGTTCGTTGCCATACTGGGGGCTCGCCTTGTTCGCGCCTTGGTGCGTCGGATCGTCGCCGGCCTCGTCGCGCCAGCGGTTCCGGAGAGAATTGCCGCGCCTTGCCGGGTGGGGTCAAGCCTCATAAGGTCATGCGGTCAGGGGGGACCATTCCCGATGCCGGCGAACAGCCGGTCCTCGTTATGCCATGGTGGCGGTCTCCGCCGCCGACAGTTCGATGAACGAGCGAGAATGGCGCGTGATCGGCGCACCTGCCAGGGACTGGCCCGTTTTCGCGGATTCGACGAGCATCGTCTGGTGGCGATCATGCCCGAACGCCCTGGCGCATTCGTTACCAGACCGCCAGGGACGGCGGTACATGGCCGAGCCCCCCGCAGCGCCGTGTTCGCCGGGATGACACAATTGGCTTCCAGCATGCCATGATAATCTGGGAGAGGAGGTACGCCCCATGAAGCGGCTGCTTCTTTTGCGTCATGCCAAGGCCGTGACCGGCAGCCCAAAATCGGGCGACCATGCTCGCCCGCTCAACGATCGCGGGCGCATCGATGCACCGCGAATGGGTATCGCCCTGCAGCACAAGCACTATTTGCCGAGCCTGGTGTTGTGCTCGACAGCCAGGCGCACGGTGGAGACGTGGCAGCATGTGATTCCGGAACTGGACGGCTCGCCGGAGGTAAGATTCCTGGACGAGCTTTATCTGGCCTCAGGGAAGGCGATCATCAACATCATCCGCGACTGCGGCAGCGCAGCAGATGCGGTGTTGGTCATCGGGCACAATCCCGGGCTTGAGGAATGCGCCCGGGCCTTGTCGCGCAAGCCCCGATCGGAACGCGAATGCGAATGCACAAACGCACTCGCGGAGAAATTTCCGACCTGTGCGCTCGCCGTGCTCGATTTCGCAGTCGGGTCATGGCGTGAAATCGCTTCGGGCACAGGCGCGCTCGTCGACTTCATCCGTCCGAAGGATATCAGTGGCGGCTGACGCTGCCGCCGGGTGCTTCGTTGCGGTCGGACAGCGCAAGCCTGCGCCAGCCATACGCCGCTTCGGGAACGGCCGAGCCCATCATCCGCCGCGAGCGTTCCGCAATCAAACGCCCACCCATAGCCTCGTAGAAAAAGCGCGCCGGATTGCGTGCGTGCGCCCAGATCACACAAGACGTGAAGCTCGAATTGTGCATGCCGCCGAAGGCGGCGCGCATGAGCGTACTGCCAATGCCCAAGCCGATAAAATCGGGATCGACATAAAGCGTGTAGACCTCCCCGTCGAAACCCAGACCTCTGTCATGGGCCGCCCCGAAACTTGCCATACCGACAATGCCGTGCTTGGCGCATTCGGCGACGAGTATCTGCTCCCCGCCGCGGGCGAGAATTGCGGCGTGCCAGCGCGCCGTCTGTCCCCTTGGTGTCATTGCGCACAAAAGCTCTGCCGGAAGAATCGACGGATAGGTGTCATGCCACGAAGCGATATAGACGCGCGCGACCGCCCCCGCATCCTCCGGTCGCGCATTCCTGACCGCCGTAACCAGCTCTTCCATCAGGGTGAGCTTGACGGATGTCCCCTCCCTTTCGCAAGCGCTTCGTGCGGCTTTGGCACCGCACAGGCGCGGTGCGGACTGTGCGATCCCCAGCGCCAAGTGGCCAAACTGCGTAGATTCGTCTATCATGTGACGCGGCACCGGGAATGCCATGCTGCGGGCGCTTGCCTCGTGCAGGCACATGGTGGCGAATCAATGGCCGAAATGTGGCTCGCGCACGGAATGCGCAGAGCACTATTTTGCTTTTGCGCAAACGGGTTTACACTTCCTCCAAAGCGAACGATCTTGATGCGGGCGTGCATAACCGCGGATTGTGGGGTTCGCAAGCGTCGAAAAAATTGGGAGAATTCAGGTGGGCAGTGGCGCAACTATCTGCGCAGGTGCGTGTACGCGTGTGCTTAAGCGCTAGGAAAAGCCCAACTGGCGGGGATCGGATTGGTTAACGTTTGTTTCAGGCCACCGTGACAATATTCTCGAACGCTGCGGTTGATCGTGTCTTGTCATGCCCCCGGAGGGACACGATGTCTTCTCGTGGAGGCCGTGCGTGACAGTCAAGGAGTAAGAACGATGAGCACGCTTGACGTCTTCGACATTTTCTCGAGGGACTACGCCAGAGAGCGCTTCGAGACGATGAGTCTGCGCGATTGGCTCCTGGCCGCCCGCGACAACAGGCTGCTCTATGCGAGCCCGTCCGAGCGGATGGTAAAGGCCATTGGCGAGCCCCAGCTGGTCGACACGGCGCAGGATGCCCGCCTCGGCCGTATCTTTTTCAACCGGACCGTCAAAACCTACCCGGCTTTTGACGGCTTTTTCGGAATGGAAGACACGATTGAGCGCATCGTGGGCTACTTCAAGCATGCCGCCCAGGGCCTCGAGGAAAAACGGCAGATTCTTTATCTGCTGGGTCCGGTCGGCGGCGGCAAATCCTCGCTGGCCGAGCGACTCAAGGACTTGATGGAGAAAAATCCGATCTACGTCCTGAAAGCGGGCGATGAGATCAGCCCCGTCTTCGAGTCGCCCCTGGGCCTGTTTCGGTCGGCGGAACTGGCAGCCCTCCTCGCCGAGCGCTATGGCATCGAAAAGCACCGCCTGACGGGCGTCATGAGCCCGTGGGCGGTCAAGCGGCTCGACCAGTTCGGCGGCGATATTTCGAAATTCGAAGTAGCTCGCATATATCCCTCCAAATTGCGTCAACTGGCCATCGCCAAGACCGAACCCGGCGACGAAAACAACCAGGACATCTCTTCGCTTGTCGGCAAGGTGGATATCCGCAAGCTCGAACATTTCAGCCAGAACGACCCCGATGCCTATTCATTCTCCGGCGGCCTCTGCCATGCGAACCAGGGCCTCCTCGAATTTGTCGAAATGTTCAAGGCGCCGATCAAGGTTTTGCACCCGCTGCTGACCGCGACGCAGGAAGGCAATTATATCGGCACCGAGACGCTCGGCCCAATTCCCTTCAACGGCACCATCCTCGCTCATTCGAACGAGGCCGAATGGCACGTGTTCAAGGCCAACAAGAATAACGAGGCATTTCTCGACCGCATCTGCGTCGTGACCGTGCCCTATTGTCTGCGCGTCACCGAAGAGACGGCCATCTACAAGAAGCTCCTGTCCGACAGCGAACTCGGCAACGCACCTTGCGCGCCCGAGACGTTGGAAATGCTGGCCAAATTCTGCGTCATGACGCGCCTCAAGGAGCATGAAAACTCCAACCTCACATCCAAGATGCGCGTTTATGACGGCGAGAAGCTGAAGGACACCGATCCCAAGGCAAAAACGCTGCAGGAATACAAGGACGCGGCCGGCGTCGACGAAGGCATGACAGGGATTTCGACCCGCTTCGCCTACAAGGCCCTGTCGGAAACCTTCAATTACGATGTGACCGAGGTCACCGCCGATCCTGTGCATCTGATGTATGTGCTCGAGCAGGCGCTCAAGCGCGAGCAGTATCCGGACGAGACCGAGAAGAAATATCTCGAATTCATCAAGGCCGAGTTGGCGCCGCGCTACGCGGAGTTTATCGGCAAGGAAATCCAGAAGGCCTATCTCGAATCCTACGGCGAATACGGCCAGAACCTGTTCGACCGCTACATCGCCTATGCCGACGCCTGGATCGAAGACCAGGATTTCAAGGACGCCGATACCGGCCAATTGCTCGACCGCGCCGCGCTCGACAACGAACTCTCGAAGGTCGAGAAGCCTGCGGGCATCGCCAATCCCAAGGACTTCCGCAACGAAGTCGTGAAGTTCTCGCTGCGTTATCGCGCGGCACATGACGGCAAGAATCCGGCCTGGACGGCCTATGAGAAAATCCGCAACGTCATTGAAAAGCGGATGTTCACACAGGTCGAAGATCTGCTGCCCGTGATCAGCTTCGAATCGAAGAAGGATTCCGATACGCAGACCAAGCACAACGAGTTCGTGAAACGCATGCTCACGCGCGGTTACACCTCTCGCCAGGTCCGCCGGTTGGTCGAGTGGTATATGCGCGTCAACAAGGCGGGGTGAAGATTAGAAGCCCGCGCGCAATACGCCATGACGCAACCGAAAGCCCGCGTCGGACCGAGGCCGCTGCCAAATCGAGGCTCCGAAGGATAAAGTTATGGCCCATTTCATAGACCGGCGCCTCAACCCAAAGGGCAAGAGCCTTGCCAACCGGCAGCGCTTCCTGCGCCGGGCGCGGGCGCAGGTACGTGAGGCCGTACAGAAATCGCTCAAGGACGCCGCGGTCTCCGACATCGGCAAAGAGCGCAAGATCAAGATTTCGACCAAAGGCACCAGGGAACCGCGCTTTCGTCTCGATCCCAAATCGGGCGGCGAACATGATTTCGTGCTGCCCGGCAACAAGGAATACACGCCCGGCGACGAAATCAAGAAGCCGCGTTCGGACGAGGGTGGCGGCGGCAAGCAGGCTGCGGATTCGGGCGAAGGCGACGACGATTTCGAATTCACGATGACCCAGGACGAGATTCTCGACATTTTCTTCGAGGACCTTGAGCTTCCCAATCTCGTCCGCACGACCTTGAAGGAAACTCCGTCGCACACCTGGAAACGTGCCGGCATCACGACTGCCGGCTCGCCGACCCAGATCAACCTGGTACGCACGATGCGCAATTCCTTCGGCCGGCGCCTGGCGCTCAAGCGGCCGAGCATGGAAGATATTCAGGCGCTGGAAGAAAGCCTCGATCTCCTGGAACGCGAAGAACCGCAAAGCGAGGAAACCCGCGAAAAGATCGTCGCGCTGAAGGAACAGATCGCCAAGGCGAACGCCAAGCGCAAATGGATCGCTTTCGTCGACCCGATCGACGTGCGCTACAATGCGTTCACCGAACAACCCGTGCCGACGAGTCAGGCGGTGATGTTCTGCCTGATGGACGTATCGGGCTCCATGGGCGAGCGCGAGAAGGACCTCGCGAAGCGCTTCTACATGCTGCTGCATCTGTTCCTGAATGTGCGCTACGAGCGGGTCGATATCGTCTTCATCCGGCACACGCACGACGCGCAGGAAGTCGACGAGCAGGAATTCTTCTACTCGCGCCAGTCGGGCGGCACGATCGTGTCGACCGCGCTGGAAAAGATGCTCGAAATTCAGAAGGAAAGGTATGCGACTGACGATTGGAACATCTACGCGGCACAGGCCTCGGACGGCTATACGCAATCGGGCGACGCGCGGCGCTGCGTCGAGATGTTGAACAGCGATATCATGCCGCTCTGCCAATACTATGCCTATATCGAGATTCTCGACGAACGAGAGATGGAGGTCTTCGCCAACGAGGATTCCGGCGCCGAATTGTGGCGCGCCTACCGCACGGTCGCGGAACTATGGCCCAATTTCGCAACCAAGAGGATTTCCAAGCCCGCCGATATTTTCCACGTCTTCCGCGAACTCTTCAAGAAAACGGAGGCCTGAGGTGCGAGCGCAGCGAGCCCCGAAGGACGAACGATGACCACGCCCCTCTTCACCGAAGCGGAATGGGACTTCGCGACGCTCGATCGCGTATTTCATGCTATCGAGGATATCGCGTTGCAGGAACTCAAGCTCGACACCTATCCCAACCAGATCGAAGTGATTTCGTCGGAGCAGATGCTCGACGCTTACTCGTCGCTCGCCATGCCGCTTCTCTACAACCACTGGTCGTTCGGGAAGCTCTTCGCACGCGAAGAGACGCTTTATCGCGCCGGCTACAGCGCTCTTGCCTACGAAATCGTTATCAATTCCAATCCCTGCATCTCCTATCTTCTGGAAGAGAACACGATGACGATGCAGGCGCTCGTCATTGCGCACGCCGCCTTCGGCCACAATCATTTCTTCAAGAACAACTATCTGTTCCAGCAATGGACGAATGCCGAAGGCATTCTCGAATACCTTGCCTTCGCCAAACGCTACATCGCGGCATGCGAGGATCGCTACGGCCGCGACGAGGTGGAAGCGATTCTCGATTCTGCCCATGCACTGATGGATCAGGGCGTGTTCCGTTATCGCCGGCCGCCGAAGCCATCGCGCGAACGCACCCTCGAAAAGCGCCGCCGTCGCATGAAATATGAAGAGGAAGCCTATAACGAATTGTGGCGTACGCTTCCTGCCGGAATCGAACCACCCGGTGCCCCCCCCATCAGCGAGATGGACGACGGCTTCGACGACGAAGTACAATTGCCTGAGGAAAACATCCTCTATTTCCTGGAAAAGAACGCGCCCGAACTCAAGGCATGGCAACGCGAAGTTCTGCGGATCGTCCGCAATCTCGCGCAATATTTCTATCCGCAGCGTCAGACCAAGGTCATGAATGAGGGCTGCGCGACCTTCGTCCATTACACCCTGATGCACCGGCTGTACGACAAGGGACTGATCACCGATGGCTCGCTGATGGAGTTTCTGCACAGCCACACGAGTGTGGTGTTCCAGCCGGAATTCGACGATCGCCGCTACTCCGGGATTAATCCCTATGCGCTCGGCTTCGCCATGATGTCGGACATCAAACGCATCGTCACCGAGCCCACGGACGAGGATCGCGAGTGGTTTCCTGCCATTGCGGGCGCAGGCGACTACATGGCTGCGTTGAAGGATGCCTGGGCCAATTACCGCGACGAGAGCTTCATAGAGCAATATCTTTCGCCGAAGCTGATACGCGATTTTCGCCTGTTTTCCCTCCACGACATAGCAGAGAATGCGACCTACAAGGTCGATGCCATCCACGACGAGGCAGGCTATCGCCGTCTGCGTAGGTCTCTCGCCCGGCAATACGATGTCGGTTATTCGGATGCCAACATCCAGGTGACGGGCGCCAACCTTAAAGGCGATCGCAAGCTGTTCCTGGTTCACCGCATGCATCGTGGCGTTCCTCTGCACCGGGCGACACGCGACCTCGTTTGCGCCCATATCGAACGGCTATGGGGCCACGAGGTGGTCCTCGACGAAGTGAATGGCGAGGAGTGACAGGGGCGCCGCGCGCGGATCGCAAGGAAGCCGCCTTCGTCGAAAAGCGCGAGCCGGTGTTCAACGCGCGCCGAACATGCGTGTGCGCAACCTGCCGCGACGGAAATAGATCAGGAGCGTTGCGCTCGCCGCCGCCGCAAAGAAGCACCAGACCGATACCAAAGCTGTGAGAAAAAACGCCGCCGACACGAGCAGTCCCGCGACCACGATCAGACCGAATACACGCAACGCGCCGTGCGACGACAACAGAAAACCGCCGCAGGTGGCGGCGAAATAGACGAAAATGGCGTAGAATGGATAGGGCGAGTTGTTGATGTAGCAGAGGCTCTTATAGGAAATCACGGCATGATAGGGGTGCGCCGCGATGTCGATTGCCGAATAGAGCGCGAAGGCAACGCCGAGCGGCACGAGCCACGAGATGGCGCGTCGGCGCCAGCGAATGGGCTCGACGAGGCTTGTGGCCAACGGCGCGAGCAGAGGCCATACGACCATGGCGCAAACGACAAAACCGTTGGCAAGACAGAGCGCAAGAAGGCTTATTGCGGCATGCGGCAGTGTCAGCCAGAGCGCGCCTTCGATCGCCTGCTGCAATGCGAATATCAGCGGCGCGCCGGCCAGCGGAATTTCGCGGACGCGCGTTACGCTCGATAAGGTCAGAACGCCTGCCGTAGCCGCAACGGAGGCGGCAGCGAAGCTCGCCGCGGCGGAAAAGCACATGACATCCCTTACAGGCGAACGGCCGAACTTTGGAGCGGGCGAAGGGAATCGAACCCTCGTATGAAGCTTGGGAAGCTTCCGTTCTACCATTGAACTACGCCCGCGCGCCTTCTTTGATAGGCGAGACGCCGGAGCGGCGCAACAGGCACCCTCCGTGTCGGCGTGAAGTGCGCTAGGCGGTAGCGCCCACTCCTCGTTTTGGATCGGTATGGTCGGATTTCGACTACAACCCCGACGGTCGTGGTCGTTACGCCACTTACGTGATGGGCATTGCGCAAAAGCAAAAGCCCCCCTCGCGCGGCAGCGCGACAGGGGCTTTCAACCATTCTCGGGCCGGGCAATAACGCCCTTTGCCCAAGGCGCTTAGTTAGATCGATTCCTTGAGCTCTTTGGCAGCCCGGAATGCGACCTTCTTGCTCGCCTTGATCTTGATTGCTTCGCCGGTGGCAGGGTTGCGACCCATGCGGGCAGCACGCTTGCGCACTTGCAGGATGCCCAAGCCATTCAGGCGAATGCGAACGCCTTTTTTCAGATATTTCGTGATCAGGCCGATCACGTCGTCCAGAATCGCGCCGGCCAGCTTATTGGACAGCTCGTGCTTCTCGGCCAGTTGAACCGCCAATTGGCGGGTGCTGAGAGTCTCGGCCTTCGCAGTCGCGGCAGCCTTGGGTGCGGTTTTGGCGGCTTTTGCCATTGGGTTTCCTCAAGTGAGCGAATCAGAAAGAGCCTTATTTTAGCGCATTTCTTTCGACCATCGAGCCACAATTGTCGAGTTAACGGGGTTTTCCTGCACCCAGAAAACTGATTTCTCCGGCAAATTCATGATTTTTCACGGAAAACACCGCAGGCCCGCAATCCGCGAGGATTGCGGGCACCGCCGAAGACCGGAGTTTGCGAACCGAATTTAGGGCTTTTTCGGGATCGGTGTCACCGGTGGGACAGGAGCCGGTGTCGCCGCAGGCGCTGGCTGCTGCCCCCAATGCATCCAGTGGCCATGCATTATTTCGCTATGCATCACGCCGGGGCCAAAACCCTTGGCGCCCAACATGCCGGGCACGAAAAATCCGACAATATGCAGAATGGCCAGCACAAACAGCCATGCCGCCAAAATACGCCCCAGGGCAGTCACCAACCCTTCCGCCTTCGAGGCGGCAAACAGGATGAAAAAGGCAACGATCAGCAGAACTGTGACATGCGTGATCAATCCAAAAGGCATGATAAACTCCCCTCTGAGGCGGCCGAACTCCCGGCGCCCTGCTACACCCACCCAACATTAAAAATAAAGCATAACACAAATATGGCTTTGGGACGGTTCCGCCCCAAAAAGATGCGGACGCCGGCCCGGCGCCTTTTAATATAAAAGGAAAAAAGGCCTACACTTTCAACGAAGAGGCTGTTAGGTCAGCCGCGATATCCGGCTTCCGGCCCCGATACGGCATGACCACAACGCACCTGACCGAACCTCACAGAATTGTCGATCTGGACCGTCTGGTGGCGGCGCCAGTCGAAATGACACCGTTTCCCCATTTGATCGTTCCGAATTTCGTCATGTCGCAAGCCAAGCCGGCGGTTGCCGCCGACTTCCCGCAAGTCCCGCTGCCGGGCAGCTTCCCGCTGCCGAGCCTTGGATTCGGTCCCGCTTTTGCCGCCCTCATCCATGCTCTTTCGGGTGCACACATGACCCGCATCATCGAGAACAAGTTCGGCATCGATCTTCAGGGCCGACCGACCATGGCGACGGTGCGCGGGCAAAGCGTCGCGCGGGATGGGCAAATCCACACGGACAGCAAGACCAAGCTGATTACGATGCTCCTTTACATGAACGACCGCTGGGGCGCCGATCGCGGGCGGCTCCGCCTTCTGCGCTCGCCGTCAGACCTCCACGATTTCGCGGCGGAGGTGCCGCCGGACGAAGGAACATTGCTGGTCTTCCGAAACGGTCCGACCGCATGGCATGGCTTCGAGCCCTTTGCAGGTCCCAGGCGCGTCATTCAGGTGAATTGGGTCACCGATGAAGGCGTCGTGCGGCGCGAACAAATGCGTCATCGCATCAGCGCATTCTTCAAACGATTGGGCAGCCAGGGCGCAAAGCATGCCACTGCCAATTGAAACTTTTCGCAACGACAGCGGAGGCAGCTCCGTCTACAAAGCCGTGTCGCACCCCCTGGCCGTCGAGCCGGCGCGTGCGCTGATCGCCAAAATCACCGCCAACGGACCTGTTTCCATTTACGATCCGGACGGCATCATCGATGCGTTCGACATTTTCCATCCGCTGGACGGTATAGAAATCTGCGGCTATTTCGTACAAAATATCGATCATCTGAATCGCCACTTCCGCAGCATCGCGGCAAAGCCGGTCACCGGGCTCGCGCATTCGGATTGCAAATCGGTGCTCGTCGCGAGCTTCGAAGAACAGCGCGCACTCAACCATATGCGCCATCTGTTGCCCGCCGGCGCGGAACTTTTCAGCTTCGCTGCACTGCGCCTGCCTGTCGAAATGCAGACCGTCAAGAACCGGTACCTTTCAACGTTCAACTTCGCCACGAATTTCGCCTTCTTCCGCGACGTGGGCGGTCATCATACGCGGCTGGTCACGTCGAATTACTGGACCCGCTACGACGCGCGGGACGTGCGCCTATGGTGCCGGCTCTTCGACGGTAACGGTCAGGTGCTTGCGACATGGACGCAAACGACCGGCGAGCCGGACGCCTCGATCGTCATCGACAGCCAAGCCGTTCGCGCCCGCTTCGGCCTGCCCGAATTCACCGGCCAGCTTTTCGTTCACGCCATCGGCGTTGCCGGCCACGACATCGTCAAATACGCGCTCGATACCTATGGCGATGCGCCGGCGGTTCTCTCCGCCACGCATGACGCAAATTCCTGGCCTTCGGATCTTTATGCCGGCCTGCCGGCGCCTGCCGACGGCGAAGACGTGATCCTGTGGGTGCAGAACAGCCATCCCATAACCATCGCCGCCGGCGAAATCGGCCTCGCCGCAATGGGACGTGGGGATGTTGCGAGGCTCGACGAAGAGGTCGCGCCCTATGCGACGCGGCGCTTGCGCGTGGCGGAGCTGTTGCCCGATTTGCGTTGGCCCGACCAGATCGAGATTCACGCCGGCAAGCATTTCGTGCGGCCGCGTTACGAAGTCGTGGCGAAGAACGGCCGTTCGCGCATCGCCCATCCCAATGTCGAGCGCAGCGATCTGAAGAACGATCCGGCGATGGCCGGCCTCGCGAGCCTGTTGGGCAAAATCCATATTCTGCCCGCGGCAATCCTGCCCGTCGAAACCTATGCAATGACGGCGTTACCGACGCCAATGTCGACCGCGCAGACGCATCTGCCGATCAAGGCGCTTGTCTACGACGCCGGCGGAAGGCTCGTCGCCACGCACCGTTTCGGCAATCTGCGCCGCGATCAATCGGTCGCCCTCGACGTGTCGGCGCTGGTGAGGGACGGACTCGCGCACGGTTTCGGGCATCTCGAACTCGTCTACGATTTCGAAGCCGGCCATGAAGCCGACGGCTGGCTGCACGGGCTCTTCCGCTATCGCAACCGCGCGAGCCGGCATGAGGCCGAAACGAGCTTCGGCTCGCACATCTTTAATACGCCGCTGACCTATCGCGGCGAGCCGCAATCCTATTCGGGACCGCCGCCCGGTCTGTCGACACGGCTGTTTCTGCGCGTGGCCGAGCGGCCGGCGCAAACGATGTGCCATTTGATCTATCCCTCCTCGCTGAGCTGGCATCCCCTGTCGCGGACGGCGCTCACTCTGCATGGAACGGACGGCAAGGAGATCGTGCGACGCGACATCGAAATCGCGCAGTCGGGGTCCTTGTTCTGGCGGGTGAGCGAAATGTTCGGCGCTGCGGCTCTCGATCAGGCAGGCCCGCATGCCCATGTCATCGTGCGCGACGAGACCTGCCGCCTGTTCGGCTATCACGGTGTCGAGGGCGATGCAGGAAGCTTCAGCCTCGACCACATGTTCGGTTTTTAACGCGCAATCCGCCGAAATCCGATACGCGTCAATTCTTCGGGCAATCGATATGGCGCGCGGCGATCGTGCAGCTGCGCTCGCGCGTACCGGACGCGTCGAATACCTCGACGCTCCAATGATCGCCCACATGGGTGAGCAGCAGAAAACCGTAGCCGGGAAGCGACAACCCGTCGGCGATCTTCGCCGTCCCGACCGTCAGGCCGCTTAGATCCGGCGGCGCCGAGTCCAGAATATCGCCGCCTTCGCCGACGATGAGCTGCGGCGGCAAACCTTTTTCGTAATTAATTGCTTCGAAGGTGTGAATGTGACCGGCAAGCAGCAGGTCGACGTGCGAAGGAATGCCTGTCGTGTCTTCGGCGTCCATCAGCGTAGTGTTGCCGCCCGCCACGATGCCCAATCGCAGCCTCGCGACGCCCCAGATCGGATGATGCATGGCAAGCCAGGTGGGTTTCGATGCGAGCTTGGGCAGCGTCGCAAAGTCCGTCTGATAGGTTTTGACAAGCTCCTCCGACGGACCACGGTCGACAGCGCTGGCATTGTCCATAACGATCAGATTGACGGCGCCAAGCGGTACGGCATAAGGCGCCACATGCTCGGTGCATGGCGCGCCAGCCGCAAAGGCCAGCGGCCCCAGAAGCCGCAGGAAGCCGGCACCGGCGCGCACGCACTCTTCGTGATTGCCGCGCACGATCACCCAGGGCGCCGCCTCCAGGAGCGGCTTTGCGGGCGTGAAGAAATCCGCAGCCCACGTCGTCCAATTGTCGCCCCAGGGACTACCGGCACAACGCTGGTCGTCGGCCGGGCAGCGGGATTCGCGATAAAGATAGTCGCCCACGTGAATGACGAGATCGGGCTTGAGTTTGGCAGCTTGTGCGGCGACCTGCGGAAACGGCCACCCTGCGGGATCGTTGCACGCTTGGATCGTCCTGCCCTTGATTCGGCAGCCGGTGTCGCCGAGGACGAGAATGCGCGTGGGCGCCGGTTTGGGCAGCGGCAAATCCTGGCCGTCGACCAAAACATGCTGCGCCGCAACGGGCAGCGTGACGGCGCAAAGCAATACCGGAAATTTGTCGTCCGGGGCCGCGCGGACCTGCATCGCCATTTTGGTTCCGTCGACCGTCGCTACCGGACATTGGCCGCCCTGCACCACGACCCGCACTTCGGCTGCGCCGCCGGGCGCCATCTGGACCCAGCGGGCAAGGAGTTGTTCGGATCGCACGGGGGCGCTGACGCACACAAGCAACAGCAGAGCGGAGAAGAAAGAGCGCATTGGAGCACCATGAGCGAAAATCACGACAGAACGGAGACAAAACCCCAGAACGTGATCCGATCGAATTGCATCGGATCACGTTCTGGTTTCCTTGAATCGCCGCGTAATCTGACACCGAAGTGCTTCACACTTCGGCGGATTGCGCTCTAGCGCGCGCCCCAGCGGCGACCGAGCCGATTCAGGATGCCATATCTATGCTCTGCCGCCCAGATGAGGGCCATGACACAGACAGCAGCGACAATACTGAGCGTCAAATGCCACCCGTGAGGTGAAATTCTTTTGATCGCTGCGGTGAGGACCGAACCGAGAAGAAGCAGCGACGGCGCCCACACCAGCGCCGAGCCGATATTGGCAAACCAGAATTGGCGCCAGGGCATTTCCATGATGCCTGCCACCAGCGGGATGGCGGCCCGTACCGGACCGAAGAACCGCCCGATGAAGACGCTCGCCATGCCGAATTTCTCGAAAAAGGCATAACCGCGCCGCAGGATGATGGGATGGCGAACGAAATACCAATGCTTGTCGAGGAGATGGCCGAAGCGCCGGCCAAGCCAGAACGAGATCGCGTCGCCGATAACGGCGCCCAGGAAGGCGCCGATCAGAAGGGGCCAGGCGTCCAGCGCGCCGTCCGGATTAAGAGGTCCGCGCACCAAAGTGCCGGCGATGACCATAATTGTCGTTCCGGGGAATAACAGGCTGATGCCGACAAAGGACTCGCCGAAAGATACAACAAACAAAACCGGAAGCGCCCATCCCGAATGCTGCTTGATGAGCTGGACGGCAATATGAACGATGTCGTGCATTCCATGTGACCTGTTGGAGCCCGACGCCGAAAGGACAATTGTTTTTCTTATGCGCTTCCGGCGTTTGCGCGCGCGCGCATAGCGGACGCGAGCATCCAAAATGTCAAGAGGCGGCCGGCGCTTATCCAGCACCGTAGCCGCCTCAGACTGCCCCCTTCAATGCGGACCCAATTCACCGCGAGGCTTTGCCCCCATGCCCTGGACCCGCGGCGCGTGCAGTGTGCCGGGAAGTCGTCGCTACGCAATGGGACCATGATCATTCTGGTCTTTTTCCCAACAAAGTGTGGATTTGCCGCAACATGCCGTTAACCGATTGGCCACGCACGTGACGCCGCCGTCAAGCAGATCGGAAATGTTTCGACAGTTTGAGACCCTGACGCTGGTAGTTCGAACCGATGCTCTGGCCGTAAATTTCGGGGGGAGGATCGGTTAACCGCTCGAAAACGAGGCGCCCGATCGTTTGTCCGTGCTCCAGAATGAACGGCACTTCGCGCGAACGCACTTCGAGAACGGCCCGCGCCGACGGGATCATCCCCGGCTCGAAGCCGAAGCCCGGATCGAAGAAGCCCGCATAGTGAACGCGAAACTCGCCGACCAAAGGGTCGAACGGCACCATCTCGGCGGCGTAGTCGGGCGGAATCGCCACCGCCTCCCGCGAGACAAGGATGTAAAATTCCTCAGGGTCGAGCACGATCGACATCGCGTTGCGCGCATGAACCGGATCCCAATAGTCGAGGGGATCGAGCGTTCGGTCCCGATCGATGTCGATCACGCCGGTATGGCGCTTGGCCCGCCAGCCCACCAGCATGTCGCCCTCGCGCCCGCGCAGATCGACCGAGAGACTGAGGCCGTTGTCGATCTCGGGCGTGTGATCGACCAGGGGGCTCGTGGCATGCAGGCGGCGCAGCTCGGCATCGGAGGATTGGGGCGAGCCGTGGCGCAGCCGCAGCTGGTTGAGTCGCGTCCCCTTGCGGACGAGGATCGGAAAGGTCCGCGGCGTGATTTCGGCATAGATGGGGCCGCGATAGCCGGATTCGACCTTGTCGAACGCCTGCGCCCGGTCGGTGATCAGCCGGGTGAACACGTCGAGCCGGCCGGTCGAACTTTTGGGATTCGCAATGCCCGAAATGCGATCGCGAAGTTCGAGGCGCTCCAGCAGCGGAATGACATACACGCATCCCGTTTCGAGCACCGCACCCTCGCCAATGTCGATCGTGTGCATTGCGACGCGCGCGAGCTTGTCTTCGACACTCGCCTCCGCTCCCGGCAGGAAGCTGGCGCGCACGCGATGGGCCACCCCACCGAGCCTGAGATCGAGGCTCGCCGGCTGGATTTGACTTTCGCTCACTTCTTCGGCGGAGACGATCAGCCGCTTGGCACGGATTTCCCGCTTCAGAACATGCGACGGCAGGATACCGGTCGAATTGCGCCCATAGCCGCGGATGTCGTCCGTACCCTCACCGAACAAGGTTTCTCCGATCAATGCCATGGCAACCGCGTCAACGTCGCGGCAGCCAATCCGCCGCGGCGCGCATTATAGGACGGCTGGCGCCCCATGCGGAGGAAAACCGCAGAATCATCCACATCCTTACTGCAGCGGGCGCGCCGCACCGTAGACA
>JBAVOL010000089.1:0-32409 GCA_049692035.1 Rhizomicrobium sp.
TCGCTGGTCGTCTGGGCGATCCGCGAAGGCCGGCAGGCGGCGCGCGCGGTCGATGAGTTCCTGATGGGGTCGAGCGAGTTGCCGCGATAGCCTTTATTGACATCGCTTCGCGCGGCTCGCACGCGGATCACAAGCATTTCTCCCGATCATCCACCGGCCCGGATCTCGGCGTGCCCCCTGCGTAGCCCAACATGACGGCATGCATCACATAGCCATTGGCGATGTAATTGCAGTGTGCGCGGTCTGGCGGTTCCGCATAGCCGAACAGAGCCTCGGTCCTCAGGCTTGTGCCGGTTTTGCCGGTACCAAGGACAGCGCAACGGGCTTACCCGCCAATTCTTCAGCTTCAGCGACCACACGTAGCGTCTTGACGATACTCGACGGGTTGACGCTGATCGAGTCGATCCCGAAGCTCACAAGTGCCGCAGCGACCTCAGGATAGTTCGCAGGCGCTTCGCCGCAGATTCCGACGTGCCGCCCATTGCGCCTGGCACCAGTGACTGCCAGACGCAGCATCTCAAGCATACCGGGATCGCGTTCGTCGAAATCGAAAGCAACGATTTCAGAATCCCGGTCCACACCCAGCGTCAGCTGGGTCAAATCGTTCGAACCGATGGAAAATCCGTCGAACAGTTTGGAAAAACCGTCGATCCGAATGACGTTATTGGGAATCTCGCACATCACGAAGATTTCGAGACCGTCATCGCCCTGTTTCAACCCATGCTGCACCATCGCGGCGATAACGCCGCGTGCTTCGTCTTCCCGGCGACAGAACGGAACCATGATCTTCAGATTTGCGAGACCCATGGCCTTACGCACGCGCTTCAGCGCCGCGCATTCGAGCGCGAAGCCTGCCGCATAGGCAGGATGGGCATAGCGCGAGGCACCGCGAAAGCCGATCATGGGATTCGCCTCCTTCGGCTCGAAACTGGCTCCGCCCAGAAGGCTCGCATATTCGTTGGTCTTGAAATCCGACAGCCTGACGATGACGGGCTTTGGATAGAAGGCAGCCGCGATGGTGCCCACACCCTCGGCGAGCTTTTCGACGAAGAAATCAGAAGGTTTCTCGTAGTTGCGCGTCAGCCGCGCGATGGCGGCCTTGTCCTTGCGCGACGAAACCTTATCGGGCTCCGCAAGCGCCATCGGATGAATGCCGATATATTCCTCGATAATGAACTCCATGCGGGCGAGGCCAACGCCGTCGTTCGGCATCATGGCGGTACGGAACGCGAGATCTGGATCTCCGAGATTGACCATGACGTTTGTGTGCGGGCGTGGCAGCCCGGCGATGTCGATTGTCGTGGTCGCAAAAGCCAGCTTTCCATCATAGACCTTTCCGATATCGCCTTCGGCGCAAGACACCGTAAGCAACGCGCCCGTGGCGAGGCGTTGCGTCGCGTCGCCGGTACCGACCACCGCAGGTACGCCCAATTCGCGCGCGACGATGGCCGCGTGACATGTTCGCCCGCCCCGATTGGTAATGATGGCCGCCGCGGTCTTCATCACGGGTTCCCAATCCGGAGTCGTCGTATCCGCGACGAGAATTTCGCCTGGCCTGAAAGCATCGAGATCGGTAGGCGACGCAACGACCCGCGCCACACCCGTGGCGATCTTCTCGCCCACGGCGCGGCCGCTGACCAGAACCTTGCCCGATTGGGTCAGCGAATAGGTTTTCAGACTTTGGGAAGTTTGCTGCGACGCTACTGTTTCCGGACGCGCCTGCACGATGTAGAGCTTGCCATCGGTACCATCCTGCGCCCATTCGATGTCCATCGGCATCGCATGTCCGGCATGCGCCGAGTAATGCCGCTCGATAGCGATTGCATGTCCCGCCAGCGTAAGCACGTCGGCATCCTTCAGGCTGAAGCGGGCCCGGTCGAATCGCGGCGTGTCGACGTTGCGGGTCGTTGCGCCGTTCGACCGCCCCAAGATCATCGTCAGTTCCTTGCTGCCGAGCGTGCGACGCAATACGGCACGAAAGCCCTTTTCGAAGGTCGGCTTGTGGACATAAAATTCGTCGGGATCGATGCGCCCCTGCACGACGTTTTCGCCCAGCCCGTAACTTCCAGTGATGAACACAACATCGCGGAAGCCCGATTCGGTATCTAGGGTAAAAATCACGCCGCTGGAACCAATGTCAGAGCGTACCATCTTCATGACGCCGACCGAGAGCGCTACCTTGAAGTGGTCGAAACTGTTATCGATACGATAGACGATAGCTCGATCGGTGAAGAGCGAAGCGAAGCATTTTCGGCAAGCCTCGATCAGATTCGTTTCGCCGCGAATGTTGAGAAAGCTGTCGTGCTGTCCCGCGAAACTGGCATTCGGCAAATCTTCCGCCGTCGCCGAGCTGCGCACCGCAAGTGCGATACCCGCGCCGTATTCCTTCTTCAAATCGCGATAGGCCGCGAGAATTTGCTTGCGCAGAACCGCACTGTCCGTGGCAGCATAGACGATATCGCGTGCCGACGCCGCGCGCTTTGCCAGAAGATCGACATCCCGCTTGTCAAGACCGTCGAGCAAGCTATGCAATTTATCCCAAGCGCCTGCGTCGGTCAGCGCGTCGCGATAGGCTTCGGCCGTAACCGCGAATCCGTTGGGGACCGGAACGCCCTTGGCCGTCAGTTGCGAATAAAGCTCCCCTAAAGATGAATTCTTGCCGCCTACGGCAGGCACATCGTCGATGCCGAGGTTGCGGAACAAGCGCACATAGTTTTTACCTTTATTCGTCACGCGCGCCTGCTTTTCCATATGTTTATCGATGCATTCTTGATGATAAAGAAGGTAAAGCCATTGATGATTATCAATGAATCGTAAAAGTCTCTGATTGCCCGTGGGCGACGGCAGCTTCGGCCTGGAAGGTCAGGCCATGGCAAGAAATTTCATCTCTGGCTTCATCTAATGGCGCAGCTACCGTAGCCGCTCACAAAAAATATCATTTTAGTTTTGAACAAGGCGCCCCAGCAACACAGACCGAGCCCACGTTCGAAAAATCCGGGCCGCCGGGCACGGTAATGATAGGTCGGTTGATCGACCGGTTAGTCCGACGAATGCTTACCCCCATGTCACCCGCGCGCAACCGAGGATCTGCCGCCTCGTCGGCTGAAACTCTTGGTAAACCTATAATTAATGCGGATCAGCGGCAAGAAGGCATCCTGCCATCGCGAAAGTGTTGCTTAACGCAACTGGGTTAGCCTTTCCGAGCGGGATATTCATTCCTATCATGTTTCGGGAGGCGTAGATGGCGGAGGGCGCGCACAGCCAAGACGCTCAAGCGCGCATTGCCGAGCTGGAAGCGGAGCTCGCAAACGAGCGCGCGCAATTTGCGCTCGCGGAGCGCGCCGCACGCGTCGGCTATTGGCGTCTCACGCTGCCGGACTATCGATCCACCTGGTCTCCCGGGATGTATTCGATCGCTGGGTTGGACCCAAGCACGCCAACACCTCTGGATGACAAATTCTTCGCCAGTGTCGACGCAGACGGAACCCGCGTCTTTCGGAATAAGATCGAAACGGCCATCCAAGCACGCTCGGGCTTTTCCTACCGCAAACGCATCCGCTGCGCCGACGGTTCGGAGCGAATCTTCGACATCGTTGGCGACGTTGAAATTGGTCCGAATGGGGATGTCATTGCCGTCGTCGGCGCTGCCCATGATTTGACGCGGCAGGTTACGGCCGAAGCCGAACGCAACAAAACCCAGGAACTTTATCGCGTTATGACCGAGGCGGCGTCGGACATTATCATGGTTCATGATGCGCTGGGGAATGTCGAATTCGCATCCGACGCGCTTGCACGCGTTCTCGGACGGTCGATCCGTGAAGTCGGGGGCAGGGACATGGTCGGCCTCATCCACCCCGACGACATCGCCACGGTCATGGAACTGCGGGAAAGGGCGACGGCGGATGAGATGATTACGGCCACCTACCGGTTGCACCACGCTGACGGTCGGTATATTTGGTTCGAAACTACAATGTCCTTGGTATGCGACGAAGAAACCGGCAAGCTTCGCCACTTCGTTACAGTTTTGCGCAATGTGACCGAACGCAAGGCGCAGGAATTGGCATTGCTGGCGGCATGCGAAGCGGCAGAGGCCGCCAACCGGGCAAAATCCACGTTTCTTGCCAATATGAGCCATGAACTGCGCACGCCGCTCAACGCCATCATCGGCTTTGCCGAAGTGATGGGCCACGAACTGTTCGGGCCGATCGACAATCCGCGCTATCGCGATTACATCACGGACATTCGCAGGTCCGGGCAACATTTGCTCGATCTGATCAATGACATCCTGGACATGGCGAAGATCGAAGCCGGAAAATTCAAGCTGAACATGGAAGATTTCGATCTCGCCGAGACCGTCGAGGAATGCGTTCGGACATTGGCCGAGCGCGCCGCCGGTGGCGGCGTCAGCCTGAACGTCTCGATGTCAGCACAAGGCCTGACCTGCTCGGCAGACCGGCGCGCCTTAAAGCAGATCATCCTCAATCTGCTGTCGAATGCCGTCAAATTCACTCCGGCCGGCGGACATGTGAAGATTACGGCAGTGGCCCAGGACGACCTCATTCGAATTGAAATCCGCGATGACGGCATCGGCATCGCTGCCGAGGACCTACCGCGCCTGGCAAAGCCTTTCGAGCAAGTCTGCGACGATCCCAATCTCGCCAAGAGCGGCACGGGATTGGGCCTCGCGCTCGTGCGCGCCCTCATCGAACACCATGGGGGCCGTTTGAAGATCGACAGTCCTGCCCGAAACGGGACTATAGCGACAGTCGAATTCCCGCGCTTCGCTGCGGAGCGCGAGGTTGCGGCGTAAATCCGGTATCGTAGGCCGCGTGATCGCATCCGCCAATCCAAACCGGCGATTTGCTTCGTCTTCAGGCCCAACTGCACCATGAGCTGCTGTTCTTGGCCAAGGCGGGCGTGCCAAAGACCCGTGACGGACTGAACAGGGCCGGCGAACGCCGTCCGTTTGCGCTGCCGCTGGGGCTCTGCCATGTGGCCTGGGCCGATGCGGACACCTTGGACGCCCATCTCGCCAGGACGCCAGCGGCTCTCAACGACCGGATGCGCACTCCTCCGGAAATGGCGCTCGGGTTGATACGCCGGCGCGGTTACGCAATCGCCGCCAAAGGCGAGGCTCTGCGAGCGCTGCGCGAGACCGCGCCCCTGCCGATCGGTCATCCTCGCGACGATGCCTCCTGGTCGCAGATGCATGAGCTGATAGGCAGCCTGTCGGAAGGTGAAATCCAGTTGCTCAGCCTCACGGATGCAGGCGTTGACGGCATCTGCTATATCTCGGCGCCAGTCTTCTCGCCCACCGGCGATGTCGCACTGGAACTGACGCTGAGCGGGATGCCCGACAATCTGGGCGTGGAAGAGATCGAACGCTATGCAGAGCCGACTGCGGGCGACAGCGGCCGTCGTTACCAGCGAAACCCATGGCCGCATGCCGCGCAACTGATGCGCCTTCGGGCACTGTTTTGGGCGGCTGTCATCCGCAAGGCAATGTAGGGAGTAGAATATGCATTTTCCATATGTGATCGATTGTTGAACGACATGAAATCTTCCTCTCGCTCCCCGGCCCAGCGGCGCAATAAGGGCTTCCAGGATACTCATCAGGAGATGATCGAAGCCGCTGTCCGTCTGATTTCCGAAAAGGGAGCAGATTCGTTGTCGATAGCGGCAGTGGCGCGGGCCATGGGCATGAATCGCACCACGGTCTATTATCATTTTGACAGCCGCGAAACATTGCTGGACGCAGTCAAGACATGGTCCTCTGCGCAGCTCGCCAAAGCCTTTAGGCTCGAGGCGCCCCAGCAGGAGCGGATCGATTACATCAGCCGCTTCGTGCTGGAAAACCCGGAACTCGTCAAACTCTGGATCGAAGACTTTGTATCTGCAGGCGATATACGAAACAGCTATCCTTTTTGGGATGCATTGGTTGAGGGGATCAAGAGCAGGCTTGCCGTCCAGTTTCCCGATGAAGAGGTCGATGCCGAAGTATATTGCGTCATCCTGTTGACGAGCGCGATCATCGGCCCGCGCGTGTTCAAGAACAGCGTGTGTCCCTCCGCAGACATCGAGACCGTTGTGCAGCGCTTCAGGAAGGAGCACCAGCGCCTCCTGAAGCACGACGCCCTTCTCAGACCATAACAGCAACCCGCCCGATTAGAGCGCGATGCCGTTCCGTTCGGGTTAAAAGGCCCGGCGATGGGGCCTGCCCCCTGTTGCAGGGGCGGGCCCCATTCCGCTGTCCACGCGCTTCTCATGCACGCACGCCGTTTGTACAACATATGTGTTGCATAAACGGCGTCTCTGTCATAGTTTAAACTGGGTGGGTTTTAGCAAAGCCCCCCCGGAGTCAGGGCGATAGGGCTGTCTTGTCGGAAAGACTGCGCAGGCAGCTTTGAAGAGCGACGGGTAGCAAAATTGGCTTCAGGGAGCGGCCTTGGAAGCCAAGGCATGACGGAGCAGGATGCGATGAACGTTCAGACAACGACTTACAAAACCCCAGACGACCAAGTGGAGTGGCTAGGAACCGATCCCATTCCGGCGGGCCCTTATTACGATCCGGAATATTTCGAACTCGAACGCAAAGCCATTTTCATGCGTAGTTGGCTCGTGATGGGCCACATTTCCGAGATCGCAGAGCCGGGCAGTTTCATCCGGCGGGAGTTGGAATTCGCCAAGGCCTCCATCCTGATCGTACACGGCAAGGACGGCAAGATTCGCGCCTTTCACAATGTCTGCACTCACAGAGGCACTCAGCTTGTTGAGGAGGAGAGCGGAAAGGCTTCTTCCTTCACCTGCCCGTATCATGCATGGAACTTTGGTTATGATGGCGAGCTCCGCGCCGCTCCCGATTTTGAGCGCTTCTTTGTCGACAAGGGAGAATGCAGCCTGCCCAAGGTTGCGGTCGATATCTGTGCCGGACTGATCTTCGTCAATCTCGATCCCTCGCCAAGGCAAGGACTGCGCGAGTATCTCGGCTCCTATGCAGAGGAACTAGAGACCCTGCCGGTGGCAAAGGCGACGACCTTCTCCGAATATGTTTATGAGATCGATGCGAACTGGAAGATTACTTACGATAATTTCCAGGAAAATTATCACCTGCGTTTCATTCATCCGAGCACTGGTGCAGCAACGATCAGCCCTGACAACGCCTTCGGCTATCCGGTCAGCTACGGGTTTAACGGACCCCATCGCACACAGAAGATTTGGACGAACCCGGCGCCAAGCATCACGCCGATACAGCGCCTTGGCTTCGGCAAAGGTGTGGCGTCTGGCATGGCCCATGGCCTTATCGGTGGGCCGAATGACAGGAGTTATTTCGCGGTATTCCCCAGCTTCTTCATTATTGGCACACCCACCCAGCATTTCTCCCATATGGTGTATCCGCTCTCCGCGAGCAAGTCGCGGGGTGTGATCCGGGTATACTGGGTCGGCGAGGATGGTAGCGCGAGCGAGCGCTTCGCACGTGAATATGCGCTGGCTACTATCCGGGACATTCATTCGGAAGACGTGAACGTTATTGCCCGAGGCCAGCGGGGCCTCAACAGCGGTTCCCTGAAGCATATTCATTTCATGTCCATGGAAGGGCTGTGCCGCCATTTGTACATGACTGTGAACAATATCGTCGAGGCCTATAAGGCTGAAAGCAGAACTGCAGGAGAAGTCGCATGAGCGGTGCCGAAAATCTGCTCCCGGCCGGCTTTGAGGCTTTGGAACCCTTTGTCGATAAATGGGCTATTTCTGGTACCGCCAACCGGGCGCAGCGTCGGACCGACAGTACGGATGCGGAGCGGGTTGCTTTCTTTGAAGTAACCAGGGACAAAGTAGGTCCTGCGCTGGATTATCTCGACAAGAAGTCATTGAAAGATTTCGACGAAAAAGAGAAGCGGTTGATGGATATGGTTCTCAGCTTCGCCCATGTCGCCATGGCGGTCGAGGTGCAGGGCAAGGCCGAAGCCAAGCATGCAGAATATCGCCAGCTTATGAAGATAACCCGGGCACCAGCCGACGTAGTTTTTTGAATTTGACAGCGGCAATAACGGGTGGGGAGCGCCATGGACCTGAAACTGGCTGGAAAAGTCGTGGTGGTCACCGGCGCGACCGCCAATATCGGGCGGGCCATCGCGCTGCAATTCGCCGCTGAAGGGGCCAGGTTGGTGGCGGTCGGGCGCGATGAGGAGGCCGGTGAACGGCTGATCGCTCAGGCGCTGGAGCGGGGTGCGGACCAAGCCGTTTTTGTCCGCGCCGACCTGCTCGATCCCAAGTCGCCGGCGCGGATATTAGAGGCCGCCGATCGGCTTGGCCCTGTCGCCGCGCTCGTGAATAATGTCGGCGGCAATGTCGGAGCTGGCTTTTTCGTCGATTCCGATCCGGAAACCTGGTGGGCAGACATCGACATCACGCTGATGACGACCCTGCGCATGACCCATGCCGTTCTTCCCGGCATGATAGCGCGTCACGCAGGTCGCATCGTCAATATTGGTTCGACCGCCGGGCTCGTCGGCGATTATATGCTGCCCGTTTATTCTGCCGCGAAGAGCGCAGTCCATGGCTTTACCCGCGTTCTGGCCAAGGAAGTCGGCCAGCATGGTATAACCGTCAACTGCGTAGCGCCTTATGGCACCGTTTCGGATGACCCCGCCGCTTTTAGCAAAGGCAGCCGGTTCCACCGGGAAAACCCCTTTTTCCACAAGGCCTTCGCTGGCATCAGCCGGGAAGAAGCGGCCAAGCGGCAGCGGACGGGACCGCTTGAGCGTACGATTGCCAAGCCTGAGGAAGTGGCCACTGCAGTCGTCTATTTGGCGTCGGATTGCGCCAGCTTCGTGACGGGGCAGGTTTTCCAGGTCGATGGCGGGACGCTGCTCTAAAACCACGACAGCGAAGCATTCTGGAAATCCCAGGCGACATCGTTCCATGGAAGAACAAGTGAACAGGATAGGTATAGAATTCATCAGCGTCTTCGGGCTTCCGCCGGTTCAGTTCGTCGATCTGGCTGCCGATCTGAAGTGCCGGTATATCTCGATTGCATTGGAGCCAATGCTTTCCAACCCGCATGATTACCCTGCCTGGTCGCTCCGAAAGAACCCGAGCCTGCGACGGGAAATGGTCGCCGCGATGCAAGACCGTAACGTGGCGATATCGATCGGGGAAGGATTTCTGGTCAGGCCGGGGACGGATCTGCGAGACTGCGCCGCCGATCTTGATGTGATGTGCGAACTGGGCGTCAGGCGTATCAATACCACGAGTATCGATCCTGATCTCAGTCGCACTTTCGATCAGTTCGCCACTCTCGTGGAAATGGCCGATGCGGTCGGCGTGGAGACAACCGTGGAATTTGCTCCAAGGCTGGCGATCGGCGATCTGCCGACGGCACTTGCTGCCCTTCACCACGTCCAACGGCCGAATTTTCGTCTTCTGATCGACACGATGCACCTTTTTCGGTCAGGCTCTGGTGCTGAGGATATTGCGGCACTCGACCGCGACATGATCGGTTACGTGCAGATTTGCGACGTACCGCTGGTATCCCGATTTACCGAATATATGGATGAAGCGAGGTACGAGCGACTGGCGCCGGGGACAGGCGAGCTACCGCTGCTCGACATTCTGTCTGTGCTGCCCCGCCATCTCGTGCTCGGGCTGGAAATTCCGATGCTTGAGCATGCGAAGGCCGGAATCGGCCCGCGCGAGCGTCTCGGCCGCTGCATCGATGCTACCCGCGATCTTTTGGCCCAGCTGGAACAATGACGTCGCCTCCTTGCCTGTGCGTGCGCCGTCAATGATGCTGTTGGACAGCCGACTTGTTCATCCGATGTCTCATCGAAAAACCAGATGTCAGTATAGGGATGGATTTTTGGAAAAATGAGAAAAGTCAACCACTTATTGGTGGGCGCACCAGGACTCGAACCTGGGACCCGCTGATTAAGAGTCAGCTGCTCTACCACCTGAGCTATGCGCCCCGCCGAACGCCCCCTTGAGGGTGGCCGCCGGAAGGCCGCGCTTCTAGCAGAGGGTTTCCGCCCTGTCCAGAAATCCGCAACGGGTTCAAATTATCCCGCCCCCGGCGCGGGGGATTTCGACCTGCCGGTGAACGTGAACCGACATCAGCAGCCCGAACCCGAACATGACCGTCAGCATCGCAGTGCCGCCATAGGAGATCAGCGGCATGGGAATGCCGACCACCGGGATCAGACCCATCACCATCGAGGCGTTGATCATGATGTAGAAAAAGAAATTGAGCGTCAGCCCGATGGCAAGCAGACGGCCGAACTGGCTCCTCGACGCCATGGCGATGCGAATACCGTAGCCGATGACGATAGCAAAGAGGACAAGAAGCGCGATACAGCCGACAAAGCCGAATTCTTCGCCCAGCGTCGTGAAAATAAAATCGGTTTCCTTCTCGGGAAGAAAATTCAACCGGCTCTGGGTGCCTTGCACGAAGCCCTTCCCGCCAAAACCGCCGGAACCCATGGCGATCTCGGCCTGGCTGATGTTCCAGCCGGCGCCCAACGCGTCGGAAGCGGGGTTCATAAACGTCATCACGCGGCGCTTCTGGTAACCGTGCAGGAAATGCCAGGCAACGGGTATGGCGGCGGCGACGCCGGAGACCGCCGGCACGATCCACCACCAGGAGAGACCGGCAAGAAACAACAGCGAGCAGCCATCCGCCACGAGGATTGTCGCAGTGCCCAGATTCGGTTCCATCAAAACGAGCACGGCGGGCACACCGATCATGGCTAGCGGGATGGCGAGCTTGAGCGGCTTCGAGACATCCTCGACCGACAGGCCATGAAGATAGCGCGACAGCGCCAGCACGAGCGAAATCTTCATGAATTCGGAAGGCTGAAGTTGCAGCGGCCCGAGCGCGATCCAGCGTTGGGCGCCGAGCCCCACATGACCGGCAATGGTCGTGGCAACGATGAGGAGCAGAGCCACGCCATAGGCAGGATAGGCAATATCCATCCAGCGGCGGATGTCCACAAGCGCGGCGACGACGAGAAGCCCCAGTCCCACTACGAAGCGAACGATCTGCGGCGCCGACCACGGCATGAAACTGCCGCCTGCCACGGAATAGAGCATTGCAAAACCGATCGACGCGATGATCGTGATGAGAAGTACGAGGCCCCAATTGATCTCAATCAGCTTGTCGCCGATTGAAAGTGTGCGCCGTGCGGCAGCATAAGGACGCATATTCACAGGCGCACGCTCCCCGCATCGAACAGACCCGCGGCATTGATGGGATAAGCGGTCTGCAACTGCGCCGAATCGCGCTTCTGGGCGAACAGGAGGATGTCGCGCACCATTTGAACATGCGGATGTGAGCCGACCGCACCGTGCTCCAGAATGATCGAACAGGCATAACGTGGCAGCGAGACCGGCGCGAACGCTATGAACAGGGCATGGTCGCGCAATTTCCAGGGCAGATTCTCGTTTTTCGTGACGCCGTTTTCGTGTTCTTCCTTGGAGATACGGCGCACCTGAGCGGTGCCCGTCTTGCCGGCCATCTCGAAGCCGGGATCGACGATGCGCCAGGCATAGGCGGTGCCGCCTGGCTCATTGGTCACCGCATTCATGCCGGCTTGCACGGCCTGGAGCGCCCTGTCGGAGAAATCGAGCCGCTTGAGGGGCGGACGCTGCTGCACATTATGGCCGACCACGCGCACAACACGCGGGCTGACATCGTTGCCGCTGGCGATGCGCGCCGCAAGCGTACAAAGCTGGATCGGCGTCACCAACACATAGCCTTGGCCGATGCCGGTATTCAGTGTTTCGCCCTGCTGCCAGGGAACGCCGAATTTGGCCAGTTTCCAGGCACGCCCCGGAATGGTGCCGCTCTCCTCGCCCGGAATCTCGATGTGGGTGAGTTGACCGAGACCCAGCTTGTGAGCGCCTTCCTCGATCTTGTCGATTCCGAGCCGGCGGGCGACCTCGTAGAAAAAAACGTCGCAGGACACGGCAATACCGCGGTGCAGATCGACATGGCCATGGCCGCCCTTTTTCCAGCAATGAAACACGTAATTGCCGAACGTGATCGAGCCTGTACAAAAAACGCTGAAATCGGGCGTGATGGCGCCCGCATTGACTGCGGCGACCGCAACGGCCGGCTTGAAGGTCGAGCCCGGCGGATAGGCTCCCGAGAGCGCCTTGTTCACGAGCGGGGTGTGGTCATCAGTCGTCAACGCATGCCATTGCGAGGGCGTGATGCCGACATTGAACAAATTGGGATCGAAGCCGGGCGTGGAGGCGAGCGCCAGGACATCGCCATTGTTCACATCCATCACGACGCACGCCGCACTCTCGGCACCGAGTCGTTGCGCCACGAAATGCTGCAGGTCGTTGTCGATCGTGAGATAGACGTCCGCGCCCGGCGTGCCAGGATCGCGTCCCAGTTCGCGGATCACGCGGCCATAGGCGTTGACCTCGACCCGGGTTGTACCGGCCGTACCACGCACTTCGCTGTCGAAGGCTTTTTCAATGCCGCGCTTGCCGATGCGGAAGCCGGGAAGCTCCAGCAGCGCATCATTGTCGTTTTTCATGTCCTGCGGCGAAACTGCCGCGACGTAACCCAGCACATGCGTGAGTTCGGCGCCGAAGGGATAGTCGCGCGTCTCGCCCACGTCGGGCACGATACCCGAGAGATAAGGCAGATGCAGGTTGACACGGGAGAACTCGTCCCATGTCAGGTTTTCGGCCACCGTCGTCGGCACGAAGCGCTTGTTTTCCGCGACATCGCGTAGAATCCGCATACGATCATGATCGGATAAAAGGATGACGCGGCCGATGGTGGCGAGCGCCTCTTCGACGCCCTGGGAGGCCTGCTCCGGAATCAGAAGGACGCGATAATTGTGCCGGTTGTTAGCGAGTTCGGTGCCGAAGCGATCGAGAATGCGTCCGCGCAGGGGAGCCAGAAGCCGCTGGCTGATGCGGTTTTCTTCCGCGCGTGTCCTATACTCATCGCCATCGACGATTTGCAGTTGATAGAGCCGGCCGGCAAGTATCGCCAGTACCGTGCCAACGCCGCCGCCCATCATCACAGTGCGACGGGTAAACGTCGCGTAGCGGGACTTGTCCTTGCTGTCGAACAGCGGCATCAGAAATCGCTCCGCAGCGGGCCGATGAATTTGTGGTGCAGCAGATTGAGCAACCACAGTCCGGGAAAATAGAGCAGAATCGTCGTCGCGATCATCAAGATCAGCGGTTCTAATGGCGGAAGGCGCCAAGAGGTTAGTGCAACGATCACATACGCGGTCGTGCAAGCCAGCAACATGGTCGTGGCGAAGCCAAGGATCGCACCGATGCCCGACAGACCGGCGAAAGCATCACGCTCACGATCGACCAACGCATAGGCCGCGACAAAGGAAGCGGCCCAGACGCCCATCGAACCGCCCGACAACAAATCTTCCAGCACGCCGATGGCGAAAGCCGCTGCCGGTGGCATCAGGTCCGGCCGCACAAGGCACCAGAAATAGACAGGCATCAGGGCCAGTAGCGGCGGCGGCAGGAGCCCGTCCATGACCGAAATGGGGATATTCGAGATGCCGACCGCCACGACGCCGCAGCAGAACGGAATCCCCGCCGCAAGGAGGCCCGGTATTGAGATGCCGATGCGATCGTGCATGGGGCGCTTCGGTCCTAGCGATCCTGGTCGTCGGATGGGCCTGGTGGCGCCGGCGTGGATGCGGCGCCAGCGGGCGCCGCGACGGGGCGCGCGGCTTTCGGTGCGCCCGGCGCAGCGACGGGCAGTCCCGGCGCCGGCATATTTCCCTGCATGTCCGGCGAGGCGTTCGCAGCCGGAGCCAGAGGCGGCAGCCCCGCGGCGGAAACCGGCAAATCGTCTGGCGAAGGCGCGGGCGGCTGCTCGGGCGGCACCTTCAAATCGAGAATTCGCACATCATCCGCAGTGGCTGCGTCGGCCAGAAGGCCCGCGCGGAACTCACTGCCATCCCAAATAACCGTTCCGATCGCGAGCCCACCCGGCAACAGGCCGCCATCGCCCGAGGTCACGATCTGCTGACCTTCCTTGAGAACGATACCTTGCCTGGACAGTTCGAGCGTGGGCCCGGCGGAATTGTCACCCGACAGGATCGCCTGGATATGGCCGGGTTCGATGGCAACCGGAATGCGGCTGGCGAGATCGGTGAGGAGAATCACCCAGGACGTATGCTGTCCGACAAGATAGATACGGCCGATCATGCCGCGCGAATCGACCACAGCTTCGCCCGGCTTGATGCCCTGATTCTTGCCGGCATCGAGGATCATCGTATCGAGGAATGGACGATTGGCGCGACCGATCACATGCGCGGTCACAACTGTCAGCGATGGATCCGGTACCGCGTTCAGCAGAAGCTGATAGCGGTTGACCCGCTGCTCCAGGACAAGGGCCGCGTTCTGCCATTGGCGAAGGCGTGCGATTTCATCCTTCAACCGCAGATTTTCCTGATAGACGACGAATATCTCGTCGATGCTGCCAACCCATCGGCCGAGGGCATTGACGGGACCGCGCACGGACTGGAGCACGGGCGAGACCGCATCCGAGAAATACGTGCGCGCGCTATCGAACAGCGACGACTGCGCCCGGCCGAGCAACACCAAAATGACCGCCAGGACCGCAACTATCGCGATCGAAAGTTGCGGGCTCCCCTTCCCGCGCGCGATCTTCCAGGTCCCGTTCGCCATGGCTCCTATCAGCCCGTACGAATCACGCTTCTACCAATCAAAACGCCGTCGACAGGACATGCCGCATATTTTTCGAGTTCTCAAGCACTCGGCCCGTGCCGAGCGCGACGCAAGAAAGCGGATCGTCCGCAATGCTGATCGGCAACCCGGTTTCCTCGCGTAACACCTGATCGAGATTGGCAAGCAGCGAACCGCCGCCCGTGAGCACGATGCCCTTGTCGACGATGTCGGCCGCGAGCTCGGGCGGCGTCGCTTCCAGCGCCACCTTCACCGCTTCCACAATTGCGCTTGTCGGTTCGGCCAGAGCTTCGGCGATGTGGCGCTGGGTAATGGAAATTTCCTTCGGCACGCCATTCAGGAGGTCACGGCCCTTGATATCGAGGGTTATGCCATTGCCTTCGGCAGGAGGCGCCGCCGATCCGATCTCCTTTTTGATCCGCTCAGCACTCGCTTCGCCGATCAGGAGATTCTGGTGCCGACGGATATAGGCGATGATCGCCTCGTCCATCTTGTCGCCGCCCACGCGCACTGACCGCGAGTAGACGATACCGCCGAGCGACAGGACCGCAACTTCCGTCGTCCCGCCCCCGATATCGACAACCATCGAGCCCGTAGGTTCGGAGACGGGAAGCCCCGCCCCGATCGCTGCCGCCATCGGCTCTTCGATCAGAAAAACGCGGCGCGCGCCTGCCGACAAGGCCGATTCCTGGATCGCACGGCGTTCGACGGCCGTCGAGCCCGACGGCACGCAAACGATTATCATCGGGTTGGCGAAAGATCGGCGATTATGGACCTTGCGGATGAAGTGTTTGATCATCTCCTCCGCAATCTCGAAATCGGCAATAACGCCGTCACGCATCGGTCGGATGGCTTCGATGTTGCCAGGCGTCCGCCCCAGCATCATCTTCGCGTCGTTGCCGACAGCGCGGACCTGTTTTTTGCCGCCCCTGTTCATCGTCGCGACGACCGAGGGTTCGTTGAGGACGATTCCGCGTCCCTTCACGTACACCAGCGTATTCGCGGTTCCCAGATCGATGGCCATATCGCTCGACAGTACGCCGAGAAGACTGCCGAACATGCTTGCCCTGCCCGTTCCTTTCCAAGCCTGGCCACTGGGACGATCTTACGCGCGTTATGTAAAGAAACAGGAAGGCCCCCGGCGCATTGCCGCCGGAGGCCCCGCTCTTATCGCGCGACAGAGAGTACCTCAGGTGCCAGCTTTTCGCGTTTCACCAACAGCTTGTTAAGCGCATTCACGTAAGCGTACGCGGCGGCCACCAACGTGTCCGTATCCGCGGCGCGCCCCGTGACCGTGCGCCCATTTTCCTCAAGCCGCACGCTCACCGTCGCCTGCGCATCGGTTCCTTCGGTCACGGCTTGGACCTGGAACAGCTGCAGCGATGCTGTGTGCGGATAAAGTTCACGAATAGCCTTGAATATAGCATCGACCGCCCCATCGCCCACCGTGCGGATACGCCGCTCGTCGCCATCGATGGCGAGAACGAGTTCCGCTGCCGGTTCGATGCCGACTCCGGTCTCCACTTTCAAGCCCTTGACGGTGATGCTGTCGTGCCCACGAATCACTTCGTCGTCCACTAGCGCGATCAGATCGTCGTCGAATATGTGCTTCTTCTTGTCTGCAAGGTCCTTGAAACGGCGGAAGGCCTCCTCGAACGCATCCGCAGCAAGCGCATACCCAAGGCTTTCCAGCTTGTCCTTGAACGCATGCCGGCCGGAAAGCTTGCCCAGGACCAGCGAGGTTTCCTTCACGCCGACTTCTTCGGGGCGCATGATTTCATACGTCTCGATATTCTTGAGCATGCCGTCCTGGTGAATGCCCGATTCGTGCGCGAAGGCGTTCTTGCCGACAATCGCCTTGTTATACTGCACGGGGAAACCCGTGACATTGGAAACGAGCTTGGAGGCGCGGGCCAGGAGCGTGGTATCGATCCCGGTGCGGAACGGCATGGCATCGCGACGCACTTTGAGGGCCATGACGATTTCTTCGAGGGCGGCATTGCCGGCACGTTCGCCGATGCCGTTGATCGTGCACTCGACCTGGCGCGCCCCGCCCAGCACGCCCGCCAGCGAATTGGCTACGGCCAACCCCAGATCGTTGTGGCAATGCGTGGAGAACACCGCTCGTTCGGCGCCAGGAACGCGTTCGCGCAGCATGGTGATGAGTTCGACATATTCTTGGGGAGTCGTGTAGCCGACCGTATCGGGGATGTTGATGGTCGTAGCCCCCGAACGAATGGCCAACTCCACGCAGCGACAGAGAAAATCCTTTTCCGTCCGCGTGGCATCTTCGGCGCTCCATTGCACGTCGTCGGTCAAATTGCGCGCGCGCGCGACCGATGCACCTACCGCGTCCAGAACCGCATTGGGTCCCATCTGCAGCTTGTGCTTCATATGGACGGGACTGGTGGAGATGAAGGTATGAATGCGGAATCGCTCCGCAGGCTTGAGCGCCTCGCCGGCGTGGTCGATATCTTTGAAGCCCGCCCGCGCGAGACCACAGACGACAGCGTTTTTCGCGCGTTCCGCGATCGCGTTGACGGCCTCGAAATCGCCCTTGGACGAGATCGGAAAACCCGCTTCGATGATGTCGACACCCATCGTGTCGAGCAATTCGGCAATTTCCAGTTTCTCTTCAAGCGTCATGGCGGCGCCCGGCGATTGTTCGCCGTCGCGCAATGTGGTGTCGAAAATTCGAACCCGGTCTGATGTCTCTGACGTCGTACTCATGCCTCGCACTCCTTCCGTTCGCCTTCCGGCGGCTTCAATCGTTCCTGTTGCTTGAGGTCCCCTAAACGCCCGCCTCCGAAGGAGGCCAGTCGACGCCTAGGGGTAGCTAAGGAAGAGAAGCTCTGCCAGCGGCCAACCGAGGGGACGGGGCTTCAACGCAACGCGCGCGGCGGCACAGGCGGCAACACCGCCTGCAATCATCCTGTGCGCGTAATTCGCCATCGCCGGATCGTCGCTCCGCCCGCCGAGTTTACGGTTCGATAACTTAACGAATCGCCCTTAAGCGCGCGTTAATCTGCGCTTTCGACTTCGTTTCCAAGCTTTTACGCCGAATAACAGAGCACGCGCAATAGCGGTGGAGCCCCTTTTCGGGCCAAAGAGTGTTAGGGTTTTCGTGCTCCGCATGGGCCCCTGGTCGGGGGCCAAGGCGTCAGGCAGTGAGCGCGGCGTCTTGCGCGCAGACGCGCGCCCGCGGAAAGAAAACCCGTACCGTCGTGCCCAGATTGACTGCGCTTTCGATCTCGAGCCGGCCCTCATGGCGCTCAACCAGCGATTTTACAAGCGACAGACCGAGCCCCGTCCCATCAAATTTCCGGGACAGGGACGAATCGATCTGTCGGAAGGGCTCTAGGGCGATCGGAATCGCTTCCGGGGCCATGCCAACGCCGGTATCGGTCACACGGAGCACGAATTCGCCGTCGGAGGTCAATCCGACCGCAACTTCCACGGAGCCATCAGGCGTGAATTTGACCGCATTTGACAAGATATTTACCAATATCTGTTTTACACGCAGAGCATCTGCATATAGCAGCGGCAGGTCAGGTGAAATATTCACAATAATCTTGATGCCTTGATATTTTGCTTTTCCGATAATTAGTTTCACGCTTTCTTTGACAATCTCGTCCATATCGACGGGTTCACAGTGAAGATCAAGCTTCCCTGCCTCCGCTTTTGAGAGGTCAAGAATATCATTGATCAGGGCGAGGAGATGACGTCCGGCACTGTGGATGTCCGCCGCGTAGGAGCGGTAGCGCTCCGACCCGATCGCGCCGAAATATTCGCCGGCAATCACCTCGGAAAAGCCGATGATGGCGTTGAGAGGTGTTCGCAGCTCGTGGCTCATCAATGCCAGAAAGTTGCTTTTGGCCTTGTTTGCCTCGCTGAGCCCGGTCAGTGCCCGATTGAGGTCCGCCTGGTGCGCCACCAGCAGATCGACCTTGCAGCGCATGAGTGCCTCGCCCGTGGCGATCCCGAAATAACGCCCCTTCGCGGTGACGACAAAGCACTCGATCAAGGCATCGGGTTGTTCGAACACGACTGTCGCGCCGAGATCGGACGCGGGCATGTCGCAGTCGACCACGAGCGGCTGGGGATTGGCCAGCTTCATAATGGAGTGCTTGCTATAAAGTTCGGGATAGTAACGGCGCGCGTAGCGGGACAGGAAACGCAGCCGGTTGACGATCCCCTTGACCTTGCCATCGTCGTCCACGACCGCGACGGCGCGCAGATCGGAATGCTCGATGAACCAGTCGAACGTCTGGCCGCAATTGAACTCCTCCGAAAGCGTCGGCAGCGGCAGCGCCAGAGAACCGGCCGTCCAGCCCAACGGATTCGGCGAAGCCTTGTTCGAGGAAAAATCGCCAACACTCACAACCCAATTCCCCTGCCAACGCTGCGCTGCGGCAAGTTAGGGAGCGCGGGTTTTCAGCCGGTTAAAACGCCACCAACCTTGTGTGATGTTTTCACGAAATGTTTCTCGGCATCGGCGATCAGAACTCGCGCTGATGTGGCTTTGAATCCGAAATTCGGTTTGCTCCTGGCCGGGAAAAATCGCGAATTTCGGATTGGCCGGCCTAGTTCCTGTTCTTGTCGACCAGCTTGTTCTTCGCGATCCACGGCATCATCGCCCGCAAACGCTCGCCCACTTCCTCGATCGGATGGGCCGCGGCATGTGCGCGCATCGCCTTGAAGGAAGGCTGGCCGGCCTTGTTCTCCAGCACCCAGTCGCGGGCAAAACGTCCCGCCTGAATGTCGGTGAGCACGCGTTTCATCTCTGCCTTGGTCTCTGCGGTAATGAGGCGCGGGCCGGTAACATATTCGCCATATTCGGCCGTGTTGGAGATCGAATAATTCATATTGGCGATGCCGCCCTCATAGATGAGATCGACAATCAGCTTCACTTCGTGCAGGCATTCGAAATAGGCCATCTCCGGCGCGTAGCCCGCTTCGACCAACGTCTCGAAACCGGCCCGGATGAGTTCAACCAGCCCGCCGCACAGAACGGATTGCTCACCGAACAAATCGGTCTCGCATTCCTCGCGGAAGCTCGTCTCGATGATGCCGGCGCGGCCGCCGCCAATGGCCGACGCGTAAGCAAGACCCAGGTCATGCGCGTTGCCGCTTGCGTCCTGGTGGACCGCAATCAGACAGGGCACGCCGCCACCCTTCTGATATTCGCTGCGCACCGTGTGGCCCGGGCCTTTGGGCGCCACCATTGCGATGTCGAGATCGGGGCGCGCCTCGATCAGCCGGAAATGGATGTTGAAACCGTGCGCGAAGAATAAAGCCGCGCCATTCTTCATGTGGGGCGAGAGGTCGGATTTGTAGATGTCCGCCTGCAATTCGTCGGGCGTCACCATCATCATCAAATCGGCCCATTTGGCCGCGTCCGCATTGGACATGACAGGAAAGCCGGCGGCTTCCGCCTTCTTGGCCGACGCGCCCGCCCGCGCCGCGATCGCCACGTCCTTCACCCCGCAATCGCGCATGTTGAGCGCATGGGCGTGACCCTGGCTGCCGAAACCGATGATGGCGACCTTCTTGTTCTTGATGAAGTTCAGATCGGCATCCCGATCATAATAAACGCGCATGTGTTGACCCTCATTTAGTCTAGTTGAACGAGAACAATTTGAACCCGTGAAAATTTCTGCCCTCCCTTTGAGGGAGGATGGAAAATGTTCGAACCGCCACTCTCACATCGCCTCCGGTCCGCGCGAAATCGCGGCGACGCCGGTGCGCGAGACGTCGACCAGCCCCAGGGGACGCATCAGGTCGACAAAGGAATCGATCTTGGACGGCGCGCCAGTGATCTCGAAGACGAAACTCGTGTGGGTGGTGTCGACGGGACGCGCGCGAAACGCGTCGGCCATGCGCAAGGCTTCCACGCGCTTTTCGCCGGTGCCGGCAACCTTGACCAACGCCATTTCGCGTTCGACGCCGGGCGCGGCCGTCGTCCAATTGACCACGCGATGAACCGGCACGAGGCGGCCCAGCTGTGCCTCGATCTGCTCGATCACTTCGGGGGTGCCGGAGGTCACGATCGTGATGCGCGAGGTATGCGCGTGGGCATCAACTTCAGCAACGGTCAGGCTCTCGATATTGTAGCCGCGGCCCGAAAAGAGCCCCACCACGCGGGCGAGCACGCCGGCCTCGTTGTCGACGAGAACCGCAATAGTGTGGCGCGCAACGGAAGATTTCTGCATTGTCACACCAGCATCCTGCCTTCTTCGCTCACTTCGGCGGCTTCGTCCTCCGCGTCGGACAGCACCATTTCATTATGGGCGGCGCCGGAAAGAATCATCGGATAGCAATTTTCCTTGGGGTCGACGCGGCAGTCGAAGAGCACGGGACGGCGCACATTGATCATTTCGCGAATCTTGTCGTCGAGTTCGTCCGGTTTGTCGGCACGAAAGCCGACGCAGCCGAACGCTTCGGCAAGTTTGACGAAATCGGGCAACGCTTCCGAATAGGAGTGCGAATAACGCCCGCCATGCAGCAATTGCTGCCACTGACGCACCATGCCCATATATTGGTTGTTGAGGATGAAAATCTTGACCGGCAGCTCGTATTGCACGGCGGTCGACATTTCCTGCATCGTCATCTGCACGCTGGCTTCGCCGGCAATGTCGATCACCAGCGCGTCGGGATGCGCTGCCTGCACGCCCACCGCGGCCGGCAAGCCATAGCCCATGGTCCCCAGCCCTCCGGACGTCATCCAGCGGTTCGGCTCTTCGAATTTGAAGCGCTGCGCCGCCCACATCTGATGCTGGCCGACTTCGGTCGTGACGAACACATCGCGGCCGCGCGTCAGCGCATAAAGGCGGTCGATCGCATATTGGGGTTTGATCACCGCGGCCGACGGCTTGAAGGCGAGCGAGTTCTTCGCGCGCCATTGTGCGATCTCGTTCCACCAGCGCGCGAGCGCGGGCGCATTCGCCTTGCGCCGCTGCGCCTTCCAGAAATGCACCATCTCCTTCAGCGCCTTTGCGGCGTCGGCGACGATGGGCAGATCGACCCGCACATTCTTGTTGATCTGCGAGGCATCGATGTCGAGATGGATCTTCTTCGATCCCGGCGAGAAGGCGTCGACGCGGCCGGTGACGCGATCGTCGAAGCGTGCGCCGAGACAGATCATCAGATCGCAATCGTGCATCGCCAGATTGGCTTCGTAAGTCCCGTGCATGCCGAGCATGCCCAGCCATTGCGGCTCGGATGCCGGAAACGCGCCAAGCCCCATCAAGGTCGATGTGATCGGAAAGCCCGTCAGTGCCACGAGTTCGCGCAACAGCAGGCTTGCCTGCGGTCCTGCATTGATGATGCCGCCGCCGGTATAGAACACCGGACGTTCCGCGTGCGCCATCATGTCGATCGCCTTGACGATCGCGGCGAGGTCCGGGTCGGTCTTGGGCCGATAGGTACGATGGCGGACCGAGTCCGGACCGACGTAACCGCCCTTCTTGAACTGCACGTCCTTGGGGATGTCGACAACCACGGGTCCGGGACGTCCGGTCGTTGCGATCTGGAACGCTTCGTGAAGCACGCGCGCGAGATCATTCACGTCTTTCACGAGCCAATTGTGCTTTGTGCAGGGTCTGGTGATGCCGACCGTATCGCATTCCTGGAAGGCGTCGTTGCCGATGAGCTGGGTCGCCACCTGACCGGTCAGCACGACCAGCGGAATCGAATCCATAAGCGCATCCGTCAGCCCCGTCACGGCGTTGGTGGCGCCGGGACCCGATGTCACCAAGACCACGCCCGGCTTGCCGGTCGAACGGGCATAGCCCTCGGCAGCATGGACCGCGCCCTGCTCATGGCGCACGAGCACGTGGACGATATCGTCGGCCGCGAAGAGCGCATCGTAAATCGGCAGCACGGCGCCGCCCGGATAACCGAAAACGTGCCGGACGCCCTGGTCTTTCAGCGCCCGAATGACCATTTCGGCACCGGTCAATTCGATGGCTCCGGCCGATGCCGCGCCACCCATCGCGCTATCGTCTTTGTCCACCGCACACCTTCTTCCGGCCCGCCGCAATGGGCCACCAAAGCGAAAGGGGCGTTACCGCCCCTTGTCCTGCACGCCGCCATCCGGGAAACAAGGATTACCCTCGCCCGTCCAGCGGCCTGAAAATAAGTACACGCCAAAAATGCATGGTTCAGCCCTGCGTCGCCGCGCGCAAACTATGAAAGATCGGATTCGCCGTCAAGCAATTTCACGAAAAATATGCCAATATTTCCGTAATAATATTGCGTGCACCCACCGACCCGACCCAGGTCCAGCCTGCCATTCGCTGCCGGGCCCAAGTGAGCTGACGCTTGGCATATTGGCGGGTCGCGGCCTGAGCCGCGGCGCGCGCCGCATCCGGCGTCAGAGTACCGCTGCGAACGGCCCACAATTCCCGCAAGCCCAAAATCTTGGCAGCGGGGCGGGCGGGATCGAGCCCCTCGAGAGCGGATGCCTCGGCAAAGGCGCCCGCTTGCAGCATGGCGTCGAACCGGGTGTCGATGCGGCGGTGGAGTTCAGGTCGCGGCGGCGCAACCACCACACGGACGAGCTTGAGGTCCGCCAATGGCGGTGCCATGACAATATCGCGCTGCCAATGGCTGAGCGGGCGCCCCGTCGCCTCAAAAACTTCGGCGGCGCGCAACACGCGCTGACGGTCCGACGCGCGCAGCCTTGCGGCGATCTCGGGGTCATGCCGGCGCAATTCCTCGAAGAAGGCCTGCGCTCCGACACGCCCGAACCGCGCCTGCACGATCGCACGCGCCGATGCGGGAATTGGCGGAATGTCGGCGAGGCCTTCGGTCAACGCGCCGAAATACAGTCCGCTGCCCCCGGTGAAGATCGGCACGCGGCCGGTGCTTCGCGCTTCGGCCAGGGCTGCGGCCGCCTCGGCCCGAAAGCGGGCGACCGAATAGGCGTCGTTCACGCCGACATGGCCATAAAGACGATGCGGCGCGCGGACCAGTTCATCGTCGGTCGGCCGCGCGGTCAGGATGCGGGCCTCGCGATAAACCTGCATCGAATCGGTATTGATCACGACGCCGCCCACGCGTTCGGCAAGCGCCAACGCCACGGCCGACTTGCCGCTCGCGGTCGGCCCTGCAATAAGCACCGCATCGACGGTCATGGGACACTCTTATTTGCCCGAACAGTTTCCATATGTACTGAACGTCATTGCAGAGGATGCGCAAGCCCTGGCGGCGGCGCTATGCGGGATCGGCAAAGCTGTCTGGCTGGCCGAGCGATACGCTTTCGACATTGCGATTGCCGAAGAGCCCAACGCGGCGTTGACGCACGCCCGCGCCCTGGCCGCGGGCCGCGCCGCCGATATCAATATCGTGCCGGCGAACCGGCGGCGCAAGAAGCTGCTTGTCGCCGATATGGATTCGACGATCATCGGCTGCGAATGCCTCGACGAGCTCGCCGACATGGCCGGCCTCAAGCCGAAGGTCGCAGCGATCACCGAACGCGCGATGCGCGGGGAAATCGAGTTCGCGCCCGCGTTGCGCGAACGCGTCGCCTTGCTGAAGGGGCTTCCGCTCGCCGCCCTCGACCGCGTCTATGCCGAACGCGTCCGCCTCAATCCCGGCGCGCGCGCGCTCACCGCGACGATGCGCGCGCATGGCGCCAAGACCGTGCTGGTGTCGGGCGGCTTCTCGTTCTTCACCCGTCAGGTTGCCGCCGCGGCGGGATTTGAGTCGGAACAGGCCAATGTTCTGCTCGACGACGGCACGCACCTCCTGGGCACCGTTGCGGAGCCCGTTCTGGGACGCGAAGCGAAACTGAAAGCGCTGGAAGACGCGAAAACAGCGCTGCACATCGAATTCTGCGACGCGCTGGCGGTCGGCGACGGCGCCAACGATCTCGACATGATCAAGCGCGCCGGGCTCGGCGTCGCCTATCACGCCAAACCCATCGTCGCGGAAGCCGCCGGCGCCAGCATCGCGCATGGCGATCTTACCGGGCTGCTCTATCTGCAGGGTTACCGGCGCGACGAAATCGTCGAGGGATGAATCCGCACGACCTGACCGGGAAGGCTTGATTGGGGCAGTTGGCGTTGATGCGCGCAATCTCCATCGTTCGCGTGCAGCCACCGGGAACGTTATAATATCGACATGCGTCAGGCATTGAAAATCCATCCGGACTCCCGGTGCACGGCAGCGACACATATCGAAGCCGACGTCACGCGTCCGCGCCCCGGTCATTTGGTGCTGCATTATTTCGTGACCGGCAGGATGAGCGATTTGTGCCTGCCGCCCGTGACCGCGCCTGCGCGCACCGACGAGCTGTGGCGGCACACCTGCTTCGAGGCATTTGTCCGTGCACCGCCGGGCGCCGCGTATTACGAATTCAACTTTGCCCCCTCGCTGCAATGGGCGGCATATCGGTTCGACGGCTACAGAAGCCGCATGCGCATTGCACGCGAGGTGAGCGCGCCGCGCACTGAAGTACAGTCGAACGACACGTACACGGAATTGCAGGTCTTGCTGGAATTAGATTGCTTGCCAATAGATGCGGCATGGCGTCTCGGTCTTTCGGCGGTGATCCAAGAAACGAGCGGCCGCAAATCCTATTGGGCGCTGGCGCACCCGCCCGGCGCGGCGGATTTTCATCATTCCGATTGCTTTGTGCTCGAACTTCCAGCAGCGTCGCAGCCATGAAATTCGGCATCGATCGCCTTCTCGCCGAGCCCGCTTTGCGCGCGCCGCTCAAGGCCAAGCGCGTAGGATTGCTCGCGCATCCCGCTTCGGTCACACAAGACCTGACTCATTCTCTCGATGCGTTGGCCGCTTGCGGCGACATCAAGCTCACCTGCGCTTTCGGTCCGCAGCACGGTTTGCGCGGCGACAAGCAGGACAATATGATCGAGTCGCCAAACTTTAACGACCCCGTCCATGGCATCCCGGTGTTCAGTCTATATGGCGAGGTGCGAAAACCGACAGATGCGATGATGGACACATGCGATATCATCCTTGTCGACCTGCAGGATTTGGGTTGCCGTATTTATACCTTCGTTACGACGCTGCTTTATCTCCTGGAAGCGGCGTCGAAACATCGCAAAGCCGTGTGGGTGCTGGATCGCCCCAATCCGGCCGGCCGCGCGATCGAGGGCCTGCGACTCAGAACCGGCTGGGAGAGCTTTGTCGGCGCCGGCCCCTTGCCGATGCGTCATGGGCTTACGCTCGGCGAGTTGGGTTTGTGGTTCATCGCAACGCGCAAGCTCGATGTCGCGTATCGCATCATCGAAATGCAAGGTTGGCGACCCGATGACGCGCCGGGATTCGGCTGGCCTTTGACCACGCGCACATGGATCAATCCCAGTCCCAACGCGCCGAATTTGTGGATGGCGCGTGCCTATGCGGGCACGGTGATGCTCGAAGGCACGACTCTCTCGGAGGGCCGAGGCACCACCCGGCCGCTTGAATTGTTCGGCGCTCCCGACATCGACGCACGGCGCATCGTGGGAGAAATGCACGCGCTGGCACCGCAATGGCTCAATGGTTGCCGCTTGCGCGATTGCTGGTTCGAGCCCACATTTCACAAACATTCTGGCAAGCTCTGCAACGGCGTGCAGATTCACACGGAAGGTCCCGGCTACGACGCCCTGGCGTTCAAGCCATGGCGCATCCAGGCGCTCGCCTTCAAGGCGATCCGGCGCCTGTATCCCGACTATCCGCTATGGCGCGAATTCGCTTACGAATACGAGCACGGCAAACGCGCCATCGACGTTATCAATGGCGGTCCGTTGTTGCGGGAATGGGTGGACGACGCGGCTGCGGCACCGCAAGACCTGGATGCGCTGGCTGTACCCGATGAGCAGGCTTGGGCGAGCGAGCGCCAAGCACATTTGCGCTACTGAGGACGGCGGGTTGTAGGGCATTACGACGACAGCGCACTGTTACCGAAATTACCCCTCCGTCAGCCGCAATGCGACGAAGGTGAGATCGCCGCCGCGATTGACGAGGAGCATTTCCACTTTCTTGCCGCCCTTGCTGTCGGCCTCGACATGGCGGACCACGTCGTCGGGTGAATGCACCGGCTGGTTCTGCACTTCGACAATGACGTCACCGGGGCGGAAATTCTTTTCGCCGGCCGGACTGTCGGGATCGACATCGGTGACGACGACACCCTGAACGTCGCTGGCAACATGATATTTGCTGCGTGCGTCGCCATCGAGCAGGCCAAGCGTCAGCCCCAACTGGGACAGTTTCGAATTCGGCTTGGCCGGCAGCGCCTTGCTGGTCCTGGGCGCCGCCGCAGCGCTTTCCGAATCTTCCAGCTTGGCGACCGTGACGCGTAAAATTTCCTTCTTGCCCTTGCGCCAGATGTCGACGGCGACTGACTTGCCGATCGGTGTGTTGGCAACGATGCGCGGCAGAGCCCGGGAATCCGCAATGGGTTTGTTGTCGAAACCGGTGATCAAATCGCCATTCTCGATGCCCGCCCTGGCAGCCGGGCCGCCGGCCGTTACGTCGGCCACCAGCGCGCCTTGCGTTCCCGGTAGTCCGAGACCCTCGGCAATGTCGGGGGTCACGCTCTGGATGCGCACGCCAAGCCAGCCGCGGCGCGCCTGCCCGTACTGGCGAAGCTGGTCGACGACGGCCCGCGCCATGTTGGACGGAATCGAAAAACCGATGCCGACCGAGCCTCCGCTCGGCGAAAAAATCGCCGAATTGATGCCGATGACGTTGCCGTCCATGTCGAACAACGGGCCACCCGAATTGCCGCGATTGATCGGCGCGTCCGTCTGAATGAAATCGTCATAGGGACCCGCTTCAATGTCGCGATTGCGGGCCGACACGATGCCCGCCGTCACCGTACTGCCCAGTCCGAACGGATTGCCGATGGCGATAACCCAATCCCCCACATGGGCGCGATCCGAATCGCCGAAATGGGCGACCGGCAGCGGCTTCGCCGGCGTCACCTTGACAAGTGCGAGGTCGGTCTTCTCGTCGCGTCCGACAAGTTTTGCCGGCAGGCTCGTGCCGTCGTTCAATGTCACCGTGATGTCGTCGGCATCTTCGATGACATGATTGTTGGTCACGATGAGACCGGATGCATCGATGATAAAGCCCGAGCCGAGCGAGGTGATGTGGCGCGGCACGTTCCTGTTCTTGTTGAGGTAGTCCTTGAACAAATTCTGCAGCGGCGAATCCGGCGGCAGATCGGGCAGCCCCAGATCGTCCGCGGAGCCCGGCTTCACGGTTTGCGTGGTAGCGATATTGACGACGGTCGGCAGCAGGCGATTGGCGAGGTCGGCGAAAGAATCCGGAGCCCCGTGGGCGGCAGCCGGCGTCGGCAGCAACGCGACCGGAAGGATTAGGGCTATGCCCCACGCCAGGACAGCGCGTTTTGCCAGGCGTAAAACATCGAGCCACAAAACGCCCATATCGGCGGTCTCCCAAATCGGCGGCCAACGTCTCCTATTCAACGCCGTCCCCGACCACCATAGCTGAGATAGGATACGTTGCCATCGCCGCAAGGTTTGCAGCAATGGTTTCGTGGAAAAGGGTCTCTACCATGACCCAATGGCCTTAAGAAAAGATACGCGGGGCACACACCACACGCACGGGCAGCGAGATTCAGACCAGTCCAGATGAAGCCCACATTCTATTCGGGCGACTTTTGCTGTGGCGGCACCTGGTACAACCGTATCGGTTGACATAAGACCAATGTGGTTCTACTTTCGTTCCGTTCCATCCAGGGAGGATACCCTGCGTACATCGCAATCATCACCGGAACTGGCCGCCGAGGCACGGCGCCGGGCTGCCGTGGCAAAACTGCGGCATGCCGCTCAGGCCGGCGGCGTCAGCGACGAAGAAATTGCCCGCGCGGCCATCGCTCTGCGCAACGTTTTTGATTTGGGGGATATCCTGCAAAGCTTCTATCGCAAGGCGCGCGGACGATGAGCCGCGGCATGGCGCTGAACGACTTCGCGGCGGACATTGCCACGGCCGACGGCGCGCACGAGGCCTTCCTGTTCGAGGAAGCCGCGCGCCTTCTATTGCCGGATGCCGAGCGCGAACATATTTTTCGCCTGCGGCAATGGATCGACGAGCGCGCTTTCGCGCAGGCCGCAATATGCCTGCATCACCATGCCCTGCCCGCCTACGGTTTTCAGATTGGCGAAATGCCACCCGGAGCCGCTCAGAAGCGTGGGGTCGCGAGCACCTGGCGGCGTGGCGAACATCGCGCTTTGCCCTTCACCGCCGCCACGCCTGGGCTTGCCCTTTTGCGCGCGGCCGCGAGCGCCGCTGCCAGGGCCGCCGAGGCAAGCATGCAGGCCGACTGCGCGTTCTGCCGCGGTGTCGGCTGGATCTCCGGCGTCGGCGGAAGCAAAGCGATTTGCCGGCATGGGAGACAGAGCGACGAGAATTCTGCGGACCGATTTCCCGACCCGCGAGGCCTATAGGACGTACACGGATGAATAATTCCTTGTTATTGCCTGATAACGTCAGGAATCACGGGGCACATTTGCGCCAAACTCCATCCAACATAGGCCCTGGCGCGATAGGGACGGTGCGCGGCTTTTTGTTTTCCCTGATCTTTTTCCTGTTCGCAGGGAATTTGCCGCCGTCAGCTCTGCTTCCGTACCGCACTTTCGTGCCAGCGATGCAGCAGCGCCCATTCGACCGCCGCAAGAACCGAAAAGATCGCGATGCCAAGCGCCGCCAGCAGACCGAGTGCGGCAAACATCTTGGCGATTTCCAGCCGATTGCCCGCCTCGGCGATGCGCCAGGCCAGTCCGGTCGCCGTTCCCGAACCGGCGACGAATTCCGCCACGACAGCGCCGATCAGCGCCAGCCCGCCGGATATCTTCATCGCCCCCAGCAGATAGGGAAGCGCGGAGGGCAATTGCAGCCGCCACAAAATCTGCCAGCGCGAGGCGCCGTAGAGACGGAACAGATCGATCAGGTTGTGGTCGGTGGAGCGCAAGCCCAGCGTGGTGTTGGAAAGGATCGGAAAGAACGCCACGATGAAGGCGACAATAACGAGCACGAGATCGATCCGTTCGAAACCGACCCAGATCAGGATCAACGGCGCGATGGCGACGACGGGCGTCACCTGCAACACCACCGCATAGGGATAAAGGGCGTTCTCGATCAGCTTGCTTTGCGAAAACACAATTGCCAGCGCGACCCCGCCTGCGAGCGCCAGCACAAATGCTTCGACCGTGACACGCAACGTCGTCCACAACGATGCCATCAACGAAGTGAAATTGTCGGCAAAGGCTTGCCCGATGGCCGAAGGTGCCGGAAGCACGAAAGGCGGTACCGAATAATGGCGGACGAGGAATTCCCACAGCGCCAGGACCGCGATACCGAGTGCCGCAGGCACGACCGATCTGAGCACCGCGTTCATGCCATGGCTCCACGCCGTCTCATCGGCAATCGCCACCGCTCGGCGGCAAACATGCAGAACGATCCCGCCAAATTTCCTGGCCATCGTCCACCGCCTGCGCCCTCTTTCGGTTCCACCATGGTCACCTGGATGCCCACTCTGCAAACTGACGCATAGCAGTTGGACCCGATCTCATCCGCCCGTAGATGCGGCGGCGAAGGCGGTGCCATAGCTCTGACGCAGTTGCGCCTTCTGCACCTTGCCCATCGCATTCCTGGGCAACTCGGCCACGCAAAAGATGCGCTTGGGGACTTTATAGGCAGCGAGGCGTTCACGAACCTGCCGGATCAATTGTGCCTCTTCAGCTTCGCCGGTCACGACCGCCACGACCGATTCTCCCAAATCGGGATGAGGAACGCCGATCACCGCACTCTCGGCGACGCCCGGAAGCGCGTCGAGCACCAGTTCCACCTCCTTCGGATAGACATTATATCCTCCTGAGATGATCAAGTCCTTGGCGCGTCCGGAAATCCACAATCGTCCGTCCGGGTCCTGCCGACCGAGATCGCCGGTGATGAAGAACCCATCCGCTGTGAAATCCTCTGCCGTCTTCTCCGGCATGCGCCAATACCCCTTGAAGACGCTGGGACCTTTGATCTCGATGATTCCGGGTGCTTCCCCGGCGATGCGGACCTCGAACCCCAAAACGGGATAGCCGACACTTCCCGCTACCCGCTTCCCGCTCAACGGGTTCGACGTAATGATCGCAGCTTCCGACATGCCGTAACGTTCGAGAATGCACAATCCTGTGCGATCCTCGAATTCCGCGAAAGTAGTTTCCAGCATCGGCGCCGAGCCGGAGATGAACAGACGCATGTGGCTGGCGCGTTCACGGGTGAAGGTAGGGTCCGCCAGCAATCTTGTGTAGAACGTCGGGACACCCATCATCACGGTCGATTTTCCCAACGCTGCGATCACCTCGCCCGTCTCGAACCGCGGCAGCCAAATCATCGGGCATCCCGCCAGCAACGCGCAGTGCAGCGCCACGAAGAGCCCGTGGACATGGAAAATCGGCAGGGCATGCAGCAACACGTCGTCGGCAGAGAACCCCCAGAGCAGCGTCAGCGCCTCTGCATTGGCAGCGAGCCCGCCATGCGTAAGCATCGCGCCCTTTGACCGGCCGGTGGTGCCGCTGGTGTAGACAATGGACGCCACGTCGTCGGCATGCCGTGCAATTGCCTCCGAGAGCGGTGCAGCCGTCTTGGCTTCGGCCATGAATGCAACGGTATCGTGTATGAACAGCCTTGGCTCGGAATCGGAGAGGAAATATTCGACCTCGCTCGCGGTATAAGCGGTGTTCAGCGGCACAAAAACCGCCCCGACCATCAGCACACCCAAATAGATCATAACGGCTTGCGGGCTCTTCGCCACCTGAACGACGACCCGGTCCCCCGCTACCACGCCCTTGCTTTTCAACAGACCGGCTACGCACGCCGCTCCCGTCTCCAAGTCGCCATAAGAGACCGCAGGACTATGACTCAGCAAAAAGCAGGGCTGGCTGCGATCCTGCGGAAATCCCTGCATCAGCCGTGTGTACAGATTCATTTTCCCGACACCATGTTGCTTGAAACAGCGAACCTAGCCCGGCTCTAATGTGACCGTTTGCCCGTTGAACCACAACAATTTGCTTCCATATTCGGCCGGATGCCTCCGATCCCGCCCGACGGCGCGCGGATGAACGAGAGCATTTCCCGCTCTGCAGGCACCGGGTATGGCCACGACTTGCCTTGCGCTGGGCCTGAGCCGGACATCGCGTGATCATCGGTTCGCGCGCGGCGCCGGAGAAACTTTCGGGCCGATGCGGTGCCACGCTGCAATGAATATCCAATCTTGCGGCAGCACAAGCGGATCGACTTGGTGCCACTGACCTGAGCCCAGCATCTTTGATCTGAATCAAAGCGGGGAGACGCTGTCGAACTACATTGAAACACCGCAAAATATCCTGCTGGTCATCGACAGTTGGAGACGGCCAAAGCAGGCATCGACCGAAACTGGGAGAGGCACAGGTCGGATGAGTAATGCTTTGCTCACAAGAACGAGAAAATGGGACGCGAGAAGCGCGCTTCCGGTCGAGGCACATGTTCTCGCTCAGGCCCAACGAATCTCCGCCGTTTCAAAGATGCCCGGCCAGCTTTCCTCAGTGGCTGCCGAATGACCGAAGCCAAAGACAAGTCCTTCACACCGGGCCTTGTCGAACGCAGACAGCGGCGCTCGGCGTCGTGCCCCGCTTGATGATCCTCAACGATATTTTGGGAGAACGCTCAATGACCATCCAAGACCGCAAAATCAAACCGGAG
>JBAVOL010000090.1:0-135560 GCA_049692035.1 Rhizomicrobium sp.
CCGTCACCACCGTACCGCGGCCGGAGATCGAGAACACGTCTTCGATCGCCATCATGAACGGCATATCGATCGGACGCTCCGGTTGCGGGATATAGCGGTCCACTTCCGCCATCAGCTTCAGGATCGCATCATGGCCGATCTCGGGGTTCTTGTTCTCCAGCGCGCACAACGCCGAGCCGCGTATCACCGGGATGTCGTCGCCCGGGAACTGATACGACGAAAGCAGCTCGCGCACTTCCATCTCGACCAGGTCCAGAAGTTCCGGATCGTCCACCATGTCGACCTTGTTCATGAACACCACCAGGGCAGGCACGCCCACCTGGCGCGCCAGAAGGATGTGCTCGCGGGTCTGCGGCATCGGGCCGTCAGCCGCCGAAACCACCAGGATCGCGCCGTCCATCTGCGCCGCGCCCGTGATCATGTTCTTCACATAGTCCGCGTGTCCGGGGCAATCGACATGCGCGTAATGCCGGTTGGCCGTCTCGTATTCCACATGCGCCGTCGAGATCGTGATGCCGCGTGCCTTCTCTTCCGGCGCTTTGTCGATCTGGTCGTATGCCGTGAACGTCGCGCCGCCCGTCTCGGCCAACACCTTCGTGATCGCAGCCGTCAGGCTCGTCTTGCCGTGATCGACGTGACCGATCGTCCCGATATTGCAATGCGGCTTGTTCCGCTCAAATTTGGCCTTGCCCATGGTCTTTGTTCCTTAAAATCGCACCGTCTTGAGCCCGTCCTAGCAGGCGAAGTTGGTTGGCAGCCGGTGAAGGGGTTCGAACCCTCGTCATCACACGGGAAAACTCCCGGCAATTAAAGCAAAATCAACGGGAGTTGTAACTTTTCTGTCGCCGATTTGATATCATTTCGGGTCAAATCAAGTTAATCCAGCTCTCATCTCGACCTCCATAGGGCTCAGATAACCGATCGTCGAGTGCCTGCGCTTCGGATTGTATAAGCGTTCAATGTAGTCGAACACACCGACCTTGAATATCGAAGTGTACGGCGATGCAGCTTCCCGATCTGCCCGAACGGACGTTGCGCAGCCCCTTCCGAGGAGGCACTCCTGCCATTCGCACGGCTTGCCGTGCACCAGATAGTACGCTTGACGACCACTCCGGCGCTGCGCCGAACTGTGTCAGCGCATGTGTTCCCACAGCTCTCTCTCTTCCTCAAGGCGTTCGTGCTCGTCGCCTTTGAAGTCGCCGCGCGAAACCACGCCGAGCAGCTTGTGCCCCTGCACAAGGGGAACGTGTCGGAAGCCGCCATCCCACATCAGGCGCAATGCATCTATCGCGGTCTTGTCTGGCGACATTGTCACCGGATTGGCGGTCATGACCTGGCTGAGCATGGTCTTTGATGCATTCTTCCCTATCGCCAGGACACGGCACACCGCGTCGCGCCCAGTGAATATTCCGACAAGGGCGCCATTTTCATCTGTGACCAGAGCTGACCCCACTCTGCGTTCGCTCATTTGCTGGCATGCTGCCTTGACCGTCGCCGTTTTCTGCATAATCAGCGGGTTTTGGTTGCAAACGATGTCCGAGAGACGCCTCATGATCTCCTCGATTCCCCGGCGCGCAAGGGCCGGTACTTTGACACATACGAAAACTTGGCCCCATCTAGCTGACGCGTCGTTGATTTCAGTCAACTTGCATTTTCCGGCAGTGCCCTGGTTACGAGCGCAAATGTGGCTATTGCGCTTCTCGCCCCTTTTCCTTTCGGATTTGGCGATCGGTCTGTTGCGCTACGACCAAGTCAACAACCGCCGGCTCGAAATCCGCGAACATCTGCGGCAACAATATCGATTTTTTTGCGGGGGGGCCAAAACCGCCTCGAAAATCCTTGTTGCAACATGTCCCACGATTTTCAGGGGTGACTAAAGATAGGGCAGCATCAAGCGAATTGCAGCATCACGGAGCTGCTTCCATTTCGGCCTGGATGCAAGTTCGTCCCGGCGGAGCTGCCGACTCTTTGCAATTTTCCGATCGATCAACCCATCGATCTCCGTAGCGAGAGCCTTGTCGTAGAATTCCAGATCGAACTCGAAATTGAGCCGGAGGCTTCTCATATCCCAATTGGAACTGCCGACCAGACACCACTCTCCGTCCACCGTCATGAGCTTGGCATGATCGAATGGCGCCGGGCTCAGATAGACGTTCGCGGGCATGTCTTGAAAGAATCGCAAATGCGCGCGCATGGCCCAATCCACAAAGACATAGTCGCATCGTTCTGGAATCAATATCTCTACCGCAACGCCGCGCAATCCGGCCTGCGCGATCGCGAATTCGAGGCGCTGGTCCGGCAGGAAATACGGGGTGACAATGCGGACCCGCGTTCGCGCTTGGCCGAGCGCCGCCCCCAGAACGGTCTCAAGCTTGTACAGGTCAGCATCCGGGCCGGACGGAATACCGCGGGCGAAGACGGGGCCGGCGGACCTAAGGGGCGGCCACCAAATATCCTTGTCCAGAATCTCGTCGGTTGTGAAGGACCAATCCCGCGCAAAGCTGTACATCAGTTGCTCAACGATCGGACCTTCGACGTGAACGTGAACGTCGTCGACGCATTTCATCGATGAGAGACGTGCAGAGTTCTCCGCTCCAATGTTCAACCCGCCCGTGAATCCAATCTCTCCATCGACGATCAACAGCTTCTTGTGGTTTCGCATATTGAGAAACGGCATGCGCCACGGCACCCAAGTGTGCAGGAAGCGCGCGACAGGAACCTGCCTGGCTTTGAGATGACGCAGTGTTGCAGGCAGGATATAATTGCTGCCAACGCCGTCGAGCAGAACGCGCACGGCTACACCGCGTCTCCTGGCATCGGAGAGCGCATCGACAAAGGACTGGCCGACAGCATCATACCGCAGGATGTAAGAGGCAAGCGCAATACTGCGTCGGGCACCCCGGATAGCCGCCAGCATCGCCGGATAGGCTTCATCGCCTCCATGCAAGACCGCTACGCTATTGCCGGCGGTCAAGGGCTTTCTGGTCACGCGCAGACTGATGTCGGCGAGGGTCGCGATGTTCGCCGATATTGCAGGCCTGTCAGCAGACCCCGTTGCGGTTTCGTGTTCGTACGCCGGCTTCTTTAACTTCAAGGCTCGACGGGTTACACGGTTGATTCCGAAAGCATAGTAGAGAAAGCCCCCGAAAATGGGCGAGAACCAGGCCAGAGCGATCCAACCCAGAGTGGCGCGAACGTCGCTCTTCTTGAGCAATGCATGCATGGTGACGGCTGCGGCGATCAGCACATATGCCGCGACGATCAGGCTATGCGTCAATTCAGCCGACCGCCCCGTCAAGCTGGACAATATGACCATTCGTGCTCAATCCTTTTCTGCCCAGGCGCAACAATATCCAGCCTGAGATTTCCCCGTCATTCCCGCTGCCCCAACATAGGTGCACTCACCCAGTTCGGCGGGCCCCCGTCTTGTCCTTCGAGCGGGCGGGCGCGCCCTTGAGGGCGATCCCATATTCGGTCTGGAAGCCCCTTGAACGATTGCTTCCATGCGCTAGATAAAAGGGCAACGTTAGTCTTTCGAGGCGACCTGAGGTTGATGCTGGTTGGGCACTATGGCGGTTGGCGGGGTTTCGTGCGCCTCTGTGCAGGGTTCGTTTGAGTAATGACAGATACCCCGCGCGGCGCTCCTCGGGACATATCCGAACATCACCGGCAACATGGTCCGGCGACAGGCCGTTTGAGAATCATCAGTTGGAATTTGCTGCGCCGGGTTGGTGCGGGCGTCGAAGACCTGGCGGCACTGGTCGTGCGATACCAACCGGATGTTCTCCTGATGCAGGAAGCCACAGAGGAGATGGCGGCCTTGCCGACGATCGTCGGCGGACACTTCTTTCGGGAACCCATGCATGGACGCGTTTACGGTCTCGCGGTATGGAGCCCGCATCTATTTCCGCCGCCCTACGCGCTGCCCCTGCCGGTTTCGGTGATGCCGGGCCGGGTGCCGCCCCGCGTAGCGCAGATCATACGGATAGGCGACATCACCTTGGCAAACGTCCACTTGTCGCATGGGCAATTCCTGAACCGGTGGCAATTGTTCCACATCGTGCAATCGCTCGGCGGTCCGGCCGCGATCGTCGGGGACTTTAATGCCGTGGGCCCGATCAAACTCGCCGGCTTCAAGGATATTGGGCCACGTCAGGCGACGCATATGGCAAGCAGGTTGATCTCCTTCCGGCTTGATCGCTGTATGGCGCGAGGCATGCGTTGCACGAATGCCGAGGTCCTTCAGCGTGGACCGTCCGACCATCATCCCATTGTCCTCGATCTGAGCGTGGTAGCGGCCGATATGCACGCCGCAAAGGACTATTCGGGGACGCTTGCCGGGGTTCGCCGCGCTCTGCCGCATGCGCGTGCAGGAAACTGGCTTCGCACGCTCTCTCGTTCGCCGGCTCGTATCCGTATATCGGATGCCATCGCACGGTCGCTGAAGTCGAGAGGCACGAAGCGGAAGGTGACGCGAGGTAAGCATCTAGCACCGGCGGACGACGTTAGCGCTGGGACACAGATTGTCGCGGCCGAAACGCGTTCTCCGGATATTCGATAGTTTGCCATTCTGACCGGCACGCTAAATCGAGCCTGCCGGCGCGGCCTTTCGGCTGTGTGCCCGACACTGCTCGGCCATGAGATGCAGCGTGTTGAACATCGGCACTTGTGATCCTGCAGCAGCATGAGCAGCGCGGACCCGCAGTGATCGAATTCTGGTTATGGAAGATGCGACGCGAGATTAAGCGGCGGAAACCGAGGTGTTTGCCGGGGGGCAGTGAGGGAACACCCCAAGATTTCCGCCGCTCCTGTTGCGACGCGTTGCGCCGCCGGGGTAACTCGGCGCTCGCGACGCAAACGACGCGCGTTATTGCGCCGTCTTGTGGTTGAACAACCGCAGCATCCGTCCGGTCAGAGCTGTACCACTGACAGCAACGGACGCGCCAAGCACCAGCAGCCCGATAAGCGTCAGCACGGGGGCGTGCGACGTGGTCAATGCGAGAATGCCAAGAACGATGGCCGCACCACCCGCCAGCACCTGCGCGGAGATGGCCCCAATCACTGCGGATTGGGAAATATTCTGCGCCATCTCGGAGAGTCCGGCTGCCTCCACTCTGAGCGTGCTTAGGCGCTGAACGCCGCTGGCCGACAGAATGAGTGCGGCGCCCACAGCCATTACCGCACATGGAAGCAGGATTTCCGGGCTGAATCCGATCAAGCCGAGAATTCCCAGGACAATGGCACTACCGCCGGCAAGGATCTCAACCGTCATGCCGCCGCCGAGTTCGACCGCGCCCAGCGTACCTCCGGTGACCATCGTCAGAAGCTTCGAATAACCGGCCGCGATAGTCGCGCCGTAGAGGAGCAACGCAGTGCCCAGAACAATAGTGGCGATGGAGGTCATGAATCCGGTATCGGCGCGGGCCAAACCGATAATAGCGAGGACGACAACGGCGATGGCTGCCCCTGCCTCGACCGTAGAACCGGTTGTCTCCATTTCAAGAACGGCTTTTCCTTCGTAGGTCGTTGCCATGGCAATCTCCCTTCTTTTCTTGGCCAATTGGATCGAAATTTTCCTACTCTTGGCAAAACAATTCTATGACTTTGGTCAATACGGATTGCCGATCGCGACCACGTAATCGCCGACCCTCAGATCGCTGGAGTTCCCGAGCGGCAAGGCGGTCAGGTGATCGGCTTCTATCTTTAGAACTGCAATATCGGTTTTTGGCTTTCTTGCTTGTGAGGGGCGTCTGCCTGGCCGCAAGACACCGTCAAAAGCGGAACGAGCAAAATCAGGGTTGTGAGCGCGCGCATGATACGTCTCTCATCGCATCCACCGATGTTTTTCAGACAACCGGTCGGTCCAGCGCTCTCGAAAGAAATATAGCTTTCCCGATTGCGCCCGTGAAGCACGAGAATATTATTTCGGCTTCACACACCATGCCTTCCACCTGCGCTGACTTCTACGGAGAAGCGGGGACATGTTCCGGCCCGACCGGGCCGCCGCGATTCAAAAACCGGATGATCACGCGTCCCTGTCCGCTCTGCGGTGAATACACGACCCCGGTCCTGTTCTCCCCTTTAATTGTGGCGCTAACGTCGTAGCGCCCAGGCGCAAGCTTGAAGAGTGTCCACGGCCCTTCGCATTCGACGCTGACAAGCATCTTGCCGTCCTTACTGACCGTGACGGTGGCGCCGCCCAGATATTGGCCCCCTTTGCCGGCGAGCACGACCTTCACGGGGTAAGCGTCCCAGCGCTTTTTGTCCTCATCGCTGACACCGACCCCCGTGCAAACCGATTCCACGCCGTCTACGACGGTTGGAGTATCGTAGGGCAGTGCGTTGCTCGCGCCGTACGAATTTTGCGCTCCCATCGCTCCGCACAAAAGCACGATGGCACCTGCCAGGCTTAATTGGCTTGCATGCTTTCCAGCCTTCATTGCCAATCCTCCTTGGTCCTTCAAACGCCCGTCACGACGATTGCTTTTCCTTGAAGTTCCATTTTCGTCACCGAAGTTCGGGCGCGAGAAACCCGCGTGCTAATCGGTTTCGAACGAATCCGAAACCAGAACCTCCCTGGATTTGAGTCCGCAGACGACCAACTCCAGCTGGCGTGCCTCCTCGTCCATTCCCATCCAATGCAGCTTGCGAATCCTTTTGATCAACTCGCACGCCCTGCGTTCCTCGGCGGAAACGTCTGGTTGCCCTGGTACATGGCTGTATGGTCCCATGTTATCCGTCCTGTGTTTGTCCTGGTTGTTCCCGTTGTCCCTCCGCATCGATTTCAGGTCTTCACGTTCCGGGCGCGTGACAATTAACGCATCGCGCGGGAAAGAATGATATGACCAAAATCATAATGGCGGAAAATGACTGCTAATCTCGGAATGCGCCTTCAAGATGCGCAATGTCCGGCTATGCGATCACTGCAGTTTCCAATTCGCTTTGCGCCGCCTCTCTTGCTTCTAGCGGCATGCGGACGAGCGAACGATAAAGATCGCTGTATGCCTCTGACGAGCGATGCCAGCTGAAATCCTGCCGCATCGCGCAGGTTTGCATCTTCCGCCAGGCTATCGGCTGTCGATAAAGCGAATGCGCCCGGCGCACGCTCTCGATCAGCTTTACTGCGGTGGGGGGCTCGAACAAAAATCCGTTACCGGTTCCCTGTTGCATTGCGTCCGGCGTTGCGTCCGTCACACTATCGGCCATTCCGCCGTTGCGGCGCCCCACCGGAATGGTTCCGTATCGCATGGCATAGATCGGCACCAATCCGCAGGGTTCGAAGCGCGACGGATGCAGCAATATATCGGCGCCCGCGAGCAGGCGATGCGCGAGCCGTTCCGCGTATCCGATCTCCACGGCAACGCGGCCAGGATGGTTTTCTGCGAGCCGGCGGAAGCGTTCCTCGTAATGGCGGTCCCCTTCCGCAACCAGAGCGAATTGCACGCCGTCTTCGATGAGCGCCGGCAAAGCTTCCAGGATGACGTCCGGCATCTTTTGATGGACCAACCGGCTCATAAAGATCAACAGTGGCTTATCCGCCGCGATTTCCAGACCCAGTTCGGTCTGTAAGGCGCGCTTGTTGACGGCTTTGGCCGCGAGCGAACGCGTCGTGTAATTGTGCGTCAGGTAGGGATCGATGCTGGGATCCCAGATATCGTAATCCACGCCGTTTAGAATGCCGCGGAGGCGCGATGCCTTTTCGCGGAGCAACCCGTCAAGGCCGCAGCCATATTCGGGTGTCAGTATCTCTTTTGCATAGGTCTGGCTCACGGTCGTGATGGCATCGGCCGAGCAAATGCCGGCCTTCAAAAAGGATATGCGCCCATAATATTCGGCATCCGCGAAGCTGTCGGCGGACAATCCCAATTGCGCAAAGCGTTCCGAACCGAAAACGCCCTGATAGGCGAGATTGTGGATCGTAAACACGGTCGCAGGCCGCTGCCGCCCCGATACCAAAAGAGGCACCAGACCGGCATGCCAATCGTTCGCGTGGATGATGTCTGGATGCCAGCGCCCACCCGGTTCGTTGGCGATGCCTGCGGCGGTGTGATTGAGGAGCGCAAACCGGCGATCATTGTCGGGCCAGTCATGGCCTTGTCCGTCCTGATAGAGACCGCCGCTGCGGTTATAGAGGTTGGGGCAATCGACCATCCAGACCGGCAACTTCGAAACCGGAAGGAACGTCTCCAGGAGCCGCGTTTCGCCGTAGCCCAATGGGTCGCCCAAATGCAAGACTTCCCGCAACGAAGGTGCTTGTTCGAGAACCTGAGGATACGCGGGCATCAGCACCCGCACATCGACGCCATGCTCTCTCAAGGCTGCCGGAAGCGCAGCGGAGACATCGGCCAACCCGCCGGTTTTGGCCAGAGGATGGACCTCTGCTGAAACGAACAGCACCCTCATTGACCCAATCTCCCGCTTTTGCCGTTAAAAGAAGATTATCATTCCCCCGGCTTTCACTCCTGACTTAAATCAATCAGCTGCACGAATGTCGGAAATTTCACAATTCTGTTGCCGAGTCATGGCCGCAACTCACCCGCCCGACAACGCGCGCAATGCATCGATGTTCTTCAATACGATTTGACGTTTGCGGGACATGGCGACGAGACGTTTTCGCTTGAGCTGGCTGATCGCGCGACAAACGGTTTCGAGCGTAAGCCCCAGATAATCCGCGATATCCGAACGGCTCATCGGAATTTCGAACGGTATGTCGGGCTTGTTGCCGTTGCGCTCGGACAGCATCACGAGAAAATAGGCGACACGTCCCAGCGCAGTTCGTTGACCGAGCGTCAGGAGGTGCTTCTGCACTGTTTGAATCTCTCGCGACATCGACGCGAGCAGTTGTTTCTGCAGGGGACGGTTGGCGTCTACGAGGAAAACCACCTTCGGCAGCGAATAGCACAGAATATCGATATCGTGCGCTGCTTCTGCCGTGGCGCTACAGGTCGGCTCCAGGTCGAGGCCGAAGGAGTCGCCTGGAAACATGAAACCCGTAATTTGCCGCCGGCCGTTGGGCAGGTAACGGCAGAGACGTACTATACCGTCGATCACGATGTAGAAATGCGCGTGCTTCTCGCCTTCGCGGAATATCGTCTGATTGCGCCGGAATTGCATCCGTACGAAGCATTCCTGGACCGGAAGCTGGAAATCGTCGGCGATCCGGCGCTGCGTTCCGGGCATAATTCCCGGCGTAGGCAGGTTGGGCTGCGGCAGGCCGGGCTGCAGGTGGCGGCCAATAAGGGCTTGCTCGAAGTTCGCATTATGCAATTCGTTACGCATGGCGGATCTCCGTTCTGCTTTCACCGTCGATACCCGATGCGCCGCGCGGGCGTCGCTCATCAGCCGCCAGATGTTCGCGCAAGCCGTGAAAGGCGGTCTGCGCCCGCTGCAATTCGTCTGCCGCCTTCTCCATGATCTCGGCGGTCGCAGCTTGGTCGGACGCATTATGGCTGACGATCCTGCTTGCTACTTTTACGTAGGATCCTGCCGACTGGAGCCGTTCGGCGAGTTCGTGAAGAAGCAGGGAAACCATGGAATCCGGTCCGTCAGCCATGATGGTCTCCTCAATTTCGATGCTCGCGAAGCCGAAGCACACGCTTCGGCCCGGGCAAAGACGGGACGCAACTGCATTTCAGATATCGGAAGTCATCAAACGCCCACGCCCAATCAAACCCATATCTTCTATCTTGGAAGAGACACTATTGGTCCCCCGAGGGGGGCGGTAAGAGGGCAATAATACCCGGGTAGTTCTACCCAGTCGCCGGGTAACACCAGTTCATGGCCGGCTCAACTGATCTTGTCCCAGTTTCCGACCATTCGAATCAGCATTGTCAGGGACTTAGCACCCATCTTGTGCATCACGTTCTGCCGATGGTGCTCGGCAGTACGCAGGCTGATGCCCAGATCGGCGGCGATATTCTTGGTCGCTTTCCCGTTCAGCATGGGCTCCAGGACCTGCTTTTCGCGTTCGGTCAAGGTGCCGAGACGGACGGCGACATCCTTCTCGTCCGCGCGATGGTTCGCGTTTTTCCGCTCCCCGTTCATGACACGAGCAATGCTGTCGCGCAGTTCGGCGCGGTGCACGGGCTTCTGCAGGAAGTCGGCGGCGCCGTTTCGCATGGCTTTCACCGCCAACGGCAGATCGCTGCTGCCGGTGATGAAGATGACGGGTACATCAGCCTGCTCCGACTTCAGCCGGTTCTGCAACGCAAACCCGTCCATCCCCGGCAGGTTGACGTCGACCAGAAGGCAGCGGAACCGGTTGTAATCCGGATTGCCAAAAAATGCTTCGGCGGACTCGAAGGTCGCAGCGTTGAGGCCCTCCGCCTCAAGCATCTTTGCAAAAGCGTCGCGGACGCTGGGCTCGTCGTCGATGACCGCGACGTCGGAACCGGTCGCCGCCAGCGGTGGCAGGGCTATTGCCGGCCTCTGTTCCTTCCTGCCCGGCCAATCGGGCTTCGAAATTCTGACCAATGCGTCGATGGCTGACAGCAAACCGGCTGCGTTCACCGGCTTGCCGACAAACTTCGTACCACTGCGCTCGAACGCTTTGGCCGCGGCGATCGACTTGTCACCGCTCACGATCAGCGCCGGCTTCTGCGCGCCCAGCTCGGTTCCCATGCGCTCGATGAGCTGCAGCCCGGTCATCCCGCCGGGCAGATTGTAGTCAGTGACCAGGACATCCGGAAGAAGGTGCGCCGGTCCACGCAGCCGTGCCAGTGCTTCATGGCCGCTGCGTACCGCGTCCACGCAAAAGCCATCCATCTCCAGCAGCACGCGTAGCGCCTCAAGCTGGGCGATGTCGTCTTCGACCAGCAGTATCCTCGGTTTTGACGTGCGTTCCCCGTTGGATTGCCTGCCCGGTACCGGCGGTGCGGAGTCGGCGATCGATACGGTCAGGGCGAACATCGTTCCTTTCCCGGGAGTAGAACGCACTTCGACCGTGTGCCCCAGGAGCGCAGCAATGCGTTGCACGAAGTACAAACCCAGTCCCAGACCGAACTTGCTGCTGTCGGCACGGTCGATCCGATAGAACTCGTCAAACACCGATTTCAGCTGGTCACCTGGAATGCCGATGCCGGTGTCCCAGACCTCGATCCGCAGCTTGCCGTCACGCCGGCGGCAACCCAGCAGGATTTTGCCGTGGTCGGTATATTTGATGGCATTCGACAGCAGGTTTGCCACTACGCGCTGGAGCAGGTGCCGGTCGCTGCGGATCATCATGGATGACGATACGGCCCGCAGCGTCAGGCCTTTGGCAGCCGCAAGCGTGGCGAAGTCGTCGGCTTTGCGTTCGAGCAGGTCGCCGACAGAAAAGTCGGTGATTTCCGGCTCGATCACACCGCGTTCGATCTGGTAGATATCGAGCAAGGTGTCGAGCAGGTTGGCCATCGTAGCGACGGTATCGTCGAGCCTGCCAAGGATTGCCCGGGACTCCCGATCGGCCATGCGCTTCTCCAGCAAGCCGTGCAGCAGACCAATTGTTTGGAGGGGTTGCCGAAGATCGTGGCCCGCCGCCGCGAGCAGGCGCGACTTCATCTGATTTGCGCGATCCGCCTCGGCCTTCGCTGCGAGCAGCGAAATCTCAATCTGCTTCTGCGGCCGCAAATCGAGGATGGCGGCGATGACCAATAGCCCATCGGTCGTGGGCAGCGGGCTCAGCCCGATATCCAACGGGATTTTAACGCCGTCCTTGGTGATGCCATGGATATCGAGGCCAGACCCCATCGGCCGTCTCACCGGGTTCACGAGGAAAGCGGCATGTAGGCCGACATGCCGGTCTCGCAGCTCCGGAGGTACGAGCATGCTGACCGGCTGCCCGACCAGCTCCTCGGCGCGGTATCCGAACAGCGATTCGACCTGGTCGCTGACGAAGCAGATACGACGCTGCTGGTCGACCGCCAAAAACGCGCCCGGCAGCGCGTCGATCAAGAACTGCAATTGCTGGCGGACGATGCGTCGCTGTTCGGTGGCGACGACCGGAATGTCCATCGCGGCGCCCGGCTTTGGCGCGGCCTTGCGCGCCCCTTTGCGCTTGCCGGCACCGCCCTTTTTTTCGTGGACCATCTTCGGACTCACAATGTGCCGCGCTTTCGCTTCTGCATTATCGAGAGCAGCATCCGTATCGCTGTAAGTTGATGCGGCGGCGTTCCCTAGGGATTGATAATCAACCCATGATAGTCCCTAAGCGATAGGGGATTCCGGCGCAGAGGTCAGGCTGCTCCAGGCCATTTCACCTGTTTGAAGGCGCAAAGTCCAGATTCGTCGGCGACGGGCACTGTTACAGTTCGGCTCCTCCGTTGTCACGGCCGGGCGGATGGCCGGGTTAAACTCCATAGGCGCTGAGATAACGTAGGATGTCACCTTCATCACCATGGCCGGCCTTGAGCCGGCCACCCAGTTCGCGAGCGTCTCCGCCTACGCCAAGGCTTCGGCGGACATTGCCGTTACCATGACCCGCCGGAGCTTTTAGCGAAGGCGGGCGCGAGCGATGAGTCATTCGCCGCGCCGACGCGCGGCGGCCTGCCTGCGCGAAGCTGAAGCTTCGCTTCGGCGAAGGCAGGCTGGGTGGCCGGCTCAAGGCCGGCCATGGTGAGGATTAGGGATTATCTTAGCACCTATGGAGTTTAACCCGGCCATCCGGCAGCCATGACAGCGGGAGTTCAAATTGTAACAGCGCCAGATGCAGCATCCCGACACACCGGATGTCTAAATCGCGTCCCGGTCTCTTGTTATCCAATGCAAACCGGCGACCATTGCGATCGAGCCAATATAAATTCCGCAGACGTTGCAAAGCACGATCGTGACGCTTGCATAGACAAGACCCGCGTCCCGATTCGCGATCCCGATGCCCAGCATGGCGACCGGCGGAACCAGGGCGACGGAAATCGCAATGCCGGCGATGGCTTCGTGAACTTTGGGCGAAAAAAACGCATAGGTTCCGGCCACCCCGGAAAACAGCGCAACAAACAAATAATCGACCGCCTGCATGCTCACCCGATCCACGATTTCCGAACGCATCCTGGTTGTTGCGAACAGACTGACAATGGCTGCGGCAACAATGGCGGACAAAAGGCCGGCCGCCAATGTCGCAGCGGCACGCAGAAAAGGGCCACGCTCCCTATGAAAAGTCGCCGCGCCGACGCAGATCACCGGATAGAGCAATGGGGAAATCACCATGGCGCCAATGATGACGGACGCACTGTTCATCCTGAAGCCGAATGTGCAAATGACCGCAGCCACGACGGTCAGCAACAAAAAATCGAGGTCGATGCTCGCGCGTTCTGCGAGATCGCGATAACAGGCGCGAAGACTTTTTCTGGTGATGTTCATGCCGATGGTTGCCCAATTCGAGACCGCCGCATCCGGAAATATCGAGCCGGCGCGCGCGCCCTCGGGCAGGCGCAACGCTTCGCGCGATCAAAAGTCGTGAGCCAATATCTCGCTGCCGCGCCGGCATATCTCGCGCCCGTAATCCACAAAAACGCCCTGGCCCCAATAGCGGTAGCAGCTCGTTTGAGAAACCAGCAGATGGAACAGAGCCTTGCGGTAGCGAGGTTCGGCCGTTGGCAACCCGGGTTTGAGCACTTTCTCATAGAAACGCGAACTCAGGCCTTCCATCGGCCCCAGGAGCCCTTCATAGCCTCTCACCCACGAAACATTATTGGTCCAGCTCCCCCCTTCCACCTGAAAGCGCGAGTCTTCCTTTTTCAATTGGCCGATCACATCGGCGAGCTTTTCGGCGCCGTCTCCGGGTTTGAAACGGTCCCAAATCCGCGACTGGAAGAGCGGTTGCAGAAGCGGCAGATCCGCTTCCCCGACACCCATCGCAAAGAGGTGATCAAGATATTCAGTCACGTTGACCATCGGCGTCCCGGAGCCGGAACATTCCCGTACCACCTCGACATACTTCGGGGGAAACTCGTTCATCATCACGCCGCCATTTTCGCCATCGGCAATCTGCGTCACCAAGGGGGGAACCGACCTCCCGGCAAGATTGCCGTGTGAAAGTCCGCACGCCTCGTAATAGGGCTGCATTTGTGCCACCAGCTTGGTGTCGCTGCCCTGGGTCTTGATGATGGCGATTATTTCGGCTGTCTCGCCCGCCGCATTACGGCATATCAGCCGATGTGGCAGGTGCTTGCGGTCAGGTCCGGCACCGGTATCGGGACGTTCGACCGTATGCTCCTGAACGAGGACCCAGCGGTAGCCGCATTCCCTCAGCGTTCTGACGAACTCATAGGCCACGTCCGGATGGTTCGGGAGCGCCATCTCGGCTGGAGAAAAGCCGCGCACGCGCGCAAGTGCGTCCAGACCGAAGAGAGCGGCGAAATGGTGCTGCCATGCGCGCACGTGCAGCCGATAATCCTGAACCGGGGTCGACGGCGCAACGGGATGCCCCCAGGCAGACCCGAGCCACTCGACGCAGCCGCGGTAACGCGGCTCGCACGTAATGGTGCGCAGGCTTCCAAGTACGTCATCGAGCCCTATTTGCTGAAGGCCCCAGAGCAGCGTTCCCGAGTAGTCCAGCATCACCCGCGGATGTTTTCCCTCCCCGACCAGTTGCGGGATGAACTCTCCCATCCGCTCGTAGCACCAGCGGAAGATGCCGGCGTTGTAGCGCTGCTCATCGCTTGCACTTTCCATCATCTGTTTCAGATTGCTGACGAGTTCGGCGTCGTGAAGCTCCGCTCCGCCCGCGGGGATGAGCGGTTGATGCATGTGCAGCGCGATCGCGAACGCGCTGCGGACGTGCGAGAGATCGAATTTGCTCGCGCCGATATCCACCGGGCGGCCGATGGTGCTCCTGACGGCGTCCTCTACGATGCTTTCCGCGCCGCAGATATTCGGCAGCCCATCGACTGTTGGGGGTAAGCGGTCGGTCATTTTCGCCAGCCTCCGTCCTTCCTTGCCGCGCCCCGGCCAGCGGCTTATTTGTGCCGGATATATTCGTAGATATTGAGATAGTGCTGGCCCGGGTTCTTCCACGAATAGTCGTAACGCATGCCGTTCACCATAAGGTGGCGGAACTCTTCAGGATAGGAATGCCACAATCCCAACGCGCGCCGTAATGCCGACTCGATGCCCGGGTAGTCCGGATGATCAAACACATAACCGTTCCTTGCTTCATGCGGACGAGAGGAATGATCGCGGTCGAAGACCGTGTCGGCAAGCCCGCCCACAGCCCGGACTATCGGGACCGTTCCGTATTTTAGCGCAATCATCTGGACCATGCCACACGGCTCATAGAGGCTCGGGACTACCAGCATGTCAGCGCCCGCGTAAACCAGATGGGCCAGTTCGGCGTCGAAGCGTAACTCGATATGGCAGTCGGGACTGTCATTGAGATAGCCTTTAAGATACTGGAAATATGCATTGATCGACGGCTCGGGGCTCGGCCCCAGCAATACGAACTGTGCGTTGTTCCATAATGCATAGAAAAGCGCGTGGCGTATCAGATGAACGCCTTTCTGGGCGTCGAGCCGCCCCACATAGGCCACGATCGGCTTGTAATCGTCACGCAGCCACAGCCGCTCGCGCAGGGCGCGCTTGTTGCGGTATTTGAGGTCAACCGAATCGACGGTGTACCGCTGCGCGATGAACGGATCTATCTCGGGATTCCATACATCATAATCGACGCCGTTGAGAACCCCGCCGAACTTGCCACGATGAATCCACAGGGTGTGCCCCAGCCCGAAGTTCTGATCCGTGTTGAGTGCTTCCCACGCGTGCTGCGGCGATACGGTCGTGACAAAGTTGGAGTAGACGATACCGGCTTTTGTGAGGTTTACCTGGTTGTGATTGAAGTTATCGCGCAAACGGTCGTAATGCAGATAATAGTCGGGGCGTCCGAGCCCGCTGGCCCACAGCAGCTCCGGTCCGCTTTGGCCCTGATGGCGGAAATTGTGGATGGTGAAACATACCCGCTGGTTCTCCATTCCGTGGAATTTATAGATCTCGGACAGCAGGACCGGAACCAAACCGGTCTGCCAGTCATGGCAGTGGATCACATCGGGCCGCTTGTTGGCCTTGAGCATGAATTCAAGCGCCGCCTTGCTGAAGAACGCAAACCGCATCACATCGTCAGCATAGCCATAGGCGGCGGGCCGGCGAAAAAAATTGTCGCGCGAATGCGGCTCGATGAAAAAGCATCTGCGCCCATTCACCAAACCGAAATAGACGGTGCAATGGATCGCGCCGCCGTACCAGGGGACCCAGAGGTCATGATAGTCGACTGTTAATCCCCAGATGCGGTCATACCGCATGGTGTCGTACTTGGGCAGGATGATCTCAACGTTATTGCCGCGCATCTCAAGCTCGCGGCTCAGCCCCGATACAACATCGCCAAGCCCCCCGACCTGTATGACGGGGGCGGATTCCGACGCAATCATGACCACGTACATCGCTTTATTACTCTCGCTAATGGTGCAAGCGGCTGCGTATCATTCAATATGTCGCCCGGTCTTTCTCCGGCGGGATATCCCTTCCTGTCAAAAAAACAACTTGTCGCTTGAACAGCGATGCACCCTAAACCAGTCAAAACCACCGGACTACCGACTTTGGGTTTGCGCCCGTATGCGCGGGTGTCCCCCCCTCTTCCCAAATCCAAGGGTCTCCGCCTTGAAAAGCATGCCTTGAGTAGAATGATGTCGATTTTGTCAAAGTCATCCTCAGTCCGCCTTGACAACAATCAATAAATGTCCGCCGGGAACAGGCGTTATGGCGGTTTGCGGAATGAAGGGCGCTTCTGTGGCGCCTGGCTTTGTCTGCGGCCTTGTCCGCCGGGATGTAGAAAAGCCCGGATGATGACAGTGACAGCATGGGGCACATAGACGAGATGACAAAAAATTCTGTACACAGACTATCCCGGCATTGCCGCAGAACGAACGGAAATTCCGCAGAAATAATTGCTCCGAAATGGCACGGAATGACGCGAACCGTATGATCGTCAGCCGGGCGAGCGGTATGCACCTGTCCCGTAGAGCGCAATGATTTCCGGCGGCTTTTCTTGATCCGGATCGGTCATGCCCGGTGGCGATTCCTCAGGGGCAAGTACTATGGTCGCCAGCGGCGGCAAAGTCAGCAGCAGGGAGTATGGGCGGCCCTGGAACGGTGTCGCATCAGCGATGCGGCCGCCGAGATTGCCGACATTGCTACCCCCATATGCGTGCGCATCGCTGTTGAGGATCTCGCGATAATATCCGCCGCACGGGACCCCGATACGGTAGTTGTAGCGCACCACCGGCGTGAAATTGCAAACGATCACGGCAAACCGATCGCGATCCCTGCCGCGTCTGAGATAGGAAATTATGCTTTGTTCAGCGTCGTGACAGTCGATCCACTCGAACCCATCCGCTTCGCAATCCAGTTCATGGAGCGGTCGAATAGCGCGATATGAATGATTCAGATCGCGCACCAGGCGTTGGAGGCCCGCATGCATCGGATCGTCCAGCAGATGCCAGTCGAGTCCAATGTTGTGGTTCCATTCACGTTCCTGGGCGAATTCGTCACCCATGAACAAGAGCTTCTTGCCCGGCATCGTGTACATGAAAGTCAAATAAGCACGCAGATTGGCGAATTTCTGCCAGCGGTCACCGGGCATGCGGGCCAGCAGCGAGCCCTTGCCGTGGACAACTTCGTCATGCGACAGCGGCAGAACGAAATTTTCGCTGAAGGCATAGAGAAGCCCGAAGGTAAGAGCGTCATGATGATGCTTGCGATGTATGGGGTCCCTGCTCATGTAGAGCAGCGTGTCGTGCATCCAGCCCATGTTCCATTTGTAGCCGAAGCCGAGACCGCCGACATAAGTCGGGCGCGACACCATCGGCCAGGCGGTCGACTCCTCCGCCACGGTGAAGGTGCCATCGCCACGTGCATAGACGCCTTCATTCATGCGCCGCAGGAACTCAATCGCTTCGAGGTTCTCGCGACCGCCGAAATCATTCGGAATCCAATCGCTTTCGACACGGCTGTAGTCGAGATAGAGCATGGAAGCGACCGCATCGACGCGCAACCCGTCGATGTGGTACTGATCGAGCCAGAATAGCGCGTTGCACAAAAGATAGGTCGTCACTTCGCGCCGGCCGTAGTTGAAAATCAACGTGTCCCAATCCCGGTGGCGGCCCTGGCGCGGATCGGCATGTTCATAGAGCGCCGTGCCGTCGAAATGCACGAGGCCATGCGGATCGGCAGGGAAGTGGCCGGCGACCCAGTCGATGATGACGCCGATGCCCGCGCCGTGGCAGCGCTCAATGAATGCGCGGAACTCGTCGGGTGTACCGAAACGGCTCGTCGGCGCGAACAGCCCGATTGGCTGGTAGCCCCACGAGCCGTCAAACGGATACTCGCTCACCGGCATGAGTTCGATGTGTGTGAAGCCGAGGTCGCGAACATAGGGGATTATCTCGTCGGCAAGCTCGCGATAGGTGAGATAGCGCCCGCCCTCGGAGAGCCGCCGCCGCCACGACCCGAGATGGACCTCGTAGATCGAAATCGGGGCGTCGCGCGCCGAGACTGACGCGCGCCGCGCCAGCCAGGCATCATCTTTCCACCGATAGGTGCCTAAATCGTGAACAATGGAGGCCGTCGCTGGCGGCTGCTCGGCGCGAAATCCAAAGGGATCGGCCTTGAGCGCCATCATTTCGCCGGAAGCGGCCTTAATCTCGTATTTGTAAATTTCGCCGGACCCAATGCCGGGAACGAATATTTCCCAAACGCCGCAAGCCGGATGCAAGCGCATCGGATGGCGGCGACCGTCCCATTGGTTAAACAGCCCCACCACGCTGACACGGCGAGCGTTCGGAGCCCACACGGCAAAGCCGACGCCACTGACGCCATCGATGGTTACGGGATGCGCCCCGAGTTTCTGATATGCGTGCCAATGCCTCCCCTCGGCCAGCAGATGAATGTCGAGATCGCCGAGCAAAGAAGCAAACCGGTACGGGTCTTCGACATCGTGCACATCCCGGCCGATAGTGAGCCGCAGCCGGTAGCGAAACGGCCCTTCGGCATCCAGCCGTCCAGCGAAAAGACCACCGGGATGAACGCGTTCGAGTTCCAACCGGGGTTCTCCGGTGTGTGCATCGATGACCGTCACGGTGTCCGCTTCCGGATGAAAAGTCCGGACTACTATGCCGCTGCCGGCGTCATTGCCATGCATACCCAGCACTGCGAACGGGTCTCTGTGATCACCGGCAACGATCGCCGCCGCAGTTGCATCATCTACCAATTGCGACATTCGGCGGTTACTTGCCATTGCTGATCATCTCCGTGGCCCCGGCGAGCCAAACATGGACCCGTCCCGGCGATTGGCAGCTTCTACCCCATGTTGCCGATCCGACAAACTCGCAGCCAACTATCTTGCTTTCATCAAACTTGCGTCGATCCGTCCATGCTGCGCCCTAAGTTCACGTCCTGGCAGGCAGACCCAAAGTCCGCCGAGACTTTCCTGACCAGCAGAGAAACACGTCATTCATGATTGACTTATGAATAAGTTAGCTTCCGAGGGCCTGCCGCAATCGTCGCGGCCAGGGGCTCATCGTCAGCCTCGACGCCGTTACGGCAGCAAAATAAATCATCATCGTCAGCTTACTCATTATCGGGATCACGGACAACGTGACGTATCCACTCAGTATCCGCATTTATCGAGAAGCTGTATTAGCAGCCAATAACCTGGCGGAAAATGCAAACGTCTGCGACGCGACAGGATTTCAGGCGGCACCATTGGTCATAGGCCTGCAGAAATCTCTATCGTTCACTTGTCCATCGGCCGTCAGAGGGAATGGAAACGACGCAGCACGATCCGCAAGCAAACTCACCGAGCCCATTCGAATACGCGCTTGTGGCCTCTGCGAAAGCGAAGGACGCCCCCGTGGTCCCAACCGGTTTCATTTTCGGTGACAACATGGTGCGGTTCCCCGCCACCAGCCATCCGAAACCGTTCGCTGCGGTCTCTGAAGACGACTATGCCCCCAAGATTCCAGGTCCCTCGCCGCAATTTTGATTTTTATCATATCACTCTTCACCACGCGGTGCATCATCTGTTCTGCAAGCAAAGGAAAAGGAGTTGCAAGCAATGTTGAGGAAAATCGAATTTGGTATGGGCGCGGCCGCCTTGGTCGTGGCTGGGTTCCTGGCGAGCGCCGATGCGCAGGCCGAGACCGGAGGCGGCGTCAAGGCCGGTGTTCTGACCTGCGATGTTGAGAGCGGCTGGGGCATCGTCTTCGGTTCGACGCGGGATTTGAAATGCACCTATCAATCCGGCAAGGGCTCGGTCGAACACTATTCTGGTCACATCTCCAAGTTCGGCGTCGATATCGGCTATACGCAAAGTGGCGTCATCGTTTGGGGGGTGTTCGCGCCGGCATCGGACTTGGCGCCTGGAGCGCTTGCGGGCGGCTATGGTGGTGCTACCGCGGGAGCCACGGTTGGTGTGGGTGCCGGTGTCAACGCGTTGATCGGCGGTTTCAACAAGTCGATCTCGCTTCAACCCGTCAGCATTGAAGGTACCACAGGGCTCAATGTCGCTGCCGGCATTGCCGAAATGACGCTCAGGTACCATCGCCACTAATAGGATGGGGTAGGAACACGACGGACCGTTCTTGGCGTGTACGTCGTGTTCTTTTTTACGAAGTGACCGCCTACGAACCACGCCGGCCTTCCACCGATGATGGTTCGAATCGTAGTAGAGTTGTGAAGCCCGCGGGTGGATTGCCGTATGCGGCCCGCGGCGTTTTTATCGTTCGCTTGCCCGCTGACGCAAGAGAACAAGAGACGGGCCGTAGAACAAGAAAGTGATCGGCTAGCTGACGACCGACGGAGAGCGGCCAGAAATGTTTCAAGGTTGCATGAAGGGATTGTGGCAATGGGCAAAATCGATCTCACCGAACGCATCCGACAGCGCGCTTACGCAATCTGGGAAAGCGAAGGGCGGCCTCATGGTCTTGACCATGTCCATTGGCTGCGCGCCGAAGCCGAGATTGGCGGAGACGTGAAGCCGCGGGTTCCGATAAAAAGGCCGACAACGCCAACGCAGAACCCGACACCGACAAGCGCACCTTCGCCGAAGCCGTCGTCAAAGCTCTCTCAAAAGCAGCCGCCAAAGAGGTGAGTTGCGTCGTTTCCGGTTGGATGGCGGCTCGGCCTCGCGCCTGCCCCTGATGCGCTAAACCAGGCTTTTGGGAGGCAATCGTGACGAGATCGGCCAATGTTATCCCCTTCATTGATCTTTGTTGTGATTTTTAGTCCAGGGCTGGGTATCATGTAGGCATGACTGCGCGGTAAGGGGCACAATTTATGGAGGCGACGATGACGAAAAAATATTGGCAAGATTGGGTGATCATGTTGCTTGGCGCATGGGCGTTCGTTTCCCCATGGGTGCTTGCGCATGCCGGGACCGGCGGGACGGAGGCGGCTCACCTCGCCGCTCTTGCGACATGGAACCTCTGGATCGTCGGTGCTGTTGTGGCAGCACTCGCTCTGAGCGCACGATCCAAATTTGCTCCCTGGAAGGAGTGGATCAACGCAGCGCTTGGCATCTCTCTGTGTGTGTCGCCGTGGTTTTGGACGACGGAGAGAACCGTCGTTTTGACTTGGAGCACGATCATCTCCGGGTTTGTCATTATGATGTTTGCGGCGTGGAGCGCCGGCGACGCCTACGACCTGTTGCCGAAGCGAGTTCTACGAAAAGGCGATATGCGCACCGGTTTGCCCGAACTCGCCTTGCCGGATGAGTCCGAACACCTGGCAGGTCTGCAACCCCACACCGATACCGGGCCGGGGATCGTGGCGCCGGACCAGCACGTTCAGGCTCCCGGAAATGTGGTCAAGGGTTGATCGACATATGCGGTTCTCGGGTTCCGTGGACTACCGTTCCAACCGGATTTACGAATGACCAGCGCAAAACATGTTCGCGCCCAGACGCTGCGGTGCGGGACCGGCAGCAAATGCCCCGGCCGCCAGCTTTCAGCGCCAAACCGCCGTAGCAGCGTCGGGCCCTGTCATCGATCGCATCAAAGATGTAGATTTTTTGAAATTCGGCCTCGGTCTGGAACATGACCCCGCGGACCGCAATGCAGACGGAGGAATGCAATGGGCATGAAGGATATCCTTGTGCATATCAACGTGTCCAAGCATTGCAGCGAACGGCTGGAGATCGCAGCTCTGTTGGCGAAATCGTTCGACGCTCATTTGACCGGCCTGTACACGAGCGCGGCGAACGACGTGTCTTTCTTTATGATGGAAGAGATTGCGTCCAAAGTTAAGCCAACCATGCGTGCCTGGTGGATGCAGATGCGCGATAAGGTCAGAGCCGAATTCGAGCGTGTCCAGCGCGACACCGGCATCGCAGCCGATTGGCTTGAGGTCGAGCGCGATGTTGGCGCGATGGTGCCCTATTACGCCCGGTACGCAGATCTAACGATCGTCAGCCAGAACAATCCGGAAGAACTCCTTCCGTTTCCCGAGTACGAAATACCCGAGAGAGTCGCGCTCGAGTCCGGTCGGCCAGTTGTCGTGATCCCCCATAATCGTAAGGCAGGAACCGTTGGACGGCGGGTATTGATCGCGTGGAACGGCAGTGCGCAATCAGCTCGGGCTGCGAATGACGCGCTGCCATTTCTCAGGAGAGCGGAGAGCGTGACAATTCTCACGATCAATCCGGACGGCCTACGCAAGAGCCCGAGCGATGAACCGGGCACTCATATTGCTGCGCATCTGTTGCGGCATGGAATAAAGGCGAACGCTCGGAAGTTGGTCGCCGACGATGTTGCAGTTGGCGATATGATCCTGTCGCAAGCATCCGACGAAGGTGCCGATTTAATCGTAATGGGCGCCTATGGCCATCCGCGCGCACGTGAAATCGTTCTTGGCGGGGCCACACGTGCCTTGTTCGAGCACATGACCGTACCAATTTTGTTGTCACATTAAGAGATCGGTTTAGCGTCGGAGGTATTGCGGAGCATCGTTAAGGCTGGCCGCCACGTGTAGTGAGGTGTTTCCGAGGAGGAACCCGCCATGTCCATGACCGACAAGCTCAAAGAAATCGAAACCCTGCTCGGTTCCTTGCGAAATGACTATCCGAGCGAAATCAAGGCCTTTTTCAATTTCATGCAGAAGGCCGAGGACGGCCCTGCGCTGGACATGCGCAGCAAGGAGTTGATCAACGTCGCCTGTCGGTCGCCGGACAATGCGAGTGGTGCATCGCGATTCACGTTAAACACGCCCTGGCGGCTGGCGCCACCCGCGACGAGATCATGAGTGCTGGCTTCATGGCGGTCATCATGCATAGCGGGCCGGCCCTTATGTACCTCATTCCGCTGACCAAAGCCCTGGACGATTTCGCGCCGCGACGCTGAGCCTTTTGCGAACCGTCGCGCGGGAGTTGACGACATGGCAGAACAGGCCTGGAACGCCAAATTGGCTCGACGCCGGCGGCGCAACCACGGAGGCTGGCCATGGGCACGCTGATCCTCGTGCGTCATGGAGAATCGATCTGGAACCGCCAAAAGCGCTTTACCGGCTGGGTGGATGTCTCTTTGAGTCCAGCGGGCATGGCGCAGGCCGAACAAGCCGGTGATGTTCTCTGCGATCAGCACCTCGACGTGGTGTTCACCTCCGCGTTGCTGCGTGCCCAGGACACGGCCTACGAGATACTCAAGCGCAACCGGCAGTGCCCTCAATATGTGCGGGTCCACGAGGCGCCCAAGCGTGACTGGTACGAACGCTTCGTCTCGCTGCCGGCCACGGCGTGGGAGTTGAAGATCTACGTCTCGGAAATGCTCAACGAACGCTACTACGGCGATCTGCAGGGGATGCTCAAGGACGAAGCCGCGACACGCTTCGGCGCCGAGCAGGTGCACCAATGGCGGCGCAGCTACGATGTTCCGCCGCCGAACGGCGAAAGTTTGCAGATGACGGAGGCACGGGTGACCCCTTACTACGATGCGCGCATCGCGCCGTCCCTGCGGCTGGGGTACACCGTGCTGGTATGCGCGCATGGCAATTCCTTGCGGGCGCTGATCAAACACATCGAACACCTGACGCCCGAACAAATCTTTGCCTTTGAACTGAAGACCGGCACACCCGTTGTTTATCGCTTCGACGCGGACCTGAAACTGTGCGATAAACACATTATCGACACGCAAGACGATGATGCCGCCGGCGCAACTGCTAACACCGCGGAGGACATCGATGGACCGTGAACTGCACATTCGCTTTCTGCGCGACATGCTGCGCGCTCGCCGGCTGGAAGAGCGCCTTGCGCAGGAGTACACCAAAGGCAATATTGGCGGTTTTTTTGCACCTTTACCCTGGCGAGGAAGCCGTCGCAGTCGGTGTGCTGCACGCCACCGAGCCCGGCGACTACGTTGTCAGTACCTACCGCGAACACATTCACGCCCTTGTGCGCCGCGTGCCTATGCGCGCCATCGTCGCCGAATTGTTCGGCAAGCGCGATGGCTGCTCTCGCGGGCTGGGCGGTTCCATGCACCTGTTCGACGCGGAACGGCGCTTCATGGGCGGTTACGCCATCGTCGGCGAAACTTATCCGATCGCCATTGGCGCAGCTTACGCGGTCATGCTTCGTGGCCTGCCCGAGGCGGTGATCTGCTTCTTCGGCGATGGCGCAGTCAACCAGGGCACGTTCCACGAATCGCTCAACATGGCCGCGTTATGGAAGCTTCCCGTGCTGTTCATCTGCGAGAACAATCCCTACCACATCGGGACCGAGATTCACCGCCATTCCGCGGTCATCGACGTTCACAAGCGCGCTTGCGCATATGGCATTCCCGCGGCCAAGGCCGATGGCATGGACGTAGAGGCCACTTACAGCCATGCGCGCGAGGCGCTGGCGCGGGTGCGAGCGGGAGAGGGTCCGCAATTGCTGGAGTTCGAGACCTACCGCTATCGAGGCCACTCCATGGCCGATCCGGGCGCCTACCGTCCCCCTGCCGAGGTAGCCGCCTACGCCGCGCAAGACCCCATCGCTGCTGAAATGCGCGAACTTGCCCTGCATTATCCCAACGCCGAAACGCTACACGCGCTGGGCCTGGACAGCAGCGAGTCGCTCGACCGCCGCTACGTCGAGCACGGACACCTGGACACCGCGGGCCTGGAAGCCCTGGAAGCTGAGATTCGTGAGCGCATCGACGTTGCGATCGCTGTTGATACTGCTGGCGGCCTGATCACTCCTGTACTGCGCGACGCGTTGCGCTCCCTGGACGACCTCGCCGAGGACTGGCGCGTGCTCAAGGGGAAAATAGAGAAACACCGTCTGATGCCTGCCGATTACAGCGGCGCCACCTTCTATCTCTCCAACCTCGGCGAGTATCGTGACGTTGAGCAATTCGACGCCATTGTACCTTCGGGTGCGACTGCCGTTCTCGCCGTCGCCGCGCCCGGCGCCGACAAGCTGACCCGGCTCACTCTGAGCTGCGATCATCGCGTGGTGGCCGGTGTCGATGCCGCGCGGTTTCTCGCCACGCTTATCGAACACCTGGCCGAGCCCGATGCTTTGGTGAAGTGAACGCGTCCAACCACGGGCAAAGGAGATCGCAATGAAGCGCATTGCCATTAATGGACTTGGCCGTATAGGCCGTCTGATTCTCCGCCACTATATGAATGAACCTATCGGCGAAGTGGAGATCGTCGCCGCCAACGACCTGGTGCCCAGCGACGATCTTGCCTATCTGGTACGTTATGATTCAGTGCACGGACGGGCACCTTTCAGCGTCGAGGCAACGCCGGACGGCTTGAAGCTCAACGACCGGCAGATTCGTATCACCGCCACCAGGGACCCCGCCGAACTGCCGTGGAAGGCTCTCGGCATCGAAGTCGTCTTCGAGTGCACCGGACGTTTTACCCAACGCGAAGCGGCCGCCCATCATCTGCGTGCGGGCGCTCGGCGCGTGGTCATCGGCGCACCGTCCAAGGATGCCGATTTCACGGTCATTATGGGTGTCAATCACCATGCTTTCGATCCCCAAACGCATCAGATCATTTCCAACGCCTCCTGCACCACGAATTCTCTGGTGCCTCCCATGAAGGTGCTACTGGACCGTTTCGGCGTTGAGATGGCGATGGTGACGACAATACATGCCTACACGGCAACCCAGGGTTTGGTTGACCACCCGGAGAAGAAAAAGATCCGTGGCCGGGCCGCCGCCATCAACCTGGTCCCGACCAGCACCGGCTCCGACATTGCAACCATCCAGGTGCTGCCCGAATTGACCGACCGATTGCGTGCGCTGGCAATACGTGCGCCCGTGATCGATGGGGCCATCACCGATATCAGCGCTGTGCTTGCAAAGCCTGTTACGACGCAGGCCGTCAACGAGGCATTTCGCGAGGCTGCCAGGGAGGGGCCGTTGGCCGGCATCCTCGGCTATAGCGAGGAGGACCTCGTCTCTTCCGATATCATCGGCGATCTTCGCTCGAGCATCGTACACGCGCAGTCCACGCGGGTGGTCGGAGAGCGAATGGTAAAGGTCCAGTGCTGGTACGACAACGAGGCCGCCTATGCCCGGCGCATGCTCGACGTCGCTCTGAGACTGCCTCTGTGACGAAGCCGTCTCTTCTCTGGTAATGTCCGGCGCGTCCACAGGCTCTTCGATGAATTCCATTATGAGTGACCCCAAAAAGGCGACCGCAAAAGTGAGTCCCCTGGCCGGCAAACCCGCCACGCGAGAAATGCTGGTCAACGTGCCCAGGCTTGTTACGGCCTACTACGCTGACGTACCCGATGCTTCAGTGCAGGAGCAGCGGGTTGCATTCGGCACCTCCGGGCATCGCGGCTCCTCATTCGGGAGAAGTTTCAACGAATGGCATATCCTGGCGGTCAGCCAGGCAATTTCTGATTATCGCAAACAACGGGGCATAGATGGCCCGCTGTTCCTCGGCATCGACACGCATGCGCTATCCGTTCCGGCTTGTGCAAGCGCACTCGAAGTGCTGGCTGCCAACGGCGTGGAAATCATGCTCGCGGATAACGACGAATACACGCCTACCCCCGTGATTTCTCACGCGATACTCTCTTACAATCGCGGCCGCAACACGGGGTTGGCGGACGGCATTGTCATCACGCCTTCGCACAATCCCCCCGACAATGGCGGCTTCAAATACAATCCACCCAATGGCGGGCCTGCGGATAATGATGTCACGAGATGGATCGAAGCCAGGGCCAACGCGTTGCTGGAACGCAGCCTCCGGGGCGTGAAAAGAATTTCTTTCGAACGTGCCCGGCGCGCGCCTACCACGCACCGGCATGACTTTCTTCATGCTTATGTGAACGATCTTGGCAGCGTGCTCGACATGGACGCGATTCGTAGCGCGAACATCAAGATGGGTGTGGACCCGCTTGGCGGCGCCGGAGTTCACTACTGGGGTCCGATTGCCGAGCACTATGGCTTGAATCTCACGGTTGTGAACGACGTCGTCGATCCGACCTTTCGGTTCATGACGGCGGATTGGGACGGTCGCATTCGCATGGATCCATCCTCGTCCTACGCGATGCAAAGCTTGATTGGCCTCAAGGATCGCTTCGACATCGCCTTTGCCTGCGACACTGACCATGATCGCCATGGGATCGTCACCAGGAACGCGGGCTTGCTGCAGCCAAACCACTACCTTGCGGTCGCCATTTTCTACCTTTTCCAGCATCGGCCGAAATGGAGCAAGGAGGCGGCGGTTGGCAAGACGGTCGTAAGCAGTCAGATGATCGATCGCGTAACGGCGAAGCTCGGCCGAAAACTTTACGAAGTGCCGGTAGGCTTTAAATGGTTTGTAAGCGGCTTGCTCGACGGCTCGCTGGGCTTTGGCGGGGAAGAGAGTGCGGGTGCATCTTTTATCCGTCTGGATGGCAGTGTCTGGACGACAGATAAGGACGGTATCGTTCCGGCTTTGTTATCGGCGGAGATGACCGCACGCATGGGCCGCGATCCCGGCGAAATCTACGGTGAACTCGTGCACGAGTTCGGCGAGCCTCTTTACGATCGCGTTGAGGCGCCAGCTACCCCGGAACAAAAGCAAAAACTGTCGCGGCTCTCGCCACAGCAGATATCGTCTGCCGAACTGGCTGGTGAAAAAATCCAGAGCATCCTTACCGAAGCTCCCGGCAATGGTGCATCCATCGGCGGTTTGAAGGTAATCGCCCGGAGTGGATGGTTTGCGGCGCGTCCGTCCGGCACCGAAGACATCTACAAGATATATGCCGAGAGCTTTCGCGGAGCGGATCATCTGCGGTGCATCCTGGCCGAGGCACAGGCCATCGTTGATGCTGCACTGGCGGCGGCGACATAGCAGCTGGATGTGAGCTTTCAATAGGTTGTCCATCCGCACCCGGCTGCAGGAAGCTGAACCGGCTGTGTCTGCTCCTGTCCGCGCCCCACCCGCCTCGGCAGGTCGGCAATTGCCGTCATGCATCGAGTGACTCGAACCGATCGAGCCGGCTTCAAGCGCCGCCTCGGTCATCGTAATTCTTCAGGTCAGCCGTGAAAGATTACAGTCATCAAATGGAAGGAAATATTCCCCCGAGACGGCGCGCTCGAACCACCGGGGATCATTGAGCAGCGAACGACCGATGCCGATGAGATCGAACTCCTCTTTGCTAAGCCTCTCAACAAGGCGACCAAGGTTGTTGGCCGGAGCGGCGCCGGCATTTACATGATGCACACGCTGACCCTTGTCGAGCCCTACGCCTCCGACGGCCATGGCCAGCTTGCCCGTCAGCTTCTTTGCCCAACCTCCGAGGTTCAACTCGGACCCATCGAAAACGGGGGTATCAAAGTAGCGCTGGCTTCCATCAAACACGTCCACGCCCGCCTCCGCGATCGGTATCAGAAGCTTCCCGAGCTCTTCCGGCGAATCGGCCAGCCGAGCGCGATAGTCCTGCATCTTGAACTGGGAGAAACGGAAGAAAATCGGCTTGGCATCGCCAACGGCACGCCGGATTGAACGCACCACCTCAACCGCAAACGTTGCGCGGGCGCGTGGATCGATACCTCCGAAACGATCGATCCGCTTGTTTGTCAGGTGCCACATGAATGTGTCGATGAGATAACCATGGGCAGCATGTATGGCGATGCCGTCGAAACCAATCGACATCGCGTTGCGAGCGCTTAAGGCGTACGCATCAATTACATCCTGGATCTCGCTGTCCGACATGGGTTGTGTCTCGGGCAGGAGGCGCGCGACAACGTCACCGTCCAGAGAGACGGCCCCATCGCGAGGCCCCCAAATCCCTGAAGGGCGCACGCCGGCAACCTCGGGTCGCGGACTTCCGACAGGATCACGAAGCACGCCTTGGTGCCACAATTGGGGAATGATCTTCCCACCCGCGGCATGCACGTGATCCACCACAATCTTCCAGCCAGCCAGGGCCGCCTCGCCGTGCAGCAGCGGTACGCTAGAGCGATCCACTGCCGCCTCATGAGCGATCCCAACGCCTTCGGTTATGATCAGTCCTACCCCGGCTTCGGCACGACGGCGGTAGTAGCCTGCCACGTCTTCACCCGGTATTCCTCCGGGCGAATACTCGCGCGTCATGGGCGACATGACGACACGGTTCTTGAGCTCGAAATCACCGACCTTTAGCGGGCGGAGCAAGGGCGACAGTTGACGAGAGAGATCGTTCATTCCCACACCGATATCATGTTAGCCCCTTCAGCCGCAGCAGGTCCGCATCTGCCGGTCATTGAATGCTCGTCCAGCGAGCGCGATCGGCCGGTCTTGCCGCGCGCTTGATCGGCGCTTTCTTGCCGTGCCCCCCCGGAAAGTCCCGACCATCGGCACGAACGTCATTGAGCAGGATTTCACGACATCGCCGGATCCGACCGCTTTCGCGCGGATTCCATGCTCATGGCCGCGCCGGCGGGTCTCCGCCTCCAGCCGCGCCATCTCCCTCCCCCGCACCGCGTCGCTCGGCTGCAGCACCTCGGTCATGTTCTTCATCCACGGATGTTTGGGCAGCGCGCGCTCAACTTTCAACCACGTCGTGCCGTCGTCCTGCGTGGCGTCGCCGACGAAGGTCTCGATCCCCTCGAAGGTCAGCATGGCGGTCCCACACCGTTGCGCCACCCGTGGCATCTCCGGCCGAAAACCGTCGTCAACCAACTCAAAGCTCCGCGCCCGGATCGGCAGCGGATAGCCACCACGGGCCCGTCGGCCCCACCCTCCATCAGCAGCCCGGGGCCTTCTCGAGGCGGTCGGGCCGTCTGGGGGCGCATGAACAGGAAAGAACGCGCCAAATTTGAGGTCGAACAGGGCTATTGTGCATAATGCAACATTGTCCGTACTTTGCCTTTTTGGACACAACGCGTTTGTGCTAGGTGGGCTTGGGATGACTCGCGGCGCGGTCAGGGATGTCGATGGAATACCGCACGAAAGAGGAGCAGGTCGCGGATTACCTCCGCGAAGGCATCATTTCCGGCCGGCTACCGAGGGGCGCCCGCCTGAAGCAAACCGAGATTGCGCAGGATCTCAAGATCAGCATCACGCCCGTTCGGGAGGCGCTGAAGCTGCTTGAGGCGGAAGGTTACCTCACGAGTGACTCCTATCGGGGCGCGACCGTGGCTCACTTCGACGTTGGCGCTTCCAGGGAGATCCTCAAGCTAAGGATCACGCTTGAGATGCAATTGGTCGAGAGCGCGGTGCGGAACGTGACCTGCGAAAATATTGCCGAGTTGCGGGATCTCGCAGCCCAGTTTGAGAAAGCGGCGCGTGCGAACGACAGTACCGCCGCGCGCGGAATCAACTATCGTTTCCACCGGCGTATCTACGACTTCGCCAACCTTCCCAAAACGCTGCACTTCGTCCAGGTCTTGTGGGCCCAATATCCCTTTGACGTCATCAATCAGATCAGCGGTCGCGCGATGCGGGCCGCCGAGGAGCACCGAGAGTTGTTGAGGAACTTGATCGAAGGTGATGTGGCAGGGGCCATGCTCACCATGCGCAGTCACATCGAGACCGGCTGGAACGAACTTCGCGACACAAATTCGGAAACCTCCGTGCATACGAAGACCCCAGAAAAGGAGATGTTATGAAAGCCGCGATGCTGCTCGTGATGGACATGTTGAACGACCTTGTCCACGAGAATGGCGGTGGTGCAAAGACATACGTACCACTGATGAAAGAGCGCAATGTGCTCGCGCGCACGAAGGCGGCAATCGACAAGGCGCGTACGGCCGGCATCCTGATCGGTTATGTCAGGGTAGGATTTTCGCCGGATTACCGCGAGTGCCCGCCGAACTCTCCGATCTTCTCGCGAGCGCGCGACGCCGGGACGTTCAAGCTCGGCACATGGGGGACGGAAATTCATCCAGATATTGCGCCGCACGCTGAGGATTTTGATATCGTCAAGCATCGCGTCAGCCCGTTCTATGGCACCTCACTGGAGCCGATCCTGCGCGCTCGCGGGGTCAATGGGTTGTTCTTGTGCGGGGTTTCCACCAACGGCGTCGTGCATACGGGCGCGCGGGAAGCACATGATCGTGATTACGCCTGCACTGTCCTTGAGGACTGCTGCGCCGGAGCGACCGCGGATGAACATGAAAGTGCGCTGCGCTGTCTTACGCGCTTTGCCGCGATCAAGAACAGCGCTGACGTGACCTTCTCGTAATATCTAAAAAACGAGCCAGCGCCAAATGACCGCCTGCTGGTCCGGGCAGAAAATCGCCTTATCTCCCTGTTCAGATTCCTTGAGCCAGCTCTATCTCTGCGGGTCTGACAAACGCGTTCACTGTCTCGGACATAAGCGAGGAGGTTTCCGACCGAGACCGTGCTCGAGATTTGACTTGCCATCGCTGGAGTGTCGACGTGGGAACTGGCGCCGCTCCCTCCTTCAACCCGGTCCTGACCGTATGCCTTTCCAGTTGACGTCCAAGAATGGAAGTGCATAGTGCATTATCTTTGGGATGTTCACGATGTTGCTGACAGAAGTCCAAGGAAAGCGGCTCTTCCAGGACGTCGGAATTCCAGTTCCGCCGAGCTTGATCGTGCACGACCGGGAAGAAATAAGACATATTTCGCCCGTTTTTCCGGCCGTCGCGAAAGCGCAGGTGGCCAGCGGTGGCCGAGGAAAAGCCGGTGGAATCAAGCGCTGCGACTCGCCCCAAGAGTTGCAGAATGCATTCTCTGCGATTATGAAGATGTCGTTCGGCGGCGCGAAACCAAGCGCGGTCCTCGTCGAGCCTTGGCTCGAGATCGCGCGCGAACTTTATCTTGCCGTGACCATCGATGGGCGTGCGGACGGCTACAGCGTTCTCTATTCGCCTGTCGGCGGTGTGGATGTGGAGTCCGGCAATCCGCTGCTGCGTCATCCGATCGGGCCCCTGCGGAATTTTCGTGCACACCTGTTCCGGCAAGCCCTCGCTGAAGTGGAGCCCGACAGCAAAATCCGAGAGCGCATTATCGGTTTGACGCGCAGGCTTTTGCAGTGTGCGCATGCCCATGATTGCCTCACGCTCGAAATCAATCCGCTGATCCTGCTTAAGAACGGCTCGTTGATCGCCGGAGACGCCAAAGTGGTGCTGGACGACGCAGCGGAGTTTCGCCACCAGTTTACGGCCGCAGCGATTGCCGAAGGCCGCGAGAAGGAGCCGGAAGACGTCCGGACCTGCGCAGAGCACGGTCTGATGCTGCTCTGGCTCGACGGCGCCACCGGGTTAATCTCCAGCGGTGCCGGCATGACCATGGGCGCGATGGATGCCATCGACGCGGCCGGCGGACGTGCGGCCTGTTTTCTTGATGTAAGCGGTAATCCCACCCCAACGGGCTTCTCGCTCGCGTTCGATCTTCTGGACCGGTCTCCGCAGGTTCGCGGCATCCTCGTCAGCATGTTCGGCGGCGGCCTGCATATGGACAGGGTTGCGCGGACGCTGATTGACATCATGGCCAAGCGGACGTCGACCAAACCCGTCGCCTTCCGCCTGAATGGAACGCGCAGTGAGATTGCGGCGAAATTGCTCGCGGAAGCCGGCCTCCGGAATCACCGGACGCTCGAAGACGCAGTCGAGGCGATCGTTCATGCGACGAAGGAACCCGTGTGAGCATTCTGATCGACAAAGCCACCCGCGTTGTCATTGTCGGGATCACTGGCAAATTCGGCAGCTTTTCGCTGAAGGATATTCCCGAAGCGGGTACAAAAGTGGTTGCCGGCGTCGCGCCGAGCCATGCCGGACAGGCGATTCAGGACGTGCCGGTATTCGCGACGATGGCAGAGGCGTTGCGCGAGACCGATGCCAACGCCGCCTTGATCTATGTTCCGGCGATCGCTGCTCTTGATGCGGTGCTGGAAGCGATTGAAGCGGGTTGCCCTGTAATCGCCTACCCGGGTGATGGCTTGCCGGTAAATGATGCGATCGAGCTGCGGGCGGCGGCGAAAGCTAACGGCGTCCGGTTGGTCGGGCCGAATACACCCGGTCTTATCTCTCCGGGCAAAGCGAAGCTTGGCTTCATGCCAACATTTTGTTTCAAGCCCGGACCGATCGGACTGATTTCACGCAGCGGTTCGCTGTCTTATGAATGTGCCTTTCGGTTGTCGAATGCAGGCCTCGGTCAGACCACCGCGATAGGAATCGGCGGCGATCCGATCCGCGGCACCAACGCTGCAGAGGCCATCGAACTCTTCGACAAAGACCCGGAAACGAAGGCCATTGTCTATCTCGGTGAGATTGGCGGAACCGAAGAATATGCGCTTGCGGAGTATGCGCGCCAGCGCGGAAGCAAGCCTGTGGCTGCCATGCTCGTCGGCCGTACCGCGCCGGTAGGCAAAAAGATGGGCCATGCTGCCGCATTGATCGGTACTTATGCCGAGTCATGGACGGCGAAAGTCGAAGCGCTTGAGGCCGCGGGAGTGCGTGTTGCCCGCAGCTTGGAACAACTACCGATCGCGGCACATGACGCGATAAATTCCGTCTTGTCTGCCGCTTAGTATTGATGACAACATAATCGAGGAGTGAAACATGTCACATGTCGAGTCAGACCTGGCGCAACAAGACGTCGGGTCCGCTCCCGCCGAAGGCAAAATCACCGACGAGGCCATCGCTGACGCGAAGAATATGATTGGTCTTCAGCTGCGTCCCGAAGGCCCGTACCTTCAAGACGCGACGGGTGACACCATCCGCAATTTCTGCAATGGCATCGGCGACCTCAATCCGCTTTATCGGGATGAGGAGCATGGCCGGCTGAACCGCTACGGAAGCATTGTCGCGCATCCCATGTTCCCGATGGCCTTCGGCTGGATTGGTCGCACCCGCTGGGGCCTGCCGGGCGTGCACGGCTTTTATGCCGGCAACGATTGGGAGCTGTATCGTCATGTGCGACCGGGCGATCGCATCACCGCGATCGAGCGCGTGGTGGGTGTGGAAGTGAAGGAAAGCAAGTTCTCGGGCCGACTTGTGCTGCAATATGTCGAGGCGACGTACAGCAATCAGCGAAGCGAGATCGTCGCCCGCGCCTTGGGTACATGCACCCGCCATGAGCGAAAGGCGGCGCGCGACGCCGGGAAATACAAGGACATCAAGCCCTACGAATATACCCCCGAGGAGTTCGCAGCGCTGGATGAGGCCGTCCTCAATGAGGATAAGCGCATCCGCGGACCGAACGTACGTTACTGGGAGGACGTCCACGAAGGCGAACAGTTGCCGCCGATCGTGCGTGGGCCGCTTTCATTGATGGACACCATGGGATTTCTTGTCGGCTGCGGCCGCGGTCATACGCACGGAATTGTGCTGAAGGCCGCGGTCAAGCATCCGGGCCATTTCTTCCGGAATCCGGAGGCCGGCGGCGGTATCGAATATACCGGCATTGGCCATCATCGGGAGTCTATCGCCAAGGAAGTCGGCGTGCCCGGCACCTACGACTACGGTCCACAGCGGTCATCCTGGATGTGCAGCCTAATCACCAACTGGATGGGCGATGCAGCCTTCATGAAGCGCGTGCGCACGGAAATGCGGCGGTTCAACACCATGGGGGATTCCACCTGGTGCCGCGGCACCGTGGCGCGCAAGTATGAGAAGGACGGATATGCGCTGGTGGACATCGATATCCGCGGCGAGAACCAGCGCGGCGAGGTAACCACGCCGGGTATTGCCACCGTGATATTGCCGTCACGCGATGTGAACAAGCGCGTCTTCTTCGATGGTTCACAGCTCGATCTCGGATTGTCGACCGTCCGATGATGGCCTTTCATATCGTAAGAAGCGGCAGAAGGTGATGACATCCGGGAACGAACGCCCTCTTGAGACTCTTCGGATCGTGGAGTGGTCCCACGGCGCGGGGGCGGCTTACGCAGGGCGGCTGCTTGCGACGTTGGGCGCAACCGTAATTTTGGCGGAGCCGCCTGACGGCAGTCCTCTGCGGGCGGCACCTCCGTTTCTGCCGAACACGGAGGTGAGCGCACTTTTCTCCTATCTTGCCATTGGCAAGCAAAGCGTCGTTTGCGATCTCGATGCGGACCAGGGCCGCGCCGATCTCCATTCGCTGATCGAGAACGCGGATGCCTTCGTCACGGATGTTGCGATCGATGAACGTGCCGCACTAGGGCTGGCGGAGGAGCAGCTTGCGGCCGTTAACGCGAAACTTGTCTATGTTTCGGTTTTGCCCTTCGGCGCCTATGGCCCAAAGTGCAAATGGCAAGCCGAGGAGATCAACGTCATCCACGCAGCGGGCGAAGGCTTCTTGCTGCCCAACGGCCTGTCTGTCGACCTCTTCCCAGATCGTCCGCCGCTGAAAATCTACGGGCATTTCGCGGAAATGCAGGGCGGGATTGTCGCGGCCTTGGGTGCGCTTGTCGCTTTATGGTGCCGTGACGACATCGGCGGACAGGCTGTCGACGTGTCGTCCCAGGATGCCATGCTGGCTGTGGGCGCATTTGCGGTGCAACGGTACGGCGACGGTTCGCTGGAGCATCGCCGGACGCGCTCTTTCAGATATGGCGGCGTCCTTGAATGCCTCGACGGGTATGTCGAAGTCCTTCCGCTCGAAGAACACCAGTGGAAAGGATTGATCGAGCTGCTGGATCGTCCCGAATGGGCGTTTGCGCCCGGACTCAAAGATCCGATTGAGCGCGGCAAGCATGGAGCGATGATCAATCACCATCTGCGCGCCTGGGCCGCAGGCCGGAAAACGAACGACATCGTGCAGCGGGCGCAGGCCCTGAATGTGCCGATGGCGCGTTACAACACGCCTGCGGATGTGCTCGCTGATCCGCACGAGATTTCGCGCGGGCTGTTTCAACCCGTCGAAATTCCCGATGTCGGCATCCTGGACGCCGTGGTTTCGCCTTTTCACTTCGACGGTGCGCCCTTGCGGCTGGAAGAAGGGCCCCCGCGCCTTGGGCAGCATCAAGCGATTCTCGGTGGCCGACAGTCCGGCACCGGAGCCATGAAGGTGGGCGTCGCTTGAAACCGCTATCCGGCATCCGCATTGCGGATTTCACTTTCCACGCGGCGGGACCGTTCTTCACGCATATGCTGTCGCAGCTGGGTGCGGAATGCATCAAGATTGAGAGCAAGTTAAGGCCGGATATCTTTCGCAAGCCCCATGTAATTTACGGACGGAACTGCGCCGCGAGCTTCGATCAGGTCGCCTCGAACAAACTGTCCATTCGCATCAACCTCAAGCATCCGAAAGGCGTCGGGCTCGCAAAACGCGTCGTTGCCAAATCCGATATTGCCGCTGAAAGCTTTCGGCCCGGCGTAATCAAGCGAATCGGTTTGGGCTACGAAGCCCTGGCGGCTGTTAAGCCCGATATTATTATGGTGTCGGTCTCGGCCTCGGGACAAAGCGGTCCCGATTCAGGTTTTGGCGGATATGCGCCGCTGTTCGGGGCATGGGGAGGCTTAGGCTACCTGACCGGCTATGCGGACGGGCCTCCGGTCGAGATGCGCCATGCGATGGATCACAGCATTGGCATGAACGCGGCCTTCGCGGCGATGGCGGCGCTGCATCGTCGTCGTCGGACCGGCAGCGGTTCTCATGTCGATGTGAGTGGACGCGAAGTCGCCTCGAGTCTGGCTGGTGAAGCTTTACTTCAGGCGGCGTGCGGCGGGGTCCCGACTCGGATGGGCAACTCACAGCCCGGTGCCGCACCTTATGGTTTGTACCGCACGCGCGATGATGATCGTTGGCTGAGCATCGCGGTAACATCGGACGATCAATGGAAACGTTTCGCGCGCGCAATCGGCAGGCCCGGCTTGTTGAGCGATCGCAAGCTCGCCACCGGTGCCGGACGCTTTGCGGCACGTGAGCTGGTGGATGAGATTAGCGAAGCCTGGACAAAGACCCAATCAGGAGAAGTCGCCCAGCAGACGCTGCAACAGGCCGGGGTTCCAGCGCATCTGTCATGGAATATCCACGACATCGTTGAAGATCGGCATCTGCGGGCCAGGCGGATGGTGGTCGACGTGCATGACAATGCAGGCGTCGTGCGGCCGGCAATTTCGGTGCCGATGCACCTCTCCGGGTCTGAGTCGGGCATTGACAGAGGCACCCCAGAACTTGGGTGCGGCGAGGATTACGTCTATGGCGAACTGCTCGGGATAAGTTCGCGTGAGCGCGCCGCGCTTGTCGACGAGCAAGTGATTTACTGACGGAGCCGCAGAATGAACGCTGGCAATACACGGGTGAATGCGCCGGTAGCCGAGCAGGATTGGTCGGGATGGGTTGGTCGTTCGGAAACGTGCGACGACTTGGTTTCAGCGGATCGTGTTGCCGCTCTGGCTGCGACCTTGGACCTGGATATGGCGTCAGGCGAGGGCGATTTGCTTCCGCCCGGTTGGCATTGGATTTTCTTCAACAAGATGGTGAACCGACGGGAGATCGGCCTCGACGGTCACCCCAAGCGCGGTGGCTTTTTACCGCCGATATCGTTGCCGCGGCGCATGTGGGCCGGGAGTCGCATCACTTATAACGGCGGGATGATCATCGGCGAAGTGAGCAAGCGGACCAGCATCATCTCAAAAATTGAGGCGAAGAAGGGCCGGGGCGGCGAATTGGTTTTTGTCACCGTCACACACACCATTCGTTGCCGCGATCGCGACTGCGTTGTGGAAGAGCAGGACATCGTCTACCGCGAACCGCCCGCGCCAAACGCGCAGTCCGTGTCTCTAACGCCTGGACCGGAATTGGCGGAGTGGCAACAAGAGGTCACACCGGATACCGTGCTGCTGTTCCGGTATTCCGCCTTGACCTACAACGGACATCGCATTCACTACGACTTGCCCTATGCACGCGACGAAGAGGGCTATCCGAATCTGGTTGTCCACGGTCCGCTGACGGCAACGTTGCTTCAGAACTTCGCGATGGCCTGCGCGTTGGGGCGGCGCCTGAAGCGGTTCGAATTCCGTGGCGTCCATCCGCTGTTTGTGAGCTCTCCATTCTCGTTGGAGGCCGCCAAAAACGGAGACGGCGCGCTCAAGCTGTGGGCGCGTGGTCCACAGGGCGAACTTGCGATGCAAGCTTCGGCCATTCTCGATTGACTCACGCAAGGTTTGGGAGGGACAGAAAAGTGGCGAAAATTCATTTAAGCGGGCCGGAGCGCCTGGACGGACAAGTCGCGCTGATCACCGGTGCTGCTGGCGGAATGGGGAGAAGCGTGACCAAGACGCTGCTCGAAGCCGGTGCAACGGTCATCGCAACGGATCTCGCGGAGAGCAATCCCCTGCCCGCGCACGATGCATTGCATTATTACTGCTATGACGTGACGTCGCGTGCAGCTACCGATCGTGTGATCGATGCGGCAGTCAAGTCGCACGATGCAATCGACATCGTGATCCTGTGCGCTGGCGTGATCGCGAAAACGCCCTTGGCCGACTCGACGGATGAAGAATGGGATCGGCTTTATGCCGTCAACGTCAAGGGCGTGGTCAATCCTTTGCGCAAGCTGTTTCCCATGATGGTCGCGCGCGGATACGGCAAAATCGTCGCCGTTGGATCTGTCGCGGCCAAGAACGGCGGTGTCGCTTCGGGCCCGGCCTATGTCGCGGCGAAATCCGCCGTGCACGGGATGATCCGGTGGATCGCGAAAGCCGGCGCGCCGCACGGTGTCTATGCCAACGCGGTTGCGCCTGGGCCTGTGGAGACGCCGATGTGGGCTTCTGTCAAGGACAACGCGCCGCCCACCACGAACGCGAGCGTGCCTTTGGGCCGCTTCGGAACCGCTGAAGACGTTGCGCAATCGATCCTCTTTCTCTGCTCGCCGGCGTCGAACTGGATCACCGGCACCTCGCTCGACGTGAGCGGCGGGATGTGGATGAGTTAGGGAAGGTGAATGCCATGACAACAATCGGGTTCATAGGGCTGGGTGTGATGGGTGGTCCGATGTGCCGCAACATCGCCCTGAAGCATGATGGCGATGTCGTTGCATTCGACCTTGTGTCCGAAGCGTCCGAAGCGCTTAAGGACACCAAGGCCAAATTCGTCTCGCAGATCGAGGACATTTGGGCGACGGCCGACGTGGCGTTCCTCTCGCTGCCAGGCGGAGCCCAGGTCGAATCAGTATGTATCGGACCCCGGGGGATCCCGGCTCAGTCGCGAAGGCCGAAGATCGTCGTTGATCTGAGCACAACACCGGTCTCAACGGCCCGCAAGGTTGCCGAGGCTCTTGGCGCGACGGGTGTCGGGTTTGCTGATGCTCCGGTGGCGCGCACACGCGAGGCGGCCCAAAAGGGGCATCTCAGCATCATGGTGGGTGCGCCGGACGACGTGTTCGCGCGGATCGAGCCGTGGTTACGTTACATGGGCACCGACATAACCCATGGCGGGGCCGTGGGTAGCGGGCAGACGCTGAAGCTCATCAACAACACACTGCTGTTCGAGAATGTGATCGCGATTGCAGAAATGATGGTGCTCGCAGAGAAAGCCGGCGTGAAGCCTGAAATCATGATCGATGCGGTATCAAAAGGATCGGGCGACAGTTTTGCTCTTCGCAACCATGCGGTAAAGTCCATGCTCCCGCGGAGCTTTCCCGAGAAGTCCTTTCCGCCGGAATACGTGATGAAGGACCTCTCCTACGTGCTGGAGCTTGCGTCAGAGCAGAAGGTTCCGGTGCGCGCGGCGGAACTGGCGATGAAATACTATCAGGCAACCGCCGAGAGCGGTTACTCAGGTCGCTATTTTCCGGCTGTAATCGAGGTGGTTTCAAAAGGCGGGCTGAAAGCGTGGTAACGGGGCAGTTTCATTCATATGGCAAGACGAAGTGGCTGACACTCAGAGGAAGGGTTGTCGCCACTGGTCTCCGTTTCCCGGAGGGACCGGTCGCCCTCAACGACAGCAGCGTGCTGGTCGTGGAGATCGAAGGCGGGTGTCTGATGCGAATCTCGCCGTCGGGCGACAAGCAGGTCGTTGCAGAACTGGGCGGTGGGCCGAATGGAGCTGCCGTGGGCCCGGATGGCAAATGCTACGTCTGCAATAACGGCGGATTTGAATGGACGCGGAACGAGACGGGGTATGTGCGCCCAATGGGCAGGGCTACCGCCTATACTGGCGGTCGCATCGAACGCGTCGATCTTCAGACCGGCGCCGTCGAAATCCTCTTCACCCATTGCGGTGAGATTCCTTTGTGCGGTCCGAACGATATCGTCTTCGATAAGGAGGGGGGATTTTGGTTCACCGATCACGGAAAGACCTACGGACGCCTGATGGATCGCGGCGCTGTGTATTACGCGCGACGCGACGGCAGCCTGATCAAGCAAGCGATCTATCCTGTCATGACGCCAAATGGTGTCGGTCTTTCCCCGGATGAAAAGACCCTCTATGTTACGGAGACGGAAACAGGCCGCCTCTGGCGCTTTCCCATCATCGGCGAGGGCGAAGTGGCGAAGGAACCGTGGCCGTCGCCCCATGGTGGAGTGATCTTACACGGTATGCCGGGATATCAGCGCTTTGACTCCCTCGCAGTCGAGGCCGGCGGCAACATTTGTGTCGCAACACTGGTCCGCGGTGGCGTCAGCGTGTTTTCACCCAACGGCGAACTCGTCGAATTTTGGGAGGCGCCAGAGCCCTATTGCACCAACATCTGCTTCGGCGGCCCCAATTTGAAAACGGCCTTTATCACATTGTCTGGAACAGGACAGCTCATCGCGGTTGACTGGCCGCGACCCGGCCTGCCGCTCCACGACGGCCAAGCCGCGCACCCAACGCTTTAGGGTTCAGACGCTCCGGGTTTTGTAAGCCCCTGAAATTATTGGAGCGGGTGAAGGGAATCGAACCCTCGTCATCAGCTTGGAAGGCTGTTGCTCTACCATTGAGCTACACCCGCGTTCAGAAATCAGAAGCCAGAAATCGGAGCAACCTGTATAAACGTTGGCCGCGGCGGTCGCTATCTGCTTCTGACTTCCGGTTTCCGACTTCAGATTTCCGGTGGTGGGGGAAGTAGGACTCGAACCTACGAAGGCGTAGCCAGCGGATTTACAGTCCGCCCCCTTTGCCGCTCGGGACATTCCCCCAATTCCGGAATTCCAAGCGTGAATATTGCCGCGGCCGGCGGATATCGGGCAATTGAGGCGGGGTGTCAATAGAAGCCGGCAGGTCCGGGGACGGTTCTGTTCAAAAGGCCAATTCAGGCCCGAACAATGGAGAGGAAACGCCATCGTGGCCGACACAAAAAACAGGCGTGGACACAGGACCCACCATCGCGCAGCGCCCGGCCTGTGGCTTTACGGCCATCATGCCGTGTGTGCCGCGCTCGCCAATCCGCGACGCAATGTCCGTCGTATCGTTCTGACGGAGCGGGCAGCCGAGGGGATCGACAAGGCGCTTCTGAGGCGCGTCCGCGTCGAAATCGCTGACGCGGACGCCGTCGCACGGCTCTTGCCATCCGGAGCCGTGCATCAGGGCACAGCGCTCCAATGTGATTCGCTGCCGGAGCGCGATCTCGCCGACATTCTGGCCGCCGGGGACGGGCGCCGACGGGTCGTCGTCGTGCTCGACCAGATTTCCGATCCGCAGAACGTCGGCGCGATCCTGCGTTCCGCGGCAGCTTTCGGCGTGGCGGCCGTCATCGTGCAGGACCGCCACGCCCCGCCTGAATCGGGTGCGCTTGCCAAGGCAGCCTCCGGCGCGCTCGATATCGTGCCCTATGTGACGGTGGTCAACATCGCACGCACGCTGAAGGAACTCGGCGATATGGGCTTCTGGCGTGTTGCGCTGGCGGGCGACGGCGAGGTTCCGCTCAAAGAGGCCGTCGCGACCGGCGATATTGCGCTGGTCCTCGGCTCCGAAGGTTCGGGCCTGCGCCGGCTCGTGCGGGAACATTGCGATATCACCGCCGTCGTTCCCATCGACGCCGAGATGGAAAGCCTCAACGTGTCGAATGCGGCGGCAGTGGCGCTTTACGAATGCCGACGCGGGTGATGCGAAGGCATTGCGCGACGACACCCGTCTTGCGGATCACGTTACCCAATCCCGTGAGGCGAGACTGGCAATGAATGCGATTGCCCCCTAGGGTGGGTTTGAGTGCTCGGATCATGGAGGGCGAATGCTCGGACTGGTTGCAACGCCGATGAGCACCTCAGCAGGTGCCATCAGCAGGATTGACCTACGTCGTATCGGCACGCACACGGATTTCTGGTATCCGCTTGCCTGGTCGCACGAATTGAAGGCCAGGAAGCCGCTGGGCCGCAATTTCGCCGGCGAACCGATCGTGCTGTATCGGGGACAAAGTGGCCAGGTTTTCGCGCTCGAAGATCGCTGCGCCCATCGCCAGGTTCCGCTGCATCTGGGCGTCGTTGCGGGCGAAATCCTCAAATGCGGCTATCACGGCTGGGCCTATGATTGCACCGGCAAATGCGTGGACGTTCCCTATCTGGGCCGCGAGAAACTGCCCAATGGCGTAAAAACTTATCCTGTCCGCGAGATTGACGGCGTAATTTTTGTCTTTCCGGGAGATAGCGCGCTAGCCGACGCGCGCGCGCCTGCCTCTCTCGGCTCCTTCGCCGACAGGCGCTACAGGACGCGCCGGCTCGACCGCAAGGTCGCCTGCCACTACACCTTCATGCACGAGAACCTGTTCGACATGAATCACCAGTTTCTCCATCGAAAGAACATGGGGATGATCCGCGCGAGCTGCCTGGGCAAGCGCAAGGGAGCGGACTGGTGCGAAGTCGATTACACCTTCTCGCGCACCGCCGGTCGCGGATCCCTGGGTGAGGCCGCGATCCTCAACGTGCGGCGTCCCAAGCACGAAAGCGCCGATCGCGACGTCATGACGATCCGCACAGGATATCCTTATCAGCGTTTGCGATTCTGGGTGAACGGCAAACAGGACGATCCGGTGCTGGATGTGTGGCTCGCCTATACGCCCCAGGATCAACATCAGCGCACCAACCGCACCTTCGGCTATCTCTCGGTGAAGAAGCCGAAGATTCCGGGCCTCATCCATGCGGCATGGCCCTTCGTGTCCTGGTTCACGGAGAACATTTTTGGCGAGGACAAGGACATCGTCGAGCACGAACAGCGCGCCCACGACGCGCAGGGTTCGGACTGGAACAACGAGGTGTTTCCCGCCATTCGTGATCTGCGCGAACTGCTTGCCCGTTGCGGCATGCCGAATAAAGAAGAAGCAGCGGCGGCAGTCTGAGGCGGCGCGTCGCCCCCGGCATCCGGCTCGACCTCCGAAAATTCAGAACAATGCCGCCACGACGTTCTGGCCACCGTAATTCTCGATGAACACGAGAACCTTGTAGCCGTCCGCCATCTGCACATGGCCATCGGCATCATGCAGCAGGATACCGTCATTGCTCATCGTGCCGGTATGCCTGTCGATGGCGAAACGCGGCGCTAACCCTCGATATTGCGAACGGATCAGCGTGAAGAGCACTTGCGCATTGTCCAGCGAAAGATGGATGCAGCCGGCGCTGGCGCGCGAGCCGAGCAGCGCGACGTCGTCGCCCGTTGCGGCATGAATCGCAAATCCGGTCTGGCTGCCGTCCCTGATCCAGTTGAAAAACATCGCGTACGGCATCGGCCGGTTCCATTCCGCCGAGCGATAGCGCGTGTAGGACCGTTTGGGATCGAGTTCGTAATAGCCGCTCGGCGTGATGGTCGTCATGCGCTGGCCGGCGGGGGTGAATTCGACCTTCTCGCGGCCGGTAGAAACCGGCCAATCGTAGAGCAGAACGAGATCGCCGTTCGCGCGCTTCTGGAACACATACATGCGCTGCGCCCAGGGACCGGAATCGGCTTTGCTCACATAGAGGAACAATCCGAAATTCGCGAACATTTCGCCGGTCAGATTGTCCTTCAATCTCTGCTCGACACGCGCAACCTCGGCGGGATTGGGGGCAGGCGACGCCGCGTTGGCCGGCGCGGCACCGGGTGCCGGGTTCATCGCCTGCGGTGCCAGCGTGAGCGCCGGCTTGGCTGGCGGTTGGGCGGCTGCGACCTTGTCGCCGCTATCGGTTGCCTCGCCGCGCAGCACGGATGGCGCCGCTTCCGTCATCGGAGTTGTTACGGGGCGTGCGGCCGCACGGCTCGCTTCCTGCACGGGCGCAACCGCGTGCAACGCATGAGACGGCTGCGCGATCTTTGGCGCCCGGTTTTGCGCGATTTGGGCAGGCGGCGCGTGCAAGGCCGCCGCGATGCGCCGGCCGAGCGCCTTGCCTTCTTTTTGGGCAAGAACCCAGCCCGGACGGATTACCTGCTCGTCGATCGCAACGGCCGTCGCCGCGCCATGGACACGCAGGAACCGCGCCGCACTTTCCGCTGTTTTCGTCCAGTCGGGATGGGCGGACATCGCCATGGCAATGGTGAACGCCCCCGCTATTGCGACATAGACCGCGCTCAACTGCTTCAACGCTGTCATTTCGCTCGCGCCATTTGCCTGCCGCACAATAGAACGGCTCCGCACCGCTGTCCCATTCCGGTGCGTTTTCGGTTAACAGGATCGCCCGAATCAGGTCCCAAAAGCAACGACGATAATGCCCTGGAATTGCCCTCGCTGCGCGACAGGCCCACCATGGCATGCGAACATTCGGGAAGGACAGGACGATGAGCGCATTCAGGCCGCGCGCGGAACTCGAAACCCACGAAGTCACCAACCAGCCGCCGCCTTTCGAAGATGTGAACCTGTTCACATCCGATGTGGTGCTGCAGGAGGCCGTCGCGCATGCCGGCGCCGCTGCGCACGGCCAGCGGCTCGCTTCATTCGGTGCCCGCGCCGGTTCCGCAGAAGTCGCCGAATGGGCCATGCAGGCGAACCGCAATGTGCCGCAGCTCAAGAATTTCGACCGCTATGGACGGCGTCTTGACGAAGTAGAGTTCCATCCGGCCTATCATGCGTTGATGGCGCTGGGCCTCGATGGCGGCGTCGCATCGTCGGCGTGGAGCGGCGTCGAGGCCGGCCATGTTCTGCACAGCGCTCTCGAATTCCTCATGGCGCAAGCCGAACCCGGCGTGTGTTGTCCGATGACGATGACCTATGCGTCCTTCGCCGCGCTGCGCCACCAACCCGATGTCGCTGCCGTCTGGACGCCGCGCATCCTCGCCTCGCGTTACGATCCGTCGGCGCGCCCGGCCGAGGAGAAGTCGGGCGTCACGATCGGAATGGCGATGACGGAAAAGCAGGGCGGCTCGGATGTGCGCTCCAATACGACCCGCGCCGTGCCGATCGCAGCGAAGGGGCCGGGTCAGGCCTATGCGCTCACCGGTCACAAATGGTTCTGCTCGGCACCGATGTGTGACGCCTTCCTCACGCTTGCCTATACCGAAAACGGCATTTCCTGTTTTCTCGCGCCGCGCTGGACCCCCGAGGGCGAACGCAACGCGATTCACATCATGCGGCTCAAGGACAAGCTCGGCGACCGCGCCAATGCGTCGTCCGAAATCGAATATCACGGCGCCACTGCAGTCCTGATCGGCGAGGAGGGGCGCGGCGTGCACACGATCATCGAGATGGTCCACCACACGCGGCTCGACTGCATCGTGGCGCCCGCCGCGTTCATGCGCCAGGCGCTGGCGAATGCGCTGTGGCACAGCGCCCATCGCACGGTCTTCCAGCGCAAGCTGATCGACCAGCCCTTGATGGGCCGCGTGCTCGCCGACATGGCGCTCGAATCCGAGGCCGCCACGCAGCTCGCTTTCCGCATCGCCCGGAGCTTCGATGAAAGCGCCACGAGTCCGGCAGCTTCAGCCTTCTCGCGGATCGCCACGCCAATCGCCAAATATTGGGTCAACAAGCGCGTCGTGAATTTCGTTTACGAGGCGATGGAGACGCATGGCGGCGGCGGCTATGTCGAGGAAAACGTGATGGCGCGCCTGTTCCGCCAGTCACCGCTCAATTCGATCTGGGAAGGCTCGGGCAACGTCATCTGCCTCGACGTGCTCAGGGCCATGATGCGCGAACCCGAAGCCGTGCCGGCCTTCATCAACGAACTCGAAGCGGCACATGGCGAGAATGCCCATCTCGACGCCGCGATCGATGCGCTGCGCGACCGTCTGATGCAGGTTCCCGGCGAAGATCAGGCGCGGCATCTGGTGGAGCAGATGGCGGTGGCACTTCAGGCGAGCGTGCTGGTGCGCCATGCGCCCGCTTGCGTTGCCGACGCCTTTTGCACCACACGGCTCGCGGCCCATCCGGGCTCCGTCTATGGCGCCTTCGACGCCGAAATCGACACCGCTGCCATTCTCAAGCGCGCGATGCCGATGGTGTAGGTCGCGCGATTCCCTGGTAACAGCAACGGCAGGAAATCATTCATCCTTATACATCGTATTATTCCGGCGGATCGAAGCCGGCAGACGGGTCTCGGTCGCGTCAGTGACTTGGCGGGTAACCCCGCTCCACACGGAAGCCCACGCGGCGCTGCGGGCGCCGCGTGGAGAGACGGCCGCATCTCAATTTTGTCGACCGCGCGAATTCGCGTGGCTCTACCATGAAGAATTTGTCCCATAGTGCATCCTTCCATTCTCGGGCAAATAGTGCACCATCAAAATCCGCGATCAAACACCTAACCCATACCAAGCTCAGTGACTGTTTTCCTATCATAATAATCTCGCAGGGTTTTAATCTTACCATCAACGATGCGACTGGCATTCATCACAGGAAGAGGCATATGACGATCACCAATAACGTGATCATCAACACGCTCACAAAGAATCCACTCTCCGTTGCTAGCGATATTCAATATCTCTACATCGATCCTTGTTAGATGCTGGAAGCAAAACTCTAACCATTGTCGGATTGCTTCGCGACCGATCATAGGTTTCTTGTCAGGTACATTATCGTAGACGCCGTCCTCTGCAAAAAAGTCGGCCATCGCGTTGGCATCCCGGGTAGACCATAGGGCAAGAAACCTGCGTATAGTCTCCTCATTTGATACGCTCATAGTTTTCCTCCGGATTCATATAGATCATTCTTATAGAGTGCGCCCCGCTTGGGAACCCCTTTGACGTTGCCCCCTTCGATTAATCCGGGTTGAATCGGAGTCTGGCCTTGAAGGAAGGACCAGACGATGAAGCGTTCACGATTTACGGAAGAGCAGATTATCGAGGTTTTGAAGGGTGAGCCGGGTGCGATGACGGCCGATCTGTGCCGCAAGCACGGGATCAGCGAGGCGACCTTCTACAACTGGAAGAGCAAGTTCGGGGGCATGGACGTGTCCGAAGCCAAGCGGCTGAGGCAGCTTGAGGACGAGAACGGCAAGCTGAAGAATCTGTTGGCCGATGCCATGCTCGACAACGCGGCCCCCGAACTCCTTGTTCGCGAAGTCGACTAGCGGACTTCGTGGCCTCGCTTTCCGCCAAGACTGACATTTTTGCTCTTTACTGCGTCATCTTCCAGAGTAATCGAACATTTTTGTTCTCGTCACCGCAGGCGTGACTTCTACAATACTGGTTGACCTTTTGGTACATGCGACTTATTGTCCATTGCATGTCTGGCAAATTTCATTTGGCTATCGGTCAACCGGCCTTCTTTCCGAACCAGATTGTCGCGCCACGCACCGGATGCTTCGCAACGATACGATCAAGGGTCCTACCGTCTCGCGCCGCAAGTGACGTGAACCGTGTCTGAAGAGACCGATCGGTTGGGTGGTCTTGAGCATGCCGGTGAACGCGCCCCGTTGAATGACGATTTCCCCTCGGCTGGGGGTGTCAAAATCCCCACGCCGGCAGGGCAATTCCCAATTTCCGAGTCCGAGGTACCACATGGCCGGCCCTATCCGCCGCGCTGGGCTGTGATCGGTCTTTTGCTGTTCTGTGCGGCGTTCTGGATCGCATTGTACGCCATCGGATCATGGGCCTTTGGCGCGACGCTGGAACAAAAAAAAGCGAACGGCGCCATAAGCGAAGCGCATCGTTCATTCGCCATCCGCACGCAGGCCCGGCAGCCTGCATCGGCCAACGCCGTCGATCGGGATATGAGCACGCCGGCCATGGTGGACGGTGCCGACGCGGCGCCGCCTTTCGGCTATATCAGTTTCTGCATGCAAAACCTCGATGTCTGCACGCGGCACAATTCGGGACTGGCGAAAGTCGATCTTGACGCAAGGACGTGGCAGCTTCTGGTTGACGTCAACGATCGGATCAACGCTTCCATCACCTACAGGACGGACAGGGAGCAGTTCGGCGTTGCCAATCGATGGTCGCTGAACGCCGTCGGGGCTTATGGCGACTGCAAAGATTATGCGTTGGCCAAACGCCAGGCACTCCTGGCGGCAGGCTTGCCCGACAGCGCGGTGCGCATGGCGATCGTCCGGACCGCGCAAGGCAAGCTGCACGCCCTGCTGACGGTGGACACTGATGCCGGCACGTTCGTGCTCGACAGCCTTACATCAGTCATTCGACCGTGGTGGCAAACCGATTATGCGTGGCTCGAGAGGCAATCCAGCGACGACCCGCTGCGCTGGGTGCGGTTGGTGGCGGCTACCAAATAGCAACCGCGTGCGTATGACGAAAGCTGTTCTGCCGGACCATTGCGTGGCGCCGACGAAGTCAGGCGAGAATGCGTTCGCGGACGATTGCGGCGAGCCGGGCAATTTCTCCGTCCGGGTGGCCGGCGCTGAAGGCAAAGCGCAGGCGGGCGGTTCCGGCGGGAACTGTCGGCGGACGGATCGCCATCACCAGAAAACCTTCGTCTTCGAGAACATGCGATGCGTCCAGAGCCGCGCGTTCTTCGCCGACGACGAGCGGAACGATCGGGCTGTGCGCAATCGGAAGATCGCAGGCCCGCGTGAACGCCTGCGCCTTGGCGAGCGGACGCGCCACCAATTCCGCGTCGCTCTCGATCACATCGAGCGCGGCGATGGCGGCGGCCGCGTTCGCCGGCGGCAAGCCCGTCGAATAGACCAGCGTGCGCGCGCGCGTCTTGATCAAATCGATCACGGGCCGCGAGGCACACAAATATCCGCCGTAAGACCCCAGCGCCTTCGACAGCGTGCCCATCTGCAGGTCCACCGGCGCCTTTGCACCGCCCACGAAGACGGAACCTCGTCCGTTCGCCAGAACGCCCAGGCCGTGCGCGTCGTCGGACATCAGCCACGCGTCATGCCTGCGTGCCAAGGCGGATAACGCGTCGAGCGGCGCGAGATCGCCATCCATCGAGAACACGCCGTCGGTCACGATCAGCGCGCGTTCGTGACGGCCGCGATGCTGGCCGAGCAATTCCCCGGCGTGGTTGCAATCGTTGTGGCGGAATATGTGCACCGTTGCGCGGGATAGCTGCGCCCCCGCCCACAGACAGGCATGCGCCAGCTCATCGACCAGCAGAAGATCACGCGGTCCGATCAGCGTGGGAATGATGCCGGTGTTGGCGAGATAACCCGAGCCGAAGACGCAGGCGGCTTGCGTCTGCTTCAGCTGTGCCAGCCGCGTTTCGAGCTCGGCGAAGAGCGGGTGATTGCCTGTGATAAGTCGCGAGGCGCCCGCGCCTGCGCCATGCCGCTCGATCGCCGCGATCGCCGCAGCCTTCACCTTCGGGTGATGGCTCAAATTCAGATAGTCGTTGCACGAAAACGACAGGAGGCGCCGCCCCCCGCGCGTCACCCAGAGACCGTCTTCGCGCGCCGTGTCCACCAGCGTGCGCTTCTGATGCGCGATTTCCAGTTCCGAGAGCTTGGCGGACGCAAATGCGTCTAGCGACGACATGCTCGCCACCCTGTGTGTTCCACAGGGTTTCTATAGTGGCAGGATGGTACCACCGCAACGCGTGATCCGACGGAGGGCGCCCCTCAGGAGCCCGAATGCGGCGGGGCCCAACGGGATTGGAGCAATCGGGAAAGATCGAAGGTAAAGCCGCTCAAAACCATGTTCACCGTCTCGCCGTCATCGGAGAGCGGCAGCAATAGCGCGTCGAAATCGAGGAAAGAACGGCCGAGCCAGCCCGCTCCGCCATAGGCGCGCACCACGACCTTGTCTTTTGCCGCTTTGCGATGGAGCGACAACGTGCCGTTGACGGCCGCCTCACCATAAGAACCGAACGCTTCGCTCAAAGTCTTCCCCGTGGAGTCGGCGAGGAAATATTGAGTCACGCGCGAACCAATCATCCGGTAGCGAAAATCCACATAATCCGGCAGGGCGTCGAGCAGAATGATCCAGCCCAGATGCTCTTTCAATTCGACCGGTTTGATGTCCGCGCGGCACGGCAGGGTCCGGCTCGCCTTTTTTCTGTCCCAGTAAGTCTTCAAAAAAGCCAGAACGGGATTTTGGAGGTGCTGCGGATTTGTCTCACAGTGAATTCCCGAAGGACGCGATGTCATGATAACCTGTTTAATATCGACGCAATCACACGCCCCACGAGAACCTCCGACCGACTCCAAGGCTCAGAATCGGACAATCCAAGCGTTACAAGGCGGCTGCTATGGGATCAACTCGCATGCGCGGCGGTGATCCTTATGCCCGCGCGGGTTGCGTTCACGTCCGCATTCGCCACTTCGCACCGGCGCACGGACCGGCCGAAGGTTCAGCCCGGAAGCCCGCCGATGCTGGCGCGATAACACCGGGAAACGCACCTCGTCGCATCTACCGGCCTGCGCTTTCGCTCCCATGCGCTTAGCGGCTAGTGTGGCGAAAATCCGGACGATACAGATGAATTTCACCAGCGACAATTCCTACGGCGCCGCACCGCGAATCCTCGATGCGGTCGTGGCGGCAAATACCGGCGCCGCTGCGTCCTACGGCAACGATCCGCTGACGGAACAATTGCAGGAAATGGTGAAGCGGGTGTTCGAGCACGACACGGCTGTATTCCCGGTGGTGACTGGAACGGCCGCCAATGCGCTGGTAATGGCGACCCTTTGCCCGCCGCATGGCGCCATCCTCTGCCATGAAAGGGCGCATATCGCCGGCAACGAATGCGGCGCGTCCGAGTTTTTCACGCATGGTGCAAAACTTGTTCCGATCGAGGGCATGGCCGGCAAGCTCACGCCGGAGGCGATCGAGCACACGCTGGCCGGATTTCGCATCGGCTTCGTGCACCAGCCTCAACCGGCCGTGATCAGCCTGACGCAGGCGAGCGAGTTCGGCACGGTTTACACACCGGCCGAAATCGCCGCGATTTCGGCGGTCGCCAGGAAACACAATCTGAAGCTCCACGTCGACGGCGCACGCTTCGCCAATGCCGTGGCGTATCTGGGATGCACACCGGCCGAAGCAACGTGGAAAGCAGGCATCGATGCGTTGTCGTTCGGCGCAACGAAAAACGGCGCCTTGGGCGCCGAAGCCGTGATCTTTTTCGACGCGAAGGACGGGCGTGATTTCGAATATCGCCGCAAGAAATCGGGTCATCTCTTGTCGAAGATGCGTTTCGTGTCGGCCCAACTCGTGAGCTATCTCGAAGATAGGCACTGGCTCGACTTGGCCTCGCGCGCCAATGCTCTTGCGCAGCGCATGGCGCAAGGCCTCGCCGCCGTTCCGGGCGCGGAGGTCACCCATCCGGTCGAGGCCAACGCAATTTTCGTGCGTTTTCCGAACGAGACGATCGCTCGCCTGCGCAAGGCGGGTGCGTTGTTCTACGATTGGGCGCCGCCCGAGAACGGCCGTACGCTCGTCAGGCTCGTGCTCTCCTTCGCCACGCCCGAAGCGGACGTCGAGCGCTTTCTCGATATCGCCCAGGGTAGAAAACCGATTCGACCCGGAGACACGGAGAACACCGAGTAGAAATAACTGCGCGCGATGTGCGCAGAAGATTCACCGACGAAGCAGCGAGGCGACGAGATTCCGAACCCTCACCGTCTCGCTGCCTCATTGTGATATTTTAGTTCTCCGTGTTCTCCGTGCCTCCGTGGTAAATTCAATTTTATCCGACTGCGCTTTCACGACCCATGGATTGCCGCTATAGCTTGCCACCAGATCCACTCGCGAGGAACCCCATGCGCACCGAAGAGCCGCGCGCCATCCGCCTTCAGGATTATCGCGCGCCCGATTTCAGCGTTTCGGAAATCGCGCTCGATTTTTCACTCGATCCGGAGGCAACCCGCGTCAAGGCTACGACGCAAATGGCGCGCGCCGGCCACGGCAATGCGCCGCTCGTGCTCAACGGCGAGCATATGCAACTCGTCTCGCTCGCCATCGACGGTAAGGCGTTGCCGCCTGCCGCCTACACGCTGGACGGCGAAGCCCTGACCATCCCCGACGTCCCCGATCGCTTCACGCTCGAAGTGGTGACGCAGATCGCGCCCGCCCGCAACACGGCGCTCGAAGGCCTCTATGTTTCGAAGGGAATGTTCTGCACGCAGTGCGAAGCCGAGGGCTTTCGCCGCATCACCTTTTTTCCGGACCGCCCCGACGTGCTCGCCCGTTACACGACGCGCATCGAAGCGCCAAAATCGGCTTATCCCATATTGTTGTCGAACGGCAATCCGATCCAATCAGGCGATCTGGGCGACGGACGGCATTTCGCGGTCTGGGACGATCCGTTCCCCAAACCCTGTTACCTCTTTGCATTGGTGGCGGGCGATCTCGGCGTCTTGCGCGACGAATTCGTCACCATGTCGGGGCGGCGGGTGGCGCTTGCCATCTATGTCGAACACGGCAACGAACCCAAGGTCGCCTATGCGATGGATTCGCTCAAGCGCGCCATGCGCTGGGACGAGGAAAACTACGGCCGCGAATACGATCTCGACATCTTCATGATCGTCGCCGTCTCCGCGTTCAATTTCGGCGCCATGGAGAACAAGGGCCTCAACATCTTCAACGACAAGCTGCTGCTGGCAAGCCCCGAAACCGCCACCGACGACGACTATGCCCGCATCGAAAGCGTCGTCGCCCACGAATATTTCCACAATTGGACCGGCGACCGCATCACCTGCCGCGACTGGTTCCAGCTGTCGCTGAAGGAAGGCCTGACGGTTTTCCGCGACCAGAGCTTTTCGGCGGATATGCGCTCGAAACCCGTCAAGCGCATCGAGGACGTGAGAACGCTCCGTATGCGGCAGTTCCAGGAAGATGCCGGGCCGCTCGCCCATCCGGTGCAGCCCGACGCCTACATCACGATCGACAATTTCTACACCGCGACGGTCTATGAGAAAGGCGCCGAGTTGATCGGCATGCTCAAGACGCTGGTCGGCGACGAAGGCTACCGCAAGGCGACCGATCTTTATTTCGCGCGCCACGACGGACAAGCCGCGACGGTCGAGGATTGGGTCAAATGCTTCGAGGACGCGAACGGACGCGATCTGCGGCAATTCCGGCTGTGGTACGCGCAGGCCGGAACGCCTGTGGTCGAAGCCGAGGGCGCGTATGACGCGGCGAATAGGCGCTATACGCTGACGCTGCGCCAGAGCCTCGCCGCCACGCCGGGGCAGCCCACGAAAAAGCCCATGCATGTGCCGGTGCGGCTGGGTTTCGTCGCAGCGGACGGACGTGCGCTGCCGCTCACGCTGCAAGGCGAGAACGTCACCGGCCCCGACGAACGGGTGCTCGAATTGACCAAAGCCGAAGAGACGTTCGTGTTCACGGACGCAACCGAGGCGCCGCTCATTTCCATCGGACGCGGCTTTTCGGCGCCGGTGAATTTCAAATCGCCGCTCACGCGCCAGGCGCGCGCGGCGCTGATGGGCCGCGATGCCGATCCGTTCAACCGGTGGGAAGCGGGCCAGGCGCTGGCAACTGACATCCTCCTCGGCATGGCGGACAGCGCCAAGGCGGGCGCCGTGCCGGCAACCGACACCGTCTATCTCCAGGCGATCGGCGAAGTGCTGGCGCGCGCCGAAGACGATCCCGCCTTTGCGGCACTGATGCTCCTGCCGCCGCTCGAAAGCGAACTGGCGCTCGCCAGGAGCCCGGTCGACCCCGACGCGATCCATGCCGCGCGCGTGGCGCTGATCGCGGCGGTAGCTGCGGCCCATGGCGCGCCTCTCCACAGGCTCTATCGCAAATTTGCGCAAACCGGCACCTTCTCGCCCGATGCCATCCCGGCCGGGCAACGCAGCCTGCGCAATGCCGCCTTGCGCTACCTCACGGCGGGCAATGACGATGCCGCTGCGGAACTGGCGGATAATCATTACCGCACGGCCTCGAACATGACCGACATGATCGCAGGGCTCGCCGCGCTGAGCCGCATGAATTCACCGCTGCGCGATGCAGCCTTCGCGCATTTTTACGACCGCTTCAGCAGCGATCCGCTGGTCCTCGACAAATGGCTGAGCCTGCAGGCCGGTTCGCCCTCGCCGGGCACTATTGCAGGCGTGCGCGCGCTGATGAAGCATCCGGCTTTCGACATCAAGAATCCCAATCGCGTGCGCTCGCTGGTCGGCACCTTCGCGGGCAACCATCTTCGGTTCCATGCGCCCGACGGCCAGGGCTATGCGCTCGTAGGCGAAACCGTGCGCACGCTCGACGGCATCAATCCCCAGATCGCTGCGCGCATGGCCGGCGCGTTCGAGAATTGGCGGCGCTACGACGGCGAACGCCAGGCCCTGATGCGCGCCGAGATGGAGACGATCGCCAGGATGCCCGGTCTCTCGGCCAATCTCTTCGAAGTGACGACGAAGATGCTGGGATGATTCCCGGCGGATAACTCCGCGCGCCCCCGTGACGGCGACTCCGGGATCGTCATAATCGGCCGGAGAACGAATCACCAAGGCGTGCCGAGCCCGCTCATGGCCCAAAGTCGCGCTGCCATCGGGGCCACCGGGTCTCTGACGAGTGCCGTGCGCTGGCCGGTGCGGCAGATGACGCGCAACATCCGCTTCACGGTCATTTTCTCGGTCGTCCTCATCTGCGGCAGCTTCGCGGCGGCCGCCGCCATCCAGATGCGCAACGATCGCAGCCATGCGCTTGCCGAAGCCGCGTCGTTCGACGAGCAGCGCGCGCGCGAAATCTCCGTCGATCTGACCGCAGCCCTCGCCCGCTATGTTTCTCTGGGTTCGGCCTTTGCCGACGCTTCGACAACGGCCGAGACATCGGCCGCCCTGTCGGAAGCCGGTGGTGCGGCGTTGCGCAACATTGCCGTGCTCGATATCCGCGGCGAGTTGCAATCGGAGCTGACGAGTTCGCCGAAGGGTTTCCTGCCGCTTTCGCCCGAGACGCTCGACGCCGCGCGCGACGGACATGCCGTCGCCGCGTCGCGCGACGGAAAAAGCTTCGCCATCATCTTCGGCGCCGGACCGCACATCGTCGCCGTCCAGCTCGACGCCAAGGCCTTGATGCCGTCCGCGAGTGAGGAAGAAGCCCTGCTCACGACATTGTCGGGACAGGTCGTAGCACTGGGCGCGCAGTGGCGCGCGCTCCCCGCGATGGATACACTGGCCCTGGGCGACCGAGACCACGCCTCAGGCGTGATCGACATGCCGGACGGAAACCGGCTGATTGCGCTTTGCCGCGTCGCAGACTGGCCGCTGGCCGTTGGTGCTTCGTCGCGCGTGGGTGCTGCGCTCGACGCCTGGTATGGCGCGCTGCCGCTCTATTTCTTTTTCATCTTTGGGCCGGCTTTTGCCGGTGCCGGCCTCGCTGTCGTCTTCGTGCGGGAATTCGAGCGCCGTGCGCGCACGGCCGAGGCGATGCGAAACCTGCGCGCGACCAGACCCGGCGAAGCGCGCCTGCTCGTTCGCCTTGCCGATGCGGAACGGCGCGTGATCGAAGCCGAGCGCTCCAGGCGCGAATTCCTGAGCCATATGAGCCACGAGCTGCGCACGCCGCTCAATGCCATCATCGGATTTTCGGAAGTGATCGAACGCGGCGTATTCGGCGCCCACGTCAAATATGGGGAATATGCCCGCGACATCGGGGCTGCGGGACGCGAATTGCACGACAGAATCGGCGACATCCTGGATTTCGTCGATCTCGAAGCCCGCCGCCGGCCGCTCGAAACCGCACAAGTCGATCTGGTGCCGATCCTGCGCCGGCTGGTCGATGAAAACGCGGCCAAAGCCCATGCGCGCGGCATCCGTCTGGCCGTCACGCTTCCGGTCACGGCAGCCGTCCTTACCGACACGCTCGGCGTTCGGCGCATTCTCGGCAATCTGCTCGCCAATGCGCTGCAATATTCCACGCCGGGCAGCACGGTGCGCGTGCAGGCGAGAAATACCGACGATGCCGTTTACGTCGGCGTGCAGGATCAGGGTCTCGGCTTTACGCCCGAAGAACTCGAAAAACTCGGCGAGCCGTTCCGCCGGTTCGACCGCACGGGCGCGACGACCGGAACGGGCTTGGGAATTGCCATCGCGATGCTGCTGGCGCGGCGGATAGGCGCCGTCATCCGCATCGCGGGAAAGCAGGGCGTGGGCACGATCGCGGAACTGAGGCTGCCGAAAGCATGATACAATGCCGCGAGTGTAGTGGCCACAAGGCGTCTCGCTGGACCGAACGGTCTCGGCATCCGATTGGCCGCCGCCGATCGACCGTTCGCAGACAGTTGAACTTCAACGAGCTCTTACCTGCGGAGCGTCCGTTGCCTTGTGCAGAATGGCCGGGCCGCGCTCGTACCAATGTCGCGTGCGATTGACGACAAAGACCACCGATAGCATCACTGGCACTTCGACCAGTACGCCTACGACGGTTGCGAGCGCCGCGCCAGATTTGAGCCCGAACAGGCTGATCGCGGCGGCGACCGCAAGTTCGAAAAAGTTGCTTGCCCCGATGAGAGCCGAGGGCGCCGCCACGCAGTGAGCCTCGCCGACTGTCCGGTTGAGAATATAGGCAAGTCCGGCGTTAAAATACACTTGAATGAGAATCGGCACGGCCAGCAACGCAATGATCAGCGGTTGTTTGACGATCTCCCCGCCCTGAAAGCCAAAGAGCAGGACCAGCGTCGCAAGCAAACTGATCAGCGAGATCGGCTGAAGCAGGGCCAGGAGCCGAGTGAGTCCCGCTTCTGCCTGGTGGCGGGTGATCCTCCGGCGGATCGCCTGAGCGACGATGACGGGCACGACGATGTAGAGAAGAACGGAGAGAAAAAGGGTTTGCCATGGAACCGTGATCGCGGAGAGCCCAAGCAAGAGGCCAACGATCGGCGCGAAGGCAAATACCATGATCGCGTCGTTCAGGGCGACTTGGGTCAGCGTAAAATGCGGCTCGCCTCGCGTCAGATTGCTCCAGACAAAGACCATCGCCGTGCATGGCGCGGCGGCGAGGATGATGAGACCCGCGATGTAGGAATCGATCTGCGCAGCGGGAAGCAATGCGCGGAATAGATAGCCCACAAATAGCCAGCCGAGCAGAGCCATCGAGAAGGGCTTGATGGCCCAATTGATAAACAACGTCACGACGATGCCGCGCCAATGCTCCCTCACCCGGCCTAGAGCCGCGAAGTCAATCTTAAGCAGCATCGGAACGATCATCAGCCAGATGAGAATGGCGATCGGCAGGTTGACTTCAGCGATCTTCATGTCGCCGACGGATGCGAATAGACCCGGAAAGACTTGGCCCAGCGCGATACCCGCAACGATGCAGAGCGCAACCCACAGGGTCAGATATCGTTCGAAAACAGTCATGGCGTTACTTGGGCACTCGATGAAGCGATTGATCAATCACGACTTCTCCGTCCTCTTTGCGGAATGGCATTTGATAGGTCTGCGGCAGAATATCGAGCACGGCTTCCGACGGCCGACACAGTTTGACGCCGAGCGGCGACACGACGATTGGACGATTGATCAAAATAGGATACTCTATCATAGCGTCGATGAGATCGTCATCGCTCAAATTCGGGTCGGCGAGTCCGAGTTCATGAAAGGGCGTGTCCTTCTCCCGGAGAAGACCGCGCGCGCCGATACCCATGCGCGCGATCAACTGTTGGAGCTGGCTGCGCGAAGGAGGGGTTTTGAGATATTCGATGATGTGGGGCTCAATGCCGGTATTGCGGATCAGGCCAAGCGTGTTGCGCGAAGTGCCGCAAGCGGGATTATGGTAGATAATGACATCCATGCTTCCTCCTCTTTGAGATCGGTGCCAGGCGCAACACGGAATAGAACCCTTAGTTACAGCACGCCGACTTCTGCGCCTCGGCGCCGATCCCACAACAGGCGCTTGCAGTACCAGCTTCCGAATGAGCTGTCGAAGCCGCAATGACGGGTTCGACATCCCCATAGTTTGACGCTTCGCCAAACGTAAAGAATGTTTCCCAGCGAATTCCCGAGGGATCGCTTACCCAGCTCTTGTTGCCTTTCGCGTAGCAACAGGTGATAGCTTCCTCGTCGAGCGTTTGCTCGCCGGCCGCCTTAAGCCTGCTGGCCAGCTCGCGTAGCTCGTCATCCGCTTCGACTTGAATGCCGAGATGATCGAGACCGGCGGCGGCACCCCGCTCCGAGATGGCAAAATTGACGCGCGGGTCGTCAAGCATCCATTTGGCATAATCCGGCTTCACCACCGTCGGATCGGCGGCAAACAGCGTCGAATAGAAGCTGATGGACTTCTGAAGGTTTTCAACGGCGATGTGAACGTGCAGGCGCTTCATGGCGGGCTCCTTTGTCTGATGTGGCTTCACAGCAAGCTTTTGAGGCAATGGCAGCGAGGGGCCGGCAGACCTCGGGACTCCGCCGGCAGCAATCCTCCATTAGAAAGACGAGCAGATCGCGCATCGCATCGAAATTGACCGCGTAGATGATCGAACGACCGTCGCGCCGCGCCCGGACGAGCTGCGCGTTGGACAGCAACAAGAGTTGGGCCGACAGAGTATTCGCCGCGACGTCCAGATTGCGGGCTATGTCGCCGGCCGCCATGCCGTCGGGGCCGGCCTTCACCAAGAGCCGGAAAACTTCGAGGCGTGCGTCCTGGGCTAAAGCCGAGAGCCGTTTGACGGCGGTATCCGTTTCCATATTTCATTCATTCCTGAAATATGGAGTTATGTCAAGCCACGGCGTAGCCAGTTGCTAGAAGCTGACCTTCACGGCCGACATCTGGCCCGCTCAAAACGTCCACTGGAACGCAAGATAGTAGGTGGTCGGATAGCCTACGGCGGGCGTGTCTACCGCGTAGAGCGTGCCTCCGCGCCCGCTCGAAAACAGCAGATGATAATGCTCTGTGAAGTCGTAAATGCCGCCGACATTGAATCCGCTCGACGCGCTGCGGCCTATCATACTCGACGTTTGATGGAACACTTCGGCCCCGAGCGCAAAATCGTCCGTCACCTGACACTGCAACAGCCAGCCGAAGAACCAATAATTTTGGTTGCCGGGACCGGGATTGATCCAGTACCCGCCACCGCCATAAGTGGTCCATTTCCCAAAATCCTTTTGCACCCATAGCGGTAGAAATTCCTGCCATTCGCCCGCGCCCAGGCCGCGCTTCGCGTCGCCCGTCGGCACTTCGACGAGAGGAAAGATACCGACTTGCGGATACCAATCATCTTCCCCGGGATTGACGAAACGAAGCTTGGCGCCCAGTTCCGTGTCGCCCATGCCCACATTTAAATGGCCGCCCGGCCGATCATCGTAAGAAAGACCACCGATAATGTGAAGCTGGAGCCCTGGTGCGGCGCCGTAATTGACTTCAATGCTAGGGCCGAGGCCCGTGGTGTCGCCGCGTCCGCTTGCGCCCGCCGAAAAAGCATAGACCTCCCAATGCCCCAAATCGACCGGTTCGGGATCATCGGTGATAAAGGGCGGACCGGCTAACGCCGGACGTGCGGTCGCGAGCGCGACGAGTGCGCACAACAGCGCGGACCGACGAACAGTACGTAACACCTGCATCGCGGTCCTCGTTTATGTGAGTATCGCCAGCGCGACTGTTCCCGCCGTCGTGCCAAACACGATCAGCAAAGGGGACCACTTGACTTCGTCAAGCGAATTGCCGCCGGAGACGCAGCCCGGAAAATCCGGGAACGAAATCCCATAGGCTCCATCTTCTTCGTGAATGAGCGCAATCACATAGTCCGCCATTCTCGCCACCTTACCAATCCCCTTTTGTTCTGTTCCGGTAGGCGCACTCACGAATATTTACAGCTCAAGCTCGCCTCACAGGTCGGCGTCGTAATCGAAACCACCGACAATGCGGTGTCCGCCGGCATGCCAGCGCAACATTCCGCCCGACAGATTCGCGACACGTTCAAGACCGGCCTTCTGAAGGATAGTTGTCGCCTGGGCGGAGCGCGCTCCGGACCGGCACACCGCGATGACCGGCACCTCCCTATTCAATTCGCCAACGCGGTTCACAAGCTCGCCCAGCGGAATGAGAAGCGCGCCGGCGATGTGACCCAAGGGCCCGACAAACTCTTCGGGTTGCCGCACATCGACAATTTGCACGTCCCCGTTGTGCTCCTCCAAGCTTTCCGGCGCGATCTCCCAGATGCCCGCGAAAGTAAGGTTCAAAGGCGCCCAACTGGGCTCGGCCGGTATATCGCCCTCGGCCACGCGGCCGCAGCGCAGATTGGCCGGCACGGCGATATCCATTTGCTTCGGATGCGGAAGACCAAGATTGGTCATGTAGCCAACGAAGTCGGTCTCGCTCCGCTCGCCGCCGACGCGGGGATTGTAGCGCTTCTCCTCGCTCACGCTGGTTGCCGTCGCACCGCGATAGTCGTGCGCTGGAAACAGCAGGCAATCGTCCGGCAGCGTGAAAATTTGTTCCTTAATCGAACGATAAAGCTTGTGCGCATCGCCTTGCTGAAAATCCGTCCGCCCACAGCCCCGAATTAGAAGCGCATCGCCCGTAAAGGCGAACTTTTTGTCGTCGAGTACATAGGTGAGACATCCATTCGTATGGCCGGGCGTCGCGCGCACTTCGAGAAAACGCCTGCCGAACGCGATCTTGTCGCCGTGGGCAAGCAATCGATCCGCGCCCTCCGCGCCACCCTCGGCGGAAAGCGCAATCTTGCTCCCAAAACGCAGCTTCAAAAGCCATGCTCCTGTCACGTGATCGGCATGGATATGAGTCTCGAGGGTCCACAAAACGTCGAGCCCGAGCTCTTTAATGAGGCAAGAGTCACGTCGGAATTGCTCGAATACCGGGTCGATCAGAACACATTGGCCTGTCTGCGCGTCGGCCAGCAAGTAAGTGTAGGTCGAAGATTGCGAATCAAACATTTGGCGAAACATGACCATCATTACCCCCTGCGCGTCAGGAATCCCTGGTTCACCGCTCTATTGGCTCACATTCCCCAAACGGGCACGGGTTGGTGTCGATCGTAGCGATTTTCTCAGGAGGGATATAGCTGTCACCCAATTCAACAAAGCGTGTCATCCCCGGCCTCGTGATCCTACAGGATCGCGAGGCCGGGGATGACACGCTTTTTGAAATAGTGCGATCAGGTGCCGAGGGGCATATGCGATCGCTCTCTCCGGCGGGTGAGCCCGCTACGCCACCACCTTCACCTCTTCGTTGGTGCATTCCCAGAACGGCTTGCGGCCGGGAAGCGGTGTCTCCGAGATGATCCATTTGACGATGCGCCGCATCGGCTCGATGCCGTCCTGCGGTCCGACCAGGCCGGGGCCGTTGAAGGCGTAGCCCAGCGAGACGAAGCGCTGCCCGCCATGCAACGCGCCCTTGTGGCGTACGACTTCACGCAGCGACTCGGGAAAGATTCCGACCGTCTGCGTATAGGCATCGACCACGTCGAGCACTTCCTCGAGCGTATCGACGGGAATGAGGTTGACCGTACGATCGGCAAGGTACTCCCAGAATTCCACCCGGTCCGACGTATGCGAGACGATCACCGCGCCTTCGCCGTCCTCGCCGCCGATAACGGTGTAGAAATCGTCGGACAGGCGCAGCGTGTCGACCTGCGCCTTGAGGGCAGGGTCATAGGCTTTGGGCTTGGTGGTCAGTGCCTCCGGCAGGCGGAACATCGCTTCATAGGTGAGCTTGCCCAGCTTCTTCAGCTTTTCGACGCCTTCGTCGTCGGTACCGCACATGACATAGACCATGCGGCAGGCGGAGCATGCCGTCTGGTTGCCGGTCGCGACATCGGTGGCGATCCGGTTGGCCGTTTCCTGAATCAACGCATCGCTCTCCAGCGCCTCGCCGCCGACGATGCTGGCCGAGCGCTTCGGATCGAGGCTGATGAGTTCGATGCCCGGCTGGATGTATTTGGTGACGTGTTTGACCGAAGCGAAACCGCCCCACGCACAAATCTTCTCGATGTTGTGCGGCTGGTAGATTTTCGATTCCAGCGCCTCGTCACCGCCTCGCCAATAGGCGACCGCGAGATGCTTGGTGATCGGGTGGTCGGGCGCCATGTCGACCATCGTGCGGGCGATCGCGCCGGTGGTGAAGGGATCGTTGGACGGCACCTTGATGATGGTGTCGCCGCGTGTCACCGCGCCGCGCAGGATGGTCAGCGCGCCCAACACCGGGCCATTGCCGGCGACGATATGCAGCGTGCGCGCGCCATAGGCGCGGATGGCGACCTGCGAGCCGTTGATCGCCGTCTCGACCCAACCTTCGATATGGGGAATGCCGAGGTTGAAATCGACCATGCCGCGAATGCGTTCCTTGTCGAACATGAACGGCATGTCGCGGAAGAAATGGTCCATGATCGGCTTGGTCGTCGGCGCGGTGGCATAGCTGTATTCGCGCGCTTCCAGGAGGTAGTCGTTCTTGCGAACATCCAGCCGCTCGCCCAGTTCGGCCAGATAGTCGAGGATGTCCTCGAAGGATATCTCGTAGAGATCCTCCATCAGCCTGGGGCTCGCGAGCGGAATCTGATCGGCGATCTTGTGCGGATCGGGCGCGAGGAAGGTGATGTCGCCCCCGCGTCCGCCGAATTCGATCAGGTCGGTTTCGATGAGCTTGCCGCGGATCACGGCATGGGAAATCGGCTGTCTGGACGTCATTGCTCCTACCCTCCAAAGCCGGTCAGGAAGTCCATCGCCTCGGCCTGGGCCTGGGGCGTGGCGGCGCAGCTGATCTTGTCATCGCCGCCCTGGATTTCGCTGACGCGGTTGATCTTCTTCTGCAGCGCGACGGATGTGCGGCCGCATTTGCACTGGTTGTCCCAGTCGATGGTGATGAGGTCGCCGGTGACCAGGCCACCCCAGGTGCTGTCCTGCGTCATGTCGAAGAAGGCGGCGCGGCCCGTCTGCACGCCCTTGCGCGGCAGCGGACGGCCGGTTTCGAGGTCGAGCTGATAGACCGTGCACCATGGCAGCATGTGGTAGTGGTTGTGCTCGCATAGCACCGAGAAGGAGTTGATCTCGGTCATGCCGTAGGACGAGATCATCCGTTCGCATCCGAAGAACTTGCAGACCACTTCCTCGAGGTCGTCCGGCAGGGGAACACCCTTGGCGCCGCCGCCGCCCATGAAGACGGAATCGGGCGCGAATGTCCCGCTCAGTCCCTCGTCAACGCCGCGCTTGGCGACGGCATAAAGCAGGTTGGACATGCCCATGACGAAAACCCGCTGGCCATGCAGCTCCTTGATCATGCGGTTGACGAAGGCGAGCTGCTGGGCGGGCATGTCTTTCTGCGCCTTTTCCCATTCCTCGCGACGGGCGAGGAGCGAAGGCGGCACGTCGATCTTGCTGGCGTCACCGCGCGCCGCCGCCGCGCGCAGCCGGGCGGCAAGCCACATGAGGTCCGAGCTGATTTTGAAGTCGAAGCAGGTGTGCAGGTAATTTTTGTCGCCCTTGGCGAAGACCTGGCCGAAATATTTCGCGAAGGCGCCGGTCGAGGCATGCCCGTCGCGGTAGAGCGGGATGACCGCGTGGATCTTGTCCTCGAGGTCGCCGGGCTTGGGATCCTGGCCGAATTTCTGGGCCAGCTGCACGCGCATGCCCATCACCGAAATCATGTAGTCGCGCTTGGACTTCGGGAAGAAGGAGCAGGTGCCGCTGCTGCCCGAGGAGGTGGCGACATCGAGCGGCGTCTCGTCGCGCAGCTTGGTCAACCAGCTGTCGATCGAATCGCATTTCGACACATCGACGCCGGTCGGATCAAAGCGCGTGAGGCGCGAAAGCCAGGTCGATATCTGGTCGAATCGCTGCTTGGCCAGCAGCGAGACCGGATAGGATTTGTAGATGTCATGCCGCATCAGGAGCGGCGCCATGTCGTCGAGGCTGTCGAACTTCCTGATGCCCTGCGCGTCCGCCAGCTTCGCCAGCATCTTGATCTGGCCGCGCCGTTCCTCGAGCCGGAGATTCATTGCGGCGAGCTGGACGGCTTCCACCTCTTCGCGCGGCAGCGTGTGGATGCGTGTGTTGTGATAGCCGAAATGCTCGTAGGGATCGTTCATCCAGCCCGCGGCTTCGCGTTCGATCGTGGCGTCCTTCGCTGGCGCAATGATGTTCATGCCTTCTCTCCCTGCCTTCGCCGCCCATCGCATGCGGGGGCTCCATCCCCACCATGATCCGGTCGCCCGCCAAAATCAACCAAATGATCGGTTGTGTTGTGGACCAACAGTTGCTAGCCCTATTGCGAACCCACGCAATCAGGGAACGCCGGACAGTGCCGCCCACGGGAAAAGCAAAGAAAACCAAGGTGGGAGCGGCAAAGCCCCGCCGCCCCCGCGCCTATCTCCCGGCTGCCGAGCGGCGCAAGTCGATCATTGCCGCAGCCCAGAAAGTTTTCGCCCGCTCCAACCTTCAGGGCGCCCGCACGCGCGACATCGCGAAGGTTGCCGAAGTCAATCAGGCGACCATCTTCGAGCATTTCGAATCGAAGGAGGCGCTGTTCCAGGAAGCCGTCGTCCAGCCGCTGATCGATGCGATGCGCGGCATGCATGAAAGGATGAAGCTCTATGAAACGGCGTCCTCTCCGGACGAGTTGGCGGAACTGGCGCAGGCTTCTACCGCACGCCATCTTCAGGACATGGCGGACATTTTCCCGCTTCTGACCGCGGCGCTGTTTTCCGAGTCCGAACTGGGCAGCCGGTTTTATCGCGAGCAGATCGCGCCCCTCATCCGCGAGCGCGGCGTGGTCCTGCGTTCGCTGGTGAAGGACGGAATCGATCCCGAGTTCGTCGGCCTCGCCAATTTCGGTATGCTCTTTGCCATAGCGATGGACCGCTATTTCGGCGGCAGGAAAGATGATTTGTCCGATCTGGCAAGCCAGTTCAACCGCCTGTCGACTTCGGGCTTCGCCAAGGACAAACGTACGTCGGACTAACGTAACGAATAGAAACGGGAGAGAGACAATGGCCCTGCAACTTGACGACTACCGCCTGCTCGGCCGCTCCGGCCTGCGCGTATCGCCGCTCACGCTCGGCACCATGACCTTCGGCGTCGGCCCCGGCGCCTGGGGCAGCACCGAGGAGGAGGCGGCACAGATGGTCGACCTCTATATCAAGCGCGGCGGCAATTTCATCGATACGGCGAACTTCTACGGCAACATGGGCGAGTCGGAAATCTGGCTCGGCAAGCTGGTGAAGGGCCGGCGCGACGGCCTCGTGATCTCCACCAAATATTCGCTCACCACCCGCCTCGGCGACCCCAACGCCGCCGGCAACCAGCGCAAGAACATGGTCCGCTCGGTCGAGGACAGCCTCAAGCGGCTGGGCATGGACTATATCGACCTCTACTACCTGCACATGTGGGATTTCCGCACACCGGTCGACGAGATCCTGCGCGCCTTCGACGACCTCGTGCGGGCCGGCAAGATTCTCTACATCGGCCTTTCCGATACCCCCGCCTGGCAGGCCTCGCGCATGCAGGCCATTGCCGAACTCAGGGGCTGGAGCCAGTTCTGCGCGCTGCAGATTTCCTACAGCCTGACCGAACGCACGGTGGAGCGCGAAATGATCCCGATGGCGCGCGAAATGGGCATGGGTGTGTGCCCCTGGTCGCCGCTGGGCGGCGGCATCCTTTCGGGCAAATATTCCAGGGCCGACCTGCCCCGGCCCGGAAACAATGAGATGGACATAAGCTCGCGCAAGGGAATCAACGTCGTGACCGGGCGGCTTTCCGAGGAGAGCCTGAAGGTTGCCGATACCGTGAGCACGATCGCCAGGGAAATCGGCCGTAGCGCCGCTCAAGTCGCGGTCGCCTGGACGCTTCAGAACCCGGCAGTGACCTCGCCGGTCCTCGGTGCGCGCACACTCGCGCAGCTCGAAGACAACCTCGGCGCGCTCGATGTCGAACTGTCGCGCGAGCACCTTGCCCGCCTCGATGCCGTGAGCGCCGTGCCGAAGGTGTTCCCGATGGATGTGCTGAAGTCGCCTGCCGAAGGCATGATGTTCGGCAACGTCAAGGTACAGGAACGCGGCTGATTGCGGCCGCCCTCATGCGGGCGGGCCAAATGTTCGCGACCAAGAGCGGAAATGATGCTCCAGTCCCCCATTCACTGAATGGCGTGAACTGGGACCGCTGCCCGCATGGCAAGCTTTAGAAGGCGACCCTACTCAAAAAGCTCTGCATGTGTGCCGGCCCGAACGAAATTGATTTGTTTGCCGTCGAGTTGATAGATCAGGAGGAAGTCTCCGCCGATGTGGCACTCTCGATGGTCCGCCCATTCGCCTTTGAGCGGATGATCGAGCCATTCGGGGCCGAGGGGTGCGTCATTGGCGATCAAGAGCATCATCGCTTCCTTGAGCTGGCGCATGTCATAGCGTCCCGTTCGGGAGAGTTTGTCCCAGTCTTTGACGAAGCTTTTGGTGAAGGCGGCCGCGCGTGGAAGGGAAGCCCGCTTAGCGCTTGCGGGTTTCCCGGTCGAGGGCATGAAATATGTCCTTCGCGTTGTTGAAGCGCGCGTTGTGCTTCTTCATCAAACGCCGCGACTCCCGCATCGCGGCCTGCGTCTCCGCATTGGGCACCTTCAGTTCCAGGGGCACGGCGCGATCCTTGGCCACCCGGGTCAAGGTCATACGCACAATGTCGGAAACCGTGAGCCCGAATTCCGCCAGGACGGCGGTAGCCTCGTCCTTCAGCCTCTCATCGATGCGGGCGCGAACAAAAGCTGTCGAAGCCATCCTAACCTCCTGCTTGGCTTCATGTAGCTCAATCGAGCAACAATGTCAACCGATGAATTCCCAAAGTGGTGACGCACAAGGCGAAGCCGCGATCGCGGAGCTGAGGCTGCCGAAGGCGCAATCTGGGACCGCGGGCATCCTGCCCGCCTTCGCCCAAGCGAAGCTTGGGCTTCATCCCGACTGTCGCGAGGGGCATAGGCATCGTGCCGACAGAAACTGAATAGGTATCGCGTCGACCCAATTAACCTAAGCCCGCGCTTGGCCTATTATCTTGCGATTCGTGCCGCCGTGACCGGCGGGTTACATCTCATCCCACTCACCGGTTGACGGAGTTATTCGTCATTAACAGCTTTTTCAGTTACCACTAATGAAGTTGATTTAGCACCTGATGCGTCAATGCTCGAAATGAGAGATTTCGCAAGACGCTCTCCGTAACCGGCAGTAAGTGCCGCAAGCATCATAACGGCAGGCATTCTGTTGCCATGTGCCAATGCAGAAAGCATCAACTCGGAATGAACGGCCAGACCAACAAAGAGGCCTGCTATGGCCCCTGCCCATATACGCGAGGCCCCCTCCATATAATGTAACAACCGTCCAGCGGAACAATCAAAGCTCTGCCGTCCCGTGCGTCCGATAACGGAAAAAAGTGCTCCAATTGATCCAGCAACGGCACACAACAAAAGTAGAAAAGATACTTCGCCCAATACATACGTTAAATGGCCTCGGAATATCCAAATGCCGATTCCCAAAATTGCGAACGGAACCGTCATCGCCGAACTAGCAGAAAGATACCAGAGCCGCGAGGTTTCCTGACTTCTGGCATTAATGTATCTGGCCGCTGACGCCAACATCGCTTCAGCGCCCTTATAGTCATGGTCCAAGCTGCGAGCTACAGCTTCACCTAATAGGCGCTTAAAGTGGATTTTTATCGGGATCGAAATGCCTTCGCACGGGGTGGCTTCTAGCAGGGCCTCCTCGTTCATAACGGCATGGTGTTTCTGCGCATCTTGATGCCCTTTTTCGTCGTATGCTTTCGATGTCGTCCAATCGACATCTAAATCAGCGTCGAGAAATACGATGAACTGCTCGGTCGATAGAACCAAATATTTGACAGCGCAATGTGGCCAAAGCACTTCATAATCGCGGGGCATATAGCACCCAATCACACAGCCACTGCAGCATCGCCGAGAAGTCTGTTAATACCGGGACGTGAGACATATTTCCCTTTGGTTTGTATTATCGAAAAGTCTGCCCCGCCCTACAAATACCAATCATACTCCGCTGCGCTGATCACCCGGCGCAGGCGCGCGGTTTCGATGCGCTTGGTTTCGCGGTACAGCGCGAGCGTCTCTTCACCCAGATAGGATGCGAGCTTGTCGGCTTTAGCGAGCTGCAGCAAAGCTTCGTCGATCGTGAACGGCAGCGCAGCGTCGGGCTCGCGCGAGACGTTGCCGACAGCGGGCGGACCCGGATCGATTGTCTGCTCGAGGCCGTGATGGATGCCGGCGAGCACGGCGGCCAGCGCATAATAGGGATTGGCGTCGGCCCCGGCGCAGCGATGTTCCACGCGGCGCGCCTCGCAGGGTCCCATCGGCACGCGCAATCCGGCCGAACGATTGTTGACGCCCCACCTTCGGTTGACCGGCGCGAACATGTCGGGCTGGAAGCGGCGATAGGAATTGATGTTGGGCGCGAACAACGCCATGGACTGCACCATCAATGCCTGCAACCCGCCGATGGCATGCCCTAAACGCGGCGAGCCCTGCTCTGTTCCGTCGTCGAAAATGTTGCGGCCGTCCTCGTCGAGAACGCTGACATGGACATGCAGGCCGGAGCCCGTGCGATCCGGATAGGGCTTCGCCATGAAGGTCGCTTCATAGCCTTGCGCGCGCGCCGCGGCCTTGACGATCTGCTTGAGCATAATTGCGTGATCGGCCGCCGCGCAGACGTCGCTTTGATGGCGCAGATTGGCTTCGAATTGTCCCGGCGCGTATTCCTTGCTGGTTGCGGAAATCGGTACGCGCTGCAGGACGGCAGCTTCATTCAACGCGCCGAGAAAGGCCTGATAGCGGTCGAGATCGTCGATGCCATACACCGACGCCGCCTTTTCCCGCGCGCCGTTGCGCGGATTGATCGGCGGCATGGGCGCGCCGTGGGAATCGCGTTCGCCGTCGATCAGATAAAATTCGAGTTCGAGGGCCGCAACCGGTGTCAGTCTTGCGTCATAGAAACGGGCCGCCACACGTTCCAGCGCCGCGCGCGGCTCGGACGCTTCCGCGACCCCGTGCCCATCGCGCAACGTCATCAGAACTTGCGCCCGCTTCGGACCTTCGCCCCAAACCGGCGCGGCGGTGCCGGGAATGGGCCAGGCGGTGCCGTCCGGATCGCCGTCGCCGAAGCCGCGCCCGAACGGATTGGTCATCTCGCCATGCGCATCCATCAGATAGAGCGTGCGGGGAATCTGCATGCCGGATTCGAAGAGCCGGCTGGCCTCCGAGATCGGCAAGCGCTTTCCCCGCAATATGCTGAACGCGTCGGGCAACACCGCATCGACGTAAAGCAGGTCGGGATGTTCGAGGGAAAGCAGTTCGAATTCCGCCTGCGCCGCCGCGACGAAAGCCGGGCGGGCAAAGTCTGGAACGGCGGCGGGTTTGTTCATGACGGTTCCGAAACTGCACTTGAAGAACCGCGCAATCATAAAGAAGCGGCCAGCCCTGCGAAACCCCACCCTCTGCGACTGGTTGATAGGTCCTGACAGCCGGCGTGCCGCCTCAACCGCCTCCCCGTGTTAGGCTTTCCCCCTTTTGCGTTCGGCCGGGCCCGCATGCTTCATGCGCCGGTCGAGCCAGGGCTCGCGAGAAACGGCAAGCTTGTCACGCGCGCCGCAGCTTGCCGCAGGATCGGCGTCGCGAACGAGGGCGGCAACGTCAAAGAGAGAATCGTTCCGGGAATCGCGGCCCTGCTGTCGAGCGAGGCGAGCGCAATGGCGCGACGCAATGCTGGCGAATAGACCGAGCGCAAAGTATGCCCGACCTGCGCTCCATTGCGCATCAGCGGCGTGAACGGCGCCGGCGTATCGGCAGAAATTTCCACACCGGCAAGCGTCTTCGTCTCGCGCTCGCGCGCGGCGAGAAATCCCGCACGGCCGTTGAAGCCCAAATGCGCGGCGTCGACCAGCGATTCCAGGCCGAGCGCGCGCGGGCTGGGCGCAGACGCGTCGCCATCATGCGCCGGAGCGTAATCGCGGTACGGACGGGCGATCCCGGCTTCGAGGTCGAGCACATCCTGTGCAGCCGTTCCCGCGGGCGCGATCCCGAATCGCGCGCCGGCCCGCATCAGCCGATCCCAGACCAGCACGCCGTCGTCCGGCTCGCACCAGATTTCATAACCGTCCTGTTCGCCCCAGCGCGACAGCGTGACATCGACGCCTCTCCACGACAGCTTGCGGAAGGACAGCGGTTCGATGTCTCCGGTAAGGCCGCAGGCTTCCAGCGTTTCGCGCGCGTAACGTCCGATGATTGCGAGCCCTCCCGTTTCGGCGGAGACCTCGCGGCAATCGACATTGAACGACGCCGCGGCAGCCGCGATCCATTCGCCATCCGGCGCGGCGGCGATGAGTTGAAACCTGTCTTTGCCGAAGCGCGCGACGACACCGGCGCCGCGCACGCCCCCCGCATCGGCCAGCCACAGCGCCTTGAGCGACGCTCCCGGCGAGAGCGTTGCCGTATCGCGCGTGAGGAGGCGCGAGAGGAACTCGGCGGCGCGCGCACCCTCCAGCATGATTCGCCAACGCCATGAGATATCGGCGATCGCCACATTGAGGCGTGCACCCAGCGCCTCGGCCTCGACATCGTCGTAGCAGGCCGCGAGCGTCACATTGTGGCGCGATAACCAGGCATTGTGCCGGTTGGCACCGGCGGCACGGGCGTGAAACGGGGTCGCGCGCAACGCGGACGTTTCGGCGGTCATGCCCGTGCTCCCTCGGCTATGGAGAAGGCCGCCGCGACACGTCCGCCACGTCCCGATACCGCGCCGACCGGATCGGCACAGGCGCCGCACAGAACAAGTCCCGGGATCGGCGTACGCACACGGGCTCGCCACTCGGCCAGCAAGCGCTCGGCACTCACCGCCCCGCCAACGCAGTCATCGGCGCCAAAGGTTTCACGCACGTCGTCGGGCGTCAGCACTTCGACGGCCACAAGATGACGCGCCAGGCCTGCGATATGACGACCGAGTGCCGAGACGACCTTCGCCGCCAGCATCGCCTTCAGATTCTGCCAGCCGCCTTCGACCGCAACCGGCAGCGGCGCGACCAGCACGCTGACAACATGATGGCCGGCAGGCGCCAGCGCCGGATCGGCCGCGGTCGGCATGATGACTTCCATGGTCAAGTCCTGCGGCAAGCGTCCGGCATACGCGGCTGCATGCGCGGCAGCAAGCCCTTCCAGTCGTTCCGCCAGTATGAAACGTGCCGTCGCCGGAACCGCGATGCCGCCAATCTGCGGCCGCTCATCGAGCGTGAATGTCACGCGTGCCGCTGCTGTGGCCGGCGGTACGTGGCGCAGCGCAGCCGCTTGCGCGAAACCGAGTGCCGCGTGCGCCGACGGATAAGAAAGCGTGCGCCGACGAGACAGGCTCGACAGCACCAACGGCGCCGCAATGACCTCGCCGGATACCAACGTTACGCCGCGCACCGCGCCGTTCGCATCGATGAGAATGTCGGCAACAGAAGCATTCGTTTGTATCTCGACGCCAGCGCTTGTGGCCGAACCGGCGAGCGCATTTGTCACGGCGCGAAATCCGCCCGCAGGCAACGCCACGGCGCCTTGCAGGCCACACATCTCCTGCGCCGCCCGCCAAACAAGCAGCAACGCGGAACCAGCCGCGAGCGGTGACAGAGCATACGCGTCGAAGCCGAGCGTCGCTTTGAGCGCGTCGGACACGAACCAGGAATCGAGCCAGGCGGCCGTTCCCATGTGCGCCAGGCGGCGAATGTCCTCGTTTCGCAGCAGGCTTTCCGGAACCGTCGTGCCGGAATCCCACCACAGCGCCCGCATCTTTCGCCCGAGCGTGAACCATTCGCGCTTGAATTGCAGCCATGAACCGGCGTCCGCATCGGACTGCAACGCGATATTGCGTACGCTCGCATGGGTATCGCGGCTCAGGACGATGTGTCTTCCATCGGCTCTGAGACCCACCAGCGCCATGTCGCGGATCACAAACTTCAATCCGTGGCGCGCCAGCCTCAGCTCCCTGATCACGCGCGGATCGAGCGCGTAGAGCGCGTGGGCGCCTTGCGACAACGGAAAGTCTTCACCGAAATTCGCCGGTTCGCACAAGCCGCCGATTGCGGAGCGCGCCTCGAGCACCAACACGCGCTTGCCCGCCTTGGCGAGATAGGTCGCCGCCGTGAGGCCGTTGACGCCGGCACCGACCACGATCGCGTCGCGGGAGCGCGCGACCGTCATTCGATCCGCCCTTGCTCGCGATCGACGATCAGCGCGCGCGCGGCCGAAGCACCCGCCGCGCAAGTTGCGATCGCGCCCACGCTGAGGTGGGAACCGGCGAGGTAGAGACCGGCGATCGGCGTGCGCGGTAGCGCATGCTCGGGCCACAATCCGGCGCTCAGCATCTGATCGCCCGCGATCTCGCCGCCGAGAAGATCGCCATCCGTCGCACCCAGCGTGTCTTCGATGTCGGGCGGCGCCACCACCTCCGAGGCGATCACATGCGCGGCAAAGCCGGGCAACACCTGCTCGGCGGCGGCGATCGCCCGTTGGCGTAGAAACTCGCGTTTCTCGTAAGTCCAGCCGCCGTCAAAAAGGCGAAACGGAACCGCGCCCAAGGTTGCCGTCACGACGGCAGCACCGGGCGGCGCCAAGGTGGGATCGCCGTCCGAGACGATGCGCAACGTCACCGGCAAATGTTCGACCACGATTCCTGCGCGCCAGGCCTGCCAGGCATCCGCCATCCGATCAAGGTCGGGCGACACGTGCAGGTCGGCGCCCGCTGCTTGCGGGACGGGCAAATGCGGCAACCGATCGAGCGCAAACAGGACACGCGCTGTAGCACCCGCCATGCGAAAATTGCTCACACGGCGAACGACGGCCTTCGGCAACGCGTTCCACGGAAAGAAGGTCAGAAAGGTCCGCTTCAGATCGAGCGTGGAGATCACGCTGCGGGTCGCGATCCGGCTGCCGTCGGCAAGGTCGATGCCGACGATCCTGCAGCCGCGGCGGTGAATATCGGTGGCTTCGAGGCCGAAGGAAAATTCGACGCCTGCGGCACGCGCCGTCGCGACGAGCGCATCGGCAAGAAGTGCGAGCCCGCCGGCCAGCCGCCCACCCGTGGCGCCCGCGAGCAAAAGGTGAAGCGCGCTGCCCGGCAGATACGGATCCGCCGCACGACCGCAAAGCGCCAAAGCTGCGATATGGGCGAGCGCGTCAGGGCTGGCGATACGCGCGTCGATCGCCTCGTGCAGCGACAGCGTGGCCCATTCATCGCCCGGCCAAGGCGTGCCGTCCGCAGAGCCGGGATCGAAGATCGTGCGCCGTTTCGCCTTGACGGTTTCGTGCGCGGCGCGGCCGAGAACGGCCGCTCTCAGCGCCTGCGCTTGCGCCAGGAACCGTCCTGCAGACGTTTCCGCGGCTTCGTGCAGCGCCAGCAGATGGTGCCTGTCCGGCCACAATGCCAGCGAATAGCGGAGCGGCGCAAAGACAGCACCCCGCCGCGCCAGATCGAGCGCCCAATAAAGCTCTGCCGGAATCGGCGCCATTTCGTCCGCGAAAGGCGAAGCGCGGAAGCCAGGATGGAACTCGCGCGTGACGCTGCGGCCGCCCGCGCGCTCGCTGCGCTCGACCACGAGCACGCGAAGCCCTGCTTGCGCCAAAAGCGTCGCCGCGGCCAAACCTTCCGCGCCCGCGCCGATGATGATCGCGTCGTAGCGCATCCCTCGCCCTCGCCCACCCATTATCGCCGCGCGCGTCTTGGGGCCGGGTTAACGCATGCTGACTTTGGATTGCGAAGGATAGCGCTCAAAGAAAAGGGCGGAAATGGCCTCCGGCTGCCATTTCCGCCCTTGGTTAATCTGCGAGGTGATTAATCAGCGAAGTTCTAGAGAACGCCGCGTTTATGCTCGCCGATGACAATCCGGCCAGGACTGAAAGCGTCCTTGAACACGCCCAGCGCCTTTCTCGGTTCCGCGTCGCCGCACATGAACACGTCGAAAGCCGCATAGCCGCGCTCCGGCCATGTATGGACGCTGATGTGACTTTCCGAAAGCACTGCGACGCCAGATATGCCGCCGCCTTCCGAAAAGGTATGCAGATGAATGTGGAGGAGCGTTGCGCCCGCCGCGTTCACTGCATCGATCAGCGCCTGTTCGATCCGATTGCGGTCATCGAGTCCTTCCGCGTCCCATAGATCGATAATCAGGTGACTGCCCGCATAAGTCAGCCCATTTCGCGTGATGAAATGATCCTTGCGGTCCTCGTCCCGTAGGGGAATAGGAACCGGGACGGTCCTCGCCGGAGCACGCACCTTCACAGGCCGAACCCCATTGATCGCCGCCACACCGAGTCCAAGTCGAGCCATCCTGGCACCTACCCTCTCAACAGTGTTGACACCTGTGGCACCCTTCACCTCGCAGATCTGGGTACCGCTAAGACGAAAGCGGCGGGCGGAGGGGTCACCTCCGCCACGCCGCCTCTGTTCCGTCGCCGGAACGGAGCGAAATATATGCGTGTTCCCCCCCCATGCAAGAAAATATTGTCACCCAAATGTAATATTTTTCTGACGCCTATACGACGCTGGCGCGGGCGCGCTGTCACAATTCGTCGTCTGAGCGTGCTCGCCGACGGCACGATGGACAGCGCTGTGCCCACGCCCTATACGTCCGCGCCTTTTCTCCGCGCGCATTCATCCCGGGAGCAGCCAATGGCGAAATTCTTCAAGGAGCGGCTTCACAAGGGCTACGCCCAGGCGCTGGAAATCGCCGGCACGCCGCTGGTCGACGAAAAGAGCCGCTACCAGCGCATCAAAATCTTCGACACGGTGGCGAATGGACGGGTGCTGACGCTCGACGACATCGTTCAGATCACGACGCGCGACGAATCCGCTTATGCCGAAATGCTGACGCATCTGCCGCTGTTCGAGCATGGCGCGGCGTCACGTGTGATGATCGTGGGCGGCGGCGACTTGTCGATCGCAGACGAAGCGCTGAAGCACAGGAGCGTCAGGGAAGTCGTGCTGGTCGACATCGACGAGCGCGTCGTCGAGGTTTGCCGCGAGCATTTCGCCACGATCAACGCGAGAGCGTTCAAGGACAAGCGGCTCAAAATCGAAATCGCCGACGCGTTCGAATATCTGGGACGGCCGAAATCGAAGGGCCGCTTCGACCTGATCGTCGCCGACCGGCCCGATCCTGTGGGGCCCGGCAAGGCGCTGTTCGGCGAAACCTTTTACGATCGCGTCAAGGCGGGATTGAAGCCCGGCGGTTTCGCCACCTTCCAGACCGGCGTGCCGTTCTACCAGCCCTGGGAAATCACCGATGCGCTCAAAGAACTCGAGGAATTCTTCCCGCATTCGGGACTCTATCTGACCGTCGTGCCGACTTACATCGGCGGCTTCATGGCGTTGTGCTGGGCGGGAACCAAGAAGCGGCTCGGCACGCCGGCCGGCATCAAGCGCGCCAGGAAAGCGTTCACCACGTCGAAGATCGCGACCGATTATTACAATGCCGACATGCACGAAGCCGCGTTCGCGCTGCCGGAATGGATCAGGCGGCTGGTGCCGAGATAGAGCCTCTCGGCGCGCGGCAGGGTTCAGATAAGCAGTCCCGGAATTGAACCCGCGGTCCCTTGCCGCAAGTTGGCACACGAACTCCGAACTTACGACATTTGTTCAGCCGCGCATTGGGCGAGGTTCGAGAAGATCAGCAAGCATATCCGAGTTCGCAGTTTTTAAAACCCTGAAGATCGGGCTCGAAGTAAAACCCGCGTTCTATAAGCCGCTGATCATCGTCGTAACGATCACGCCGCCTGCAACAGCACATCGACGCGGATCGCATCGAACGGAAAGACGATGAGGTTATCCTCGGTTTTGCGCAGGATGCCCGCATCGAGAAGCGCGTGCACATCGCCATGCACGGCCTTGACGTCGCGGTTGACGCGGCGTGCGGCACCCCGAATGGTCAGGGGTCCCGCCCCCGTCATCGCCCGGAGCAATTCCCAGCGCTTGGCCGTCAACAATGCGAACAGAAGTTCCGGGCGGGAAAAGCTGATATGCGCGCCCTGTTTGCGGCCCGCAAAAGCTTCGCGTGCCCGGCGGGTTACCGCTTCGCGCCCGGCGACCTCCAAAATCACCGTCTTCACGCTATCGTCTCCTTCTATCGACATCCGCCCAAAAGTCGGCGAGCAACGCTTCCGGCCCGACGAAATCGTATGGCTTCTCGACATTGCCGGCATGACGATGATCGCCTTTGCCCGCTTCGTTGTCGTAGCGCAGCACACAAACGCCATTTTCAACCAGAGTCAGCCGGTACTTAAACCGATGCGCCGAGCCGCGTGCCGGCCGCGGCAGGTGCCAAACCACGATCTCGACGAACACCCGCTCGGCCAGCACGTGACGCTCGTCGAGAAGAAGCTCGGCCTTCATGTTGGAAATGAATACAACAATTTCCGCATGTTGTCAATCACTCCAACGCCGCGAGCCGCATAACCGGTCCCTCTCGTATTCCACTATTCTGGCACGCCGCTCGACCGGCCCTGTGATACAGTCAACCGATGTCATCCCACGATTCGTTGAAAAATCTGCAGGAACGGCGTGACGCAATTCTGGCGCGGCTGATGCGGCATGCCGCGCGGCATTCGCCTTATTACCGCGATCAGGATTGGGCAGAGCGCCTTCGCAACGGCCTTTCTGTCCGCTTCGCCGATCTGCCTATCACGCGCAAGTCCGCGCTCAAACAAAACGCCGAAGCGTTTTACAGCGACGACGTTCCGGCTTCCGAAGGCCAGATCATCGACAAGTCCACTTCGGGATCAACCGGCGAACCAAGCCCGATCAAAAAGACCGCGCTTCACTTTCGGATCAACGCCGCAGAAAATGCACGTTTGCGCAAAGGTTGGGGATTCGAATCTCAAACAGGACATATTCACGCGAGTTCGCCAACGAGAGATCATCCGCCAAGATCGATCGAGAATAGGGGCAAAAACGGCTTTTCCGATAATTGGACAATCTACACGCTCGAACCGAAGCCGGTCGTCGATCTCCTTTGCCGGACGAAATGTTCGCACATAAGAACGTACCCCTCACAAGCGGTCTCCATCCTCGAAATAACGCCGCCTCTCGATTTTTTGAAACTCGTCTCGACAGTCGGCGAAACCGTTCCGCCGGAATTGCCGTCTCTCATTGCCCGTTTCCCCGGCTGTTTGCACTACGATACATACGGCAGTGTGGAGACAGGGATTATCGCAGGAAAATGCCGTGAATGCGGTCAATATCATCTCGCTACCGGACATTTGGTCGTCGAAGTCCTCGACGAGCGCGGATGCCAAGTGCCGCCGGGCACGATGGGGCGCGTTATCGTGACCCCGCTCTTCAATTTGGCAATGCCGTTGCTTCGCTATGAACTTGGCGACCTGGCGGTCCCGGCTTCCGACATACCGTGCAGCGTATCTCGATACGGACTTACGCGAATCGTGGGGCGCGAAGACAATCTGTTTGTGCTTCCGGACGGTTCGCGCATCACGCCGGAGATAGTCGCCGACGATGCGCTGGTTCTTGGCATCCGAAAATTCAAAATGGTTCAGGTGACACTAGAAGAAATCGAGTTCCTGTACGTTCCCGTTTCGCCCGATATCGTTGTCGGCGCTGCCGATATTCAGCCACTCATCGACCGGAATATTTCGCCGCTTATTCGAGTGCGCCCGATTCGGGTAGACGATATCAAACCTTCGCCCGCCGGCAAATATCTCAGGCACGAAAGTCGTGTCGTCGCCCCCCGATAGCCGAGCAGATTCCAGCCCTCATGACACCGCCGGCAATATCTCATCGAAAATCCCGCGCACCGCGCTTTGCGCCTGCGCAAGCTCCGCTTCCAGCGTCGTGAAATTCCTTGCACCGCCGGCACGCGCCAGAAGCGTCTTGAGCCCCGAGGTCGCCGTGTCCGGATCGAGCGTGCCGTCGATGGCAATCCGCAGGATTTGCGTCAGCGCCTGCTGCAGCCCGCCAGCCTTGATCAGCGTTTCGGCGCGGGAACGATCCAGCACGCAAGCTTGCGCCAGCGCTTCGAGTGCTGCGATCGTATTGGTCTGAAGAATCCCGGGCTTCGCTTTCGCGTTCATGAGCTGGAGCGCTTGAGCCAGAAATTCGATGTCGACGAGACCACCGGGCGCGAATTTCAGGTCCCAGCGGTTGCGCCCGGGAAATTGCGCCGCCATTTTGTCGCGCATTTCACGCGCATCCTTCGCCACGCACCCGTCTTGCGCGGTCAGGGCCGAGCGAATGGCGGCCTCCACCTCTTGCGCGAGCGGTTTGGGACCGGCGACAACGCGGGCGCGCGTCAAGGCGAGACGCTCCCAGGTCCATGCCTCGCTCGCGTGATAACGCCGGAAGGATTCGAGGCTCACCGCCACTGGCCCCTTGTTGCCCGTGGGCCGCAGCCGCATGTCGACATCGTAAAGGCCGCCCTCGGCGGTCGCCACCGTGAGCGCCGAAATCAGGCGCTGGGCGAGCCGCGCATAGTAGGTGCTGACCGGCAGAGGCTTTGCGCCGTCGGAGGCTTCCACTGCGGCCGGCGCATCGTAGACGAAGATGAGATCGAGGTCGGAGCCCGCATTCATCTCGCGCCCGCCGAGCTTGCCCATGGCGATGACGGCGAACGCACCGCCGTTCACGCGGCCCGCCGACAGCGACAACTCGCGCTCGACGGCACCGAGCAGCCCGGCGATGGCGCATTCGGCGATATTCGCAAAGGCCGGGCCTGCGGCATCGGCAAGCACGTCGCCCTGGATGATCCGCACGCCGACGCGAAATATCTGCTCGCGCGCGAAGCGGCGCACCGCATCGAGAACGCCTTCATAGTTGCGAAACGAGACGATCGCATGCGCCAGCGCGCGATCGAGTTTCTCGCGCGCAGGAAGTGCGGCAAAAAAGTCGGCATCGAGCAGCGCGTCGAGGGTGGCCGGCGAACGCGCCATGTGATCGGCCAGTTTCGGGGCGGAACCTGCAATCGTCGCAACGAGCTCCAAAAGATGGGGATTGGCGAAAAACAGAGAGAACAGCTGCACGCCGGCCGGCAATCGCGAGAGGAACAGATCGAACTGTGCAAAGGCGGCATCGGGATCGGCCGTCGCGGCCAACGCGTCGAGCAAAGCGGGAACGAGCTTGGTCAACGTTTCGCGGGCGCGGGCGCTGCGCGTCGCGCGAATGCGGCCATGGTGCCAGCCACGGATGGCGCCCGCAACATGATGCGGATCTTTGAAACCCATGCTTTCCAGCGTTTCGATCGTTTCGGGATCGTCGTCCACGCCGGTGAAGACGAGGTTCCCCTTGGCTGCCGCCAGCGGCGGGGCGCGCTCGAACAGCCGCGCATAATGGCCCTGCACCGTTTCGAGCCGGCGCACCAGCGCGGCACCGAACTCGCTTGCGTCGGCGAATCCGGTAAAACACGCAATATGGGCAAGACCTTGCGGCGTCTTGGGTAGTGTGTGCGTCTGTTCGTCTTCGATCATCTGCAGGCGGTGCTCGAGCGTGCGCAGGAAGCGATAGGCCTCCGCCAAATCGCTCGCGACATCGGCCGTAACGTGGCCCGCCTCGCAAAGTGCTGCCAACGCAGCCAACGTGCCGCGCGGGCGCAGCGAGGAATCGCGCCCGCCGAGAATGAGCTGTTGCGTCTGGGCGAAAAACTCGATCTCGCGAATGCCGCCGCGACCGAGCTTGATATTGTGGCCGGCAACCGCAATCGTGCCGTGACCGCCATGGGCATGAATCTGCCGCTTGATCGAATGGATGTCGTCGATCGCCGCGAAATCGAGATTGCGCCGCCAGACGAACGGTTCGATGGCCTTGAGGAACTTCGCGGCGGCGATCGCATCGCCCGCGCAGGATCGCGCCTTGATCATCGCGGCGCGTTCCCAATTCTGGCCCATGCCTTCGTAATACGCTTCGGCGGCTTCCGTGGAGATCGCGAGCTGCGTGGCGCCGGCGTCAGGGCGAAGCCTCAGATCGACGCGGAACACGTAACCGTCGGCGGTGGTTTCGGCGAGAAGTTTGACAAGCCCACGCACGATATCGACCGCGGCGGCGCGGGCGTCGTTCTTCTTGCGGAATGAAAAGCGTTCGGCGTCGTAGAACACGATCAGATCGATATCGCTCGAATAATTGAGTTCGTAGGCGCCGTATTTGCCCATGGCGAGGACGACAAGCCCGGTCTCGGCTTCGAGGGTCGCGCCATCGCGCGCCGCAGAACCCGAACTTCTCTGAGCCTCGCGCAGCAGAAAACGCAAGCTCCCGCCAACGGCCGCATCGGCGAAAAGCGTCAGCGCGCGCGTAACCTGTTCGAGGCTCCACAGGCCGGCGATGTCGGCGAGCGCGATGGCCAGCGCGGCGCGGCGTTTGGCCTGGCGCAGGCACACCATTGCAGCGGCTTCGTCGCCTGCATCCTCGACGGCGCGCGCCAACGCTTCGCTCTCGTCCACCACGGCGCCCGGCCCGCGCGCGATGATCGCGCGCAACGCCTCGCGCTCGCGCAAGGCCAGACGCGCCAGATAGGGGCTGTTGCCGAATGAAGCGGCGAAAACAGCACGCGCCCGCGGCGGCGGCGTGAAAGCATCTGCGCCGTCGGCCAGTGCAAGAAGCGTGCGTTCGGCACGCGCGCGGTCGAACGGTGCAGGCAGCGTTTGGCCAAGTGCGGCGAACGCGTCGCTCATGCGCGCGACTCCCGGCGCGCGTTCAACAGCCGGCCGCCTCCCTCAACTGTCCGGCCGGCTTGAAGCGCAGACTTCGCGATGCCTTGACCTTGATTGCCTCGCCGGTGCGCGGGTTGCGGGCGATGCGTGCGGCGCGTTTGGAAACCGTGAAGGTTCCGAACGTACCGATCTGGAACTTGCCGCCATTTTTTGCGCCTTTCACGCCCGCCTCGATGGTACCGAACACCAACTCGATCGCCCGCTTGGCGTCCGCTTTGCTGATATTGCCCCGTTTCGCAACAGCCGCGACGAAATCTGCTTTGCTCATGCATTCCATCCCTGTCCAACCGAGGGATGAGATATAATGAAACGCTTTTGGCGTGCCTACTGATTCTTCCTTGCCGCAGCTTGTCCTGCCGGCGGAAAAATCAGCGTCGCCCGCAAGCCCGGTGCATTTTCGGCAAGTTCGAGGCGAGCATCGTGCAGCCGCGCGACGGCCGCAACGAGGCTGAGGCCCAATCCCGTACCCGGCGAATTGCGGCTTTCTTCCAGCCGGACGAATCGCTCGACCACGCGAGCGCGTTCGCCGGAAGGAATTCCGGGGCCGCTATCGGCAACCGTCAGCGCCACGCCCGTGGGCCGATCCTCCACGGCGACACGCACACGCCCGCCCGGAGGCGTATATTTGATCGCGTTGTCGAGGAGATTGGCGAGCGCTTGCGAAATCAGGCTGAGATTGCCCCGGATGGACGCAGCACCGCCGGGTGCGATTTCGAGCGCGAGATCTTTTTCCTCGGCGAGCGGCTCGTAGAGTTCGGCCACGCCTTCGATCACCTGCGAAAGGTCGACGCGCGCCATCGCTTCGCGCACGACGCCCGCTTCGGCCTCGGCAATCAGAAGCAGCGCGTTGAAGGTGGCGATCAGGCGGTCGGTCTCGTCGACGGCCGCCTCGATTTCCCGCCCCTGCGCGGTGTCGCCGTTCCCATGGCTCAGGAGACTTTCCAGCCGGTTGCGCAACCGGTTGAGCGGCGTGCGCAGATCATGCGCGACCGAATCGGTGACGTCGCGCATGCCGCGCATCAGACGTTCCGTGCGGTCGAGCATGCGGTTGAGATTTTCCGCGAGCGCGTCGAATTCGTCGCCCGCGGTGGTGACGGGGATTCGCCGTGACAGGTCGCCGGCCATGATCTCTGCGCTGGTGCGGTTGATCGAATCGAGCCGGGCCAGGAGATTGCGGCTGATCAGGCCGCCGCCGAGGACTCCCAGGAACAGCATCAAGGCGACACTCCAGGGCAGCGCCGTCGTGAACAGCCGCTCGGTTTCATAGCGTTCGTGCACATCGCGCGCGACGAGCAACTCGAAACCGCCCGTCAATATGAAAACGCGCCCGCGCGCGCGATAGCTTTGCAATTCGCTGCCAACGCGGCGCTGATATTCGAATTCGATGAAGCCGTCGGATGCAGGCTCCGTCTGCGGCCAGGAATCCAGATTGCCGGCGATGATGTGCTGCTCGTCGTCGGTCAGAAGATAAAGCGCCTGCCCGCCGCGGACCGAGCGGCTGATGATGATTTCGGTCAGGCCGGCGAGGCCCTGACGCTGATATTGCTCCGACAGGCCGGTAATTTCGGCTTCGATGGTCTGATCGGTTTCGACATTGAGCGCGCGCTCCGTGTTCCAATAGGCGAAGGCGACCAGCGCCGCCGCCGAAACCGTGAACAGCACGACATAGACGAGCACGATTCGAAACGCGACCGTGCGGAGAAAACTAAGCACGCGCACGGATCATATAGCCGGCGCCGCGCACTGTCTGCAGCAAGGGAAAATCGAAGCCCTTGTCGATCTTGGAGCGAAGGCGTGAAATATGCACGTCGATTACATTGGTCTGGGGGTCGAAATGGTACTCCCAGACACTTTCGAGAAGCATCGTGCGCGTGACGACCTGTCCGGCATGGCGCATCAGATATTCGAGCAGACGGAATTCGCGCGGCTGCAGATCGATGTCTGCGCCGCCGCGCGTGGCCTTCCGCGTCAGCAGATTCAGCTCGAGATCGCCGACCTGAAGAAGCGTCTTGACGGTTGCCGGATGGCGGCGACGTATCAGTGCATCGATGCGGGCCAGCAATTCGACAAAGGCATAAGGCTTGGCAAGATAGTCGTCGCCGCCGGCCTTGAGGCCCTTCACGCGGTCGTCCACATCCGTAAGCGCGCTCAGGAACAGCACGGGCGTCAAATTGCCGTGCTCGCGAATTTCCTCGACAAGCTTGAGGCCGTCGAGCTTGGGAAGCATGCGGTCCACGATCGCGACATCGTAGGGTCGCGACAGAGCGAGCGTCAGCCCGATTTCGCCGTCGGCGGCGTCATCGACGACGTGGCCCGATTCCTTGAGCCCGTTCACGAGATAGCGTTGCGCCTCGAGATCGTCCTCTACGACGAGAATGCGCATTGCCAATCTCCTGCCCAATGAACGCCCATCGCGCCCCGCTCCAAGCTGGGTCCGCACCGACAGCGGCAACGGGGGGATGGGGCCACCACTGCCGGCGCGGGGGGCCGGGCGCCGCGAGCCAAAGCTCGCGCCGTCCGGTAAGCAAACTCTTTTCTAGCCGATCTTCAATGCCACGTAACGTTGCCCGTTCGATCCCGTCACAAGGACGAGCACGCTCTTGCGGCCCTGCGATTTTTGCGCGGCGACCCTGTTCTGCACGTCCTTGGGTGTGCGAACCGGTTGGTTCGAGACCGATACCACGACATCCCCCGGCTGGATTCCCTTGTCGGCCGCATCGCTGTTGGGATCGACGCGCGTAACGACCACGCCCGAGACATCGTTTTCGATGCTGTAGGTGCGCCGTATTTCCGGCGTCACCGCCGCAAGGCCGAGGCCCATCGCTTCGCCCGTTTCTTCAGCGCCGCTGTTTTCCTGGGGCGCCGAATTTGCCGCGACCTCCTGATTGTCCTTGCGCGCTCCGATCATGACGTTGACCGTGCGTTGTGCGCCATTATGGGAAATTGTAAAGGCGGCGGTCGAGCCTGCGGGCAGCAGCGCCACGCGGCGCGTCAGGTCGCGGGAATCCTCGACCATTTTGCCGTTGACGGCGAGAATGATGTCGCCCTGGCGGAATCCAGCCTTGGCGGCAGGACCGCCTGAGATGACCGAGGCGACGATTGCGCCCTTCGCATCCTTCGAGCCCATGCTCGCGGCGATATCGGGCGTGACGTTCTGGATCTCGACGCCCAGCCAGCCGCGCGACACGTGACCGTGTGCCTTCAGCTGCGCCACGATCTCGTGAATCGTCGTCGAAGGAATGGCGAAGCCGATGCCGACGCTGCCGCCCGACGGCGAGAAAATCATCGAATTCATGCCGATGACCTTGCCCTGCAGATCGAAGGTCGGTCCGCCCGAATTGCCGCGATTGATCGGCGCGTCGATCTGGATGAAATCCGTATACGGACCGTTCCCGATGTCGCGGCCGATCGAGGAGACGATGCCGGCGGTGACCGTATTCGACAGGCCGAACGGATTGCCGACCGCGATTACCCAGTCGCCCACGCGCACCTGGCGGTCGTCGCCGAATTCGACGGTCGGCAGCGGCTTGTCGCTCTTCACCTTGAGCAGCGCGATGTCCGTAGCCTTATCGGCGCCGATGAGCTTGGCATCGAATTCGCGGCCGTCCGGCAGCTTGACCGTGATCTTCTTGCCGTTCTCGACGACATGGTCGTTGGTGACGATCTCGCCGGATTTGTCGATGATGAAACCAGATCCCATCGAAACCGCCTTGTGCGGTTGCTGGAACTGGCGGCCCTGGCCGAATTGATTGAAGAAATCGCGGAACGGCTCGGGCAGTTCCTCGGGGTTGATGCCCGGGGTGGCTGCCAGCTGCTCCTCGACCGTGACGGTAACGACAGCCGGGCTCACCCGCTCGACCAGATCGGCAAAGCTGAATGGCGCGCCGTTTTCGAGCATGCGGGGCGGCGCGGTCCTGGCCGGCGCGCTCGGCGCTGCGGCGGCCACCAGCATCATTGCCGGAGCATGTCTGGCCGGCGCATGGGGCAACGTGACGGCAGCGCCCAATCCCACCGTGACGAGGATTGCGGCCGCACCGGTCGCCAGCAACCGGCTGTGAAAACGGCGCAGGAGGCGCGGACGGGCAAAACTCGGTCGGTTCATGATCATCTCCCAGAAGTCCGTCGCATCGCCGCAACAGAGCCAGTCAACGACCTACGCCACCATTCTTACTGTATTCTGTCAATAAGATTAAATATTGTACATGTTGTGGAAAGCAAGCATACGCGACAGGGGCGCTCAAGCAGCGGTGTGGCCACGCGCCTTGCGGCGTGCCTTGAGTATGACGAAGGCGGTGACACCGCCACCCACAAGCAGAATGACAAGCGGACCGAACCACAGCGCGTAGGTATCGGTCTGCAGCGGAGGCTTCATCAGGATCACGTCGCCGTAACGCGAGACGAGAAAGTTGATGATCTGCTGGTCGCTCTCGCCCGCTTCGATGCGCGCGCGGATCAAACGCCGCAAATCGTCGGCAAGCTGCGCATTGGATTCGTCGAGCGATTCGCCCTGGCAGACGAGGCAGCGCAGACCCCGCTGCAACGCCACCGCACGCGCCTCCAGCTTCGGATCGGAAAGCTTCTCCGGCCCGTAACCGGCGAACGCGGCGGTCGCGAACAGCAGCGCCGCAAATCCGATGCAGAGGCCGCGTTTCATTCGGCGGGCGCCAGGCGCGCGGCGGCGAACCGCACGCGAACGCGACCCCACAGGCTCGTCATGCCGCCCAGCGCCATCAGCGCGCCGCCGAACCAGATGAACGGCGCCAGCGGATTGACGAACGCCCTGACCGACCAACGCCCATTGCCGCGTTCATCGCCCAAAGCGACATAAAGATCGGAAAACCCCGTCGTACGAATGGCGGTGTCGCTGATCGCCTGTCCTTGGACCGGGTAGAAGCGCTTCTCGGGGTGGACAAGCGCCAGCAGGCGCCCGTGGTCGCGCACTTCCAGCGTCGCGCGCATCGCCTGGTAGTTTGGTCCGTCAACCGGCTCGACACCGTCGAAGCGCAATTCATAGGCCGCAACACGAAGGCTCTGCCCCGGCGCCAGCACGTCGAGCGCTTCGCTGCGCCAGATCGTCGTGGAAGCAATGCCGAGGAGCGAAATGCCGAGGCCGGCATGGGCAAGAGCGGACGCAATGCCGCTTGCGCCGAGCGTGTGCGAGACGACGCGCCGGCGCAGATCGATCGCGCTTGCCGCCAGAATCCAGAACGCCAGCGCATAGGATCCCGCCGCCGCCAGCGAGCGCGGCAGCAGAAACGCGAACACGGCGATGCCGGCAACGAGCGCAACGCCGGCCGCAGGCGCCAGCGCTCGCACGGCCTGATCGAGACGGTCCTTGCGCCAGCCGAGCCGCGGCCCGAACGGCAGGAGCAGAAGCAACACGACAAAGGCCGGCGCGAACAATGCCGCGAAATAGGGCGCGCCGACGGAAATCCGCTCGCCGGTCAGCGACTCCAGGGCCAGCGGATAGAGCGTGCCGAAGAAGACGACGGTTACGGCGAAACACAAAAGGAGATTGTTGAGCAGCAGCGTCGTTTCCCGGCTGACCGGCTCGAATTCGGCGCCGCCTTCGAGTTTGGGCGCGCGCCAGGCAAACAGCGTCAGCGCACTGCCGATCGTGATTCCCAACATCAGCAGGATGTAGAATCCGCGTTCGGGATCGCTGGCGAAGGCATGCACGGAAGCGAGCACGCCGGAGCGCACGAGAAATGTGCCGATCAGGCTGAGCGAGAAGGCGGCAATGGCGAGCAGCAGCGACCAGGTGCGGAACGCACCCGTGCGTTCGGTGGCGAGGGCGGAATGCAGCAGCGCCGTCGCCACCAGCCACGGCATCAGCGCCGCATTCTCGACCGGATCCCAGAACCAGAAACCGCCCCAGCCCAGAACGTAATAGGCCCACCAGCTGCCCAGCGTAATGCCGAGCGTCAGCGCAATCCACGCCACCAGCATGAAGGGCCGGGCCGCCCGCGCCCACATCCGCTCCGCATCGCCCGTGATGAGCGCCGCTGCAGCGTAGGCGAAGGAAGCGGAGAGCCCCACATAGCCGAGGTAAAGCATCGGCGGATGCAGCGCGAGGCCGGGATCCTGCAGCAGCGGATTGAGGCCCGCACCTTCGAACGGCATCGGATCGAGCCGCCGGAACGGGTTGGAGGTGAACAGGATGAACACCACGAACGCCACGGCGAGCAGGCCTTGCACGCCCAGCGCCGCCGAGGTCAACCGCGCGCCCCCGCGCTCTGCCAGCGTCATCGCCGCCGAATAGACCGCCAGCACCAGCACCCACAGCAGCATCGAGCCTTCGTGGTTTCCCCACACGCCGGAAATTTTATAGATCAGCGGTTTCAGCGTGTGCGAATTCTCGGCCACATCGAGAATGCTGAAATCCGATGTGACGAAGCCATATGCCAGCGCACCGAATGCGAGCGCGACGAAGACGAAGAATCCCAATGCCGCGCCGCTGGCCACGGCGCGAGCGCATGTAGCGTCGTCGCGCGCGCCCAGGAGCCCCGCGCCCGCCTGCACAAATGCAAGCGCCAGGGCAAGACACAGCGCGAACTGGCCGAGCTCGCCGGTCACGAACCGCCCTCGCCTTCTTTCCAGTGACCCGAGCGCTTCAATGCATCGACGACTTCGGGCGGCATGTAGCGCTCGTCATGCTTGGCGAGAATCTGCGAGGCCGTGAACACTCCGTTCGGCGCCAGCGCACCCAAGGCCACGACGCCTTGGCCCTCGCGGAACAGATCCGGCAGAATTCCGTCATAGGCGACCGGGATGCGCGATTTGCCATCCGTGACCACGAAATGCACCTGTGCCTGCGGGCCGCGCACCACGCTGCCCTTTTCGACCAGGCCGCCGATGCGGAAATCGACGCCGGCCGCCACATGCCTGGCGGCCACATCGGTGGGACTGTAAAAATAAAGGACATTGTCCTTGAGGGCGGTGACGACAAGCGCGGCCGCACCGCCGCCTGCAACAAGCAGCGCGACGGCGAAAGCAAGGCGGCGGCGTTTCTTGGGGCTCATGGCGTTTTCCGGCGTCTCTCAGGCGGGCGGACTATAGGATGTGGTTTGCGTGGGGCCAATCGCGACCAGACGCCGCCGTTGTTCCGCCCCAATCCGTCTTAACAGTGAGGCTTCGCACGGGAAGGGTGGGCATGAACAGGATAAACATTACGATCATTCGCATCGGACTCGTCGCGTTGGCCGCCCTTGGGCTTGCCGCCTGTCCGCCCGTGACCAGCAAGACCCCTCTGGGGACGACCGTCGCGGCGGTGCCCGACCCCGGGCTCACCGGTGTCTGGAAGGGCCGCGTGGCGACGAGCGCTACGTTCAGCTATTTCACGTTCTTTCCGCAGACCGACGGAACAATTTCGGTCGTGATCGTGACACCGCCCTCGGGCACGGACAAAGGCGGCTGGGGCGCCTTCTCGCTTCAGACGGTGGTGCTTGGTCCCAACCATTTCATGAACGCGCACGAGACGAGCAGCGAAGGCCAGCCGGCGACGGGGACGATGGCGGACAACACGATACCGATCCTGTACCGGATCAATGGCGATGGCGCGCTCGTCATTTATATCATGGACGACCAACTCGCGAAGAACGCCATCAAAGCCGGAAAAATCGCCGGCACTGTCGAGGAAGGGCAATTCGGCGACGCCGTGCTGACGGCGTCCGCAGCCGACCTCGATGCCTATATGGCGAGCCCACAGGGGCGCGCGCTGTTCACCAAACCGCTGGTCATCCTCAGAAGGGTGAAGTGATGGCATTACGTAGTCATAAAAATGCATGTCATCCCCGGCCGAGCGCGTTTGCGCGAGGGGAAGGGGGCCCATATGTGGACGGCCCCCGGCTTGCAAGAGTTGATGCAGGGTTTGATCGAATCGCTTGCGATCATATGTCCGGCCTTTTCGTGCGGTCGCTCATGACCGCTGGCCAAGTTGGCATCCCGAGACGTGTTCCAAACAGGTAGGCGGTTTCATGCGCCACTGGGTCCCTCGGAGTGTCACGTATCGTGGATCGATCGATCACACCAACTGCTCCGTCTCTTGCAAGCTTCTCCGGCTTCGCCGAGAGCTCAGGCTCGCGGTGAACTTTTCATGCGGTCATCGGCATTGCGGCGCTCGTGCGGTGTTTGGCCGTGGCGAGCGGGGGGCGCGCAGCGCAGCCATCACGAAGCGCAGCGCAGCGCCCCCCGCGGGCCGCCCGCGCAGGGTTATAAGATTCGCCGCTGACCATCAGCTTCCAAACGATGCGCGCGGCCTTGTTGGCCAGGGCGAGGGCTTGGTACGGCCGTTCCTGACCTGCCGGATTACGGCCGTGGCGCCGACCACCACCGCGCTGCGCAAAGCCTCGTCGCCGGCGCGGGTGATCCCGCCATGCCGCATCTTCCCGGCGGTGGAGTGATCCTTCGCGGTGAGGCCGATCCAGGCCGAAAAATTGCGGCCCGATCGAAAGGCTTGGGGATCAGTCACTTTCATCGCCAACAAACAGGCGCCAACCGGGCCGATCGTGGGCACTTTCACGAGCCGCCGGCTCAGTTCGTTGTCCCTGTGCCAAGCCATCAAACGCTTGTCGAGCGCGTCGATCTGCTCCTGGAGAAGCGCATACTCACGCCCGTAAACCGCAAACGTCTCTTTGGCCAAGGCCGGCAGCGTTTCGTCATCTGCGATGCGCTCCAGCAACGGATCGATCTTGCCGAGCCCCTTGGCGGCGATGAGGCCAAATTCGGCGCCATAGCCACGGATCGTGTTGGTCAACTGCGTGCGGCGGCGCACCAAGCTGTCGCGTGTGCCGGCCAGCATCTGGGCGGCCTGTTGTTCGGCCGTCTTTACCGCGACGAAGCGCTCTTGCAGCCGCGGTCGGCTGATTGCCTCGCAGATCGCCTCGGCATCGGCCGCATCGTTCTTCTTGCCCGGCCTGACATAGGCTTTGACGTGCTGCGGCGGCACCAGCACGACCTCATGGCCCAAATTCTTCAGTTCGCGCGCCCAATAATGCGCCGCGCCGCAAGCCTCAATGCCGATCTGCGTCGCCTCCAGCTTCGCAAAAAACAACCGCACGTCTTTCCGGCGAAGCTTCCTCAGCAGAACCGGTTTCTCGTCTTCATCCACGCCATGCAGCTGAAAAACACTCTTGGACGTATCCATGCCTATACGGATAATCTTGCCCACGGACGGCTCCCTTGTTTGAGATCTCCAACGACCTCACTCTGGCACATTCGATGCCGTCGGGGGCCGTCCACCCCAACAGGGGGTCGAACGAGACAATTCCAAAAAATTGCGCACCAAGTAGATTTTCGAACCATCATACATTGCTGTTCGACCTGGGTTCCCTTCCCCTCGCTTCGCTCGGCCGGGAATGACATGCTTTTTTTAGTGCGGCGCGCATCGGATGACGCCAGCCCAAGCCACCGGAGTGGATAGCCGCTGCTGAGAAATTTCGGATATGATCGCTATGATCGAAGAGTCGGAGCGGGAGTATGCCGGCAACGCCATCTAGCAGGTATCAATATACTTGGAAGATGATCGCGACGATCGCGGTCGGATTGGGTGTCTTCAGCTTTGTGCTAGTCGGCCTGTCCACGGATTGGGTATTCTCGGCAAGGGAATCGGGTGAAAAAATTAGGTGGCGATGAGACTTGCGAGGAATTCGTTGTCCCAAGCGGCGACCTTTCGCCTGAGGCGTAGGGAGTCCTTGCCTGGCGCCCTTCGGATCAAGTTGTGGGCGATGTGTTTGACGGTGGTGAAGTTGGCGGGAGCATGATCGGTTCGGATGCGGCATTCGTCGTCGCGGAAGATCATGTCCGTCACCCAATGCAGGCTGTTCTCGACAGCCCAATGACTGCGCACGATTGGTCCCAGAAGGCTTGCCAGCAAGACCAGTGAGGTGATGTAGAAGCGCGTCTCCTGCTCGATCTTGCCATTGAATTCGCGCGTGCTCTCGACCATGACGATGGCTTTCAATCCCGGCCAGTTGTGGCGTTCCTGCAGCCAGGCGACGTCGTGGATAACGGTGTAAGTTCGCGTTTCGATACGGCCGTGATCGCCGTCGACCGTCTCGTCCCGGCTGATCTTGGTATCCTTGAAGCCGTTAGCCTTCTGCTCGGCGGCAAAAAGCTCGACATCCTCGCGCAAGGTGCCCTGATTGCCTTTCAGCGCCAGGACGTAATCGGCCTTCTTGTCCACGATCTTCTGGGCGATGTCGCGCTGGCAGCCCATCGCATCGATGGTGACGATGGCGCCCTCGATCGCCATCATCTCCAGGAGCTTTGGAATGGCGATGATCTCATTGGACTTGTCCGCCACTTTGATCTGCCCCAGCACGAGGCGCTGGCGCGCGGCGAAAGCCGAAACCATATGGATGGGAGCCTTGCCGCCCTTCTTCTGGTAGGACCGACGCGAGGTTTTGCCGTCGATGGCGATCACCTCGGCCGCAGCCCCGGTGAGCGTCATAACCCAGGCAACAAAGCAGTGCTGGAACGCCTCGGCGTCGAGCGTAGCAAAGATGTCGCCGAGGTGGTCGTGCGAGGGCGTTCCGTCGCGGAACGGCCGGAACCGGCGCAGAAGATCGAGCTTCTTCTCCCCGAACCGGGCGATGTCGACGAACGTTTCTGCCCCGGCCAACACGGCGAGCAGACACAACAGCAGTATCTCGTCGAGCGGATAAACCACTTTGCCGCGCTGGCGTGGGTCCGGCAAATCCCTGAAATGTTCCAGAAAAACAATGCTCTCGACAACTGCGCCGCTCTCCATCGCCATCCTCCACTAACCGAAGCAGAGGACTTCGACAGATTCAGCACTTCAACCCTTTGTCACCTACTTCTTCACCCGATTGCCCTGCTGGCCCCCTCGCCTTGACTTCCCCGCGGCGGCGGCTAAGTTGCCGGCCCATTTCTTAAGGAACGGCGTCATGGCGAAGCCCACCACGGCCAAAATCCGGCTCAACAGCTCGGGCGACACGGGATTCTTCTATGTCACGAAGAAAAACACCCGCACCATGACCGACAAATTCACCTGCAAGAAATACGACCCCGTGCTGCGCAAGCATGTGGAGTTCAAGGAAGGCAAGATTAAGTAAGGCATCTTCCGTCCCTGCCTCCCGCTGCCTCAGCAAAGCGCACAACCTTAAATTTCACCATGGCAGGGCTTGACCCTGCCACCCAGTTCGCGAGTGTCGGCGAGCGATGAGTCATTCGCCGCGCGGACGCGCGGCCACTGGGTGGCCGGCTCAGGAGCCGGCCATGGCGAGAGTTTGTTGTTCCGCGTCCTATCCCAATTCAGCCCGGCGCCGCCGGAAAACCGTCTTCACGCCGCCCTTCGACCCTGGCGATGAAGGGGATCAGAAAATCGAACAGCACGGGGATCATTTCGACAGGCATGTCGTGTCCCCAGCCGGCGATCTCGTGATATTCGGCGCCGGGGATGCAGGCGGCCGTGTGGCGTCCGGCTTCGCAAGGAATGAGCGTGTCCGCCGTGCCATGCAGCACCAGGGCGGGGATGCGCAGCGTCTTCAACCGTTCGGTGCGCGGCGGGCTGGTCATGATGGCGGCCCAGTGGCGCAGCGTGCCTTGCGGATAATAGGAGCGCTCGTAATTGGCGTCGATCAGCGCACCCAGCCGCGACTCGTCGAACGGATAGGCGCTTGAGGCATAAGCCCTGCGCCCCTTCAAGGCTTGGGCGATGATGGAGGCCTTGTCATCGGCCAGAGGCGCAGTTGTCAGCGCCGCCATCGCTTCCGGCGTCGAGCGCGGCAAGGACGGATCACCCGTGGTCGAGAAGATCGAGATCAGCGAACGCGCCTTGGCCGGGTGGTCGAGCGCCACCAGCTGGGCGATCATGCCACCCATCGACGCGCCGAGGATATGGGCGCTTTGGATGCCCAGCACGTCGAGGAGACCGGCGGCGTCCGCGGCCATGTCGGCGAGCCCATAGGGCAAATCGGGCTTGCGGCCCTCGGCGATCGCCGCCTGCGCGGCGCGGATGTCGGGAAAAATAGCGTCCCATTTCTGCGACAGGCCAACGTCGCGATTGTCGAAGCGGATGACCCTGAGGCCGGCATCCGCGAGACCCTGCCGGAACTCCGCCGGCCAGCCGGTCATCTGCGTGCCGAAACCCATGATCAGAAGAATGGGCACGCCGTCCCCGGGGCCGATTTCGTCATATTCGAGCGCAACGCCGTTCGCTTTCGCCTGGGGCATGGTTTCGTCCCTTCGTATCGTCGTCGGCGACGAGCTTAGCAAAATGACGGATGGGCAGGACAAGCACGGCGGTCCGTTCACGCGATCCAGTGCAGCGCCGCAGCGCCAACCAGCACGGCGCCGAACACCGCGCGATAGATCACCAGCGGCCAGGTCGTCGAATGGCGCAGGAACCGCATCAGGCCCCAGATCGCGACGAAAGCCGACAGCGACGAAACGACCAGGCCGACGGCGAGGATCGACCAGCCGTCGTTCGGCAGTCCCGCCTTGTGCAGCTCCCAGAGTTCCTTGGCGCCGGCGAGAAAGATGGCGGGAATGCCGAGCAGGAACGAGACGCGCGCTGCGTCTGCGCGATTGAAGCCGAGGAACATCGCGCCGGTGAAAGTCGCACCCGAGCGCGACACGCCGGGGATCAGCGCACCGACTTGGGCTATGCCGATCACCAGGGCATCGCGCAGCGTCAGGCCTTCGGCGTTGCGCTTGTGGGTCGCAAGCGCTTCGGCCACCCCCATGATGAGCGCTACGATGAAGGACGCCGTACCCACCACCAGCGGGGTGCGCAGCGGCGAATTGCAGGCATTCAACACATGCGACAGCGCCGCACCTGCGATCACGATCGGAACGGTAGCAACGACGATGTAGGCGCCCAGGCGGAACTCGCGGTCGGCCCAGTTGCGCGTGCGCAGGCCCCTGAGCGTGGCGCGCGACACGCCGGCAATGTCCGACCAGAAATAGGTAACGACGGCGGCGAGTGCGGCGAGCTGCATCGCGGCGGAAAAGGCTGCCCCCGGATCTGGCCAGCCGAGCAGCGCGGGAACGGCGCGCATGTGGGCGCTCGACGATACGGGAATGAGCTCGGTGATGCCCTGCACCACGCCCAGCAGCGCAACCTTCGCATAGCCCAGGCTTACAAAAGTGGTATCGACCGTCGTGGTGCAGTGATGCGCCGCCATATCCCCTCGTCCCCGTCCGCTGCAATTCGCTCTTCCGTACAAGAGGATCGCGTCGAACGATAGGGGCGAAAGGCGCTTGGATTTTGGGCTGTTCGGGGCCAATCTCGCTTTCGCGGATTGAGGCTCCTCCTCAGCCTGCCGCCTGCCCTTCCGCTTTTCGGGACCCATGCTCCGCGATCTTCGACGCCTCGCCAACGAGCCATTCGATCTTCATGTCATCGGCGGCGGTGTGACGGGCGCCTGCATCGCCCGCGACGCCGCATTGCGCGGATTGCGCGTCGCCCTCACCGAAAAGAACGATTTCGCGCACGCGACGAGCGCCCACAATTCGAAGCTGATTCATGGCGGCCTGCGCTATTTGCGCAATTTCGACCTTCGTCTGGTGCGCGAATCGCTCAGGGAGCGCCGCATCTGGCAGCGCATCGCGCCCCATCTCGTGCGTCCCCTGCCTTTCCTGGTTCCGGTCTATGACGGCAGCTGGAAGGCGCGCGCGACACTCGGCACCGGCCTCGCGCTCTATGACCTCTTGTCGTTCGACCGCGCCTGGCTCGACGATCCGCAGCAACGCCTGCCCGGACATGGCTGGTTCGACCGCAGCGCCGCACTCGTCCGCGAGCCGGTGCTTGAGGGGCCGAACTTCGCCGGTGCGTTCCTCTATTACGACGCGCAGATGTATTCGCCGGAGCGGCTGGCGCTCGAATGCCTGATCGACGCGGACGCGAACGGGGCTGCGCTCGCCAATCACATGGCAGCCGAACGGCTTCTCATTCGCAACGGCAGGGTGGAAGGGGCCGCCCTCCAGTGCGGCTTGAGCGGGCGGCGCCTCGACATACGCGCGAAGCTCACGGTCCTCGCCGCCGGTCCCTGGGCCGACCTCTTCCTCAACGCAGCACTCGGGGAAAAATCCGTACACAGATTGATACGGTCCAAGGGCATCCACCTGATCGTGCCGGCGGCGACGCGCGGCGACGCGTTGACGGTGGCGACCGCACACGGCCATTTTTTCGTCCTGCCCTGGCGCGGCGCGTCGATCCTTGGCACGACGGACACCGCATTCACAGGTTCACCCGACGCCGTGGGCGTCAGCGAAAGCGAAATCACGGCGTTTCTGGCAATCGTCAATGCACATTTGCCGTCCGCGCACATTGCCCGCGCCGATGTGCGCCATTTCTATGCCGGCTTGCGGCCGCTGGTGGATAACGGGGCGAACGATACCTATGGTGCGAGCCGCCGTGCCGAACTCATCGACCACCAGAAGACAGACCGTGTCGAGGGGCTTGTTTCGGCCATCGGCGGCAAATGGACCACCTCGCGCGATCTCGCCGAGAATGCCGTGAATCTGGCCGTCAGGAAATTGGACGCGCGCACGCGCCGCTGCGTGACCGCCGCAACGCCGCTCCCCGGCGGCCGGATGGGATCGTTGGGAGCATTTCTCGGCCGGCAGGCAGGCCTGCCGGTCCCCAATGCCGGTCATCTTGCGCGCCTCTATGGGACGCGGCTCGATGGCGTCATGAGAATCGCCGATACCGACCCTGCACTTCGCCAGCCGCTCTCGCCGTCGGGTGATATCGGTGCGCAGATCCTATTCGCGATCCGCGAGGAAATGGCCGCCACGCTCGCCGACGCGGTCATGCGGCGCACCGGCATGGGACAATTGGGGGCGCCGCAGCCGGCGGCGCTTGCCGCCGCAGCCACGCTCATGGCCGGCGAACTGGGGTGGAGCGGCGCGCGCAAGGAGGCCGAAATCGCATCGCTTGCGCGATTCTTTCAAACGACGGGGGAAACAACGTGACGGGCTTTGCCGTGGTCAATCCGCGATCGGGCGGCGGTCGCACCGCGCGCGAATGGCCGAAAATCGAGCGGGCCCTGCGGGATATTTATCCGGGCCTGACATGCGCGATCACGCGCGGACGTGGCGAGGCGACGACGCTCGTCCGCCAGGCTTTGAACGAAGGCCATTCCGAGATCGTCGCGATCGGCGGCGATGGGACGATCAATGAAGCGGTCAACGGTTTCTTCGATACCGACAGAGCGAGCGCGCCCGATGCGGTTTTCGCGTTCGTCACCAGCGGAACGGGCGGCGACTTTCGCAAAACGTTCGGTGTGGCGCAGGGTTATGCGGCTGCGATCGAACGATTGAAGAATGCATCGGTGCGGCCGATCGACGTCGGCCACATTTCCTGCGTCAGCCGGGACGGCGAACCCATCTCGCGCTACTTCGTCAATATCGCCTCGTTCGGGCTTTCGGGCGTGATCGTCGACAGGGTCAATCGCGCGCGGATCGCCAAATTGTTCGGTGGTACCTTTGCGTATGGCTTTCACGGCGCACTGTCCCTGTTGACCTACCGCGAGCGGATGGTGCGCATCCGGCTCAACGGCGATTATGACGAGATTGCGAGCATCGCCACTGTGGCGATCGCCAACGGGCAATATTTCGGCGGCGGCATGCGCGTGGCGCCAAACGCACGGCCCGATGACGGATTGTTCGACGTGATCATCATGGGCGGCGGCTCCATCTCCGATCTGAAGAGCCTTCGTACGGGCGAACATTTGAAAAGTCCCGGCGTGCGAGCGCTGCGCGGCCATAAGCTTATGGCCGCACCGGTCGCCGAGACGCGCGGACACGCGATCTATATCGAAGTCGACGGCGAAAGCACCGGCCGGCTTCCCGCCACCTTCGAAATCCTGCCACGCGCCCTCAATTTGCGCTGCTGAATTGTTCTACGGCTGTTAGGCTTGAAACGATGACCATCGAACGCAGCAATATAAGGTGGAACGGTTGGGGCTGGACCGCGCACAAGGACGCGCTCGCCGCGCGAGACGAGGTCTGGACCTGGCTTGCCCACGAACTCGGCATGCCGAGCCTGCTCGCAACTCCTGCCTGTCCTCTCGACGAGGCGACGCTCGCGCCCTCGCGGTTGACGATGGAAGAGCGCGCGCATCTCGTTGCGATCCTCGGCGCCGATCGCGTGCACGACGACATCTACGAGCGCGCATTTCACGCGCGCGGGCGTTCCTACCACGATTTGTTGCGCCTGCGCGCCGGCGATTTGTCGGTCGCGCCCGACGCCGTGCTGTATCCCCGCGGCGCGGACGAAATCCTGGCCGTGCTCGCCTTCGCCGACGACAGCGGTCTGGCGGTCGTGCCTTTCGGCGGGGGAACCTCTGTCGTCGGCGGCGTCAGCGCCGATGCGGGGCCGTTCAAGGCGATTCTGACGCTCGACCTTTCCGGCATGGATCGCATCGGCGAAGTCGATGCACTCGCCGGCACGGCCACCGCGGAAGCCGGCATCTACGGAACAGCGCTAGAGAAAGCCCTGCAGGCGAAGGGCGTCACGCTAGGCCATTATCCGCAGTCGTTCGAATTTTCGACGCTCGGCGGATGGATCGCCCATCGCGGCGCAGGCCAGCAATCGCTGCGCTACGGCAAGGCCGAGGACTGGCTCGTCTCGGCAAAGCTCGCGACGCCGCGCGGCCTGTTCACATCCGAATCTTTTCCCGCATCCGCGGCCGGTCCGCGCCTGACCGATCTGATCGCCGGTTCGGAAGGCGTTTTCGGCGTGATCACCCAAGCGACCGTGCGCGTGCGTCCGCTGCCGAAAGCGAGCGACTATCGCGGTTATCTGTTTCGCGATTTTGCCAGCGGCACGGCTGCGATCAGAACCGCCATGCAGGATGAAATCCCGGTCGCGATGCTGCGGCTTTCGGATGCGGACGAAACGCATTTTTACCGGGCCTTCGGCGCGCTCGGCAAGGCACCCGGCATTGGTGACAGGCTGGTGCAAGCCTATCTCGACTTGCGCGGAATCGATGCAAACGCGGCTGCGCTGATTGCCGGATTTGAAGGCGATGGGGGCGAGGTCGCCGACGGGCGCAACCGCTTCGCGCGCATTGCCAGACATCTGGGCGCGGTGTCGATCGGACGCGGTCCGGGCGAGCGATGGCGCGAGCGGCGTTTTCACGGGCCTTATTTGCGTGATCCCATGATGGATCGCGGCGTCGGCGTCGACACGATCGAGACATCCGCCTCGTGGTCGAAAATCGATGCGTTGCGCAACGCCGTTCGCACGGCGCTGGAAACCGCCATCCGCGAAACGGCGCCGACGCCAGGCGCACGCGGCATAGTCATGTGTCACATCAGCCACGCCTATCGCGACGGCGCGAGCCTTTATTTCACCTATATTTTTCCGCGCGTGCTGGCGCACGAAATCGCGCAATGGCAGGCGATAAAGAGGGCCGCGAGCGACACGATCGTCGCCGAGGGCGGGACGATCAGCCACCATCACGGCGTGGGCGAAGATCATCTGCCCTGGATGACGAAAGAAAAAGGCGCACTGGGCATCGAGGTCCTCGCCGCCGTCAAGCGCGTATTCGACCCGAAGGGCATTCTCAACCCGGGAAAACTTATCCCGTCATGAACGCGCCGGCGATTTAGAGCGCTTTCAAAATCAATGGTATCACAAACTCTCACCATGGCCGGCCTTGAGCCGGCCAACCAGCTGCCGCGCATCGGCGCGGCGAATGACTCATCGCTCGCGGACGCTCGCGCGCTGGATGGGCGGGTCAAGTCCGCCCACGGTGAATTAGGGGCGTTCAACTGCGTCAAGTTAACCTGAAAACGCCTTAATGGAAGATGATCGGAATATCCGGATCGAGCCGATGGCTTGTGATGTCGTCGATGAACAGTGATAGCGCGTACCAGAACGCGGCGCGTTCGTCGGCGCCGTTGGATGCGAATTCGGCCGACGCACGCTGCGCGTAGACCAGCGCGGCATCGCCGTGCTCGGACGCCAGCTCCGCCGCAAGACGGCAAAATTCGCCCGCTCTCATGGATATCCCCTGCCAGTCGCATGAGATTAGGCAGCGTAAGGTAAGCGTTCCGTTAACGCAGCCGCGGCGTAGTGGTGGCGTCGTTCTTCGCGCCGGCGTCCTGCTTCAACGCTTGTTCTGGGGGCCGTGACAGACGAAGAAAACAAATCACGACCCAAAGATTCTTGAACTACGCATTCGTCAACGCAGCGAAAACATCCGGCCGATCTGTGCAGATTGCGTCGAGGCCGCGCGCGGCGAGAATTTCCATGTCGCGAGGATCATTCACCGTCCAGGCGCCGAGTTTGAGGCCGAGTCTTCGCGCCTCGCTCACCATTTCCTCGCTCGCATCGCGATAGTACGGAAACCAGCCGTCGCCGCCGGCGCATTTAATCGCCTCGAGAATCGAGCCACCGAAACGGACGGCATCGAAACCGCCCGCCCAAGGCGACGTGCCAGTCGCGGCCCAATGGCGGAGCATCTGCAATACGGGTGCTGCCGGCGGTTCGTCCCGCGGCGGCGGCGGCGCGCCGCCAAACCAGCTTTGCGCCAGCGTCGTGAACCAGCAGGCGATCCTGGGCTCGCATTTCTTCGCGTGCAGCAGGCCCGGCCAATCGAAGCCGACGAGTACGCTGCGCTCGCTGTAATCGCAACTGCCCAGCACTGCGAGCGTCGCTTCGGCGAGACGCTCGGGCGCCGCCGACAGGCTGCGGTCGGAAAACGACGTCTTCAACTCGACGAAGAGACGGAATGGTTTGCGCGCGCGGCGGACGATCTCGACGATTTCGGCCAGCAACGGAATCCGCTCGCCGTCCGACGGCACGAGGTCAGGATGGGCGCGCGCATAGACACTGCCGGGCCGCGGCCGGCCGACGTCGTAGGTTTCGATTTCGTCCAGTGTGAGATCGACGATGGCGGGGCCCCTTTGCGCGAGCCATTGGCCGTCCGCGCCGCGGCAAATCTCCGGCTTCAGCCGATTGTCGTGGAAAACGACGACATGGCCGTCGCGCGTCAGCTGGGCGTCGAGCTCCGCACCGTCGGCACCCAGCGCAACTGCATGGGCACAAGCGGCCAGCGTGTTCTCGGGCCGCAAGGCCGCTCCGCCGCGATGGGCAATATTCAAGATCGGCATTCATCCTCCTGACGCGAGAATGGAACCGCGTTGTACCGGATTCGCACAGTCAATCGAAACAGAAGATACCGCCGAGCACCCAGGCCGATATGCGGTTCGGCGCCCAGACGGGAAGCTGCAGCGCTTCGAAATGCAGGAATACACGCGAATCCCGGGCGAGCTTGACGTCGACGCAGTCAGGTTTCGATTGCGCGATGACCGCGAGCATATTAGCGCGCTCCAATTCAAAATTTCGCGGCGTGTAGATTTCCGAGAGCTTGCGGCCCGTGATGTCCCGCCCGAAACGACGCATGACGGCCGTGCCGGCGACACGAACGCGGAAATCGGTCTTTGCGTCGATGGGTTCGTAAAGCGCCAGATTGCGCAGCACACAGGCGAGCGCGCGCGACGGCACATCGCGGCCGACGACAAATCCGCCTGCTGCTTCCCCGGCGCGCCACTGTTCCAGAAGAAGCCTCGTGCCAAACAGCGTCGGCGCCGGCAATTCGGTGCACACCTCTTCGAGGTCCGCCGTCAAAGGATCCACATTGCCCCAAACGAGGCCCAACGCCTGCATCGACACAACCCGATAGCGATCGCCGGGCCGCCCGCGCCCCGCACGCGTGAACCGCATGCAGGATACGATAGCGTGGCGTGAGTTGCCCGGCAGTAAACGCAAACGCTCGCCTTTGATGAAAGGTTGGATAAAATTGTCCGCATGTAGCCCGACGGGCCGCGAAGGCGTCGCGTAAAGAATGTCTCCACTGCTTTAAGCCCCGTGCGACGCATTTTCGTGTGTTCGATGATCCGATGATTGCGTGAATTTGTAAGCCCATAGGGGGAGAGGGGTCTTCTGTGCCGATTCTTGATTCCATCCCGCGCGAGACCGCTCTCAACACATCCGACGTATACGGACGAAATAGTCCCGCTATTCCCCTAATAACGTCCACATGCGCGGGCGCAGTTGTTCAAATCCCCGATAATTTCCCTGATCGCAGGAAACCTCGGCCGGCGGGGAAGTCTAGACAAGGCCCAACGCACCCAGCGCCAGCACGCCCAAAGCACCCGCCGCGATCCACAATGCGAGGCGGACATGGCGGGTGCGCGCGATCTGGGCGTCCGCTATTTGCCGTGCGGTGTCGGGATGCAGCCGCAAGCCACCATCCGTCAACATGGCAGACACCATCTCGGCATTGCGCAAAAGTTGCGGCAGATCGCGGGCAAACCGTCCCAGGGCGGTGACGCCTTCGGCCGCATCGCGCAACTGGGCCTGCGGCCCCATCTGCTCGACCATCCAGCGTTCGACCACGGGACGGGAGGCTTTCCAGATGTCGAAGGCCGGGTCGAGCGAGCGCGCCACGCCTTCGACCACCACCATCGTCTTCTGCAGCAGGACAAGCTGCGGCTGCAGCTGCATGTCGAAGCGCCGCGTGGTCTCAAACAATTGCTGCAGCAGCCTGGCCATCGAAACGTCATGCGCGGAACGGCCGAAGATGGGCTCGCCAATGGCGCGCAGGGCCTGTGCGAACAGCTCGACCGGTTGGGTGCGCGGAACGAACCCGGCGGCGTAATGCACTTCGGCGACGCGGACGTAGTCGCGGGTGAGAAATCCGGCGAGGGTTTCGGCCATGAACCGCCGCATCGTGGAATCGAGGCGCCCCATGATGCCGAAATCGACGGCGACGAGCCGCCCGTCGGAGTCGACGAACAGATTTCCGGGATGCATATCGGCGTGAAAAAAACCGTCGCGCAGAGCCTGGGTGAGGAATGCGCGGACCAACACAACCGCAATCCGGCCGGGATCATGGCCCGCCGCTTCGAGCATGGCGGGATCGCGGATGGGCGTGCCGTCGATCCATTGGGTCGTCAGCACCCGTGCCGACGTCCGTTGCCAATCCACCGCCGGAACGCGGAAGTCGACGTCGGTGTCGGTGCGTTCGGCCAATTCGGACGCTGCCGCCGCCTCCATCCTGAGATCGAGTTCGAGCGCAACCGACTGTGCGAGCGTGTCGACGACGGTGCTCGCCCGCAGGCGCCGCGCTTCCGCGGATACGCGTTCGGCGAGACGTGCCGCCAGGGCAAAAGCCGACAGATCGCGTGCGAATTCCGCCTCGATCCCGGGACGCAGCACCTTGACCGCCACGCGCAGCGGCGGCTCGTCGCTGGTCTGTGCGGGATGGACCTGGGCAATCGAGGCCGCGGCTACGGGATCGCCGAACGCAGAAAACATCGTGTCGAGCGGACGGCCGAAAGCCGCTTCGATCTCCGCGCGGGCCGCAGCGGTCGCAAAAGGCGGCAAGCGGTCCTGCAGGCTTTCGAGCGCCGATGCGACCTCCGTGCCGATGATGTCGGGTCGCGTCGCCAATATTTGTCCGAGCTTGATGTAGGCAGGCCCCAGGCTTTCGAGCGCGCGCGCCAGACGAACGCCAGCCGGCACTTCGTCATCGCGCTTCCGCGATCCGCCGAAAACGAAGCGCAGGAATTTGAGGGACAGCGGGAGCTGCGCGGAATATTCGCCCGGCACCAGCGCATCGTGACGCGCCAGCACGCGCGCCGCATGCGCGAGCCGCCTCACATCATTGAGGGTGCGGAACATGTGTCAGATCCGCCAGGCCGAATGCATCGCCGCGATCCCGCCCGTCAGATTGCGGACCTTGACGCGGGACAGGCCGGCGGCCTCGATCATCGTCGCAAAAGGCTTCTGGGCCGGGAAGCGGCGGATGCTTTCCGCGAGATAGCGATAGGCCTCGCCGTCCTTCGCGACCCATTCGCCCAACCGCGGCAACACGGCAAACGAATAGCGATCGTAGATCGCATCGAGACCCGGCACTTCGACATGCGAAAATTCCAGGCACAGAAAGCGGCCGCCGGGTTTCAGCACGCGATGCGCTTCGGCGAGCGCCGCATCGATATGCGTGACATTCCTTATGCCGAAAGCGATCGTGTAGGCGTCCATGCTGGCATCGGGAACCGGCAGGCGTTCGGCATCGCCGCAGACCCAGCGGATTCCGCCTTCGCCTTTTTCTGCGGCGCGGTGTACGCCTTCGGCCAGCATCGCCGCGTTGATGTCGCACACGAGAACGTCCGCATCGCCGCCATGCGATCGCGCCATGTCGGCGATGCGAAAAGCGATGTCGCCGGTGCCGCCCGCCACGTCGAGGATGTGTTGACCGGGTTGCGGATTGAGCCACTCCACCATGGTGTCTTTCCACAACCGGTGCACGCCGACCGACATCAGATCGTTCATGACGTCGTAGCGCTGTGCGACCGACGAAAAGACCTGCCGCACAAGGCCTTCTTTTTCCTGTTCGGGCACTTCGCGGTAGCCGAAGCTGGCGGTCGAGGGAGGGGGTGCGGTCATCGGCGAAAACATATCTTGCTGCGGGGTGCCCCGCCATGGTCAAGCTAGCGCAGTGCGCGTCCTTGCTACGACGCACAGATCAGGACGGAACCCACTCATAGTCCTATGCCAGAACTTCCGGAAGTTGAAACCGTCCGATTGGGCCTGCAGCCGGTGCTGGAAGGCCATCGGTTCACCAGGATCGAGACGCGACGCGGCGATCTGCGCGTGCCGTTCCCGGCCAATTTCGCCAAACGCCTCATGGGACGCAAGGTCGTTCGGCTGGAGCGGCGCGCCAAATATCTTCTCGCGCGGCTCGACAGCGGCGAAACGCTGGTGGTCCATTTGGGGATGTCCGGCCGAATGAGCGTCTACGCCGAAGGCAAGACGCGAAAGCTCGGCCAATATGTTTACGATGCGGCTCCGGCGGGCGCCGGCCAGGGCAAGCACGACCACGTCGTCATGGAGACCGACGCGCCCGCCCGCATCGTCTTCACGGATCCCCGCCGGTTCGGGTTGATGACGCTGGTTCCGACCGACGGCATCGAAAACGAGCCCCTCTTCAAGGGCTTGGGCATCGAACCGCTGTCCGACGGATTCGATGCGGCTTATCTCGACCGAGTGCTCGAGGGCAAGAAGACGTCGATCAAAGCCGCGCTGCTCGACCAGGGCGTAATTGCCGGCTTGGGTAACATCTATGCCTGCGAAGTCCTGTTCCGGGCCGGCGTTTCACCCAAACGTGTCGCGGCAACGATTCCCGGAAAACGCGCCAAGGCGCTGGCCGCGGCGGTCCGCGCCGTTCTGCAAGATGCGATCAAGGCCGGCGGTTCGAGCCTGCGCGACTATGCCGGCGCGGACGGCACGTTGGGCGAATTCCAGCACCATTTCGCCGTCTATGACCGCGAAGGCGCCCCCTGCCCCAAGAGCGGCTGCAAGGGCGTCATCCGCCGCATCGTACAATCGGGCCGTTCGACGTTCTATTGCCCGCAATGTCAGCTTTAGTGCGGCGAATAGGCCGTCTTTCGCCGTCGTTCGCCCCTTGCGTTCGGCGATAAGGCGCGCAACGGATGAGGACCTAGCCCGGAGCAGGACCATGACCTACCAGAACATCGTTGTGACACACGAAGGCGCGGTCGCCATCGTTACGCTCAACCGCCCCAAAGCCCTCAACGCGCTGAACGCGGAACTTTTGGGCGAACTCGTCGCGGCGTTCGAGGCGTTCGATGCGGACGACCAGGTGCGTGCCATCGTTCTGACGGGATCAGAGCGCGCCTTTGCCGCTGGCGCCGACATCAAGGAGATGGCGCCGAAATCCTATATGGATATGTTCAAGGCGAACTTCTTCGCAGACGCCGCCGACCGGATATCTGCCATCCGCAAACCCATCATCGCGGCCGTTGCCGGCTATGCGCTCGGCGGCGGCTGCGAGCTCGCCATGCTCGCCGATTTCATCATAGCAGCCGACAATGCCAAATTCGGGCAGCCGGAGATCACGCTGGGCATCATGCCTGGCATGGGTGGCACCCAGCGCCTCACCCGTTTCGTCGGCAAGTCAAAGGCGATGGAGATGTGCCTGACGGGCCGCAACATGGATGCGGTCGAGGCCGAGCGCGCTGGGCTTGTCAGCCGGGTTGTACCTGTAGCCGAATTGCTCGCGGAAGCAGTAAAGGCCGCGCAGAAAATCGCCGAGCAATCTGTTCCCATCGTGATGATGACCAAGGAAACCGTGAACCGGGCCTATGAAACGACACTGGCCGAGGGCATCCGCTTCGAACGGCGGGTCTTTCACGCCATGTTCGCGACCGAGGACCAGAAGGAAGGCATGGCGGCCTTCAGCGAGAAACGCAAACCGCTATTCAAGGATCGCTGAAGACCGGATTGACTGGACGCTGGACGCTCGCTAGAAACCCAGCCCGACTTCAAGCAGGACGCCCATGCCTAATATCGCCTCGGCCAAAAAGCGCGTGCGCCAGACCGTCAAGCGGACGGCAGTCAACCATGCTCGCAAGAGCCGCATCCGCAGCTTCACCCGCAAGGTCGAGGAAGCGCTGGCCAAAGGTGACCGGGCTTCGGCCGAGGCGGCGCTGAAGGCTGCAGAACCGGAGATCATGCGCGGGGTGTCGAAGGGCGTCGTCCACAAGAATACCGGCCGACGCAAGGTATCGCGCCTGACGAAGCGTTTGGCCAAACTCGCCCAATCGAGCTAAACTTAATCAGTTCTTGCACAATTGCAGCGAAGGACCACCCGGACCCGGTTTCGGGTCCGCTTTTATTTGTCCGTAGACAGATTTTCAAGAAAACGTCACGATTTTGACGTATGATGACAGTCGAGTTAGCTTAACCGCCTGATTTGACGTCATTTCTTATTTTCCGTATACGGTACCTGAACTTAGTGCGTTCATGAAATAGTTAAAAATCTCTAAATTTCTGATTTGTTCCGCTTGATAAGCGCCCCCCTCTTGGTTATCGTCAACAAGCCTAATGGCGGGGCAGCAAGAAAATGGTCAAGAAAATAAGAAAGAAAGACCGGGTATTTGGGCAGAACATTCCCACGCCTGAGCATACGACTGGAATAAGTATCTAGTAAATCGAGAATCTATACTTCAACCGGCCAGGACACTTGGCCGGAATGCGGAACCGTCTGTGCAATATTCGTGGGGGAATATTTGTGGTTAACAACGCTGATTATGCCGGCGACGTTACGAGCGCCGAAGCTTGGGCCGTGCTGCGGGGAGAACCGAAGGCCCAGCTGATCGATGTCCGCACGGCTGCAGAATGGGCCTATGTCGGCTTGCCCGATCTGTCGGGTCTGGGTCGCGAGCTCCACCGCGTGGAATGGCAAATTTTTCCCAGCATGGCGGTCAACCCGGATTTTGCGGCGCTGGCAGCCGAAAAGGTGCGCCATGCAGGCGCCGACGAGCAGACACCGTTGCTTTTCCTGTGCCGATCCGGCGCCCGCTCTCGAGCAGCGGCCATCGCCATGACACGCGCGGGGTTCGCCAAATCCTTCAACATCATGGACGGCTTCGAAGGCGATCTCGACGCAGAGCGTCACCGGGGCAGGCACAATGGCTGGAAGGCCGCAAATCTGCCCTGGCGGCAAAGTTGAACGGGGCACCACAAAATGGAGGCGAACATTGCCGGGCCAACCCGGCGCAGAGCGAAAAATTTTTGGTGAGAAACAAGACCAGGGGTAACCGGCGGCTGCAAGTCGGCGCCGGGCAACGACAAGAAGAAGGGCAGAGGATATGACACACGCGATAACCAAATCCGGACCACTCGACTGGACTGCCATCTGGGCAGGAGCGCGCGAACGCCTGCGTCGCGAGTTGGGCGACGCCGTGTTCGAGGCATGGATCGGTCCGTTGGTTCTCGTCGACGCCACGAATGGCGAATTGAAGCTCGGAGCACCGCGTCCCTTCGCACGCAACTGGGTCGCCAACCAATATGCTGCCCGGATTGAGCGCGCCGTCCGCGCCGAAGGATCGGAGCCCGCGTCCCTTTCCATCGTCCTGGCGCCGCAAAAGCCGGCGGCGGGCGCTGTGTCGTCGAGAGAGAGCCTGCCCAAGCCCATTCCCGCAACGATTTCCTACCTGCAAGAGCAGGTGGAGGCGAAGGACCGGTTCGGCGAATCTCGCCGCACCCTATCCAATCGGGTACTCGACCCGATGCAGACATTCGACAATTTCGTTTCCGGACCCGCCAATGAATTCGGCTATCGCGCAGCGCGCTCGCTTGCCGAGGACGACGCGTCCGACGTGTCTCTTCTGTTCATTCACGGCAGTTTTGGCCTCGGCAAGACGCATCTTTTGAACGCCGCGGCGCTCGAAGCGAGACGACGGGGCCGGCGCGCCCTGCTGCTCGGCGCCGAGGATTTCATGCGCCAGTTTCTCGGCGCCTTGAATCGCAAGGACACACTCGGCTTCAAGGAGGAATTGCGTGCCGCGGATCTGCTCCTGATCGACGATCTGCAGCATCTTTGCCGCAGCACTTATACCGTGTCGGAATTCCTCCATACATTGAATGCATTTTCCGACCTGCGACGCAAACTCGTGATCGCGGCCGACCGGCCTCCTTCGTCTCTCGATACTTTAGGGGCCGATGTGCGTTCGCGGCTCTCCGGCGGCCTCGTGATCGCCCTGCAGAAGCCCGAGCGGACCACGCGACTGGCGATCCTCAAGTCGCGCGCTGCGGAATATGCCCGCAGGCGACCCGATGCGGCGCTGCCGAACGATGTCCTCGAATACCTCGCCGATATGGAAGAGGCGAGCCCGCGCGACCTGATCGGCGCCTTCACCAAACTCGCCGTCTATGCCGACCTGACCAAGAAACCGGTGACGCTTGAAGTCGCCGCCGAAACAATCGGCCAGCGCGGCGCATCGGCCGGCCACAAGACGTCCATCGAGGATATTCAGCGCCGGACCGCCGAGTTCTACAAGCTCGATCTTCGCGATTTTCATTCGCCACAGCGTTCGCGCCGCGTGGCCCGTCCCCGCCAGGTTGCCATGTATTTGGCGCGCGAACTGACGATGCGCTCATTGCCCGAGATCGGCCGGCGCTTCGGTGGGCGCGATCATACGACCGTTCTGCACGCCTGCCGGCGCATCGCGGCACTCTGCGCGGAGGATCCTGTCCTTAAACAGGAAGTCGACTTCCTGAAGGATGTGCTCGGTAAATTGAGCTGATCGGGCAGCAGACGATCGATGCCTGACGCCGGGCGGTCCTGACAGGCCGTCCGGCGACCCGCTTATCGTTCTGGGCCAAGCCCTTAGCGCTATGCGCCGCGGCAAGCCCCTGATATACTCGGTGACTTGAGTCTCCTGCTGTGCAGAAGATCAGGCATTTCAAGAGGTTATCGGCTTTGTCACAGTATCCTGTCGGCGTGGCCGGGCGGGCAAATTGAGCGACCGAAAGCAAGCGCAAAACCTATGAAGATCACTGTCGAACGGGGTGCCTTTCTGAAGGCGCTGAGCCATGTTCAAAACGTCGTCGAACGCCGGAACACGATCCCGATCCTTTCCAATGTTCTGATCGACGCGGGCCAGAGCCGGTTGAAGCTCACCGCCACCGATCTCGACATCGAGATCGTGGAAGCTATTCCTGCGGACGTGCTGCGCAACGGTGCCGCGACGGCGCCTGCGCATATGCTCTATGACATCGTACGCAAACTGCCGGAAGGCTCCCAGGTCCAGGTGGAACTGCTCGCCTCGGAAGGCGGGCGCCTTGCCGTCTCCGCCGGAACGGTGCGGTTCGAGCTTGCATGCCTGCCGAAGGAAGATTTTCCGCAGATGGCGGCAGGTACGCTCCCCCACAAATTCCGCCTGCAGGTGGACGGCCTCAAGCGAATGATCGACAAGACGCGTTTCGCGATCTCGACGGAAGAAACGCGATTCTACCTGAACGGCATCTATCTGCACGCCGCCACGAACGGCAAGAAGCCGGTTCTGCGTGCCGTTGCGACCGACGGCCATCGCCTCGCACGCTTCGAACTCGATCTGCCTGACGGAGCGGCTGATATGCCGGGCGTCATCGTGCCGCGCAAGACCATCACCGAGCTGCGCCGCTTGCTCGACGATGCCGAAGGCGCGATCGACGTGTCTCTGTCCGACACGAAAATGCAGTTCATCACCGACGGCGTAGAGCTGACGTCGAAATTGATCGACGGCACGTTCCCGGACTATCAACGCGTAATTCCGACGGCGAACGACAAATCGCTCGCGCTGGACTCGAAGGAATTCGCGCAATCGGTGGATCGCGTCTCGACGATTTCGGCCGACAAGACGCGCGCCGTGAAACTCAATGTGGCGAAGGACAAACTCACGCTGACGGTCGTCAATCCGGATTCGGGCACAGCGACGGAAGAATTGAGCGCAACCTACAGCGCCGGTCCGATCGAAATCGGCTTCAACGCGCGCTACCTGCTGGACATCACCAGCCAGATCGAAGGCAAGGAAGTGCGCTTCCTGCTTGCCGACGCCGGATCGCCCACGCTTATCGAGGACACCGACGATAGCGGCACGCTATACGTCCTGATGCCGATGCGGGTCTGACCATTTGCTAAGCGTCACCGAACCGCGCCGCGACGGCGCCCAATCACCCATTGAAAGGGCGCCCATTGAGACACAGGCGTCCTGCGCGCGCCTCGCGGTTACGCGTCTGGTACTGTCCCAGTTCCGCTCTTATGCTGCGGGCGAGATTGCGACGAGCGGGCGGCCCGTCGTACTCGCAGGAGCCAACGGCGCAGGCAAGACCAACGTGCTCGACGCGATCTCGCTCCTGTCACCGGGCCGCGGCCTGCGCGGCGCAGCCTTAAGCGAACATATCCGCAAAGCGCCCGCAGGCGACGCGCTGTGGGCTGTTGCGGCAACGGTTCAACACGGCGAGGAAAGCTACGAACTGGGTACTGGCCTCGTCCTCGGCGCGCAGGGGGGTGAACGAAGGCGGGTGCATCTGAACGGTGCGCCCATGCAGAACACGAATGAACTGGCGGAAATCGTTCAGATCGTCTGGCTGACGCCGGCAATGGATCGCATCTTCAGCGAAAGCGCCGGCGGGCGACGGAAATTCCTGGACCGCCTGGTGCTGGGATTCGACGCCGGTCACGCCAGACGCGCGGCACGCTATGAGACGGCGATGCGCGAACGCGCCCGCCTTCTCAAATTCGGCCCCCGCGACCCCGCATGGCTCGACGGCCTCGAAAAAGAAATGGCCGAGACGGGCATCGCGATGGCGCTCGCCCGCGCCGATACGGTCGAACGTCTGAACCGGGCGCTCGCCGAACGCGGGCACGCAGGCGCCTTCCCGTGCGCACAACTGGCGCTCGAAGGCGACACGGATGTGCTTGTGGCGGCAGATCCGGCGCGTGCCGAAGATGCATTGCGGCAACGCCTTGCATCATTGCGCATGCGCGATGCCGAAGTACGGCGCACCACATTCGGACCGCATCTGAGCGATCTTGGCGTACGACACACCGAGAAACGCATGGACGCGCGCGATTGTTCCACCGGCGAACAGAAGGCGCTGCTCATCTCCATCGTGCTCGCCGACGCATGGGAACTGGCGCGCCGGCGCGATGGCCGCGCGCCCCTCCTCCTGCTCGATGAAGTGGCAGCCCATCTCGATGCACGCCGGCGCACGGCACTGTTCGAAGAAATTCTGGCGCTCGGCGCGCAGGCCTGGATGACGGGAACCGATCTTTCGCTGTTCGACGGCCTCGGCACGCGCGCCGACGTCTTTCTTGTCAACGCCGGCACATTCGCCCGGCAGGAATAAAAACGATGACGACATCACCTGCAACGCCGAACATGAACGAATACGGCGCCGCCTCGATCAAGGTTCTCAAGGGTCTCGATGCCGTGCGCAAACGGCCCGGCATGTATATCGGCGACACCGATGACGGCTCGGGCCTGCATCACATGGTCTACGAGGTTGTCGACAATGCGATCGACGAAACGCTGGCCGGCCACGCCGATCGGATCGACGTGATCCTCAACCCGGACGGCTCGTGCACCGTGCGCGACAATGGCCGCGGCGTGCCGACCGACATCCATCCGACCGAAGGCGTGTCGGCCGCCGAAGTGATCATGACCCAGCTGCATGCGGGCGGAAAATTCGAGCAGAACGCCTACAAGGTGTCGGGCGGGCTGCACGGCGTCGGCGTTTCGGTCGTCAACGCGCTGTCCGAATGGCTCGATCTACGCGTCTGGCGCGACGGCAAGGAACATTACATCCGCTTCGCCTATGGCGATCCGGTGGCGCCGCTCGTGGTCGTCGGCGATGCCGGCGGCAAACGCGGCACGGAAGTGACTTTCCTGCCGAGCCCGAAAACATTCACCAAGACGGAATTCGATTACGCAACGCTGGAACACCGCTTGCGGGAACTTGCCTTCCTTAACTCCGGCGTCACCATCGTATTCGCCGATCTGCGCGGCGTCGAAAAAAAGGAAACGACGCTGCATTATGACGGCGGCCTCGAGGCGTTCGTGCGCTATCTCGACCGCGCCAAGAATCCGCTGATCCCCGCGCCCGTCATGGTCCGCGCCGAGCGCGACGGAATGACGGTGGAAGCCGCCCTCACCTGGAACGACAGCTATCACGAGAGCATGCTGTGCTTCACCAACAACATCCCCCAACGCGACGGCGGCACACATCTGGCGGGGTTCCGCGCCGGCCTCACGCGCGTCGTGACGAAATACGCCGAAGATTCCGGCATCGCCAAGAAAGAAAAGATCGGGCTTACCGGCGACGATTGCCGCGAGGGGCTCACTTGCGTGTTGTCGGTCAAGATTCCAGATCCCAAATTCAGCTCGCAGACGAAAGACAAGCTCGTATCCTCCGAAGTGCGCCCGATCGTCGAGGGTGTCGTCATCGATCAGGTCGGCCGCTGGTTCGAGGAACATCCCTCCGACGGCCGCAGCGTCGTCGGCAAAGTGGTGGAGGCGGCAGCCGCACGCGAGGCCGCGCGCAAGGCGCGCGAGCTGACGCGCCGCAAGGGCGCGCTCGACGGCATGTCGCTGCCCGGCAAGCTCGCCGACTGCCAGGAACGCGATCCCTCAAAGTGCGAAATCTTCATCGTCGAGGGCGACTCGGCCGGCGGCAGCGCCAAGCAAGCGAGGAACCGCGCCAACCAGGCGGTACTGCCTTTGCGCGGCAAGATATTGAACGTCGAACGCGCCCGCTTCGACAAGATGCTCTCCTCCGCCGAAATCGCGACGCTCATCACCGCGCTCGGCACCGGCATTGGCCGCGAGGAATTTAACGCCGACAAGCTGCGCTATCACAGAATCATCATCATGACCGACGCCGACGTCGACGGCGCCCACATCCGCACTCTGCTCCTCACCTTCTTCTATCGGCAGATGCCCGAGCTGATCGAGCGCGGCCATCTCTACATCGCCCAGCCGCCGCTCTACAAAGCCGCGCGCGGCAAATCCGAGCGTTATCTGAAGAACGAACACGAATTGCAGGATCACCTCGTCGCCGAGGGTTCGGCGGGAGCCATCTTTACATTGCACACCGGCGAGCATGTCGCGGGGGCCGATTTCGATGCTCTCATCGGCAAGGCGCGTGCGGCGGTCGCGGCGCTCGACGGCTTCCCGCGGCATTATCCGCGCTTTGTGCTCGAACAGGCGGCCATCGCCGGCGCGCTCAATCCCGAATTGTTGCAGGACGCTGCGAAGGCCACGGACGCCGCGAACTACATTGCCCGCCGGCTTGACCAATTGTCGGACGAGACCGAGCGCGGCTGGCACGGCGAACCGACGCCCGATGGCGGCCTTAAATTCTGGCGCGAAGTGCGCGGCGTGCGCGAAGCGGTTGCCATCGATGGTCAGCTCATCGCCAGCGCCGACGCGCGCAAGCTCGACCGCATGGCGAACGATTTGCAGGCGGTCTACCTCAAGGTCGGCCGGATCGCGCGCAAAGACGAGACGCGCGAAATCCGCTCGCCCAGCCAATTGCTCGACGTGATCTTCGAATGGGGCCGCAAAGGCGTGGCGCTGCAGCGCTACAAGGGCCTCGGCGAAATGAACCCGCAGCAATTGTGGGAGACCACGCTCGACGAAAATGCCCGCACGCTGCTGCTCGTGAAAGTCCAGCATGCCGACGAAGCCGACGACCTCTTTGCCAAGCTGATGGGCGAGCTCGTCGAGCCGCGCCGCGAATTCATCCAGGACAATGCGCTTAACGCGGCGCTGGACGTATGAGTCTTGCGCTCACAAGAATGTGGAACGCGTAGATTGGTCGGCCTCGCCTACCCTCTCGCGCTGACGAACCAGCAGGCAACGGGCGCGCTCACCCCATCGGGGGTCGCATAGCGCGCCATGGCGGCGGCGACAACGGTTCGGATTTTTTCGCGCGCGTTTTCATCGAGTTCTGCAGCGGCGCGCGCGAGCGGTCCGATGTTGAGTGCATCACGTGCGGCGTCTTCGGCGGTGGCGCCCATTTCCATCGTGGCGTCGAATTTCTCGATAACGATGTCGCGAAACCCGGCGCTTGCAAGAATTTTTTCCACCCGCTTGCCGTCCGCGAAAGCGAATGGACCGGGCGCATGCGGATCAGGTGTTTCCTGCGGCGGTAGCAGAGCGCGCGCAGCCGTGATCGGAGTAAAGGCCCAGCCATTCTCCGGCACCGAGCGCCAGCAAACGAAAGCGAGCCTTCCGCCCGGCGCCAGGCTTTTGCGGATATTCGCGAAGGCTGCCACCGGATCGGCAAAGAACATCACGCCGAAGCGCGATGCCGCGAGATCGAACATCGGCTGGAAACCGTAGGTCGATGCATCCGCTTCGACGAACGCAATGTCGGCGCCAGCCGCCTGGGCGCGGGAGCGTGCCACCGCCAGCATCGGCACGGACATATCGATACCGGTAACGCTGCCGCCGGGCTGGACCTGACGCGCAAACGTCAAACTGGTGGTCCCGCAACCGCAGCCGATATCGAGCACGCGCATCCCCGGCCGGGCCGCCGCGAACGGAATGAACGCTTGCGTGATGCGGCCGAGATTGCGGTCGATATCCTCTTGCAATCGAGCCCAGCGTTCGCCGACCACACCGTTCCAATATTCGATCTGCTGCGCATTTTGGGTGCTCATCGCGTGGGTCTCCTCCTGAAATTTCTCCGACGGCACGGTTGCACGGGCCGTCATTGACTGCGCCTGACTGCGCCGCCCATGACAGGCTCTCCTTAACCGCTCGGCGGGTCGTGCGGAGATCCTGCCCTCTTTGCCGACTCCCGCGGCCGCCGGCGGCGGGTTAGGCTGACGGGCCGATGCGAATCATCTGGCGGGAAGACATGGAAATCAAGGAGTCGCCGGCCCTAGAATTGTGGCGTCTGCGTTGCCTGCGCGCGACGCGGATGCATTACGATTGTGTCTCGCTTTATCACCATCGCGAGATGCTGCTCACCATCGGCAACGTGGCGGCGTCGATCGTCGTCATGGTGCTGAGCATTATCCATCTGATCTACGGGCTCAACAATCTCTTGTTCAATTCGCTGATCGGGGTGTCCAGCCCGATCGTCGTTGTCACCTCCGTCTTGCAATATGTTCTGGATTATAAATCGCGCGCGCTGGCCCACGCGCCCGCGGGCGCCGCTTACGCAACCTTGAACCGCAAGATCGAATCGCTGACGTCGCGGCAGTTCACATTGGGCGATCTGGAGGAAATCCGCCAGCGGCTGGACGCGCTCGGACAAAATTCGCCCGTTCCCCCGCCCAGCATTCTCGAACGGCAGGACGACCTCAACAAGCAAATCCGCACTCTGGAAGCCGCGCTGACCTCGCATTTCATGGGCAAGACGCCGGCCTGAGCACACAGCCGCCCGTGCGCTCCGCGAACTTATTTTCCCGTCTTCCGTTTGCGCATCGCGAGCGTACGCAAGCGCAGCGCATTGAGCTTGATGAAGCCGGCAGCATCTTTCTGGTCGTAGGCGCCCTGGTCGTCTTCGAATGTCACCAGATCCTGGGCGTACAGCGAATAGGGCGAGCTGCGGCCGATGACGATGACATTACCCTTGTAAAGCTTGAGCCGCACCGTGCCGGTGACGAATTCCTGGCTCTTGTCGATTGCCGCCTGCAGCATTTCGCGCTCGGGCGAGAACCAGAATCCGTAATAGATGAGTTCCGCATAGCGCGGCATCAAATCGTCTTTCAGATGCGCAGCACCGCGGTCGAGCGTGAGCGATTCCATGGCGCGATGGGCTGTCAGAAGAATGGTGCCGCCGGGCGTTTCGTAGACGCCGCGCGATTTCATGCCGACAAAGCGGTTCTCGACGAGATCGAGGCGGCCGATGCCGTTGGCGCGGCCCAGTTCGTTGAGACGCGCGAGCAATGAAGCGGGCGACAGCGCGTCGCCGTCGATCGACGCGGCATCGCCTTTTTCGAAGCCCACTTCGATGATGGTCGCCTTGTCGGGCGCTTCTTCCGGACTCAGCGTGCGCTGATAGACAATGGAATCGGGCTCGACCGCCGGGTCCTCCAGGACCTTCCCTTCCGACGAGGAGTGCAACAAATTGGCGTCGACCGAGAACGGCGCCTCGCCGCGCTTGTCCTTGGCGATCGGAATCTGATGGGTCTCGGCGAATTCGATCAGCTTGGTGCGGCTGGTCAAATCCCACTCGCGCCATGGTGCGATCACTTTGATGTCGGGCTGGAGTGCGTAATAGGTAAGCTCGAAGCGCACCTGGTCGTTGCCCTTGCCGGTGGCGCCGTGGGCCACCGCATCGGCGCCGGTCTTCCGGGCGATCTCGATCTGCTTCTTGGCGATCAGCGGCCGGGCGATGGAGGTGCCCAGAAGATACACGCCCTCATATAGCGCGTTCGCCCGGAACATCGGGAACACGTAATCGCGGACGAATTCCTCGCGCAAATCCTCGATGAAGATATTCGCAGGCTTGATGCCGAGGAGTTCCGCCTTTTTCCGCGCCGGCTCGATCTCGCCGCCCTGCCCCAGATCGGCGGTGAAGGTGACGACTTCGGCGCCATAGGCGGTCTGCAGCCATTTGAGGATGACAGAGGTGTCGAGGCCGCCCGAATAGGCGAGCACCACTTTCTTCACGCGATCTTTGGCCACAGGAGCCTCCCGGAAAACGGCGGCGACTATAAGATACGGTGCGTTGTGGGCAAGACAGGCGCGCCAATTGGCGCAATAACCATGCTGCTAGCGTCCTGCCTGCCTTCACCACACGCCGTCGCCGACGTGGATCAACTTGCGCCCTGCCCTCACCCCGGCATCCTTGCCAACGCCGCAGAACGCATCTCCGCCATCCGTGCGCTCGCCCGCGCCTTGATGCTTTCGCTTTTGAGCTGGCCGCACGCGGCCATGATGTCGCGGCCGCGCGGCGTGCGGATCGGGCTCGCATAGCCCGCGCGGTTGACGATCTCGGCGAATTTCTCGATCTGCTCCCAATCCGAACATTCGTAGGGCGCGCCCGGCCAGGGATTGAACGGGATCAGATTGATCTTGGCGGGAATGCCGCGCACCAGCCGCACGAGTTCGCGTGCATCGGCGAGGGAATCGTTGACGCCCTTGAGCATCACATATTCGAAGGTGATACGCCGCGCATTGGACAGCCCCGGATAGGCGCGGCACGCGGCGAGAAGCTCGGCGATTGGATATTTCTTGTTGAGCGGCACCAGCACATCGCGAATTTCGTCGCGGGCGGCATGCAGCGAAATCGCCAGCGCCGATCCGATCTCGGCCCCGGCGCGGGCGATCATCGGCACCACGCCTGCCGTCGAAAGCGTGATGCGCCGTTTAGACAATGCAAGTCCGTCGCCGTCTGCCACCAGTGCCAGCGCCGCCTTGACGTGCTCGAAATTGTAGAGCGGCTCGCCCATGCCCATCATCACCACATTGGTGATGCGGCGGTTCTCGCCCGTGGACGGCCAATCGCCGAGCGCATCGCGCGCGACCATCACCTGGCCGACGATCTCCGCCGGCGTCAGATTGCGCACCAGTTTCTGCGTGCCGGTGTGGCAGAAGCGGCAATTGAGCGTGCAGCCGACCTGGGACGACACGCACAGCGTGCCGCGGCCGGGCTCGGGGATGAACACGGTTTCGAATTCGACCCCCGGGTCGGAACGCAAGAGCCATTTGCGCGTGCCGTCATTGGAGATTTGTTCGGTCACGATTTCGGGGCGCGCCAAGGTAAAGCGCTCGGAAATGCGGCTGCGAAAGTCTTTCGCGAGGTTGGTCATCTGCGCGAAATCGCGCGCACCATGGACATAAATCCAGTTCCGCAATTGGCGGGCACGCATGACAACGGTCTTGGGCTCCACGCCAGCTTCGCCCAAAGCCGCCTTCATTGCCGCGTCATCGAGGCCGATCAGGGTTGCATTGCCGTCCAATTTTTCGTTCCTATAGCCCACACGCCTCATGGGCCTTGTCGAGCGCCTCGCTCAAGCCCGCGAGCGAATAGGTGTCGTGCGTCATCGTCCCGCGTTTGGAAACGCCGGTGACGATAATTTCGGCGCCCCGCCGCATCGCTTCGACAAGACGCGTCTCGTCGGACTGCTGCTCGACCCAGGCGCCGCCCGCAGTACCGTCGTTCTTGGTGAAGAACTCGAATTTTTCCGACCCGACCTCGGCCGTGACCTTGCTGCCGTCCTTGTATTGATAGCCTGGAACGATTTCGGGTTCGGACTTGGCCTTGCGTTCGGGCCAGTCGTTGATCAGCATATAGGCCCGATCACGCTTGACCTTTACCGGCTCCATCATTTTTGGCTCGGACAGAGCATAGCACACCCTCGAATCGCCGGTACCGGAGGTGTAGGCCGACCAGTTCTTGAAAGTGCCGAGCTTCTGGGCCATGTCGGCCGCCGCGGGTACGACCCCCGCCGCCAGAAGGCTAACCGCCGCCAGGGTCGCAAAGGCAAATCGCTTGTTTCGTACCAGCATGGTGATCCTCGACAGATGATCTTTGGGTGGGTGCGCAGACGGGGCCGGAAATTTCAACAGAAATCGGGCTTTAATGTGATTGCGAACGGCGCGGAGAATACCGGTCCCGGCACTTCTCTGTCCATTGGCGAAATGTTAATGCCCGCCCGGCGGCGGAAGCTGCGAATTTCAGCCTTGACGCGGATCTCAAGCGGGCTCGGGCCGCCTTTTTTTCGGGCGCGTGGCCGGAATCCGTCCCGGCTCCGGTGCCGCTACTCCCGCAAGCCGTAGCCGATCGAAAACAGCCGCCAAACGGTGATCGCCATAACGACGGTGAGGCCGAGCGTGAACGCGATGCCGAGGCCGGGCGGTGCCTCCGAATAACCGATCATGGCGTGGCGCAAGCCGCTGATGAAATAGAAGAACGGGTTGCCGTAAGCCATCCAGCGCAGCCAGCTTGGCAGCATCGAAATCGTATTGAAAACGCCGCCCACGAAGGACAATGGCGTGATGAAGAAGACGTTGAGGATCGTCAATTGTTCGAAATTGTTGGCCCACAGACCGATGATGATGCCGAGCAATCCGAAGACGACCGAAACCGATACGATCCAGAACAGAAATTCGCCGACGCCGTCGATCGAGGTCGCGCCGAAGCAAGCGGCAATCGCAAGAATGCCGAGCGCCGTGATGACGCAGCGCGCGATCACGACGGACAGAACACCCGCGATCATTTCAGCGTAGGACAAGGGCGAGACGAGGCTTTCTTCCACATAACGCAGGAAACGCGCGAAATAGATTTGCGAGGAGGATTGGAGAAACGCGGCATTGACGATGTTGAGCATCAAGATGCCGGGCAGCACGAATTCGAGATAGTGGTGCCCGCCGATCAGGGCGATGCGCCCGCCGACGACGAAGCCGAATATGAAGATGAACAACAGCGCCGATATCCATGGCGCCAGAAAGGCCTGGACGGGCACGCGCATGAGCCGCGACCATTCGCGGCGCACGATGGTCCATAAGCCGATCCAATTGACGGATGTTTCCATCGGGATCATCCCAGTGTCGCCAACTGCTCAGGCTCGGCGCCGGTAGCGCGCAGATAGGCGCCTTCCAGCCCGTCGGCCGTGCCGAGAAAAGTGGCCTTCGGTCCGTAGCGGACGATCTTGCCGCCGTTGATGATGGCGATCGTGGCGCACAGCCGCTCGACCTCCTCGAGATAATGCGACGTGAGAAAGATCGTCTTGCCGTCGCGGTTGAGTTCGCCGAGATAGCGCCAAAGGTCGCGGCGCAGCTCCACGTCCACGCCCGCCGTCGGTTCGTCGAGGATCAGCAGCTTGGGATCGTGCACCAGCGAGCGCGCCAGCATCACCCGGCGCTTGAGACCGCCCGACAATTCGCGGAACCGCTTCTTCGCATGCGGCACGAGATCGAATTTCTCGATCAGCATGTCGACGCGGGCACGTCGCTGCGCCGCACGCATCCCGAAATAGCCGGCCATCCAGTCGAGAATGTCGATCACCTTGGCGAAGGTGTCGACGTTGAATTCCTGCGGCGACAGGCCGATCAGCCTGCGTGCCGCGCGGTAATCCTTGATGGCATCGACGCCGAAAATTTCGATCGTGCCCGAGGTGGGCGTGGCAATGCCGGTGATGCAATGGATGGTGGTCGACTTGCCGGCCCCGTTCGGCCCGAGAAAGCCGAAGAAATCGCCCTCCGCCACGTCGAACGACAGATCGTCCACCGCGACGGCGCCGCTGCGATAGACCTTGCAAAGATGGGAAATGTGCAGTGCAGGAGGCATGAGACGGACAGTTTGTGAAGCGGCACTATAACGGCGCCGGTCGGGATGTCATGCCCCCGAATCGGAAAAAGCGAGCCTTGTCCGCGCGCTGAGGGGATTATCCCGAAACCTTTCGAGCCCTGGTACGCACGATTGGCGCTCCCGACGCCGAAATATCCGCGCATGGCTTCGCCGCTTGCGCTATTACTGACGCCTCATAATGCCTGGAGCGTTATTTGGCCAATCCCGTTCTCGTCGAAGTAACGCGCGGCGCACTGGTTGAAAGCGTCCATCGCGGCACGATCGCCATCGCCGCCGCTACAGGCGAGATCGTCTACGCCCAAGGCGACATCGAGGCCCCGACCTTCCCCCGCTCTTCGCTCAAGCCGATCCAGGCGCTGCCTCTGCTCGAATCGGGTGCCGCCGAAGCCTTCGCGCTGGGCGACGAGGAAGTGGCGCTGGCCTGCGCGTCCCATTCGGGCGAACCGATGCACACCTCCCGCATTGCCGCGTGGCTCGCGCGGATCGGCTGCGCCGAAGCCGATCTCGCCTGTGGTCCTCATCCGGTTCGCTACGAGCCGGTCTGGGAAGCCATGATCAAGCGCGGCGAGGCGCCCACACGATTGCACAACAATTGCTCGGGCAAGCACACGGGCTTTCTCACCCTCGCCCGCCATTGGGATATCGCGACCGCGGGCTATGAACAGCACGACCATCCTGTTCAGCGCGCCGTGGCGAAGGTGCTCGGGGAATTGTCGGGGATAGAAGGCGAACTGCCATGGGGCGTCGATGGCTGCGCGGCGCCCAATTTCGCACTGCCTTTGTCCGGCTTCGCTCGCGCGCTCGCCAGGCTCGCAGCGCCGGACGATCTGCCCGCCCCACGCGCGCAAGCGGCCCGTCGCATCGTGCGCGCGATGATCGCGTATCCCGAGCTCGTCGCCGGTACCGGCCGCGCCTGCACCGTCCTGATGCGCGCCTGCAACGGCCATGCGGCGGTCAAGACCGGGGCCGAAGGATATTTCGCGGGGATCGTGCCGGAGGCGGGGCTCGGCATCGCGCTCAAGATCGACGACGGCGCCGGCCGCGCCGCCGAAACCGCGATGGCTGCCATCCTGGACAAGCTCGGCGTCCTGAATGCAAACAGCGCGGCCCGCGAAATTCGCGTTGCGCCGGTGACGAACACCCGCAATGCGGTTGTCGGCGAACGGCGGCCGGCCCGCGCACTCGCCGAGGCAATCATCCGGCTATCATAACGGAACTCCGCTCAATGCGCGTTCTGCTGCTGCGCCTTGGCGGCGGCCGCCGCCTTGTCGGCCTTTTCCATTTCCGGCGTGTAAAGGACGACACTGGCGATCGGGCAGCGATTGGGAATGGCAATGCCGCGCGCGAACACTTCATCGCCGCCGGACAGGCAACTCAGTCCGGTGCCGCCGATCGATTTGAATCCCAAGTTATTCTTATATGCCAAATCATAGCACGTACCCATGAGACTGACCTTGAACTTTTGATGGCTGAGGTTTTCGACGATCAGCGTCTTGTCGTCGACGACCTTCCAGTTCCAGATCTGGTCGAGCCGTAAACAGGGCGAATCCGCCAGCGCCGGCGTCGCCATCACAGCCGCAAGCCCTATGGCGGCGAAAACTGTCCTGTTCATTGAACGTCATCCTCTATTAAGAGCGCCCCTTATGCCAATATTATAGCCCATCGGACGCGCCGTGGTTTACACGAATCTGCGCGCCACCTTGGCGGCGCGGGCAGGGCTGACTAAGCTCCCGGGCGAACCGATACTTCATTCATGAGGAACATCGTGAAAGCTGCCCTCTGCACCCATTACGGCCCGCCGGAAGATTTGGTCCTGACGGACCTGCCGAGCCCTTCGCCCGGCAAGGGGCAGGTGGTCGTCGCCGTCAAGGCCTGCGGCGTCAATTTCCCCGACGCCTTGATGATCCAGAACAAGTACCAGTTCAAACCGCCACTGCCCTTCCCGCCCGGCGGCGAAATCGCCGGCATCGTCAAGGAAGCGGGCGAAGGCGTCACACATCTGAAGCCGGGCGACAAGGTCATTGCCTCCCTCAGCTCGGGGGGCTTTGCCGAAGAGGCGCTCGCCGATGCGGCGCGCTGCGTGCCGATGCCGGACAGTCTCGATTTTGCGGTCGCCTCGTCATTCTCCATGACTTACGGCACGTCGTATTACGCCCTGCACAACCGCGCCCATCTCAAGGCCGGAGAGTCGCTCGTCGTGCTCGGTGCCGCGGGCGGTGTCGGGCTATCGGCCGTCGAACTCGGCAAGGCGATGGGCGCAAGAGTAATCGCAGCCGCCTCCAGCGAAGAAAAGGTCGCACTCGCCAGGCAGCACGGCGCCGACGATGGCTTTGTCTACCCGAGCGGGCCGCTTTCGAAGGAGCAGCAGAAGGCGTTTTCCGAAGACATCAAACGACTCACCGGCGGCAACGGCGCCGACGTGCTTTACGATCCGGTGGGCGGCGACTATGCCGAGCCCGCCTTGCGCGCGATGAACTGGGAGGGGCGTTATCTCGTCATCGGCTTTGCTGCCGGTGAAATTCCGCGCGTGCCGCTGAACCTCACACTGCTCAAGGGCTGCGATATCGTCGGCGTGTTCTGGGGCGCTGCGATGACGCGCGACCCCAAGACCGGCCTTGCCAATCTGACCCAGATCACCCAATGGATCGCCGAAGGAAAACTCAAGCCGCATGTCTCGGCGAGAATTCCGCTGGCACATGCCGGCGAGGCGATCCGTCTGCTGATGGACCGCAAGGCGCAGGGCAAGGTGGTCGTGATGCCGTGACGATGGGGCGCATCAAGGGAGCAATCGGCATCGTCGTCACGGCTTTCGTGTTGTGCGCGGCGGGGCCGTATTCCGGGCGTCTGTCGCCCGGCGATCTGCGCCACATCAGGACCGTCGCGGTGATTTCGGCGGTCGGGCACAGCTTCCTGTTCCAGCATGTTTCGAACAAGGCCTTCGAATGGCTGGGGCCGCCCGATTCCCATTTCCTCGAAATCTCGGATTGGGCACTCGACCCGCTGGTGACGCGTGAAGTGACGGCGGCGTTGGCGAAGCATTTCGCGATCAAGCCGGTCGTCTTCGAGCCCGCCGATTTTTCCAGCTGGGATTACTCCCTGCTCCGCCGCGACACGCTCGATCTGAATGTCGATCCGGCCATCGACGCCTATGTGCTGATCCTCAGGGATTGGCGCGCCGACGAAATCGGCGACAGCGTTCATGCGCTGGGCGGCCTCGGCCTATATCGCCGCGACGGCGGCCCGGCGAAGTACGGCGTATTCGCGAGCTATCGCATCGTCGTCGTCGATGCGATTACCGGCGACACCATCGCTTCGCGTGCGGCGCTGTTGCGGGACGGCGCACTGCCATGGCTTCCCGCCGATCCCTCGCTGTGGCCGAAGACGCAAAACGATCTGACGGATGCGCAGCGCGCAACGCTTCAGGCCGAGGAAACGAAACTCATCGAGGCGACGCTGTTGCGTACGCTCGCACAGATGAACCTGGCGCGATGAAATGACCGCGGGCGTTCCGCGTGCAGAAACGTGTGACACTAAAAAAGCATGTCGTCCCCGGCCGAGCGCGTTCGCGCGAGGGGAAGGGGACCCAGATGGATATTACGATACGTGGTGTTCGAAAATTATGTCCGCATTTAATTTTGCGAGATTGCGCAATTCTCCGACCTGGGTCCCCTTCCCCCTCGCTTCGCTCGGCCGGGGATGACATGCTTTGATTGTTCCGCCATTGCTGCCTTCGCCCCATTCCCCCGTGTTCCAGGAAAATCCCAGAAGGACAAACACATGTCGCTACTCGGCTGGATATTGTTCGGACTGATCACCGGTTTCGTTGCCAGCAAGATCGTCAATGCGGAGGGTCAGGGCTGTATTCTCAATATCGCGCTCGGGATCGTCGGCGCGCTGGTCGGCGGATTCATCTTCTCGCATATCGGCGGAAGGAACATTACCGGCTTCAACCTCTATTCGATGTTCGTAGCGATCATCGGCGCGATCGTCGTGCTGCTCGTGTATCATACGGTGACGGGACGGCGCGGGTTGGGATAGCGCGCTGTGCGCCTCTCGCCCCTACCCCGCCGCCGGCTTCGTCACATAAATCTCGCCGCCCCCGTCACGGAACTCCGCCGCCTTCTCCGCCATCCTCGCACGGATTTCAGCCGTCGATAGCGTGTCGTTTGTCCCACGCGCCGCATCGCGCACTTCCTGGCTGATCTTCATCGAGCAGAATTTCGGTCCGCACATCGAGCAGAAATGGGCGAGTTTGGCGCCGTCGGCCGGCAGGGTTTCGTCGTGATAGGCCTGCGCGGTTTCGGGGTCGAGCGCGAGCGCGAACTGGTCGCGCCAGCGGAATTCGAAGCGCGCCTTGCTCATCGCATCGTCCCAGATGCGCGCCGCCGGATGGCCCTTGGCGAGATCGGCAGCGTGCGCGGCGATCCGGTAAGCAATGACGCCCGCTTTCACGTCGTCGCGGTCGGGCAGGCCCAGATGCTCCTTCGGCGTGACGTAGCAAAGCATCGCCGTGCCGAACCAGCCGATCATCGCCGCGCCGATTGCGCTGGTGATGTGGTCGTAACCGGGCGCCACATCGGTCGTCAGCGGCCCCAACGTGTAGAACGGCGCCTCGTCGCAGGCTTTCAGCTGCCGGTCCATGTTTTCCTTGATCTTGTGCATCGGCACATGGCCGGGGCCCTCAATCATCACCTGCACGTCGTATTTCTGCGCAATGCGGTTGAGTTCGCCCAGCGTATCGAGCTCGGCGAATTGCGCGGCGTCGTTGGCGTCGGCGATCGATCCCGGGCGCAAGCCGTCGCCCAGCGAGAACGCCACGTCGTATTGGGAAAGCAACTCGCAAATCTCTTCGAAATGCGTGTAGAGGAAATTCTCCTTGTGATGGGCGAGGCACCATTTGGCGAGGATCGAGCCGCCGCGGCTGACGATGCCGGTGACGCGATCGGCGGTGAGCGGAATATGCGCGAGGCGCACGCCGGCATGCACCGTGAAGTAATCGACGCCCTGTTCGCATTGCTCGATCAGCGTGTCGCGATAGATGTCCCAGGTCAGTTCTTCGGCAATGCCGCCCACCTTCTCCAGCGCCTGATAGATCGGCACCGTGCCGATCGGCACCGGCGCATTGCGCACGATCCATTCGCGGATGGTGTGAATGTGGCGTCCCGTCGACAAATCCATCACCGTGTCGGCGCCCCAGCGAATCGACCAGACGAGCTTCTCCACTTCCTCCGCCGCGCCGGAGGTAACGATCGAATTGCCGATATTGGCATTCACTTTGGTAAGGAAATTGCGGCCGATGATCATCGGCTCGGATTCGGGATGATTGATGTTGGAGGGAATGATGGCACGGCCACGCGCCACTTCAGAGCGCACGAATTCCGGCGTCATTTCGTCGGGAATGGCTGCGCCGAAGCTGTTGCCGTCGCGAAGCTGCGAGCGCCCGAGGTTCTCGCGCGTCGCGACGAACTTCATCTCTTGGGTAATGATCCCCGCGCGCGCGTAAGCGAGCTGCGTCACCCGCTTGCCCGGCAGGGCGCGCAATGGTTTGCGCCCCTCCCGGTCAAATTGCGGCACCGACAGCAATTCGCCGTCCTTCAGCCCGTCATCCTCGCGCCGTCTGGCGCGGCCCTCATATTCGGCGACGTCACCGCGGGCTAATATCCAATCGCGCCGGCGAGGCTTAAGGCCCCGGTCGATATCGACGGTTACGGTCTCATCCGTGTATGGACCGGATGTGTCATAGAGGCGGACCGGCGCTTCGCCGCCCGACAGCGCCACCTCGCGAAAAGGCACGCCATCCACATGCACCTTGCGTGACCCGGGCAGGCACCCTCGCGTGACGACATCATTGGTCACGGCCTTCGGGTTGCGGACGGTCTCGTTCATCGCGGGCCACCTCTCTGGTTGATGGAGGGAGAGCGGCTTCTCGCGCCGTCCGCTTCCTCCGCCGGTGCTAACCGGTTCAGGTTCGAAGGGATAAGGGCGAAATGCCCGATCTCAGCTCCAAGCGGAGCACCCCTGGGACTGCGACGGATTGTGAACAGTAGAAGGACCAAGTCAAGGCTGGAAGATTGGCGCGCAGGCGATCCGTCAGGATACCCACGCCAGGAAAGTGGATATCGCGCATGATTGTCGAAGGTTCCCCATTAACCCCATAGTAGAACAAGAATTATCCTGCCCCGCGGCCACAATGTCCGACACCCTCACCGCGCAAGAACGAGTCGACATTACCGCGGCCCTGACAAGCATGATGCTGCTCGGCGAATCCGGGACATTTGCGGCGAGCCGGTTGTCGGGCGGGGTTTCCTGCGACGTCTACAGGGTCGAGCTCGGCGAAAAAACCATCTGCCTCAAACGCGCCTTGCCGAAATTGCGCGTGGCGGCGGATTGGCGCGCGCCGGCCGAAAGATCGATGAGCGAAGTCGCGTGGATGAAACTTGCCACGCGCGTCGTACCGGGCTGTGTGCCGGAAATATTGGGCGAAGACCGCGCGCGTCACATGTTCGCCATGGAATATTTTCCGCCTGAAACCTATCCCGTGTGGAAGTCGCAGCTCGCGTCGGGCCAGGCCGACGCGCAATTCGCCGCCCGCGTGGGCAGCACGATCGCGCACATTCATGCGGCGACTGCGGGGCGATCCGGAATTGCCGAAGCCTTCGCCAACGACACGCAATTCCATGCGCTGCGGCTCGAGCCTTATCTTTTGTATACGGCTGCCAGGCACCTGGATGTGGCACCGCAGATTCGCGCATTGGCGGATGGTATTGCCGCCGCGCGCATTGCATTGATGCACGGCGATGTGAGCCCCAAGAACATTCTATGCGGGCCCAACGGCCCCGTCTTCCTCGACGCCGAGACGGCGTGCTACGGCGACCCCGCCTTCGATCTCGCCTTCTGCCTCAATCATCTCCTCCTCAAATGCGTCTGGCATCCGCAATGGACCGACGCCTATTTGCGCAGTTTCACGGCCCTGAAAAACGCCTATCTCGACGCAGTCGACTGGGAAGCGCGCCGCGCAATCGATGCCCGCACGGCGCGGCTCCTGCCTGCTCTTCTGCTGGCGCGCATCGACGGCAAATCACCGGTCGAATATCTGACTGCGGAGCGCAAGCGGAATTTCGTCCGTCGTGCGGCGAAGACATTGCTGGCGAGCGATCCCGCGACGCTCGACTTCGTTGCCACGCACTGGGCGAACGCGGTGGGTGAATTATAATAGCCTGATTATTCCACTTCGATCGGGATGCCGGGGGCGTGTTTGCTCGCGCGGATGGCGAGCGCCGTCTTGACGCTGGCGACGTTTTTGGCAGCGGTCAACGTGTCCGTAACGAAAGACTGGAACGACGACAGATCCTCCGCGACGCATTTGAGAAGAAAGTCCATCTCGCCGGACAGCATGTAGCAGTCGCGCACCTGCGGCCAAGCCCTTGCCAGCTCTTCGAACCGCTTGAGATCGGCTTCTGCCTGGCTGACAAGCCCGACAAAGGCGAAGCCCGTGACTTCGAAGCCCAGCGCCTTGCCGTCCAGCTCGGCGTGATAGCCCTTGATGTAGCCGGCCTTCTCCAGTGCGCGCATGCGCCTGAGGCACGGAGGCGCGGTAATTTTCGCCCGCCGCGACAAATCGACATTGGTGATGCGGCCGTTTTCCTGAAGTTCGTAAAGAATGCGGAGATCGATGGAATCGAGCTTATGACGCTCCATGGGTGTCCTGCGGGGGAGAGGCGGCAGCACTTTAGTCTCCGCCAACCCTGGCGCGCAATAAAATATCTCCCGGCAGATGATTCCTGTCGAATTCAATCTCCTCGCCAGGCAAGAATCAGGAAGCGGGAACGGCGGCTGGACCATCCGGCACCTCGCAGAAAAGCCATCTTTTGCACCGTGTCCGGTCGCCAGCTTGACCTTTTCGTGACGTACTCCGATATCAAGTCCGGCGGGTGTGGCATGCCGTGTGCGGCGAGCGCGTCCCAAGTCCAGTCATAAAGGGAGCACCATGGCAGACCCCGTTTCGTCACACGAAAAAGTCATTGTTCTCGGCAGCGGACCCGCAGGCGCAACCGCCGCGATTTATGCCGCGCGCGCGATGCTCTCGCCGGTGATGATCGCCGGCCTGCAGCCCGGCGGGCAACTGACCATCACGACCGAAATCGAAAACTATCCCGGCTTCGCGGAAGCGATCCAGGGCCCATGGCTCATGGAGCAGATGCAGGCGCAGGCCGAGCATGTCGGCGCACGCCTGGTGCAAGACACGATCGCCGCCGTGGACCTGGCGCGCCGCCCGTTTGTGCTGATCGGCGATTCGGGAACGCGCTACAGCGCCGAAACGCTGATTATCGCGACCGGTGCGCAGGCCAGCTGGCTGGGCCTTCCATCCGAAGAGCGGTTCAAGGGCTTCGGCGTCTCGGCCTGCGCCACCTGCGACGGCTTCTTCTTTCGCGGCAAACGCGTCGCCGTCGTCGGCGGCGGCAATACCGCTGCCGAGGAGGCACTGTTTCTCACGAAATTCGCAGAGCACGTGACGCTCATCCATCGTCGGGCGGAACTGCGTGCCGACATGACCAACCAGCAACGGCTATTGGCCAATCCCAAGATCGACATTCTCTACAATACGGTGGTCGAAGAAGTGCTGGGCTCCGAAAATCCGAATTCCGTCAATGCCATCCGGATTCGGAATGTGGCAAGCAACGCGGCAACGACGCTCGCTGTCGAGGGCCTGTTCATCGCCATCGGCCATTTGCCCGCAACCGCGCTGTTCAAGGGCCAGATCGACATGGACGATGAGGGCTATATCCGCACGGCGCCGGATTCGACGCGCACCAGCGTGCCGGGCGTATTCGCGGCCGGCGATGTGAAAGACAAGGTCTTCCGGCAGGCGGTCACAGCAGCCGGAATGGGCTGCATGGCTGCACTCGAGGCGGAGAAATTTCTGGCGGGCAGCAGACATTAGGTCTGCTCGCCAGCGGGGATATGACATGGACTGGGACAAGCTTCGCATTTTTCACGCGGTTGCGTCCGCGGGCAGCTTTACCCATGCCGGTCAAACGCTGGCACTCAGCCAATCGGCGGTGAGCCGCCAGATCAGCGCGCTGGAAGAAGATATCTCTACGCCGTTGTTCCAGCGTCACGCCCGCGGGCTGACGCTCACCGACGAGGGCGAACTGCTTTACAGCGCCGTATCGGACGTGCTCTCCCGGCTCGACCAGGCCGAGGAGGCACTCAAGAACGCGCAGGCATCGCCCCGCGGTTCGCTCAAGGTCACAGCGAGCCATGGACTTGGAATCTACTGGCTGCTGCCGCGGCTGAACGGATTCCTGCGGGAGTTTCCCGAGCTTCAGGTCCATGTGGTGCTTGAGGACCGCGAACTCGATCTGGCGCAGCGCGAGGCCGACCTTGCGTTGCGGATGCGCGCGCCCGTCCAGGCCGATCTGATCCAGCGCAAATTGTTTACGATACATTATCACATTTACGCCTCGCCGGATTATCTTGCACGCACGGGCACACCGCAATCGCTCGACGAACTCGTGGACCATACGGTGATCGTATACGGCGAGACGGCTGCGCCGGAAATTCGCGACGTCAACTGGTTGCTTGATGCGACCAGGCGCCTGGCGCCCGGAGGGCGCGCGCGCGTGTTGCGTATCAACAACATCGCGGGAATCTTGCAAGCCACCGAAGCGGGCACGGGAATCGCGGCGTTGCCCGATTATGTTGCCAATAACCGGCCCGGCCTGGTGCGGCTGCTTCCCGATGTTGAGGGTCCCACCTTCGACGCCCATCTCGTCTATTGCGATGCGCTCAGGCAATCCAAACGTGTTGGCGCTTTCCGCGATTTCCTGGTTCGGGCGACGAAAGACTGGCGATTTTGATGCTGCCCCGGCTTGTGAACCGAAGCTGTTGAATTCTCCGCTTCCCGCACCTATGTCAGCTTCATCGCCACGTCCCCCCGCGTTGGCGACATCTGGCGAAGACAAAAACTTCGCCGCCTCGCGCCCGCTCCCCTCGGGCGCGAGGCGCCCCTTTTCTTAAAATCGGCAGCGACGCCTCGCGCCCAAACTCGGTAAGGTTGGACGCATGGGACCCATGCGCCCGGCCTCCGTCTATGCCGCCGCCTTGTGCGTCGCGACGACCTGATCCGCGAGTTTGCCTATCAGTTCCGACAGATGGTCGAACTCCATTTCGAAGGTTCCCACACCTTGGGTGAGCGATCGCAGATCGATTATCAGGCCGTGCAGCTCGACCTGCGGCAATTGGGCCTGGATCGTGTCCCAGCCCTTCCAGCCGTCACGCGCGTCGAAACCCATCAACTGGCCGCGGCGCCCGCTGACGATCGCATTCACCTTTGCCGTCGCATCGTTCGGCACGTGAATCCTGACACGCATGATCGGTTCGAGCAGCACGGGGCTGCACTGGGGCATGCCCTCCTGCATGGCGATCCGTCCCGCCGCCTGAAACGCCGCATCGGAGGAATCGACCGAATGAAACGATCCGTCGACCAGAGTCACCACAACGTCGACGACGGGGAAGCCCAACGGCCCTTCCTTCAGATATTCGACGACGCCTTTCTCGACGGACGGAATCCACTGTTTCGGAATGACACCGCCCGTGATTTCATCCTCGAATGCGAACCCGGTGCCCCGCGGCAATGGCGCGATTTCGATAACCACATCGCCGAACTGGCCGTGACCGCCGGTCTGACGTTTGTGACGGCCGCGTTGGTTGATCTTTTTGCGGATCGTTTCCTTGTAGGGCACGCGCGGCAAATGCGTGTGCAGTTTGAGACCATATTTGCTTTCGAGCTTTTCAACGGCAACTTTCAGATGGATCTCGCCTTGGCCCGCGAGCGACATTTCGTGCAACTCGGCGTTTTGCACGAAGCGCAGCGACGGATCCTCTTCGCGCAGCTTTGCGATCGCGGCCGTCAATTTGACCTCGTCCTTGCGGTCGACGGTTTCGATGGCGAGGCTGTAAACCGGCTTCAATTCCTCGATCGCGATTCCGGCCGCCAGACCGCCTTTCGAACTGGTCAGCGTTTCGCCCGTCAGGACTCCTTCGAGGCGGCCAAGCGCGACTGTATCGCCGGCGCCGGCCTCCGTGAGTTTTGTCTGTGCGTTGCCTTTGAGGCTGAAGATTCCACCCACGCGCACATCGCTGCCGTCGCTGCGGTGTAAAACGCCACCATCCTTCAGCATGCCCGAAAGGACGCGGCCGAGGCTCAGCTTGCCCCCATGCGAGGAGTGATAGGTCTTGAGAATCTGCACTAGCGTCTCGCCGCCGGGATCAAGTCCCAGCCGCGCGACGGTTTTGGTCACGTCGGGCACTTCATGGCGGAGTGCCTTCAGCAGGCGGCGGATGCCGTTGTCGCCTTCGGCCGATCCGATCAATACGGGGACTACGAGCCCTTCCGCCAATTCGCGGCACAAATCATCATAGACTTCGTCGCGCGGCGGCTCGATGTCGGACAGCAATTCCTCCATCAGATGCTCGTCATAATCGGCGAGTTTTTCAAGCATCTGAAAGCGGGCTTCCTTTTCGCGATCCTTGACCTCGCCCGTCAACGCGATCAGCTGCGATTCCTGATGTTCGCGATAAACGAAAGCGCGCTCCAGCGCGAGATCGACAAAGCCGGAAACGACGCCATTGTCCCAAATGGGTATCTGGCGCAGGAGCAGCGGCTTGTCGCTCGCGTCCTGCAGGTTTGCCAGCAGATCGCGCAATGCTCCGTTCGCCTTGTCGATTTTATTGACGAAGAGGAAATGCGGGATGCCCTGATCGGCGAGCCGCTTCAAATAGGGCTTCAGCATTTGCACCTTGGCGGCGTCCGGCTCGCAGACAACGACGGCCGCGTCGACAGCGGGCAGCACGTTGAGCGTGTCCTGGAGAAATTCGATCGATCCCGGACAGTCGAGAAAGGTAAAATCGTCGTCGAGATATTTCGCACTCGCACAATTGACTTCGACGCTCATCAGCCGCGAGCGTGCTTCTGGCGAGCTGTCACCGACCATATTCTTCTGGATGATCATGCCCTTGCGCTGGATTGCCCCCGTCGCGGCAAGAATGCTTTCCAGAAGCGTAGTTTTACCGCTTCCGTATGGTCCCACGAGGGCCACTGCGCGTGGCCCATTTCCTCCATTTTTTCTGGACATGATTGTGCGCCTTCATAGCCCGTTTGCCGGGCCGAGGCGCGGCGGGCGCTGGCCAAAAGCCGGTCGCGTCACGCGCCCCGCAATGGCCATGCTCGCGCCGCTGGCGGCTATTGGCAAGGCCCGATAGGCACCCTGAAGTTTACAGGATGTCATAGTCTTTCGGCTCCGCAGGGGACCCACCATCTTGTGGACAAATTCTCGGCTTGGGTACGGTTTGCCGGGCAAACCGCGCCTGCTATCGGAGATTGCCGCAGAACCGCTGGATGCGATGGCAGGCATCCTCCAATACCGCGGTCGACGTTGCGTAGGAGATACGGAAGAACGGCGACAGCCCGAAGGCGGCGCCATGGACGACCGCTACGCCTTCCTGGTCCAGCAGCTCGTTCGCAAAATCCTCGTCGGTCACGATCTTCTTGCCCGACGGCGACTTCTTCCCGATCAACTTGCGAATCGAAGGATATACATAGAAGGCGCCCTCCGGCATCGGACATTCGATGCCGGCGGATTGATTGAGCATTGAAACCACAAGATCGCGGCGTTCCTCGAACGCCTTCTGAAATTTGGGGATGAAATCCTGCGGCCCGTTCAGGGCCTCCACACTTGCCCATTGCGAGATCGAAGCGGCATTCGTCGCCGATTGCGATTGGAGCTTGGCCATCGCCTTGATCAGTGGCTCAGGTCCGGCGCAATAGCCGATACGCCAGCCCGTCATCGCATAGGCCTTGGACACGCCATTCATTGTCAGGGTCCGCGGGTAAAGGCGCGGTTCGACTTGTGCGACGGTGGAAAACTCGAATCCGCCATAGACGAGATGCTCATACATATCGTCGGTCAGAATCCAGACATGCGGATGTTTGAGCAGGACGTCGGTCAGCGCCTTGAGCTGTTCGCGCGTATAACAGGCGCCCGTCGGGTTTGAAGGCTGGTTGAAGATCAGCCATTTGGTCTTGCGGGTAATGGCTCGCTCCAGCGCCTTGGGCGTCAGCCGGAAACCTTCATCGAGCCCGGTCTCGACGATCACGGGTTTTGCGCCGGCGAGCAGGACGATATCGGGATAGCTGACCCAATAGGGCGCCGGCACGATGACCTCGTCCCCCTTGTTCAGGGTCGCCATCAAGGCGTTGTAGAGGATGCTTTTTCCACCCGGCGCCACGAAGCATTGCGCCGGCTTGTAATCGAGCCCGTTTTCCCGCTTGAACTTCCCTGCGATGGCAGAGCGCAGCTCGGGAATGCCTTCGACGGCCGTGTATTTCGTCTCGCCGCGCCGGATGGCGGCGACGGCTGCCTCTTTGATGTTGTCCGGCGTGTCGAAATCGGGCTCGCCGGCGCCCAACCCGATCACGTCGCGGCCGGCAGCCTTCAGGTCCCGCGCCTTCTGCGTCACGGCGAGCGTGGGCGATGGTTTGATCCGGCCAAGGGATTCCGCGAGAAAACCTTTGGGCAAGCTGTCAGAATTAACGGTCACGATGCGATCCATCCCCGGCGGCTGGGCTAATGACGTATCAACCTTGCGGGTGACAGTGCAAGAGGACGAATACGACACGGACCCTGTCGTTACCGAAAATCAAGATTTTGCGGCTAGGCTGCTGGCGTGCGCCAATGTAACTCCGGGAGTTGCCATGCGCTCTTTATCGGCGGCCGTCGTTCTCGGGCTATGCCTCGTCGCAGTTCTCGCATGTTCGAAAACCAGGACGGCGCCCGTGGGCCGCTGGGAGGGCACCTACGAGACGAACGACGCGGTTGTCGCGGCGCGGCTGGAGATCACACCCAAAGGCGACATATTTCTGAGCGCGCCCGACATGATCAACCCCGGGAATCTTCCGTCCGACCAAAGACAGGCCCTTCATCAAAGGATCGCAGACGAACTTGCCGAGGATTGGGGCGAAGCGCAACCGCGCCGTTTTGATTTCGACGGCCGCCAGTTTCGCAAACCCGGCGGCGTGGCACCGCAAATGGAATGGAACCCGGACACCAGACAGATGACTGTGATCGTTTATCCGGGCATGCATCCGACCATCCGCATCCCGATGCGGGAGGTCAAGGATTTCAGCGACGATCCCTGGCCGAATTGATGATACGCCGGACTGCTACCCGGTGATGCCGCAATAGGCCATGAGGACGAGGAAGCCCTCGGCAATGTCCGCGCTGCAAGTGAGGATTACAAAACGGCGATTTGCATCAATCTCGAATTCGCTCTCGCCAATGCACAATTGATCCGTTTCAAAATCGTTCGCCGGCACCGGAGGAATTATCGAATTTCGATGCGAAAGGCGGCGCAATCTCTGGCCGCTTTTTCATTACGAAAACTTCACTCGCCATATCTGCGCCTTTTTCGGCCTTGACGACAGTTTGTTACAACTCTGCCATTTGCCCGCCACCGTTGCGCGAGTATTCCTGCGGTGCACGAGATGCTGCGGTCACACGAGAGCGAGATGGCTCTGGACGAAGACAGGTGCGTTACGAGACGCCCGGGGCAACTCGGCAAACGGCACGTCGGCCTCTTAGTGCGCTGGAAGCGTGCGGGATTTTCCGTATTCGGCGATGTTGCGACGCGGGCCATTGCTCAGCCGCCGATTTCGGCCTTCGCCGCGTCACCGATCGTGGCCGTGCCCGTATCGGCGCTCCATCGAGGGCACGGACGCGTGGACGGCCGGAGATATCTTCGGACCCCGAACCGGGGGTATTCTCCGGCCGTCCTTCTCGCCCGGCGGGAAGGCGCCTGACCGCTGCCCCGATCGGCAAAAAGGTGAAGTTTGTGCGGCGCGCGCTTGGCGAACCCGTGTGCATGCCGCATATTCCCGTTTCAGGGGAGGCGAAGGCGCATACCTCCGCCTTTGCGTTTCGCGTCACGCTCTTTAAGACGGCGCCTTGACCCTGTATGGATCAGGTGCAGGCCAGCAAGTGGTTTCCATGACGAAATTGACGACCCAAGTTTCAGCCCTGGCGCTCGCCTTTGTAGCCGCTGGTTGCTCGACACCCGTGCCCCAGGCGCTGAAGCCGAGCGATATTCCCGCCAAATTTACGAGCCCCATCCCCACCAGCCCCGATGTGTGGCCCAAAAAGGAATGGTGGCACGGCTTCGGCAGCCCCGAGCTCGACAGCTTGATCGCGACGGCCGAGACCAACAATCTGGACATTGCCGTAGCAGCCGCCAACGTCCTGCAAGCCGAAGCGCAGACCAATATTCAACGCTCGGCCTTGTTCCCCACCATCAATCTCGACAGCACCGCGCAGCGTTCCAAGCAGGCGGGCAGCGCCATTTTTCCCGGCTACCTGTCGAATTCTTTCGGCATAGCGGGTGACGCGAGCTATGAACTCGACTTCTGGGGCCTTGCCCGCGACAATTTGCGGGCCGCGAACGAATCCCTCAAATCGTCGCGCTACAACCAGGAAGCGGTTGCACTGACGACGGTTTCCGGCGTTGGGACGACCTATTTCGACGTGCTTGCACTGCGCGAGCGCGTGACCATCGCCCAGCAGAATGTCGAGGACGCCAAGCGCGTTCTGGTCGTCGTCGAAGCCAAATTGGAAAACGGCGTTTCGTCGCAGCTCGATCTGGCGCAGGAACAAGCCGTCGTCGCCGCCCAGGAAGCAAACATCCCCGTCTTGCAGGAACAGGAGCACGAAGCGCAGCTCGCGCTCGCCATCCTGCTCGG